>JANPCX010000001.1:0-38403 GCA_031431125.1 Burkholderiales bacterium
GGGCGAGTTTCTGAACTTCCCGTCTTGACCGAGCAGCGCAGAGCAGTCCCGGTACCCCGGGACCGCCGGAATCGGGGTCGCCTTTCTTTTGGTGACTTTTCTTTGGCGAAGCAAAGAAAAGTTACTGCGCTGTCGGGCGCATATCCCGACGCAGTGCTTCGAACAACGACAACCTCACAAAACGAAGAAAGCCCCACATGCTGAATGTCCAAAACCTCCACGTCGCCTACGGCCAAAGCGAAGCGCTGCATGGCATCAGCTTCACCGTCAAGCCCGATGAAACGGTGGCCATCATGGGCCGCAATGGCATGGGCAAGACCACCTTGTTCAAGTCGCTGATTGGCATCTTGCCCGTCAAGAGCGGCAGCATTGAAGTCGGCGGGTTTGAAGTGTCGAAAGAAGAGAGCTACCAGCGCGTGGCACGTGGCATCGCCTATGTGCCGCAGGGGCGGATGATTTTTCCGAGTCTCACCGTGATCGAGAACATTCAAACCGGGCTGGAGAACGCGACCGACAAACGTGTTCCGGAAGAAATTTACGCCCTCTTTCCAGTGCTGTGGGACATGCGCGGCCGCAAGGGCGGCAACCTGTCGGGCGGTCAGCAGCAGCAGTTGGCGATTGCACGCGCTTTGGTCACCAACCCCAAAGTGCTGCTGCTGGACGAGCCCACCGAAGGCATCCAGCCTTCCATCATCAAAGACATTGCCCGCGCCCTGAACGAGATCCGCAAGCGCCGAAAAATCAGCATCGTGGTCTCAGAGCAGGTGCTGAGTTTCGCGATGGACGTGGCCGACCGCCTCTTCGTGATTGAAGGCGGCCGCCTGGTTCATGAAAGCAGCCGCGACAACACCGATGCAGCGCGCATCAAGCAATTTCTCTCGGTTTGATTTCCATCCCTCACAACGAACAGGAGCACGCCATGACAGACACCCTCATCAAAGTGGACTTGAGCAAGTCGCCCACCGAGAACGAAAACATCCACAACCGCTGGCACCCCGACATTCCCATGGCCTGCTGGGTCAAACCCGGTGACGATTTCATTCTGGAAACCTTTGACTGGACCGGTGGTTTCATCAAAAACAACAACAGCGCCGACGACGTGCGCGACATCGACCTCACCACGGTGCACTACCTCAGCGGCCCCGTGGGTGTGAAGGGCGCCGAACCGGGCGACTTGTTGGTGGTGGACTTGCTGGACATCGGCGCCAAGGAAGACAGCCTTTGGGGTTTTAACGGCTTTTTCAGCAAAAAGAACGGCGGCGGCTTTTTGACCGACCATTTCCCTCAAGCCCAAAAGTCCATCTGGGACTTCAAGGGCATGTTCACCAGCTCGCGCCACGTGCCGGGAGTGAACTTCGCCGGCCTGATCCACCCCGGCTTGATTGGTTGTCTGCCCGACCGCAAGATGCTGGAGATGTGGAATAAACGCGAAGGTGACTTCATTGCCACCGACCCGCACCGCGTGCCGCCTTTGGCGGTGCCGCCGTCGTCGGGCACCGCCCACATGGGCAAGATGAAAGGGGCTGACCGTGACAAAGCCGCTGCCGAGGGTGCGCGCACCGTGCCGCCGCGTGAGCATGGTGGCAACTGCGACATCAAAGACTTGTCTCGCGGCTCCAAAATTTACTTTCCGGTCTATGTCGATGGCGCAGGTTTGTCGGTCGGTGATTTGCACTTCAGCCAGGGCGATGGCGAAATCACCTTTTGCGGCGCGATTGAAATGGCCGGCTGGGTGCACATGCGCGTGAGTCTGCTCAAAGGCGGCATGGCCATGTATGGCATCAAAAACCCCATCTTCAAACCCAGCCCCATCACGCCGCACTACAACGACTACCTGATCTTTGAAGGCATTTCCGTGGACGAGTGGGGTAAGCAGCACTACCTCGATGTGCACGTGGCCTACCGCCAGGCGTGTTTGAACGCGATCGAGTACCTGACGAAGTTTGGCTACAGCCGCGCCCAAGCGCACTCGATTCTCGGCACGGCCCCGGTGCAAGGCCACATCAGTGGTGTGGTCGACATTCCCAATGCCTGCGCCACCTTGTGGCTGCCAACGCAAATCTTTGACTTCGACATCAATCCAAACGCGGCGGGGCCGGTGAAACACATCGATGGCAAGGTGGACATGCCTTTGTCGCCGGATCTGGTGTGATCTTGCGGGCGCAAAGAGCGCCTCGGCGTTTGGTCAAGAGTCTGTCATTCCCGCGAAGGCCGGAATCCATGTCGCTTTCGAGCCCGCACCCTGAGTTCTTCAACTAGCAACCGATGGATTCCCGCCTGCCCGGGAATGACGACCGTTTATCAATAGTCACCG
Source organism: Burkholderiales bacterium (assembly GCA_031431125.1). Classification (GTDB taxonomy): domain Bacteria; phylum Pseudomonadota; class Gammaproteobacteria; order Burkholderiales; family Burkholderiaceae_C; genus JANPCX01. The sequence goes on from JANPCX010000001.1 coordinate 2,315, forward strand.
GAGCCAACCTATGCCCACCTACGACTACCACTGCACGTCTTGCGGCGGCTTCGATGCTTTTCGCACCGTTGCCAATCGGAACGAACTGGCCACCTGTCCCGACTGCGGCGCAGCCTCACCGCGCGTCTTTGTCAGCGCCCCCCGACTGGCATGTATGAGCAGCGACACCCGCACCGCCATGGGCATCAACGAACGTGCCGCCCATGCACCGCGTTCGTCCAGTGACGGCTCCTATGCAAGGCTACGCCACCCAGCCGGTTGTGGCTGTTGTTCTACCTCGATCAAACGCAGCGCCACCGTCACCGCGGCCAATGGGGCCAAGGCATTTCCGAGCAAACGGCCTTGGATGATCAGTCATTGAGCCGCAGGAATTCGCGCGACAGACGCTTCTTGGGCTGGGTTCTTCACGGCCTCCAACTCCCAGATCAAATGTCCGCAGGCACCTCGCCGGATGCGATGGGCCAGCCGCAGCTTCTGCCACCACCCTTGTGGGGGACCGATGTAGGCTTTCTTGGGGTCGGGACGGGTGAGTTGAATTCGCCGAACTAAAAAATCACCCTCGAAACCGTACATGGCCGCCATGCGCTGGGGCCGCGCAAAGTAGGTGTGGGTGTCCACCGTCATGATGTTGACGTGGGTGGGGTCTTGGAAAGCAGCTTTGCCTGGGTAGACCGGGGTGACGGCGTAGAACAAACCACCATGCTTAAGCACACGCCATACCTCGTTCATCAGCTCGATGAAGGGGAAACGTGTGCCCAGGCCGTCTGGTGTGGGAAACACCCGAGGCACGTGCTCCAGGAAATCGTAAGCGGAGACCGAGTCAAACTCGTCATTTCCAAACGGAATGGCTTGGGTCACGAGGTTGGCACGTCGAATGGGGCCTTGTGCTTGGCCGTTTAGATCCACGCCAAAAAGGCGGTCACGGCTGTAGGGGTTGCGAGGAACGATGCCGCAGCCTAAGTCAAGGTGTTGTGTCATGGGTGGTGGGGTTTCAGCAAGGTCATCAGTGCGGCGGTTGCACCGAGCAACCGGGTATGAAGCCCAGATTTCCCTTGTGCACTTCGGCGCCTCAGTAAGGCACTCGCCGCATTAGGCATGCGCCGCAGCAAAAGCGCACGGGCCAGACGCCGGGCATCGCGGCTGCGAAAGAAATCATCTGGAAGTTGTTCCAAGAGCAGCATGAGCTCGCTTTCGTTGAGGGCCTTGGGCAGGTTGTAGGGGCCGTGAAAACCAAAAGTCGGCTGGCAGGGCTTTTCGTTTTCGTAAGCAAAGCGACGCGCGACGGCGGGTGGCGCAAATCGAATACCGTGTTGTGTCTCCAAGACCACACGGTGGTCGCGGCACAGCACCTGGTCTTCGGGGTGGAAATTCTGAAGCTGCAGCGCCTGTGCAGCCCGCAAAAATGATTGTGAGCGCAGGGAAAATCCGCCATTGCCAACGTTGCGGCCGGTCGACTGGTCTGGCCAAAGTGCGCCGATGTAGTCCCAACTCAGAAATTCGTCGGACCAAGCCCTCGCATTGGTCACAAAACCGTCCCATTGGCTGATCAGCACATGCGAGGTTTGGATATGCAGTGGCAGGTTCTGTACGACCCAGCGCGAGTAGTCACTGCCCGAGCGCAGCGGTTCAATCTCGATGGTTTCGATGCCGCTGTGGGAGGCCAAGCGCACACCTTCCTGCGAAGTGAACAACACCACACGACCGAAACCGGCCTGCGCCAGTGAGCGCTTGAGTGCGTCCAGTGCCAGGGTCGGTGCGCGGGTGTCCACTGCGCACAGTGTCACCTGTTCCAGTGTGGGGCGATTTGACTGATGACAGGCCCTAGATTGCATCAAAACATTGTGCCAGTGGCGGCTTGAGGGGGCGCAAAGGCGTCCGCCGTATCACGGTTGTATGGCTGTTCGCTGTCTTGAGGGCACCCTAAGGGCTGTCCCCATTGGGTGGTGCTCTGCCACAATCGCTTTGGTCTCAATCGGGCCGCCCACCACCGACCAGTTGTTTTGGTTGTTCGTCGCGCAGGCCTATCGAGTTGCATGAGTTCTCAACCACCACCGTCTTCAGCCCCACACTCCATTTCGGTCTCCGATGAGATGACCGAGGTGTTTGCGCCCGGTCCGACCCCGAAATCGGTCTTTCCGACATCGCCCCACGCCCTGCCTGTGGGCGCACGCATTGGCGAGTTCGAGGTGCATCGGCTGATCGGCGAAGGCGGTTTTGGCATCGTTTACCTGTGTTACGACCAGGTGCTGGACCGGTATGTGGCCCTCAAGGAGTACATGCCGTCGTCTCTGGCGATGCGGCAAGACGCCACGCTGGCCATTGTGGTGAAGTCCAAACACCACGAGGAAACGTTTGAAGCGGGCCTCAAGAGTTTCATCAATGAAGCGCGTTTGTTGGCCCAATTCGACCACCCCTCGTTGCTGAAGGTGTACCGCTTCTGGCAGGCCAATGGCACCGCCTATATGACCATGCCTTACTACGAGGGCCCGACGCTGAAACAGGCGCTGGCCGCCCTCAGCGGGCCGCCCGACGAAGCCACGCTCCGCTCGTGGTTGCTGCCCATGCTCGATGCGCTGGAAGAGATCCACCGCGCCAGCTGTTACCACCGAGACATCGCCCCTGACAACATTCTGCTCACCCCCAGTGGCCCCTTGCTGCTTGATTTCGGCGCGGCGCGAAGGGTGATCGGAGACATGACCCAAGCCTTGACTGTGGTGCTCAAACCCGGTTTTGCACCGATTGAGCAGTACGGCGATGCGGCCACCATGAGCCAAGGCGCGTGGACTGATTTGTATGCCCTGGCCAGCGTGGTGTATTTCGCCATCACCGGCCGCCCACCGATGAGTGCAGTGGACAGGGTGATGGACGACAGGCTGGAGCCACTGAGCCACCGCGTGGCGGGTCGCTACAGCCATGCTTTGCTGGCCACGGTGGACACAGCGCTGTGTTTGCGGCCGCAAGACCGCCCTCAAAGTGTGGCGGTATTTCGCGCCATGCTCAATGCAACGCCTGACGAACAAACCGCCGACCTGCACCTCTGGGGTGACGACGATGCGCCCACGGAGTTTGACGCTGCGACCGTGCCAGGTGTCCTGGGCGATTCCTCGTACAACGAGCCGCGCACGGTGCCGACCGGGCGCAAAACAAATGAATCCCCCGCGCAAGCAGAAGCTTCAACCACACTGACGAAAAAAGCGGTGCCGCCACCGTCGGTGGTCGCGCCAGCGCTGGCTCCGGCTTTGGACCCCATGTCCGTGCCAGAACGCACCATGGTGGCCAAGCCCACACGGCCAGAAGCCGTTGCTGTTCCGCCGGTGGCCGCCCCCAGCCCGCCAGCCGTCCCCACACCGACCGTCTTGACCTCGAAGGCGCCACCTGACGATCAACCGCGCACCCAGTTCGTGCCGCGCTCGCCTGCCGCAACTGCGGCTGTGGCTTCAGGGGCGGGTTTGGCGCCGCTGTCTGGCGCTGCGACGGCCCCGGAGCAAACTCACAAGGTGGGCATCCCCGCGCCTTTGCCGCCCCGTCCACCCATGGCCGAGCGCACGGCCATGCCATCGTTGTTGCCGGCGTCCCAGCCCATCTCCTCTGAAAAGCGTTCGCCGCAGGCCCAGTTGCCCATGGCGAGCAAGCAAGCGAATTTGAACTGGACCTTGTGGTTCAGCCTGGCCGCGTTTGTCATGGCCACCGCAGCAGCCGTTTGGACTTTCACTCGATCCGATACCGATGCCAACCCCGGCGTGCCTGTGACCCCTGCGCCTGCTGTGCCCAACGTTGCCGCACCAGCCAATCCTGCCACTGCCGTGCTGCCCACGCCGGCACCTGCGGCGCCCACACCTGCACCTGCACCCGTGAACATTGCTGAGCCTGTTGTGGCAGAGAAAAAAACCACCACCGCGTCAAAGCCTGCACCGGCGCAGACCAATCCTGCCCCCCGGCCTGCTGAGAGCAGCGAAACCAACACTGTCAGCAGTCCGCCCCGAGGCACGCCCCCCATTCGCTTGGGCAACCCACCCACACCGCGCTTTGAGGCGGATTCACCCATCGTATTGCCGAAATCCACAGCACCCGCGCCTGCTGCTTCGCCGGCTCCAGCAGCCGCCAAAGTTGACCCCGCACCGGCACCTGTCGCTGCAACCCCTGGCGCGGGCCCCCGTTCCATTGCTCGCTGTGCCGACATTCGCCAACGTGCAGGCTTGGAAGACCTCAGCGCCGAAGAGCGCCAGTTCTTGCGCACCCAATGTCGGTGACAGCCTGCCAGGGCGCGCTCGTCACGGCCCCCCTAGTTCGGGCGACTGGTGCTCGTGGCGTAAATCGCATCCAATAGGGCTTGTGATACCGGACAGTCCCCGGTGTGGAAAACCTACAAATTCGGAGACCACCCATGAATGCACCTGCCACCTTCAACACCGCGTCCATCTGGACATTGACGGCTTCCGTGTGCTTGCTACTGGCTTGCGCTTCGCCCGAGCCCAACCCGCCAGGGGACTCGCACCAGGTGGCGTCAGCACCCGGCCCCATGACCAAACCCACAGCGGCGGCACCTTCCGCTGCTCCTGCCCCCGGGCCCGCCGCCGCCCCTGCCGCACCACCACCCATCTTGCCCTTTGACGAGGCCGTTCTGCGCGCTGCCACTTCCTTGTTGAGCAACGCGCCCGCAGGCGTTGGCCGCTCGCCCTTGGTGATCGATCCCCTGATCGACGGCGTCACGGGCGCGCAAACCCAAGCCAGCCGTGCCATGGGGGTTCGTTTGGCCGGCCTCATTCGTGAGCGCTACACCCAGTTTGACGTTCAACCCTTCAACGCCACCACCGTGGCGCAGTCGCCCTTGGTCTTGGTGGGCACCTTCACGGGTGTCAACAAGGAGCGCAAAACAGAGGGCCGGCGTGAGGCTTACCGCATTTGCCTGGCCCTGGCCGACCTGAAAACCGGCAAACTCGTCAGCAAAGGTCTGGCCTTTGCTGCTGCCGATGGTGTGGACACCACGCCCACGGCCTACTTCCGCGACAACCCGGTGTGGTCTGATGACCCCGCCACCACCGGCTACATCCGCACCTGCCAAGGCACCAAGGCGGGAGACGCCATCCATCCTCAGTACATCGAACGCTTGGCTGCGGCCGCTTGGTTGAGCGAAGCGATTGACGCCTACAACGCGGGCAAGTTTTCCCAAGCACTGACCTACTACGAAGGCGCTGCCAAATTGCCGGCCGGCCAGCAGTTGCGCACTTACTCCGGGCTCTACCTCACCAACCTCAAACTCGGCAAGCAAAAACCTGCGATGGAAGCGTTCGGACAAATCGTGGACCATGGCTTAGAGCAAAAAAAGCTGGGCGTGAAGTTTCTCTTTCGCCCCGGTTCCACCGCATGGGGCGCCGACAACAGCACCAAGCTCTACCCTTTGTGGTTGACCGAAGTGGCGCAGCGCAGTGGGCAACGCAATGCCTGCTTGGAAGTCACGGGCCATACCAGCGCCAGTGGGCCTGAGCCTATGAATGAGAGACTGTCTTTGCTGCGCGCCGAATACGTCAAAACCGAAATCGAACGCCGCGCCCCTGGCCTGTCCAAACGCATGATTGCCAACGGCGCGGGCTCCAGGGAAAGTTTGGTGGGCAACGGCAAGGACGACGCCTCGGATGCCCTGGACCGACGGGTGGAATTCAAGGTGATCGGATGTTGAACACTGGAAGCAGCCCGCCATGGTCTGAGCGCGACATCGACCAACTGCAAGCCCTGCTCGACCGCGTTCCCGCGCCGCTGGAGCCGCTGGATGTCAGCATGCTCGACGGCTTTTTATGCGGTGTGCTCTTGCAGCCCCGCCCCGTGCCCGAAGCCCAGTGGTTGCCGCATGTGGTCGACGTGGATGGCCGCACTTTGCCGCCGAAGTTTGACGCGCTCACCTTGCACCAACTGGTGCGCCGTCGCCATGCCGACTTGAACGAGGCCATTGGCCGTCGGCTGTGGTTTGACCCCTGGGTCTTTGAAATGCAAGAACAAGCGCAGGAAGGTGGCAGCGGCTTGCAGCAGCACTTGGAGGACGACGATGACGATGCGCCCCCCGGCATCGATGCGGTCTACCCCTGGGTGGCGGGTTTTGCCACCGCCGTCGAGTTGTTCCCGGGCTTGATGCAATTGGACGAAGGCCAACTCACCGAGCCCCTGGCCTTGCTCTACCGCCATTTGGATGCCGACGACCTGGAAGACGCCGACGCCTTGTTGGCCGAGATTGAAACCTTGGAGCCGCCCGAAGACTTGGGCGCTGCCGTGGAAGAATTGGTCCGCGCCACCTTGCTGCTGGCCGACGTATCTCGGCCCATGGTCAGTCAAGCCGCAGCTGCACCACGGCGTCCGACGCGGCCCAGGCCACGGGGCCCCGCGCCACGGCGTTGAGACCCTGGTCGGTGCAGGGCATCGCGTCTGTTTTGGTTTGAACGTCGTATGTATTGAAAGTGAATCTCGCCACCGTCATCGACGGTCATAAAGCGTTCTTGGACTTTCTGCAAAGTTGCTCACGATGAATGATTCATCTTCAATCCAACCTAGGGCCTGTCATCATTTAAATCGCCCCTGCACGCTTTGTCACACCGGCGCAGGGGCGATTTAAATGATGACAGGCCCTCGACATCACACGACTTCGTTCGCCGAGTTGAATTGGGTCAGGATGTTGGCCGCTCTGGGTCTTGCGGCGTGTCTAAGCGCTTGTTTCGATCGAAAGACCGATGCGCCCAGTTCATCGGCACCCCAGGCCGCCTCCGGCACGGTCAGTTCGCCCGTGGTGCCCGCCCCGGCCCCGCCTGCACCCCCTGTGGTTGCTGCAGCCCTGCCCATTCAAACGTTTGACGAGGCGGTGCTCAGCGCAGCCAACAAATTGCTTGCGAACGCACCCCCAGCGACAACGACCGAACGCATGCCCTTGGTGATCGACCCGCTCATCGACGGCGTCACGGGTGCGCAAACCCAAGCCAGCCGCAGCATGGGCGAACGTTTGGCCGCGCTGATTCAAGAGCGTCATCCGCAATTTGAGGTGCTGCCTTTCAACGCCACGTCGGTGGCCCGCTCGCCGATGATTTTGCTGGGTACCCTCACCGGCGTGAACCAAGAACGCAAGGCCGAAGGCCGCCGCGAGGCCTACCGCATATGGTTCACCTTGGCCGACTTGAAGTCAGGCAAGATCGTCAGCAAGGGCATGGCGTTTTCCACCACCGATGGTGTGGACACCACCCCCACCGCTTACTTCCGAGACAACCCCGTGTGGGCACAAGATCCGGCGGTCCAGGGTTACCTCGGCACCTGCCAAGGCAGCAAGGCGGGTGATGCCATCAGCCCGCTCTATTTGGAAAAACTCGCCGCCGCCGCCTGGTTGGCCGAAGCCATCGCGGCCTATGACGCGGGCCAGTACAAACAAGCGCTGAGCTATTACCAAGGTGCCGCGCAGTTGCCCGCAGGCCAGCAGTTGCGGACTTACGCGGGCCTATACCTCACCCACCTAAAACTGGGTCAATCCCAAGCCGCGACGCAGGCTTTTGGGCAGATGGTGGACCATGGCTTGGAACAGAAAAAACTCAGCTTGAAATTTTTGTTTCGGCCCGGCTCCACCGCTTTCATGTCGGACACGAATGCCAGGCTCTACCCCATGTGGTTGACCGAAGTGTCACGACGCAGCCAGACGCGTCAAGCCTGTTTGCAGGTGACGGGCCACACGAGTGCGACAGGCCCCGAACCTGTCAATGAAAGGCTGTCCTTGCTGCGGGCCGAGTTCATCAAAGGCGAAATCAAACGCCGCGAGCCCAGCCTCGCACCACGTTTGATTGCCGCTGGCGCCGGTTCACGCGAAACCCTGATCGGCAACGGCCAAGACAACGAGACCGATGCACTGGACCGCCGGGTCGAGTTTGTGGTGTTGCCTTGCTGAAGCTGCAGGTCTCGGCTGAATTCCAGTGACCTGCTGGACGCATCGAGACCCATGCCTTTGTCGCGTGACTTTTACAGCGCGGTTCGTGAAACCGTAGCGTACTGGCTGTCGCCCGCAAGGCGACTGCCACGGTTGTCGCTCTTGGCGCTTGGGGGCGAGGACTCAGAGGTGCAGCGCCGAGTCGCTCACCAACAATTTAGAACGCTCATCGGACACTACCCGTCTCGGATCATGCTGGAATCGGTAGGCGTGCTGCTGCAGTTCCTGGCCATCTGGCTTTACCGACCAGGTTGGGCGGCCGCCTTGTGGGGCGTGTTTGCATTCAGCTTGGTTGCGGTCGAGGCCTATGGCGTGCGCACATTCTTGCGGTCAAAACCATCGGACGATGCGTTGCGTGCGTGGGAGGTTCGATGTGGCTACTGGAATTGGGCCATGGGCGTTGTCTGGGGTGCTGCCTCTTTTGTGGCGGTACAGCACGCGGTTGTGCAGCCTTACCTTGCCCTGGGCTCGTTGCTGGTGGTGACATCGACTTTGAACTTGCACAGCCTGTACCGACCGTCCGTTGTTTGGATGGTGGTGCCTTGCGCCCTGATCACCGCCTTGCAGCAGGCCACCTTCGGCCGTTGGCTCGACGTTGGTGCTGCGGTGGTCTACCTGGTGGCCGTTGGCTTGCTGTTGAGGTTGATCCTGTCGCAAAACACCTTGATGACCCAAGTCATGGTCGCCTCGGAAGAACGGCTCGCGCTGTTGAACGAGATCGACCAACAGCGCTTGGCGGCACAGCAAGCCAATGAGGCCAAAACACGCTTCCTGGCGTCGGTGAGCCACGACCTGCGCCAGCCCATGCACTCCATGGCCCTCTTGACAGATGCGTTGTCGCGCGGGCCGACTGACCAGCTCGACATCGTTCAGCAGCTGGGCACGTCGGTAGAGGGAATGAGTGAGCTCCTGCATGGCCTGGGTCACCTCCAAAATTCAAAAAGCGGACGGCCGACGCCGACGCATTCTGGAGATGGGAAAACGCTGCCAAGCGCGGTGCTCTGCGGGTCGGCGCAAGGTGGGTTTGACACCACGGCATCAAGCAGCAAAACAGAGTCCCGGTGGTCGATGCTCGTGAGAGGTTTGCGCCATGTGGCTTTCGACTTGCTGTCGCCTTGGCGGCGTTTGCCGGGACTGTCCCTGAGTTTGAACGCAACAGCGATCAATCAAAAAATTGCATATTTACAGTTCCGCGCTTTTTTTGAAGCGAAGCTGAATGTATCGACACGCGCTTTGCTAGCCACCCTCGGAGCGGCAATCGCCATGTGGCTTTTCTCTCCGGGGTGGCTCACTGGGATTTGGGGTGTTTGTTGGCTCTTGTTGGGCGTGTCAATCTGGCTTGACGGGCGCCGTTACCAACGCGAGAAACCCGCGGACGAAGCACTGCGGTCCTGGGAGGCCAAGTCTGGTCGCTTGAGCATTTTGCAGGGATTTTTGTTGGGTTCTCTGTGGCTCACCTGGCCCGATGCAGCCAAAGGGGCGGGTACGCCCACGCCCTACATCGCCACGGGTTTGCTGCTGGTGATCGTGGTCTCCATGCGCCAGAAAACGAGTTACCGCCCCGCTCTGTCTTGGTTTGCCCTGCCGTGCCTGGCGCTGAGCACGTTCAGTTTGGTCACCAGCGGCCACCTCTACAACGCGATTCATGGTGTGGGGTTTCTTGCAGCAGTGGGTTTCATGATCCGTTGGGGCTGGGTGCAAAACGCACTGACCACCCGATCCATGCAGGTGGCCGAAGAGAGAATCCAGCTGCTGACAGAACTGGAGGCCCAACGCTCAGCGGCACAGCATGCCCATGAGGTCAAAGGGCGTTTTCTTACGTCGGTGAGCCAAGACTTGCAAGCCCCCATGCAAACCATCGCCGCGCTGACCCGTTCTTTGCGGATGCAGGCGGGCGATGAAGCCGACCTGCTCGGTCAAATTCGCGCCTCGGTGCACGCCATGGACGACATGCTGGCGGCCTTGCTTGAAGTGTCCCGGCTCGACGACGGCACGTTGCCGCTGAGCGTGGAGACGTTGGCGCTGGACCCTTTGCTCAAACGCGTGGAGTTGCAGTTTTCCGCCCAAGCCTTGGCAAAGGGACTGGACCTGCGGGTGCTGTCTTGTGGTGCGCATGCGCGCAGTGATGCCTTTCAGTTGCGGCGCATCGTCGACAACTTGGTTGGAAACGCGATTCGGTATACCCCGAGTGGCCAGGTGATCGTGCGCTGCCGCGTGCGCGCCAACAGGCTTTGGTTGCAGGTTTGGGACAGTGGCCTCGGTATTGCTCGTGACGACCGGCAGCGCATTTTTGAAGAGTTTGTTCAGATCACCCACCCGCAACCGTCAAGCGACAAAGGGCTGGGTTTGGGTTTGTCCATCGTGCACCGATTGGCCCAGCGTTTGAATCACCCCTTGGTTCTGCGGTCTCGGCATGGGCGCGGCTCTGTGTTTGCGGTGGGGCTGGTGCTGGATCGCCTCCACGTCCGCACCCCGTCCCACGCCAACGAAGAGGCTGCGTTGCTGCTGTTGCTGCAAGGTCAGCTGGTTTTGCTCATTGACGACGACGCCACGGTATTGCAGAGCATGAAGGTGTTTCTCCGCGCATACCAATGCGAAGTTTTGGTCGCGCATTCGACCGCGTCGGCACTCCAAGTGGTAGACAACTGTTTGCGCACCCCTGATTTGCTGCTCAGCGACTTTCATCTGGGCGCAGCCGACAACGGTGTTCAGGCCATCACACAAGTCCGGGCACTCATTGATGAGGCCGTTCCGGCGCTGCTGATCACCGCGGATATGGAGCCCGCACGTGCGATGGCGCGCTCCCTGAACATTGAGGTCCTGGCCAAACCTCTGCAAGCGAACAAACTCCTGGCGGCCCTGCAGGCTTGCGAGCGCACCACCACTTACTAGCCCACATATCTGATGAAATATGCGGGCTAGGAAGTGGTCCGGCAGCAATAGGCACACTGCTGACTGGTTATGATCGACCCGTGTATCGCAGTGCTAGGTGCGTCCACGCCGATCGTCGCGACGTATATGTTGGGGTACAACACGGCAACTGCAACATGCGCTTGGCTTATTCAAACTGTTGAGATGCAGGCATCCGATGAAGACGCTACAGACCCTTTGCGCTGAACTTCACCATGCTGACGCCTGAAACCGATCTGGCCCAGTTGTTGTCCCGTGTGGCCCTCGGGGACCGCGCGGCGTTCGAGCAAGTCTACAAACGCACCTGCGCCCATTTGCTCGGCGTGGCCGTGCGTGTGCTGCACAACACCGACCGCGCCGAAGAAGTGCTGCAAGACGCTTTCATGAATGTCTGGCACAACGCGGGCGCTTACAACCCAAGCGTGGCCCAGCCCATGACCTGGCTCATCAACATCATTCGCAACAAAGCGATTGACGCACTGCGCTCTGGCAAAACCGAAGCCAGCCGCACCCAGCCGCTGGACGACGACAGCCTGCAAGTGGCGGGCGACATGGCGCTCGAGCCGCAGCAATGGCTGGACCGCAGCCTGACCCACGCCCACATCGACACCTGCATGAGTAGCCTCTCGCCCGCGCAGCGCCAGGCATTGGCCTTGGCCTACTACCGGGGCCTCGCGCATCCAGAAATTGCAGAGGCTTTGGCCGTGCCCCTGGGTACGGCCAAAGCCTGGGTGCGTCGCGGCCTGGATAAATTCAAGAGCTGCATGCTGGCCGCCGGAGTTCAGAGCGCATGAACTACCTGCAACCCGAAAGGCTGGACGCCTTGGCGCAAGAGTTCGCCCTCGGCACGCTGAGGGGCCCTGCACGCCGTCGTTTCTTGAAAGTTTTGCAGCACAGCCCGGCCGCCCGTGTTGCTGTGGCGGTGTGGCAAGAACGTTTGACTCTTCTTGAGGCCGGCGCGCCCCAGGTCGCCCCCCGCCCTGAAGTGTGGGCCGCGCTAGAGCGCCGCATCACCGCGCCACCTGGCGTGCAGACCAGCGCACCTCGGGCCGAAGCCGCCGGCTCCAAAATCGGCAGCTGGTTGCAAAACCTCTTCTCACCGCGCAGCCTCGGCGGCGCCTTGGCCGGTGTGCTCTTGTGCGTGGCGGTGCTGCGTATGCAACCGGGCTTGCTCGGCGTCGAACCTTTGAGTGACGGCCTGCCCGCCAGTTATGTCGGCCTGCTCACCGACAGCCAAGGCAGGCCCACCGTGCTCGCCAGCTCGCGCCGCCAAGGCAAACAATTGACGGTCAAGCTGCTGCAACCGCTTGCAGTTCCCGTTGGACAGGTGGCCCAGTTGTGGGCCTTGCCCAAAGATGGCAGCGCGCCTTTCCCCGTGGCCGTGGTGCCCGGCAGCGGTTCGGCCACGCTGATCTTGAGCGACACCTCAGAAAAACTCTTCTTCAAGGTCTCGCGTTTGGCCGTGAGTTTTGAAGCGGCCCCAGCCCAAGCCGGCGACAAACCGAGCGCTGACTTCGTTTTGTCAGGACACTGCGTCAAACTCTGGTGAAATTTTCTGGACGGGCCTGCGTCCACGCTAGGCGCCGCCCCGTAAGTGTCAGCAAGCATCCATGCAGATGCTTCTTTCAACCACCACAGGAGAGCCCACCATGATGACCCGCAGCCACAAATTTTTCGTCATTCTCAGTCTGGCTTTAGTTGCCAACAGTTTCGCCGCCGACACCGGCCCCACCACGTCCGCCCCCGACACCTTGGCCACCGCACGCGCCCAAATCGCCGCCAAAAAATGGCCCGCCGCTTTGGAAGAGCTGCGCAAAGTGAATGACAGCAGCAGCGCCGACTGGAACAACCTCATGGGCTACAGCCTGCGCAAAAGCAACCCACCTGACTTGGTGGCCGCCGAAAAGTACTACAACGAAGCCCTGCGCCTGAGCCCCCAACACCGCGGCGCGCTGGAATACTCTGGCGAGCTGTATCTGATGAAAGGCGATCTCGCCCAAGCCGAACAACGCCTCGCCGTGCTCGACAAAGCCTGCCGTTTTGGCTGCGAGGAATACACTGACTTGAAACAAGCGATCGAGCGCTACAAGGCGGCGGGGAATCGGTATGTGGGGAAGTGAGGGCGGGTTGGGTTAGCGAAGTAAGCGGCCCACTACCGCGGAGTGCTGCTTGAGGGGCGACGGCAATGTTAGGTTTTATGGAGATCTCGATGAAGGGAGTGTTTGGTCTTGTCAATGGAGCCGACCTGCACAGAAAACTTCTGTGGGAGCACTCATCGTTCCTCAATAGACCGACTGACCCGTTTGCAGCCTACAACTTTTTTGTCACTGCGTGGCATCTGCTTGAATGGGCCTTTCCAGGAAGTGATAACGCTTCCAGAAGGGCCGCGCTCAAGAAAGAGCACTCGATTCTGAGAGTTTGCGAACATCTCGCAGTCGGAGCGAAACACTTCGAGGCCACCAGGTCAACCGTAAATTCGGTGGTCTCGACCAGGACTGCCGGGGTTTGGTCGGAAGGTTTTTGGGCACCCGGAGTGTGGGCGGAAGGTACGTGGGAAACTTGGCTCGAAGTCTCGCTACAGGACGATGAAGCAGAGCAGCTTGGCAGAAGTATCAAAGCTACAGATCTGGCAACACGAGCGGTTGATTTTTGGGCTACCCAGATTGACCAACTTCGATGACGCTTCGTATCGGCGTACGCCCGCCGCGATCCCGCACCATGTGCTCAACTCAAGGGGCCATATCCCGCGTTGATCTGCAGGTTGCCGATATGATGTATTCGTTGAAGGAGACCCGCCATGTCCGATCTCGTTGCTGAACTCGCAGAGCGCGGCCGCTCGCTCTCTCTCGATGACCGTTCCCGCCTTGTTGAACTGCTTTTGGAGTCTCTCCATGAACCACCGCTGGCTGAGATTGAAGCGGCCTGGGATATTGAGATCGGTCGGCGCGTTGAGGCTTACCAGCGAGGCGAAGTAGAGACCTTTGCGGCCGAGGACGTGTTCGCTGCTGCTCGCCGCATTGCCCCTTGAAGCAGGCCGCTTCACAAAGATTGCTCGAGCTGAGCTGCTCGGGCAAACGGCCTACTATGAAACCCTGGATAAGGGGCTTGGCGCCCGTTTTCGCTCCGAAGTGGAAGCTGCAGCCCAGCGGGCCGCAGCGTATCCCTTGCATGGCAAACCATCGGCGGGCGGAACCAGAAGGCGGCTCGTGACTGATTTCCCGTTCGCCGTCGTGTACACCGAGACCGAATACGGCGTTCTCATCCACGCAGTCGCCGATAGTAGGCGCTTGCCTGAGTACTGGTTGAAACGGTTTCCTTGAGGCGGAGTCGCCACCTTCATCAAGCCGCCACCACACACCCAGCCCGGCTCCCCTGCGCCTCCCCCAAAAACCCAAACTCCAACCCCGGCCGCTTGCCGTCCATCAACTCTGCCAACGCCCGCCCCGAGCCCGCGCCGTGGGTCCAGCCCAGGGTGCCATGGCCTGCGTTGATCCACAGGTTGGGCACTTTGCTGCGGCCGATGTAGGGAATGTTGGTGGGGGTGCTGGGGCGCAGGCCGGCCCAGAAGTGGGGGTCGCTGCCCTCGTTGGTGTCGGCCACGCCGGGGAAGAGTTCTTCATACCGTTTCACCAGGGCTTGGCAGCGTAGGCGTGAGGTGTTGCTGGTCAGGCTCACGTCGTAGCCCGCCATTTCGGCGGTGCCTGCAATGCGCACTTGGTCGCCCAAACGGCTGATGGCGATTTTGCGGGCGTCGTCGATCATGCTGACGGTGCTGGCGCGTTCTGGGTGTTTGAGGCGCAGTGTGGCTGAGTAACCTTTGGCGGGGTAAATGTTGAGGTTCACACCCAGGGGGCGCAGGAGTGGTGCGGTGTAGCTGCCCATGGCGGCCACGAAGGCGTCGCCGGTCACCGTGTGGCGGCGGCCGCTGAGTTGGTCGCCGACGCGCACGCTTTGGACGCTGCCGCCTGCGGTGTCAAAACCCAGGATGTCGTGCTCGTACAAAAAGGTGGCACCGCGGGCTTGGCAACGTTTGGCCAGGGCTTGTGTGAAGACACAAGCATCGCCCGATTCATCACTTGGCGTGTAGGTGCCGCCCGCGATGTGGGCACCGTAGCTCTTCAAGGCAGGCTCAACGGCCAGCACCTCGTCGCGCGACAGCACGCGGCGGTCCACGCCGTGGTGGCGCATCAGCTCGGCGCCTTTGGCCCCAGCGTCCATGTCTTGTTGGCTGGAGAAGAAGTGCAAGATGCCACGCTCCAGGCGGTGGTACTCAATGCCCGTTTGTGCCACCAAGGTTTTGAGCGACTCGTGGCTGTAGCGGCCGAGCGCCACGAGTTGAGCCACGTTGCGCTCGAAGGCGGCATCGGTGCACTGGGTGAGAAAACTCAGGCCCCAGCGCCACTGCTGTGGGTCCAAGCGCGGGCGAAAGAGCAAAGGCGCATCGTCACGCAGCAGCCATTTCGCGACTTTGAACGGCGCTTCGGCATTGGCCCAGGGCTCACAAAAACTCACAGATATCTGCGCGCCATTTGCAAAGCTGGTTTCCAGGGCGGCGTCTTTTTGGCGGTCGATCACCGTGACCTCATGGCCCGCCTCCAGCAAATACCAAGCGGTGCTGATGCCGATGATGCCCGCACCCATGACGACGATCTTCATATTGTTTTCCTGTTCAGTCTGTTCTTCGACTCAAACCGCGATGGGCTCAAGAACCTCTCTGTGAATAAGACAGCCCTGCGCCGGGTTCCACAGGCCACAGGCGTAGGAGCAGACCGCGCCGTGGTGTACATCACCACAAGCGGGCTGTGACACCCGCCTGTGGCCTGTGGGGCCCCGGCCCGAAGGGTTGTGACGACAAAGCGCGTCTGAGGCGTTACAACCCTTGCCCAGGGGTAAACCGCTGGGCGGCGGCTTGCGTCTTGCATCCATCGCTTTGTCGTCACAACGCAGGGCTGTCTTATTCACAGAGAGGTTCTAAGCATCAATTGCGCCGCTACCATCCACATCACCAGGGCCACGCTGGCGTCAATCGCCCGCCACACCCCAGGCCGAGCCAGCCACTGGGCCGCCGCCGCCGCGCCATAACCCAAGAGCGCAAACCAAAGCAAGGACGCCAAACCGGCACCCAAAGTGAACACCGGGCGCAAGGCCCCATGCTGTGCGCCCACACTGCCCAGCAACACCACGGTGTCGAGGTAAACATGGGGGTTCAAATACGTCATCGCCAGGGTGCTGCCCAAGGTGGCCGACAAACTCGCGCCCTGCTTGTTGGCGTGCAAGGCTTGATCGGGCCCCAGCCAAGCACGTCTTGCTGCCAATGCCCCATACACCAGCAAGAACAGCGCACCGCCCCAACGAAACACCTCCAGCAACACAGGTGACCCTTGAATCAGGCTGCCCAGGCCAAACACCCCGAGGGCAATCAACAGCCAGTCCGACAAGGTGCACAGCAGCACCACCGGCCCGACATGCTGGCGCCTCAAACCTTGGCGCAGCACGAGTGCGTTTTGTGCACCAATGGCCATGATCAAGCCGGCGGTCATGAACAAACCCTGGATGAAAACGGCGGTGGCAGTGGAGGTCATCCGTGGATTGTCGGCAAGGTGCCGCCATAAATGAAGTACCAGTAATTATTGTTAGGCAATATTAGAATTGCTAATGCCTGATTTGCGCACCAAAACACTGTGAAAGACCTAGACCCCGCCGCCCTCGACTGCCTCGCGGCCCTCATCGACGAGGGCAGCTTTGAGCGTGCGGCGCTGCAGTTGTCGGTCACGCAATCGGCGGTCTCGCAGCGTTTGCGCACGCTGGAGGCGCAAATGGGCCAGCCCCTGGTGGTGCGGGCGCGGCCGCTGCGCCTCACCGAGGTGGGCAAGGTGTTGCTGCGTTATGCCCGGCAAGTGCATGCGCTGCGCGTCGATTTGGCGCGCGAACTGGAGGTGGATGCCCTGAGCCATCACCGCCTGCCCATTGCCGTCAACGCCGACAGCCTGGCCACCTGGGTGCTGCCCGCGCTGGATGCCTTGGTGCAAAACGGGGTGTCGCTGGAACTGCTGGTGGACGACCAAGACTTCACCCATGAACGTTTGCGCGAAGGCGATGTGTTGGGCTGCGTCAGCACGGTGCGCGAGCCGCTGCGGGGCTGCCGCGTGACGCCGCTCGGGGTGATGCGTTATGGCGCGGTGGCCAGCCCGCAGTTTGTCCAGCAACACCTGTCCCAAGGGCTGAACCGTGGCCACCTGAGCCAGTTGCCCTTTTTGGTGTTCAACCGCAAAGACGATATGCAGCAGCAGTGGGTGGCGCAGGCGTTTGGTGTTCGCTCGCCGCGTTTTCGCGAACGTTTTGTGCCGTCGTCGGAAGCCTATGTGCAAGCCGCCGCCCGCGGTTGGGGCGTGGGCGTGGTTCCTCTGCTGCAAGTGCAGTCGCTGTTGAACGAGGGGCGTTTGGTGCAACTGTTGCCCCAGTGCAGCCTGCCTGTTGCTTTGTTTTGGCACCAGTGGAAACTCGGCCCCGAAGGCGGGACGCCCACCGCGCGCGTGGCGATGTTGGACGCCGTCGGTGCAGCCTTAGAGGTGGGGGCGCGTGAAGTGCTGGAGCAGCCCCGCCCCCAACGCCGAAGCCGCGCGCCCAAAAGGGTTTGACTGCGTGCCCATGTCACTGGTGCGTGGCAACATCGGCGACACGTTGAAGTGAACCCCGTTTTTTATCCCAAGGTTGCCTCCATGTCATCCCACATTCCGCAAGACTCGGTGTTGCGTGCAGTACCGATGGTGCACACCCGTCACGAACAGACCTTTCCCGTCTTGACCGAGCGTGAGATCGAACGCCTGCGTCGGTTTGGCGGCGTTCGATCCTATGCAGACGGCGAAGCCTTGTTCGAGACCGGCCACGTGGGGCCGGGCATGTTTGTGGTGCTGTCAGGCTTGGTGTCGATCACACAACGTGACGGATTGGGGCATGTGACGCCGGTGGTGGAACAAGGGCCGGGTCAGTTTTTGGCGGAAGTCGGCCAACTCTCGGGTCGCGCTGCTTTGGTGGATGGCCATGCGGAAGGCCCGGTGGAAACCTTGCTGATACCGCCTGAGCAATTGCGCGCTTTGTTGGTGGCCGAAGCCGAATTGGGTGAACGCATCATGCGCGCCCTGATTTTGCGCCGCGTCAACTTGATTCAAGCCGGCTCGGGAGGCCCGGTGCTGGTGGGATCGCCCTCGGCGGCGGGCATGCCGCGCCTGCAAACTTTTTTGAGCCGCAACGGCCACCCCCACACGGTGTTGAACCCCGAGGTTGAGGCCGAAGCGGCTGAAATCGTCGCCCGTTATGCGCCAGCTCCGAACGACTTGCCTTTGGTGGTGACACCCGATGGGCAGGTCTTGCGCAATCCAAGCGAAACCGATTTGGCCCGGGCTTTGGGCATGTTGATTCGCACCGTGCGCGACCAGCCCTATGACGTGGCCGTGGTCGGTGCTGGCCCGGCCGGTTTGGCCACGGCGGTGTATGCGGCGTCGGAAGGCCTGACGGTGGCGGTGCTGGATGCACGCGCTTATGGCGGCCAAGCCGGTGCCAGCGCGCGCATTGAAAACTACCTTGGTTTTCCTACCGGCATTTCAGGGCAGGCCTTGGCGGGGCGTGCGTTTGGCCAAGCCCAGAAGTTTGGTGCCGACATGCTGATTCCGGCCGAGGTCAGCCGCATGGAGTGTGGCGTGGACAGCGGCTTCAAGCTGCATTTGGTGGACGGCGAAGCGGTGCAAGCAAGGTGCGTCGTGATTGCCAGCGGAGCGCGCTACCGCCGCCCGCCGATTCCACGGCTGGCCGAATTTGAAGGCCATGGCGTGTGGTACTGGGCCTCACCGATAGAAGCCAAGTTGTGCGCCAACGAAGCCGTGGTGCTTGTTGGCGGAGGCAATTCGGCAGGGCAAGCGGCGGTGTTTTTGGCAGGCCATGCGCGCACGGTCTACATGCTGGTGCGCGGACCCGGTTTGGCCGAAAGCATGTCGCGTTACCTGATTGACCGCATTGCCGCGGCGCCCAACATTGAACTCGTGACGCAGACTGAGGTGGTTGCGCTGCAGGGTCAAACCGAAGGCGGACTGCAGGGGCTGACTTGGCGGCACCGGGCAAGCGGTGAAGAACAAACACGGCCCATTCGCAACCTTTTCCTGTTTGTCGGTGCGGACCCGGCCACAGCCTGGTTGCGCGGTTGCCAAGTGCAGCGTGACAAAGCGGGTTTTGTGCTCACCGGCGCGGCCGCGGGTGCCGCTGCAGGTGCCGCCGCAGACCACCGCGGCAACCTGGAAACCGACGTGCCCGGTGTGTTTGCCGTGGGCGATGTGCGGGCCGGTTCGGTCAAACGTGTCGGCGGTGCGATTGGTGAAGGTGCGGCCGTGGTGCCGCACTTGCACGAGCGGCTGCGGGTGTTGGATGAGGCGGCGGTTGTGGCTACTCAAGCCACATAACGTTTCACGATGGGTGGGGTTGCGCCCAAGTGGAATGCCAGCCTGCGTTCGCGCAAACCCGCGTCTGCTGCGGTGAAACGTTCCAAACGCCTTTGGTGTTCAACCCAAGTTTCGTCTAGAAAGTACTCGATGTAACGACCCCGCACGGAGGTGTCTCGAAACAGGCTCCACGAAAGCGCACCTTGGCGCAGCCTGGCGCGCCTCGTCTCTTGCATGACAGCCTCGAATTCTTCGGCTCTGGCGGCGTGAATCATGTACTCAACGGTCACCATCACCGGGCCCTCGTCGGGGTCGATCTCGATGTCGGGCGGCGGCGAGGGTGTTCGCGGCTGCACGGTACGAAAGTCTTCATCCTCTTGTGTCCCGATATCCGTTCCAATGCTCAAATTCCTGGTCGCCAACAGCAATACCAAGCCGACGAGGGCTGCACCAATGATGCTGATTGGAATTGAACTGGCATGGGCCACAAACCCCCAAATTGTTGCGCCGGCAGCGCTGCCCCCCATCATGCACATCAAGTAAATCGACATGCCCCGCGCCCGCACCCAGTTGGGCAAGGCCATTTGTGCTGCCACGGTCAAAGAATTTGCGGTGACGATCCAGGCCATCCCGGCCAGCAACATACCGGGCAATGCCCACCAGAAGTTTGGCACCATGACCACAATCATTGAACTGACGGCATGCAAAACCGTTCCCCACCCGATGCAAGCGTCTCGCCCTATGTGTTGGCGCAGTGCGGGCAAGACGAGTGCCGCAGCCACAGCGCCCAAACCCATAGCCGCCAACAGTGCCGTATAGGTGCCGGCACCCCCGTTCATTCGCAGTGCAAGCAATGGCAACAAGGCGGTCAGGGCGGTGGACTGAAAAAAGAACATGAAGATGCGCACCAGCACCGCTTTCATGCGGGGCGATTGCGTCACATGCTGCAGCCCCACCCGCATGGCGCCGACAAAACGTTCGCCCGGCAGCGCGCTGATTTTTTGCTGCGACTTCCAGCGCAGGATCATCACGAGTGCAAACACCGACAGCACCGCGTTCAAGGCAAAAACAAAGGCGCTGCCCGCACTGGCCAAGAGCGCACCCGCGACAACAGGGCCCACCACACGCGACACATTCATCGCAATGCCGTTCAGCGCCAAAGCGGCGGGCAATTCGTCGCGCGGCACCAGGTCAGGAACGATGGCGGCAAACACGGGCCAGCGCATGGCCAGCCCAATGCCGTTGGCAAAGGTCAGCGCCAACAGCAGCGGGGCGGTCAAGTGGCCGGTGAGCGACAACACGCCGAGTACCACTGCCACCAAGGCCACCCACAGCTGAGTGAAGGCGAAGTAGCGTCGTCGGTCCACGATGTCTGCCAAAGCCCCACTGGGCAGACCGAGCAAGAAGACGGGCAAGGTCGATGCCGCTTGCACCAGGGCCACCATGACCACGTTGTGGGTGAGCGAGGTCATCAGCCAAGCGGCTACGACATCGTTCATCCACATGGTGATGTTGGCCGCCAACCAGGCGAACCAGAGCATTCGAAAGGTGGAAGCTTTGAGCGGCGCGAGGGCGGAAGGGGTCACGGGAATGGATTGGACAGGGAAAGCGTCACAAGCATAGCCGCTTGAGGGTCTGAGCGTCGCCCTCAAAATAGATGCATGAACTTGCAATGGATGGAAAGTCGGCTGAATCGCCGTGCAGCCTGTGTGGCACTGACCTCACTGTTCGCAGTGCCCACGAATTTGGCCGGGGGCGCACGCGCAGCGGTGGCGTTCAAATCGCCCGACGACCCCTTCAGCCTGGGTGTGGCCAGCGGCATGCCACGCTCCGACTCCGTGGTGTTGTGGACTCGTTTGGCGCCGCGTCCCTATGAACCCCTCGGCGGTTTGCCCGATGCGCCCATCGCTGTGCGCTGGGAACTGGCCGAAGACGATGGGTTTTCTAAGCTGTAGCGGTCGGGTGATGTGAAGGCCTTGCCTGAACACGGCCACAGCGTGCATGTGGAAGTAAAAGCGCTGCCCGCAGATCGGCGGTTTTTTTACCGCTTCATCATGGGCAAAGGCGCTGCATCTGTGGCCAGCCCGGTTGGGCGCACACGCACTGCGCCTGCCGTTGACGCGGCAGTCGGGCGTTTGCGTGTGGCGCTGGCCTCTTGCCAGCACTATGAACAGGGTAGTTATGCGGCACATCGCGACATCGCAGCCCAAGACCTGGACTTTGTGCTTTTTGTGGGCGACTACGTCTACGAAAGCACCAATCCCCGCTATGTGGTCAGACCCCATGAGGGCCCAGTCCCCACCACCTTGGCGGCTTACCGCGCACGCCATGCCACCTACAAACTTGATGCCGACCTGCGGGCCTCGCACGCCGCCCACCCCTGGGTCTTGACCTGGGACGACCACGAAGTGGTGAACGATTACGCCGCAGACCGCGTTCGTGGCGACGAGGGCCTGGACACGCGTTTGTTCTTGCAGCGCCGTGCGGCTGCCTACAAGGCCTACTTCGAGCACATGCCCGTGTCGCCCCGCATGGCGCCCCGTGGCCCTCAGATGCGCATCCATGATCGTTATCTGTGGGGGCAATTGGCCGAGCTGTGGACACTGGATTGCCGCCAATACCGAAGCGTGCAAGCCTGCGCAGAGGGCCGCGCAGGCGGCCGTTTGGTGGGCAGTTGTAATGAGATGTTGGACTCCAGTCGAACCGTCTTGGGCAGTGACCAAAGCCAGTGGTTGCAACAAGGCTTGGTGGAAAGCACCCGGCCTTGGAAGTTGCTCGGACAAGGCAGTCAAATGAGCGAGGCGACCTTGCCATCGCCGCTGGGACGGCGCATCCAGTCTGACGGTTGGGATGGTTACCCGGTGGCGCGGCAACAACTGCTGCGCACCCTGGTCGAGTCCAAGTTGCGCGGCGTGCTGAGCCTGGGGGGCGATGTGCACCGCCACGTGGCAGCCAATTTGCGCGCCGTGGCGGGCGATGAAAAATCTCCCGTGCTGGCCAGCGAGTTTGTTTGCAGCTCGATTTCCTCACGCAGCTTGCCCGATGCCGCTGTGGCCTTGCTGCGCAGTGCCAATCCCGACATGGTTCACGCCCGCAGCGATGAGCGCGGTTACGCGCTGGTAGACATCACCCCCAGCCTCGCCACCTGCGACTTTCGCGCGACGCCCTTTCCCGCTCGATCTGAAGCCAAGCTTTACTCGCAAGCGCGGTTTGTGGTTCAGGCGAATGAAGCCGGTGTTGAGGGGGCCTGAGTCACAAATCCTCACCGCCCGTTACGAACTGCACGGAAACTTCAACGCTATTCCCCGTATCAGTCACCTGCTTGTCATCGGACACTGCCATCATCTGGATGCAGGCCAAGGTTCAAGCACAAGAACAAGCCGCAGCTTCAAAAGGGGATGGTCATGGCAGATGAACGGGAAAGTTTTTGGCAACGCACCTGGCGCTCCGGCAGCCAGCAACGCCCCCCGCGCGTGCAACAACCCGACCCGGCCGACATGGGCACGGCTTTCGGTTTGGACGCCACCTTCGACCTGCCGGCGGCCCCTGTGGGTGCACAAGGCTTGGTGGGCCGAAGCTCCACCTCATCGGAACCCACGGCGCTGGAAAGCCTGTGGGCCACGAACCGACTCAATGGGCGTTCGGTGATTTGAGTTTTGCTGGCGCGATGTGACAAAGAAAAAAGCGGCCACATGGGCCGCTTTTTGTTTCTCTGTGGCAAGCCTGCTTACTTGGGCATGATCACCGTGTCGATCACGTGGATGACGCCATTGGATGCGGCCACATCGGTCGCTGTCACTTTGGCGTTGTCCACCATGACACCGCCTGTGGTGGTGATGGTCAGTTCCGAGCCTTGAACCGTCTTGACCTTGCCAGCCTTCACGTCTTTGGCCATCACTTTGCCCGACACCACGTGGTAGGTGAGGACGGCGGTGAGTTTGGCTTTGTCTTTGAGCAAGGCGTCCAGATCGGCCTTGGGAATCTTGGCAAAGGCAGCGTCCGTTGGCGCGAACACCGTGAAGGGGCCAGGGCCTTTCAGCGTGTCGATCAAACCGGCTGCCGTCAGGGCGGTGGCCAGGGTTTTAAAGCTGCCATTGGCAACGGCCGTGTCGACGATGTCTTTGGCTTGTACCGACAAAGCGGCGAAGGACAAGGCGGCGAGAGCGAGGAATTTCTTCATGGATGGTTTCTTTCAAGTGGTGGGACAGGGTTAAAAATCCTGGCGATAGCACGGTGACCACCAGGGGGCGAACGATTCAAAGCGTGGGGATCAGGACCTTGCTGACGACATGAATCACGCCATTGCTTGCGCGGATGTCTGTGGCCGTGATCGGAGCGGGGGTGGCTGTTTTGTCGGTGATGCGCAAGGGGTTGTTGTTGACGGTGAGGGTTTGGCCAGACACTGTGGTCACGGGTGTTGCGAAAGGAATTTGCGTGGACAGCACCTGGCTGCCCAGCACGTGGTAAGTCAATACGGTGCTGAGCTGGGTGGGCGTCAATGCGGCAACCGTGGTGGCGATGGCGCTGAAGGCGTCGTTGGTGGGGGCAAACACCGTGAAGGGGCCGGCGCCGCTCAGGGTGCTGACCAGACCCGCGGAACCCACCGCGCCGACCAAGGTGGAGAAGGCAGGGTTGGCCTGGGCCATTTGCACCACGGTCAAGACGCCGGGAGGCACGAGCACCTTGTCGACCACGTGAACGATGCCATTGGTGGCTTGCACGTTGGCGGTGGTCACGCCAGCCTGGGTCAAAACAGCGTCGGTGATACGAACGCCTGAACTGGTGTTCAGCGCCAGGGTGGTGGCCGAGCCACCAAAGTTGTAGAGCGTTGCTTGACTGGCGCCGCCCGCAGTCAAGTCGGCCGCTGTTTTCCGGCTGGGCAGCACGTGGTAGGTCAAGATGTTGGCCAGCGCACTGGCTGGCAAGGCGTTCACGAGCGCGTTCGCATCAGTGAAACCCAAGCGGACGGCCAGCGCATTAAAAGCTGCGTCGGTTGGTGCGAACACGGTCAAGCTCGCGCTGGGGTTGCTCAATGTGCTTGCCAACCCCGCTTTGGTCGCTGCGGAAACCAAGGCATTCAGGTTCTGCGCCTGCGCCAGTTGGACGATGTTTTGGGTCGGCTGTGCCACGGGCGTCTCAGCCGGGTGGTCGTCGCTGCCCCCGCAGGCCGAAAGAAACGCCACGGCACTGACGGTGGCGACCGCTTTAATCCAATGAAACATGGGGATCTCCTGGAGGTTGATGGTTGTTCGAACCACCTTCGGCTGGGACCTTTGCGCCATGCCGAAGAAGTGGTGTGGGGCGAAATTTGAACTAATCAGTTCACAATGTCAACTATATGGTTATAAATAGTACTTGTTAGTAATTGTTTGACTGCTTAGTCTGAAACCTGACTTTGCTGCTTAAAATAACGCCATGGTCAAGGTTTCTTTCCGGCAGCAGGTGCTCAAAGCGCGAGAAGACGCCATCGTCAGTGCGGTGAATCGACTGCTTGCGGAAAAAGGCTTTGACGCCATGACGGTGGACGAAGTGGCTGCCGAGGTGGGCATTGCCAAAGCCAGCCTCTACAAACACTTCACGTCGAAGGAAGAGTTGGCTGCCGCCGCCATGGTGGCCATGCTGGAGCGGGCCTTGGCCCAGCTCGATGCTTTGCAAACCAATGCCGACGCCCCCGCCATCCAGCAACTGCAGGCCGTGGCGCGTTGGACCATGCAGGTGCAATTGGCGGGAGACATGCCGTCGCTGCCGGCTCAAAACTCAGCGCTGCGAACCGCGCTGATGGGCCACAAGGTTTACCTGGACAGGCTCATGGAATTGAGCGAGCGACTCGGCCTGTGGATCACGGCGGCGCAAAAAGCCGGCGACTTGAACCCCGATTTGCCGCCGGAGCTCGTGCTTTACACCCTGTATGCCCGTGCCTGCGACCCGGTGCTGGGTTTGCTCAAAGCGGGTGGCCAATACAGCAACGAGCGCATCATCGAGATGTTGCTGCTCACCTGTTTCCGCGGGCTGGCAACGCGCTGAGTCGCCGCTGTATCGCGCGTTCAGCGCAGCTTCACCGCACCAACAGCACCGGCGTTTTGCAATGGGCCAGCACTTTGTTGGCCACCGATCCCAGCACCAGGTTCATCAAATTGCCTTGACCATGGGAGCCCATCATGAGTAGATCGAAGCCGCCGGTTTCGGCCGTTTTGGCGATGACGTCGGCCACCGAGCCCACCTTGCTGATGCACTGCGCCGAGATGCCCTGTTTGCTGAAAAAACTGCGTATCGGCTTGAGGACTTTTTCAGCTTCTACGTCGTAGTAGTTTTTGATGGTTGCTTTGTCCAGCACGGCGGCTGCCCGGGGAGGGACAGGGGTGACCACGGTGAGCACGGTGTAGTCGTGGGCCGAGCCCAACCACTCGTCATGGGCAGTGAGGTAGGCCAGCGCTTTTTTGGTGTAGCTGCTGCCATCGGCGGCAATGAGGATTTTCATAAGGGTCTCCTAGTTGAAAGGGGTGCACAACGCCGTCAGTGTGGCAGAGCGTTCTGATGCGCGTCTGCGCCAAGTCAAAAGCGCTGCACTTTGTTGCCCGGCAGGCAACACCATCACCCAACGTCAACCACACCTTGCCCGTCATAGTGATCCGCTTCACCCTTGTGCGCGTGGCCCCGAGCGTTGCAGACCACCCTCGTGAATTTGCCGTTCTGATCGACCCGGTAGTCGTGTCGGCAGTGCAGGTGGCCGTGCAGCCACACATCGGCCAGTGGCAGCAGGTCGTCGTCGGCATTGCAAAAGCTGGCGCTGGTGGCCTGGTGCCCATAACGCGGGTCGGCGCTTTTTAAGCTGGGCGCATAGTGGGTGATGACCACCGTGCGGTCCCAGTCCCCGAGGGGTTGCTGCAATTCCTTGGTCAACCAGGTTTTGCAGCGCAGTGCCTCTTCGCGCACAGCATGGGGGTCGAAAACCTCGCCGTGGTGGGTGGCCTGCATCACTTTGACGAAGTAACCGGCGGCGCGCAGGGCCTTCGCACGTTGTGCGGGGCCGAAGGTGTCGAAGTCACACCAGCGTATGGTGCCCAGAAACCGCACCCGTAAACCAGCGCTACTGGTGTAGCACCAACTTTGTTGTTCCAACAGTTTGATGCCCAGCGACTCGCAGCGTTGGCGAAGAAGCGGCCAAGCCTCATTGAGCTCGCGGCGATCAAACTCGTGGTTGCCCGCGACAAAAAGCACCGGCACTGGCCAGTTCGCAAACTGAGACAAACCCGCCCAGCTGCTGTCGATGTCACCCGCCAGAACCAGGAGCTCAGCGCCCGGTGCCGGTTGGGCGTTGAAGTCTTCGGTTTCTAAGTGCAGGTCAGACAGCAGTTGCAAACGCATGGGGAAGGTTCATCTCAAGCCGCACCGTGGCAGGCCTTGAACTTTTTGCCACTGCCGCAGGCACAAGGGTCGTTGCGGCCTTGTTTGGGGGTGTCGCGTTGGATGGTGTCCACCTTGTAGCGCGACGCGCGGGTCAGGTCCCACAGGTCGGCGACGGTGACCACCAGTTCTTCGATGGCGGCGTCCAAGGTGGTGAGCGGGTGTTCTTGGTCCAGCAGAGCCACCAAGCTGCGTTCTTCGTCGGTTTGCGCAGGCAAGTGACGGTAGAGGCGGGCCAAGGCCACATGCACTGCATCGTCGGGCATGTCGGACAAGGCGGTGAACTGCTCTGTCGCCAACAACAAGCCGGTGACCCAGGGCATCAGCGCCTGGGATACTGGCGGCAAGTCCGAGACGGCTTGGGCTGCCGCGTCGTCGCTTTTGTTCTCATCCTGCGCCTCGGCGCCGTCGTTTTCTGGCGCTGCCTCGTCGTCCAACTCCAAGATGAGTGGGTTGAACCAGCCATCCTGGGCCATGGCCCGATTCAGTGCGGCATGACGTTGCATGATGAGGCTGTGGGTGCGCGCCAGCCAAGCAGCGTCCACGGTGTCGGGCAGTGGCTGGCCGTCGGCATCAAAAACGAAAGGCAGCCACTGCGCTTCATCCATCAACACCGGTTGCACCAGCACACCGCACAGGAAACCGTCCAGCATCACCACATCCAGCGCATCCAGCGGTTGGGGTGTGGCTGCGAGCAATTCGTCCAGTTCAGCGAACTCGGAGTCGGTCAGGTCGCGTTTGGCGGCAGCGCCGCTGTGGGGAATGCTGGGAGCGGTCATAGGGGGGACTTTTTGGGTGTTGCAGTCAAGTGGTGGTGCTGTCCGTCGATTTGCCCTTGAGCTTTTGCACGATGAAGAGCAACACCACCGCAGCCACCACCGACGCGATCCAACCCGCAGGCTGACCTGGTGCATACCAGCCCAGGGCTTCACCGGCAAACCGGGCGATGAAAGAACCCGCCACGCCCAACAAGCTCGTCAAAATGAGTCCCATCTTTTGCTCACCCGGCAACAAGAAGCGGGCCAGTGCACCCACGACGAGGCCAATCAACAAAGTCACGATCCAAGTCATCATGGCAAGATCTCCAATGAGTTGTAAGAGGGCGCTACTGTGCCACAGGCTTGTGTAGCGGATATTGGCCACGTGCCGCAGGACTGCGGTTCAGCCCCAGACTTGGCCCAAGCGCCGCGCTGCCGAGATCAGATCCGCTTCAGGGTAGCCTGCGTAACCCAAAAGCCAACCACGTCGTGTTTGCTTGATGCAGTAGCGGGACAGCGGTGCCAGGTAAACGCCGACTGTCGCTGCCGCTTCACACAGCTGTGTGTCGCGCACGGAGGAGTGCGTTTCCAAAGTGGCGTGCATGCCCTGCCAACTGAAGGGCACTTGCATGGCGCCTGCGGTGGCTTTGGACAGGGCATGGATCATGGCCTCTTGTCGCTCGCGGTACAGGGCACGCATTCGGCGCAGGTGGCGCAACAGATGGCCCTCTTGGATGAAACGCGCCAGCACGTCTTGGACAGCACCCGGCGCATGCCGGTCGGCCAAGGTTTTGGCACTGGCGAAGGCGTCCACCAAGTGGGGCGGTAGAACGATGAAACCCAGCCGCATGCCGGGGTGCAGCGTCTTGGAGAAGGTGCCGACATACAGCACCCTTGCGCCGTGGGCCATGCTGCACAAGGCCGGTATGCGTTGATCTCCGTATTGAAATTCACTGTCGTAGTCATCCTCCACCACCCAGGCCTGCTGCTTTTGCGCCCAGGCCAGCAACTCGACGCGGCGCTGCAAGCTCATGCGCACGCCCAGCGGAAACTGATGCGTTGGCGTGACCACGGCCAAACGTGACTGGGGCCAGTGCGCCGAGCCTTCGCCGATGCACATGCCTTGTGCATCCACCGCCACCGGCCGCGCGGTCACGCCCTGGCTGATCAGGTTGGCGCGGATGCCAGGGTAACCGGGGTCTTCCACCAGCACCTCATCGCCCGGATCGAGCAACAAGCGGCTCAGAAGGTCGATGGCTTGCTGCGAGCCCGAGGTGATGAGCACTTGTTCGCCATCGCATTGAATGCCGCGTGACACCAGCAGCCACTGCGCAATCGCCTGGCGCAGCGGGAGATGGCCTGCGGGGTCTTGGTAGTGGGCCAAACGAGCGCGTTGGGCCAGCGGCGTTTGACGTTCCAGCTTTTGCCACGTCAAAAAGGGGAACTGATCGATGGCGGGTTGCCCGATGCGAAAGGCGCTGGGCAGCCCGGTAGGCGGCTTCCATCGCAGGGCGGTTTGTGCAATCAAACGCCCGCGTTGTGACAACCCTGGGGGGGCTTGCATCGGCGCGCCAGCCGTGAAGCGCCGATTTTCCGTGTGCCGCCGTCTCACGTTGGGTCACATAACTCCCATCGCCTACACGGGCCGTCAAATAGCCCTCGGCTTGCAGCCTTTCCATCGCCCACAGGACTGTGTTGCGGGACACGCCCAGGATGCGCGCCTGCTCCCTGGAGGCGGGCAATTTGGTGTTGCTGGAGAAGGTGCCGCGTTCGATGCTGAGCCGCATTCGCAAATACACCTGCTGACGCAGCGATTCGGGCTTGGGAATGGTTCCGTGGCGCATGAAAAATTGGCACCTTAAAGTTGTTTTATGACC
The DNA here is from genome assembly GCA_031431125.1 of Burkholderiales bacterium. Classification (GTDB taxonomy): domain Bacteria; phylum Pseudomonadota; class Gammaproteobacteria; order Burkholderiales; family Burkholderiaceae_C; genus JANPCX01. Next base: position 31,641 of record JANPCX010000001.1, read on the forward strand.
GATACGATAGGGTGCCAATGTGCAGTCGTCAAACAACCGTCAAACCATCCACATGCCGCAACACCAATCCAACATTCATGTGACCGTCGCAGATTTGCGGCGTCCTGGTGACCTGCAAGCCGCAGCCCCGTTGTTCGATGCCTACCGTCAGTTTTACGGACAGCCCAGCGATCTTGATGGGGCGACCGCCTTCTTGCGTCAGCGCGGGGAACTGGGCCAGTCCGTGTTGCTGTTGGCACACAACACCTCCGGACAGGCCGTGGGCTTTTGTCAGAACTATCCGAGTTTTTCGTCGGTTTCCATGGCGCCGATTTGGGTGCTCAACGATTTGTTTGTCAGCGAGGCTGCCCGCGGCTGCGGCGCAGCCCAGGCTTTGCTGGCGGCGGCTGCCGCAGCTGCCCATCAAGCCGGAGCCATTCGTTTGACCCTTTCCACGCAGCAGGAGAATCGCCGTGCGCAGGCACTTTACGAAGGTTTGCACTGGTTGCGTGACAGTGAGTTCTTCACTTACCACCTGCGTTTGCCGTCGCCCTGAAAGCGTGTCGACATCCGTGCATTCAACTTTCAACAGGAGCGTTTGATGTCAACCCACACCGCTGAAGTTCAATGGACATGCCAAGGGGAATTTGCCACCAAGCAGTACAGCCGCCGCCACGAATGGCGGTTTGATGGCGGCGTCGTGGTGCCGGCTTCGTCCTCTCCCCAGGTGGTGCCGCTGCCATACTCCGATGCCACTGCGGTCGATCCCGAAGAAGCCTTTGTCGCTTCGCTGTCGAGTTGCCACATGCTGTGGTTTCTGGACTTGGCCTGCCGCGCTGGGTTTGAAGTGGCTTCATACAGCGACGTCGCCGTGGGTGAGGTGGGCCCGGATGCCTCGCGCCGCTGGGTGATGAAAACCGTGTGCTTGCGTCCGGCCACCCGTTTTGTTGGCAGCAAGCAACCCGACATGGCCACCCTGCAGCAGCTGCACCACCGTGCCCATGAAGAATGTTTTTTAGCCAACTCGGTGAAGACAGAAATTCGCTGCGAACCGTCCATCGTCCATCTGTGAGGACCCACCATGTACTCGCCCCAACACTTTGTCGAAGAGCGCCATGAGGTGCTGCAACAGCTGGTGCAGTCCCACCCCTTGGGTTTGCTGATCACACACGATGGCCAGGAGATCGAAGCCAACGCCATTCCCTGGCTATTGGACCGTGATCCCGCTGGCGGCCCCGGCATATTGCGAGCCCATGTGGCGCGGGCCAACCCGGTGTGGAAGCAGGCACGGCGCGACGTGAGCTCGCTCGTGGTGTTTCAGGGCCCGCAGGCCTACATCAGCCCCAATTGGTATCCGAGCAAAGCCATCACCCACCAAGAAGTGCCCACTTGGAACTACTGCATGGTGCACGCCAGAGGCTTGTTGCAAGTTCGTGAGGACGCGGCATGGGTGCTGAACCTGGTCACGCGTTTGAGCGACACCCACGAAAAGAACCAAGCTCTGCCGTGGTCAGTGAGTGACGCACCCAAGGCCTACATCGACAAGATGCTTGCGGCCATTGTGGGCATAGAGATCGTTTTAACCTCACTGACCGGAAAGTGGAAGGTCAGTCAGAACAAAAAAGAGGTTGATCGCCAAGGCGTGGCGGTGGCATTACAAAGTCTGGCGTCTGATCAGGCGCTCGCGATGGCCGATCAGGTGATCGCACCCGGGCTGGCCTCGCGCGCGGCGCGGTAGCGTTGTTCCAGTTCTTGGCGCAGCGCCTTGCGCAGCTTGGCGGCTTCGAAGCGGCGGCGCTCTTCTTCTGTTTCTAGTTTTAACGCGGGCACTTTGACGGGTTTGCCATCATCGCCCACCGCCACCATGGTGAAGAAGCAGCTGTTGGCGTGGCGCATGACTTGGGTGCGAATGTTTTCTGCCACCACCTTGACACCCACTTCCATCGATGACGTGCCAGCGTGGTTCACGCTGGCCAAAAACGTGACCAATTCGCCGACGTGAATGGGCTGCCGAAACGTCACCTGGTCGACGGACAAGGTCACCACGTAACGCCCCGCGAACCGGCTCGCACACGCATAGGCCACCTGGTCCAGCAATTTCAAAATGCTCCCGCCATGCACATTGCCGGAAAAGTTGGCCATGTCGGGTGTCATCAACACCGTCATTGAGAGTTGGTGGTTGGGTAAGTCCATGCTTCAGTTTTTGCTCAATGAGGGGTTCAAGGGTTCAACACGGGTGGGCACGCGGGGCGCCAAGGCGCACATCAACTCATAGCCCACAGTTCCAGCGGCGTGTGCGATCTCGTCGATGGACAAGCATGCACCGCTCGCATCTTGGCCCCACAGCGTGACGGGCGAGCCGACGCCAGCCTGCGGCGCTGCGGTGAGGTCCACGGTGATCATGTCCATCGAGACCCGACCGGCCATGGGGCAACGCACCCCCGCCACCAACAGGGGTGTGCCATTGGGAATCACGCGGGGATAACCATCGGCATAACCGCACGCCACCACGCCGACGCGCATGGGCTGTGGCGCGGTGTAGCTGCTGCCATAGCCGACACGGTCACCGGCTTGAAGGTCTTGCACGGCGATGATTTCGCTGCGCAAACTCATGGTGGACCACAAGTCCCAGTCTTGGGCACGGTGTTCTGGGTGATCGGGCGATGAACCGTAGACCATGATGCCGGGGCGTATCCAGTCTGCGCGCACGCTTTCAGTTTCGCCAGCAAAACGCAGCGTCGCGGCGCTGTTGCACAGCGAACGTTCGCCAGGCAAGTCCGCGGTGGTGTGGGTAAACACCTGAAGCTGGTGGGCAATGCCCTCATGGCCATCTGCGGTGGCAAAGTGCGTCATCAAGGTGATGTTGTCGACCTGTGTCAGGCCAGACAAACGCAACCACGCATGGCGGTAGTGTTGCGGGGCGAAACCCAAGCGGTTCATGCCGCTGTTCATTTTCAAGAATACATGCTGAGCGGCATTGGTTTTGTGCGCCGCCAGCCAGTCAATCTGTGCCTCACGGTGCACGGTGTGCCACAGGTTCAGCCGTGAGCACCATTCCAAATCGCGCGCTTCAAAACAACCTTCGAGCATCAGGATAGGGCCGCGCCACCCCAGGGCCCGGATGCGGGCGGCTTCGTCAAAGTCGAGCAAGGCAAATCCATCGGCGCCCTGCAGCCCTTCGTAGGCGCGCTCCAAACCGTGGCCATAGGCGTTGGCTTTGACGACGGCCCAACACTTGGCGTCGGGCGCTGCCTCCCGGGCTCGAACCAAGTTGTGCGCGAGCGCGTCAGGGTGAATCAGGGCGTGTATCGGCCGAGGCATGGGCTTGTGAGTTATTCGACGGATGGGGGGCTTCATTCTGCCAGCCGGCCGCACCGACACCGAATTTCACAAGCTGCGTGCTATAACCCCGGCCTTGAGGGAGACAAGCACCAGGGCGTTCCAAAAGACATGACAAAACGGATGCCCCACGCGCTGACCGCGAGTGATTGAAGCGACGCACTGGACTGAATGAAAAAAGGCTTCTACACCATCATGTCAGCGCAGTTTTTCAGCTCGCTGGCGGATAACGCGCTATTTGTCGCGGCCGTTGAACTCCTCAGAACCTCGGGCCAACCCACTTGGCAGGGCGCTGCGCTCGTGCCGATGTTCGCACTCTTTTATGTGGTGCTGGCGCCCTTTGTGGGCGCATTTGCCGATGCCGTTCCCAAAGGAAAGGTCATGTTCTTTTCGAACTTGATCAAGGTGGTGGGCTGTTTGATGATGTTGTTCGGCTTCCATCCGCTGTTGTCTTACGCCATCGTCGGTTTGGGCGCGGCGGCTTATTCACCCGCCAAGTACGGCATCTTGACCGAGCTCTTGCCACCGTCTCAACTCGTCAAAGCCAATGGTTGGATAGAAGGCCTCACCATTGCATCCATCATTTTGGGCGTGCTCTTGGGCGGGCAATTGGTCGGACACACCATCTCCACGCTGCTGTTGGCCATCGACATGCCCATGGTTGAAACGCACATCGACAGCGCACCCGAAGCGGCCATTGCGTCCATCATTTCCCTTTACGCGCTGGCGGCCGTTTTTAACTTGCGCATACCTCGCACGAGTGCGCCGCTGCAACCGGTGGTGCATGGGGTTGCGGGCCTGGTACGCGATTTCGCGCAGTGCAACAGCCGCTTGTGGAATGACAAACTGGGGCAAATCTCTCTGGCCACGACAACTTTGTTTTGGGGTGTGTCGGGAAACTTGCGCTACATCGTATTGGCGTGGGCCGGAGCAGCACTGGGTTACGGCACGACGCAGGCGTCGTCACTGGTGGGTGTGGTGGCGCTCGGGACGGCAGTCGGCGCGGTGGTGGCGTCTATGCGGATGCGGTTGGATCAAGCGACCACGGTCATCCCATTGGGCATCGCCATGGGTTTGCTGGTCATCGGCATGAATTTCATCACCCACGTGGGCGTGGCTGCGCCGTTCTTGGTGTTGCTGGGTGCCATTGGTGGTTATTTGGTCGTGCCCATGAATGCGCTGTTGCAGCATCGGGGCCACAACCTGATGGGGGCAGGTCGTTCTATCGCCGTGCAAAACTTCAACGAACAAGCCTGTATTTTGGGTTTGGGCGCGCTCTACACAGGCATGTCACGCGTGGGCTTGTCGGCTTTTGTCGCCATCAGTGCATTCGGTGTGTTGGTGGCGGGCACGATGTGGTTGATCAAACGTTGGCATGACCGCAACTGCGTGCTTCACCGCGATGAGCTGGAGCATTTGTTGAAGCTGGCACGCAGCGACACCCATCACTGACCGTGCCCTTGTTGTTCGCCTCTTCCCGCACGTCCATGTGGCCTGCGCTGGCCTTGGTGTTCAACGCCTTGGTCTGGGGCCTGTCCTGGTGGCCTTTTCGCCAGATGCAGGTGCAGGGGCTGCATCCACTGTGGGCCACGGTGTTCGTGTTTGCGCTGTGCACCGTGGTGATCACATGTTGGCGGCCGCATGCCGTCAAAGAAGTCCTGCGCACACCGGCTCTTTGGGTCTTGGTGGCGGCTGCGGGCACCACCAACGCGGCCTTCAATTGGGCGGTGTCTATAGGCGATGTGGTGCGTGTGGTGCTGCTGTTTTATCTGATGCCACTGTGGACCGTTCTGCTCGCGCGCTGGCTCTTGCACGAACCGCTGACCGGGCGCGCCGCACTGCAAGTGGTGCTGGCGCTCACAGGTGCGACGGTCGTACTTTGGCCGCAAGAAGCTTTGGGGCCGTCCTGGTGGCAGCACATTCCATTGCCGACCAATTTGGCAGAGGTGTTGGGTGTGATTGGCGGTTTGACCTTTGCTCTGAACAACGTGATGCTGCGCAAGGAAGCCCAGCGCAGCGAAGCGGCTCGCGGCTGGGCGATGTTCTTTGGCGGTGTGTTGGTGGCGGGCGTGTTGGCAGCAGCTCTCACGGTGCTGGGCACCGTGCCAACGCCGCCTGCCGTCAGTTCCGCTTGGCTTGTGCCAGCCCTGGTTCTGGGGCTGCTGTTTCTGGCCAGCAACATGGCTTTGCAATATGGGGCTGCGCGTTTACCTGCCAATGTGACCTCGGTGGTCATGCTCAGCGAAGTGGTTTTTGCCTCAGCCTCCGCCGCCATGCTGGGAGCCGGTGAACTGACACCGAAGGTTTGGATGGGCGGTTCTTTGATTGTGAGCGCAGCACTCTTGGCAACCCTGTCGTCGTCAAAGAAAACTGCTTCGGCGTAGCATGGACTGACGTGTTTCACTTTGGAGTTCCCCATGTCTGCCAAAACCATTGCTGACTTTGATGCTGTTGACATCCGCGGGAAAAAGGTGGCTCTGTCCAAGTACCGTGGGCAGGTGATGTTGATTGTGAACACCGCCAGTAGCTGTGGTTTCACGCCGCAGTTCGCGGGCCTGGAGCAGTTGTGGCAATCGCACCAAAAACAAGGTCTGGTGGTCTTGGGTTTCCCGAGCAACGAATTTGGTGAACAAGACCCCGGAAGCAACGACCAGATCGCCTCTTTTTGCCAAATGAACTACGGCGTGAGTTTCCCCATGATGGCCAAGGTCCAGGTCAATGGCCAAGAAGCCCATCCTTTGTGGCAATGGTTGACCATGGAAGCGCCGGGCTTGCTGGGAAGTAAGTCGGTGAAATGGAACTTCACCAAGTTTTTGGTGGGGCGTGACGGTCAGGTTCTGCGGCGTTATGCGCCCACCGACGCACCGGAGTCCATCACCGCCGACATCGAAAAAGCCCTGGCGGCACCGGGCGGCTGAAGCCGCTTGGCGGCCAAGGCCTCCCTGGCCTGTCCAATCTGGGGAAAACACTAAAACACTAGGGATAGTGCTTGAATGCCGTGTTACGCCCAGATATAGTGTGTTAAAAACATCCCAAACCAACAAAAACAATTTGTTGTTTGGGTAAAACTTGAAATAGCTTGGGCTTGGACAGGTGAGCGGCGGTTGAGGGACCGGTGGCTCATGCGGGCAGGTGTGCGGTGACGGCATCTGTCAATTGCAGACACAAAAGGGGTTCCGCCATGCAAAGTGTTTTCGCATCCGATGCGACTACCACGTCGCCCACCTCGGTTGTTCTTACCCAGCCAAGGGTGCCACTGCCAAGTGGCAAGCCCACGTTTGCTGTGGACAGCCCAGGAATACGAGCGGGCTACCAAATCATCCGCCGCAACGGCGCGGTGGTGGCCTTTGAGCCGGGCAAGATTGCGGTGGCCTTGATGAAGGCGTTCTTGGCGGTGCACGGCACCCAAGGCGCGGCCTCGGCCAGCGTGCGCGAGACCGTGGAT
>JANPCX010000002.1:0-108726 GCA_031431125.1 Burkholderiales bacterium
GCCATGCAATTCAGCCTGGTCAGCCCGAAAGCCAACGCGCTGGCCCCCTTCACACTCGGTTTTGCATTCAGGGCCGGTGATATTGCCGCAGGGCAAACCGTGGTCAGCACGGACGTGCCGCGCCTGCAGGTGTTGGCCAAAAACCGCTGGCCCGATGGATCGCTCAAGTTTGCTGTGATTTCGGGTTTGGCACCACTGAATGCGAGCGCCCCGCTGAGCGTGCGTTTGTCTTTAGCTGCCGCGACCAGCGGCGCCCCCGCACTGACTTTGGCAGGGCTCAAGGCCACAGGCGTCACCGCCGAGGTGTCCGCCGGTGCGCTGGGCTTGGCGTCTTGGGCCAATGCCGATTGGGACTCGCCTTTGGCCACGTGGGTCAGTGGGGCCGAGATGTCCTCCTGGTTGTTCCGCAAACCCATCGCTGGCGACACCCATTTGGTGGCCTGGCTCGAGGTGCGTTTGTACGCTGGCGGCGCGGTCGAAGTTTTGCCCTGGATCGAAAACGGCTACCTCTTGGTGCCGGGTGCGACCAACAAGTCGGCCAGCTACAGCTTCAAACTGGGCGGCACCACGCGGTTTGCTGCCGACATCAATTTGCCCAATCACTGCCGCACGCCTTTGCTTGCGGGTGCCAGCCTGTCTCATTGGTTGGGGACCGACCCCGTGGTCACACCCAAACACGACACCGGTTACCTGCAGTCCACCGACTTGGTGCCGTCCTACATGGCCACCGTGTCACCCGATGCCTCCCGCGTCAAAGCCTTGGCCGCGACATTCTCTCCCTTGCAGCAAGGCAATTTCCCGGCTGGCATGGGAGCAGCCGGCTACCACCCATCGATTGGTCTGTTGCCCGAGTGGGACGTGCTTTACCTCACCAGCACCAGCCAGGCGGCCTACACGGGTTTGATCTTCAACGCCTACAGCGCGGGCCGCTACGGCATCCACTGGCGCGACGAAAAAACCCAAGCCCCCGCCCTCTTTGCGGCCTACCCGGGCTACAACCTGGGCTCGGGCAGCGGCATCGGGGATTCGGGCGCGTCGTCCACAGGGCAGTATTTTTCTGCCTCAACCGGCACCGTGCCCGCCACATGGAAAACCAGCCACCACCCTGCCGTGGGTTATTTGGCCTACCTCGTCACGGGTGCCTACTACCACTTGGAGACCTTGCAGTTCGCGGCCGTGACCAACCACTTTTTGGTTCCCCAGCATGTGCGCCAAGGCGCCACTGGATTGCAGTTGACCGAAGAACTCAGCACGCGTGGCGCGGCTTGGGCCTTGCGCACCTTGACCTTGGCCGCCAGCGCCACCCCGGACGCCGACACAACACAGAAGAGTCAGTACGTCAACACCCTGGCCAACAACATGGCCTGGTACCACACACGGTATGTGGCCCAGGCCAACAACCCCCAAGGCTACACACGCGAGCTCGAAGTCAACAGCCCGCCCGACAACGACGCCTACACACCGCGTGTGGACCCCTACAGCCAATCCGCCTTCATGCACAACTTCTTTGCCGGCGCGCTGGGTTGGTGCAAAGCCTTGAGAATTCCATTTGACGCATCAAGCAACAGCAAGTTTGAAGCCTTCTACGCCTGGAAAGCGCGCGCCGTAATTGGCCTTTTTGGGGGCACGGGTCCCAACGAATACCTCTACCGGGATGCCGGTTTGGTGGTCATTCAAGTGGCGCCGCGAGACAACTCCAACTGGGTCAACGGCAGCGGTCCTTGGTACGACAACTTCGGACAGATGTGGGACGCCACCCACAACGGCAGCCTGGCAGGGTATGGCCAGCCCACACGGACCAAGGCGCTCGACGACGGCAGTTTGCGCGGTGGATTTTTCCCCGACGGCACCAGCTACTGGGGCAATGTGCAGCCCGCCATTGCCTATGCGGTGCAACACCGACTGCCCGGTGCGCTGGAGGGCTATCAGCGCATGACGGCAGCCAACAACTGGTCGCAGCTGACCGGTAGTTTCAACAACAACCCCGTTTGGAGTGTGCGCCCGAGCAACCTGCCCTGACTGAGATTCGAGCGGTCATCCGGGGTTGGGTAAAGTCGCTGCATGAGCCCAACCCCAACCCCAGAATCCAACACCGCCGCGAGGTACGCCACACTCACAGTGGCCACTTGCAATGTCCTGAACCTGGCGCTGCCCAACCGCAGCTTTTATCCCGGTCAGGATCCCTACAGCGCCAACGAATTTGAGCGCAAGGTGAATTGGTTGGGTGAGCGCTTCAAAGTGCTCAATGCCGACGTGCTGGCGGTGCAAGAGGTATGGGACGACGCTGCCCTGCGTACGGCCGTGGCGCGCAGTGGTTTGCGCTACGACACGGTGCTGGTGCCGGGTGCGGAAAACGGCACACCCTATGCGGGTGTTCAAGCCGGGGCTCAGGGCACGCCCCGGGTCGGTTTTATCACCCGCTTGAAGCTGCTCAGTGCGCAGTCCCTGCCTGACTTCCCGCCGCAGGCCGTGGTGCAGGTGCCGGGTTTAGGCGCGCACACCCGTTTTGAGCGCCCGCCGCTGCATGCCGTGCTGCATATGGATCACGGCCAAGAACTCCATGTGGTGACCGCCCACCTCAAGTCCAAGCGACCCAAGTTTTTGCAAGATCCGCAAGGCAAACCGCTGGAAGATACCGACGACCCTACCGTACAAGCTGTGGCCAGCTTGCGCTCTCACATCATGCGTGCCGCTGAAGCGCTGGCTCTACGTTTGAAAGTGGTGGAGTTGCTGCACCGAACCCGCTTGCCACTGGTGCTGATGGGCGACTTGAACGACAGCCCCCACAGCGTCACCACCCAACTCATTGCGGCCACCAGCCAAGTCGCTTTCGACAAAGGCGCACGCGACCATGCCCTCTTCAGTGCATGGGATGTGCAGGGTGATGCTGCGCTGCGCCGCGACGTGGCTTACTCCCACATCCATCAGGGCTATCCGGAGGTGCTGGACCAGGTGCTGGTGAGCGAGGAGTTCGTGGCCAGCAGCCGCGTGGCGCTGGGTGATGTGCGCCGGGTGGAAGTTTTCAACGACCACCTGCACGAGGGCCGCGACCGTTGCCGCAGCGACCACGGGTTTGTGCGGGCGCTGCTGCGGCTCAAGTTGCTTTGATGTCGCTGGTCAAGCGCTGTCAACAAGCGTAAGGTAGGGGCACAGAGAGTCAACTGGAGAACGCCATGTTCAAGGTCTTGATTCCGACCGATGGGTCAGCCCATGCACTGCTCGCCGCGCAGCATGCCTTGTTGTTGGTCAGCAAGGGGCTGCACGCCCGTTTTGTGGTGGCCAATGTGCAGGACCCGGCCACGCTGTATGAGATGGTGGTGGCCCACGACCCCGAGGTGCTCGAGAAAATTCGGGAAGCCGCTGGTTTGGATCTGATGAGCCAAGTGGTGGCCTTGCTTCGCGACGGGGGGCAAGAAGTCGAAACCGAAGTCGCCACTGGCGACCCGGCGCGACTCTTGGTGGAGATTCTCGAAGCGCATGGCTGCCAAGCCGTCATCATGGCTGCGTCCGGGGCGGGCGACACTGCCTTAGGCGCGGTCCTGATCGGGGCTGTTGCCCGTGACATGCTCGAACTGTCTCCGGTGCCTGTCACCTTGGTGAAACCGCCGTCGGTGGACGACAGCGACGATTGATGACGTCCAGCATCATGGCTGCTTGAAGGATCCGATATGCCATTCGTCACCATCACCGTCTGCAAGCCCAAAACCAGCGCGTTCAAAACCAAGGTACTGGACGCCGTTCATGCCAGTTTGCTGTCCAGTGGGGTGCCGCCAACCGATAGATTCCAACGCGTATTGGAGTTGGACGCAGACGATTTCCGTTTTGACCCCCGTTACCCCGACCTACAAAACGACCGCGATCAAGAATTCGTATTGATTGAGATATTGTGGGCGGTCGGCCGCAGCGTCAAAGTCAAAAAGAAACTGCTGGAAGAGTTGATGGGGCGACTCAACCAAGCAGGCTTGAACCCGGAAAACGTGATGGTGTGTTTCAAAGACACGCCGTTTGAAAACTGGTCGTTTGGTGGTGGGCGGTTGATTCACACCTGACAGATGTGAATCCCGGTGAATGTCGGGGCGCCCCGAGATTCACCCGTTTCGCTCAAAAGCGCCAGCCCACACCCACGCCAAACAGAACGGGTCAATTTTGAATTCACCGACTTTGACTCCGGCAGACTTCACATCAGTGCGGATCTGCACTTTTTTGATGTCGACATTCAGATCGGTGTTCTTGGCGATTCCATAGCCGAATCCGGCTTGCACGGCAAAACCGAAGCTGTTTTTCTCCAAACTGGGTTGCAAGGCGGTTTGCACAGCAGGCTCGAACTTCACACTGGAGATCAAGGTGTAGTTCTGCCTGGCGCCCACGTAAGGCTTGAACGCGCCCATGCCATTGAAGTGCTACTGCGCCGCCAAGGTGGGCGGCAGGTGTTTGAAGCTGCCGATGTTGACGCCATCGGAGCGCACCCCGTGTTTTTGCGGCTAGCCCGCATATTTCACCAGGGACGCGCCCGAGTGGGCTGTGATGCGGTGCGCTGGCAAGGGTGTAGCAGGGCTTTCGGACAGCCTGCTGTCCGCCTGCGGAACGACCCGCGCCTGTAAGCGCGGGTGCGCCCTGCAAGGGTGACGACGCTGCTGGCTCGTGCCCGCGAGGCTGAGTCCGGACAAAAACAGTCCTTGAGGACTGTTTGTGCCTGACGAAGGCCAAAGCCTCTGGCTTTGGCGGAGCAACGCAGCCAGCGTGCCGCAGCACGGCTCAATCGGGTGTGTAGCGCTCGGCACAAATTGGATTTGGTGCTCGAAGCCAAGAAAGGGAGCATTCACGCAGTGTTGCGGGGCATAGAAGAGCGACCTGGTGAAATATGCGGGCTAGGTCAGCACCAACTCTGCCGCCAAGTTGGGCGTGAAGAAGTAGGAGATATCTACTTCTGACCACACCATGGCAGGCGGTATGCCGCCTGCCATGGTGTGGCGCAGTGTTTGAAGGCGCTCTCGCGCCAGGCCAACCTTGTCAGCGGGCGCTACTTGCGTGCCGCCCAATACGCATCACGCGCCGTGACGGCTGTATCGGGAAAATCGCTGAACAGGCCATTCACGCCCAACTGGAAGAACTGCGCAAGCTCCTTGGCAGGGTCGTTGGCGTAGGTGAGGGCCAAGCGGCGTGGTTCGTTGCGAAACGTCCAGGTGTGCAACAACAGCCCGCGCTTTTTCACCTCGGTGGACAGGGTGGTGTTGGGCACGGCGGTGAAGTCGGCGTCGTTCACGACACCGTCACCATTCATGTCGCGCGGTTTGCCCTGAGCATCGAGTGTGGCTTTCACGGTCACGATGTAACGTTTCCACGGGGCCACGCCGTCGGCATAGGTTTTGATTTCATCCAGGCCGGTGGGCGTGAGCAAGTCGCCGAAAGTCCCGGTGCGCCCCGCGCGTGTCCAGTCGTAAGGGCGGTCGTAAGGGGCGGCGAAGGTGATGGCACCGGTGGCCACGTTCACGTCGTCGGCGTCCACCAATTGAATCAAACGCACTTTGGTTTTGGTGCGCAGTGACTTCAAATTGGCTTGCTCAAACGACTGGATGAATACCGGTGCCTCGGCATTGTTCCAACCCACTTTGGTCAGCGCGGCCAAGAGGCGGTCTTCCAGCGCCAGGTTCAGGTCTTGGTGAAAGGTGGGGTGTTTGGTTTCGGGGTAGACGCCGATGGTGCGGCCTTTTTCGCGTCCCTTGGTTTGAGCCAAAGCGAGCACTTCGTCGAAGGTGGGAATTTGGAACTGGCCGTTGTAACGTTGATCGCGTTCAGCGAATGATTGAACGGCGCGCAGAGTTTTGATTTCCGCCAAGGTGAAGTCGCTGGCGAAGAAATCGGTGGTGGGCACGCCGTCGACGTTTTTGGTCGATTTGCGGCTGGCGAATTCAGGTCGACTGGCTACATCGGTGGTGCCGCTCAGCATGGGCTCGTGGCGTGCAATGAGCACGCCGTCTTTGGTTGCGACCAAATCGGGCTCGATCAAGTCAGCGCCTTGGTCGATGGCCAAGGTGTAGGCCTCTATGGTGTGCTCAGGGCGGTATCCCGACGCACCGCGGTGGCCGGTGACCAAGGGTTGCGCGTCTGTCGAGCCCCAAGCGGCGGCACTGGCGGGGGCGTCGTCGCTGCCACCGCAAGCGACCAAGGCGGCGCAAACGGCGGCAATGAGTGCGATCGGTTTGGCAGCAAGCGTGAATCGTGGTGTCATGCATTCCTCCGTTTTGTGGTTTCAATGGGCGAAAGCCCAGATGACCACTGAATGTGCACGCCGCAAATGGCAGCAGCATGACGGAGGTGTGACGTTGTGGTGACGTTTGTATCTTGGCTTGCGATCAAGCAGTGACCACTTGCGACTTCAACCACTGTTTGAAAATAACCAGCGCTTCCAGGTGGGCTTTGTTTTCAGGGAAACAAAAAAAGTAACCGGCCTGCGCGGTCTCATGTTGGGCGGCGTTTTGGCCCGAACGCCATGCAGGGGACACCACCTCACCGCGCGCCAATTCTTCTTCAATCAAACAGGTGGGAACCAAAGCCAAACCCATGCCAGCGGCCACCGCGCGGATGATGGCAACGTATTGGTCGAGTTGAATGCCACTGTGCGGGTTCACACCGGCCACCTGGTGCCGCTCGCACCAATTCACCCAGGCATTGGGCACGCTGACATGTTGCAAGAGGCGGTGGTGCACGATGTCGCCGGGGCGCTTTAAGGGGGCGTCACCCGTTTTGGATTTCGGTGCAATCAAAGTCATGTCGCGGCCAATCACATACTCTGACACGGCACCGGGCCAAGTGCCTTCGCCGTAACGGATCGCGCAGTCGAGGTCGGGGCGGGTGAAGTCGTAGCCCTGCACATAGGGCACAAACTGCAGCAGCACTTTCGGGTGGGCCGCTTGAAACGCAGGCAAACGCGGAATGAGCCACTTGGCACCGAAGGTGGGTAACACCGACAGGTGCAGCACACCGCCGTCTGCCGGGGTGCTCATCAAGTCGAGTGTGGCGGCCTCAAGCTGCGCCAGCAGCGGCTGCACCGCCAGCAAGTAGCGCTGGCCGGGCGGTGTCAGCTGCAAGCGTTTCTTGACTCTGGCGAACAGGGTGATTCCCAACCATTGCTCAAGTTCTTGCACCTGTTTGCTGACCGCACTTTGGGTGACGTGCAAGGCATCCGCCGCGGCGGAAATCGTTCCCAGCTGCGCGGTTGTGACAAAAGCACGCAGCAGTTGGGTAGGCGGGTGCAGGCGTTTGGTCATGGGGATGGTTCATTCCAGGGCGGAATGTTCTCTTGCTGCATTTTCGCTTGTTGAGACTGAGCTGTGCAAGCAAGATGCGGCCATCGTTATCCCTGAAACCCAACCCAGAGAGCTTCAACATGCAACGTCGCCAACTCATCGCAGCAGCATCCGCCTTGGCCGCCACGGCTGTGGTGCCCAACGTGTCTTGGGCTCAAGCCAAGCCGATTCGTTTGGTCGTGCCCTTCCCGCCGGGCGGTGCCACAGACATCACTGCGCGTTTGGTGGGTGAGGCGCTGGCGAAAGAACTGGGTCAAGCGGTGATCGTCGAAAACAAAGCCGGTGCGGGTGGCTCCATCGGCATGGCCGAGGTGGCCCGTGCAGCCCCCGATGGTTTGACGCTGGGGGTGGCCACCTTGTCGACCCATGGTGTGAACCCTGCGGTGTACAAGACCTTGGCTTATGACGCGGACAAAAGTTTCACGCCTGTGGCTGAATTGGTGAAAGCGCCCGGCGTGCTCATCGTCTCGGACAAACTGGGTGTGAAGGACTATGCGTCTTTCCTCAAACTGCTGAACGACAACCCTGGCAAGTACACCTATGCCTCGCCAGGCAACGGCACCATTGGCCACATGTGGGGTGAGATTTTTAAGGCGTCCACCAAAACCTTCATGCTGCACATTCCCTACCGGGGCGCCGCACCGGCCATCACCGACTTGATTGCCGGACAAGTGAACGCTTATTTCGATCAAGTGGCCTCTGCTTTGCCCCACATCAAGTCTGGCCGCGTGCACGCGCTGGCGGTGTCCTGGCCTGAGAAGCTCGATGTGCTGCCCAACGTGCCCACCTTCAGCGATGTGGGCAACGACAGCAACAACCTGCCTTCTTGGTTCGGATTGGTGGCCCCGGCCGGCACGCCCGAAGACGTCATCAAACGTCTTCACGCAGGTGTGGTCGCTGCGCTCAAGGCGCCTGGCATGAAAGAAAAACTTGCCGCCCAGGGCCTTTACCCGTCGACGTTGAATTCGCCCCAGCAGTTCGGTGTGCAGATCCGCAAAGAGATCGACCGCATGCAGCGCACTTCGCGTTTCGCCAAGATTCAGCTCGACTGAGTTGCTTCTCCCTGGCCTGCCGCCAGGTCACTACTGTTCCTCTTCCATGCGACAACCCGTGGCCACTTCGGCCCGGGTTGGGCCGCAGCTTTTTTTGGAGTGGTCATGAACAACTTCTTGATGTCACTGCGTCGTGTCACCGCCACGGCCTTGGCCTTGTTGGCTACGGCTTCTTGGGCCCAAGGTAACCCGGGCGTGCTTGATCGCGAGATTGTTCTCGGCCAGTCCGCTTCATTCACAGGCAGTTTTGCTTCGCAAGCCACCTCTTACCGTGACGGTGCTTTGGCCTACTTTGAGCACATCAACGCCAAGGGCGGCGTGGCGGGCCGAAAGATTCGTTTGGTGAGCCTGGACGACGCCTATGTCGTTGACAAAGCCAAGGTCAACACCGAGCAATTGTTGAACCAGGACAAAGTGCTGGCCCTTTTTGGCTACACCTGGACCAACACCGTCAAAGCGACGATTCCCGCGGCGGAGGCAGCAGGTGTGCCCGTGTTCGCCCCCTACACCGGCTATGAAGAGCTTTATGCCAAACACTCGCCCTATGTGTTCACCACCCGCGCCAGCTTTGCTGACGAGCTCGGGCAAATCGTTCAACACCTGCGCACCATAGGTCTGACGCGCATTGGGCTGCTGCACTACGACAGCGTCTCGGGCAAAGAGTTGCTGGCGGAAACCCAGGCCCGCATGAGCGCAGCGGGTTTGACGCTGCAAGCCATCGGCAGCATGAAGACCTCCTCCAAAGACCCAGCCGCTGCCATTGAAGCCCTCAAAGGCGTGGACTTGCAGGCGCTCATCATCGGCGCTTCAGGCAGCGATGCGGTGGCATTTGTACGCGAGTTCGAAAAAGTGCGCTCAGGAAAAACGCAGTATTACGCCCGCAGCCTCATCGGCGTGAAGCAACTCGTCACCGAGCTGGGCCCGCTGGCTGGCGGTATTTCCATCAGCCAAACGGCACCCAATCCGAACAAGAACAAACTCGTGGCGGTGGAGTATCGGGAGGTGCTGGCCAAGTTCAATCCTCAGGCCAAGCCCGATTACATTGGCTTGGAAGGCATGATGGCCGCCAAGGTGATGGTGGAGGCGCTGCGCCGCGCGGGTGCCACGCCCAGCCGTGAAAGCCTGATGCAAGCGCTGGGCCGCATGTCTGACTACGACGTCGGTGGCTACACCTTGCGTTTCGGGCCCAAGAAGCACCATGGCTCACGTTTTGTGGACATCACGCTGATTGGTCGGGATGGCCGCATCGTGGATTGAGCATTGCGGCACGTCGATGTTTCTTGCCCTCACCCCCTTGCCAAGATCGACCATGACCTCCATGAACAACCCCCTCCCTATTGAAGTGATTTTGGGCACCACCGCATTGGTGCTGGACTCTCCCCACAGCGGTACCACCTACCCCGAAGACTTTGGGCACAGCTGCCCGGTGCGTGCGCTGCGCGGCGCAGAAGACACCTATGTGGAAGAGCTCTGGGGTTTTGCGCCAGGAATGGGTGCCAGCCTGGTGCAAGCACGCTTTCCGCGCAGTTATGTTGACGTGAACCGCGCGGTGGACGAGATCGATGAAACCTTGCTGAATGCGCCTTGGCCCGGGCCCGTGAGTGGTGGCCCCAAAGTCCGGTTGGGCAAAGGTTTGGTCTGGCGCATGCTCGACGATGGGACGCCGATCTATAGCCGTAAGCTGGGGGTGGAGGAGGTGCAGTCGCGCATAGCCCGCTGCTGGGTTTCTTACCACCAAGCCTTGGACCAAGCCGTGGGCGCAGCGCGCCAGCAGCATGGGTTTGTGATCCACATCGATTGCCACTCCATGCCCGCCGTGGCTCAGGCTTATTCCACCGACCACCCCTGGCTGGTGCATGCCGACTTTGTGCTCGGTGACCGCGACGGCAGCAGTGCCGATCCGCGACTGACCCACTGGATTGAACGTTTCTTGAACAGCCGGGGTTACACCGTCAGCGTCAACCATCCCTACAAAGGCGTGGAGATTGTGCGCAAGCACGGCAAGCCTTTGGCGCATCAGCACTCCATTCAACTGGAGATCAACAAGCGGCTTTACATGGACGAAGGCACCTTGGAGCGCAACGCGGGGTTTGTGCCGCTGCAAAACACCTTGCGTGAGTTGACGCAAGCGCTGCTGCGCATCGACCCCCGGTCCGCTGCCTACGCGGATTGACCTGCGCCACAGTCTGGCAAACTGGTGGCATGTCAGAACCCACTGCACCTCAAACGGCCGCTGAGCCCCATCCTCGGCCCCGCCTCGAACTCACGATCCGTGCATTCAGCCCCGGCGATTGGCCTGCCGTGTGGGCGGTGTTGGAGCCCATCGTTCGCTGCGGCGAGACCTATGCGTTTTCGCGCAACATCTCCGAGGACGAGATGCGCGACATATGGGTCAAACTGCCTGCGGCCACCTTGGTCGCTTGCGATGCGACGGGTGACATTCTCGGCAGCTACTTCATCAAACCCAACCAGCCTGGCCTGGGTTCCCACGTCAGCAATTGCGGTTATGCCACTGCAGCGCAGGCGCAGGGGCGAGGCGTGGCGTCAGCGATGTGTGAACACTCGCAGCAGCAAGCCCTGGCCATGGGGTTTAAGGCGATGCAGTTCAACTTTGTGGTCGCGAGCAACGAAGTCGCGGTGCGCTTGTGGAAGAAGCATGGTTTCAACGTGGTGGGCACCGTACCCCAAGCTTTTCAGCACCACCGCCTGGGGCTGGTGGATGTGCTGGTGATGCACAAAACATTGGAGCGGTAGCATCGTGCCAATGAATACCTTTTTCACATGGCTTCCTTGCTTTCCTAGACTGCTCATGACCTGGGCCATCGTTTCGACAGCACTGCCTGCGTTCTCGCAACAGGTGAGCTTCACGTCTGAGGCGGGCGTCTCGTGCATGGCGCTGATTCGCAGCCGAGGCATGTCCGGGGCTTTGTCAGGGGCCATGGCGGGAGATCCTCGCAGCTATGAGCGCGTGCGTCTGGCAGCAGGCGAGCTTTCCAACCGGTTGAGTTCGCCTGGCCTCCAGCCGAGTTACGAGCGGATCGAGTCGCTTCGGCCGTTGATCACCCGAGTCGACCGGAATGCCGTTTTCTTTCTAGAACGACAGACCACGGTCATCACGGCCCACCAGATGCTTGCAAAGATCGGCAAAGATTCCGCTGCCTTGCTGGAGATCGCTGAAAAAGTGCATAGCGAGACACTGGTCTCGAAGGCCCAAGCGCCAGAACTGGCCGCCTCGGGCCAATTGCTCATGCTGACGCAAAGAATAGGTAAATCGGCGCGTGAAGTGATTGGCCGAGCTGGTTTGGATCCCGATGCCATTTTCTGGCTCGGTAAGGATATCAATTCGTTCTCTGTGATTGCCCGCGCCATGCTCCAGGGGGACGCCGCGCTGCGTTTGACTGCGACCAAGAATCCCGCATTGCGTGAACACCTTCAGCGCTTGCTGAAGGTGTTCGACGAATCCAAGGCTGCGGCCGACACGGTCTTGTCGAACTTGCGCGATTTGGTTGCAGCTCGCGAGGCGCAGGCTCAGCTGCTCGTCGATGGCGAGGTTCTAGAAAGCGCACTTGAAGAAATCTGCCTTGGTCAGCGCTTGCCTGTGCCGCCTTGGCGTCAATGAAAGTCCGGTCCTAAGGTTTCATCGCCTTGGCCGCTTCAGTCACCAAACCCGGCCCCTTGTAGATGAACCCGGTGTAAATCTGCACCAAGTCCGCCCCCGCTTTGCGTTTGGCGACGGCATCCTCACCGCTCATCACCCCACCGACGCCAATGATGGGCACCTTGGCACCAAGCGCCGCACGCAGCTGTGCAATGACACGGTTGGAGGCTTGTTGCACCGGCGCACCCGACAGCCCACCGGTCTCGTTGCCATGGGGCAAATGCGCGACCTGGTCTCGGGCAATGGTGGTGTTGGTGGCGATCACGCCGTCCATGCCGTTGTTTTGGAGGGTGCGGGCGATGACTTGCACTTGAGCTTCATCGAGGTCAGGTGCAATCTTGACGAAGATAGGCACTTGTTTGCCATGTTGTTTAGCCAGCGCAGTGCGTCGGGTTTGAATGGCACCGAGCAATGCATCCAGGGCGGCATCACTTTGCAGCTCACGCAGGTTTTTGGTGTTGGGGCTGCTGATGTTGACCGTCACGTAGTCGGCGTGTGGATAGACACCGTCCAGGCAGGTCAGGTAATCGTCGGCGGCGCGTTCGATCGGCGTGGTCGCGTTCTTGCCAATGTTCAGGCCGAGGATGCCGCCCTTTTGGCGAAACTTGGCTTGTTTGACGTTGTGCAGAAAACTGTCCAAACCCTCGTTGTTAAAACCCAGGCGGTTGATCAAGGCGCTTGCCTCAGGCAGTCGAAACATGCGCGGTTTGGGGTTGCCGCTTTGGGCTTTGGGTGTGACGGTGCCGACCTCAATGAAACCAAAGCCCATGGCACCCAAGCCGTCGATGCAGCGACCGTTTTTGTCGAGGCCGGCGGCCAAGCCGATGCGGTTGGGGAACTTCAAACCCGCCACCGTCACCGGGTCATCCACCCGGGTTTGGGCCACCGCGCATATCAGTGGGGTGTGTTGAATGCGGGCCAATGCGCCCAGGGTCAGGTCGTGCGCGGTTTCGGGGTCCAGGCCAAAGAGGAAGGGGCGGGTCAGCGCGTAGGGGATCAATGGCATGGCGTGTGTGGGGTCCGTGCGAGCGTCTTGGATAATGCGCTGATTGTCTCAAACACCACTGCCTGCACCTCATGAACCAAGATCAACTCAAAGCCCTGGTGGGCCAAGCGGCCCTGGCCTATGTGGTGCCGGGCTCCATCGTCGGTGTGGGCACGGGCTCAACCGTGAACTGTTTCATTGATGCGCTGGCATCGATGAAGGACCAAATACAAGGGGCCGTTTCGAGCAGCGAAAAAAGCTCGGAGCGGCTGCGTGCTCACGGCATCACGGTGCTGGACAGCAACAGCGTTGAGCGTGTTCCGGTTTACATCGACGGCGCAGATGAAATCAACCCGCAGGGCCACATGATCAAAGGCGGTGGCGCGGCCCTCACGCGTGAAAAAATTGTGGCCGACCTGGCCGAGCGTTTTGTTTGTATTGCAGATGCGTCGAAGTTGGTGAATGTGCTGGGCACCTTCCCCTTGCCCGTGGAAGTGATTCCTATGGCTGCGGCGCAAATCGCGCGGCGGTTTGCAGCACTGGGTGGGCAAGCCAGCCTGCGGTCTGGGGTGGTCACCGACAACGGCTGCCAAATTTTGGATGTGCGGGGTTTGCGCATTACCGATCCGCTCGCGATGGAGACCGAAGTGAACCAGTGGCCGGGGGTGGTGAGCGTGGGCATTTTTGCCCGCCACCGCGCGGCCATTTGTTTGTTGGGCGGTGCCAATGGGGTCAAGACCCTGACGTTTTAAACCTAGAAGCGGCAGTTGACCGCTTCCCTCCGCCAGTAACCCCGGATGAGCACTAAATTTTTCTCACACGAGCGCTTTCACCATTCTGGTGAAAGCGCTCGCACCCGTTGATTGAGCCGCGGTGCGGGCTAGCGGCGTTGCTCCTCGTTGCGGGCAGGAGCCCGCCGTCTCGTCACGCCTTGCCAGCCCACCGCACCGCAGCTCACTTGGGCGCATCCCATTGCCGTTTCTAGGTTTAAACCGTATTTCTGCGATCAAGGGCCAAGAATGCGCCTGAAAAGCGCGTAACCTCGCAGTTGTTGCCGGGCGCGAATGCCTGGTGTCGATTTTTTGCCGCTGAAGGATGGTGCATGGCCAAGCCGAATTACTCTTTTGAGAAACGCCAACGTGAGTTGGCCAAGAAGAAAAAGAAAGAGGAAAAACTCAAAGACAAGGCTGCCCGCAAGCCTGGACAAGACCCTGAAGCCGATGCGGCTGACGCCGCTGAAGCGGCCGCCGAGGCACTGGAAGCGGGCGAAAGCGCGCCCGGCGCGCCTGCCACGGGATCGGCCACTTGAGGCTGTTTCACAGAGGACGTGCTGACTGGCGCATTCGAGCTTCCACCGAAGCGGTGTTGTCTCCGAACCCCGGCGACTCGGCATTGAAATTGCCGGCGACTGCTCGATCCGTCACTCGATTTGCCTCGCGGCACTTGAAGAACGAGGCGTCGACGCTTCGTGCGCCGGGTGCTCAACCATCCGACGCGCGGCGCGGGCCCCAAAGCGGGCTGGGTCGATCGCATCGAGCAAGCTGGACTCCAGCGGCATAACCGCTCCACTGATACCGCAAGCCACCACCTCGGCCACGAGGGGCGCCCAGGTGATGCCCCGTGAACCCAAGGCCATGCAGACATGCAGGCCCTGGACGCGAGGAATAAGGCGAGCTTGATCTGTTGGCGTGGCCTGCGCGCCAGGTACCGCACCCACGATGGGCAGGCGGTCCTGGGTCATGCAGCGCCAGGCGGTGCGGCCCCGCCATTGCGTCGATGTCCACATCGTCTCAGGCAGGAGCTGCCCGAGCAATTTTTCCAGTTGGGCCAGGTTGTTTTGGTGGTCGGATAAACGCGCGCCGGCGTCCATGTCGCCGCGTTGGCTGGTGGCACCAAACAGCAGGCCGTGGGCCACCGTCGGCAGCACATAACCCGCGCCGGCCAAGGGCAGCCGTGGCCACTGCAGGTTTGTCGAATCGGCAACGTCCTGTGGAAGTTGGCTGATTTGCCCTCGCACGGCCTCCACCGTCCAATCCTCACCATGCACCCACGGGCGCAGCAAGGGCAGGGCGTGTTGCGCATTGGCCAACACCAAGACGGGCGCGTGTGCCAGCGTTTGACCAGCGCCGTCAAGCACCTGCCACTGCCCCGCCTCGTGTGCGATGGCGTCGACCTGGGTGTTGCCCAAAAACGCGGCCTGCGATTCATCCAACCAGTGCTGGCACAACCAGCGGGGTTGAACCCAACCGCCTTGCGGATAAAACCATGCAGGATGCAGTGCGGGCAAGCCACACCGCTGCGCCACTTCGGTGGCGTCCAGTGCTTGAACGTAGTCGCTGTGCAGGCCCAAACGCGCCAAGGTGGCGCGCATCTCCGCCACCGCATCGCCGCCCGTTTGCAGCCGCAGCAGGCCCTTCATCTCGCCGACCAGGTCAGTCGGATCAGGTGTCGATGGGTTCGCCAAGGCTTTGCGAATCCAAACGGCGCTGCGCAATGCCGCAGCGCGACCAAAGCGTGCATGGTGGCCGTCGTGGCCATGCACCACGCCATGAAACAAACCGGCTGGATTGCCCGAGGTCTCGCCGGCGGGCCCGTTTTGCCTGTCGATCACCGTGCAACGCCAGCCCTGGCGTGCCAAAGCCAACGCCGTCGCGCAACCGGCCAAACCGGCGCCCACGATGAGGGCGTGGCGCTGCGTTTGGCCTCGGTTGCTGCGGTGGGCTTGCGCACGTCCGGGGGGCAGGCGCGGCTTGAACCTGGGTTGGTAGCGGGCGACCGTGACGGCAGCATCATCTTGCGCTGTGGTTTCCGTTGCAAAACCTGCAGCCTGGAGTGCGTCATGCAGCGATGCCTGCTCACCGGGTGGATGCCGGGCACGCAGCGTTGCCCCTGCCGCCGCCAAACGAGCCAAGGACTTGCACGCTTGCGGATTGAAACTGGGGTCGATCAGGAAAGCATCCACAGTCGCCACCAACTCCGGCAGCCAAAGCCGAGGCTCCCCGAGGGCCAGGAGCAATCGGACCCGGCCTTGCTCAAAACTCAGCAGGTGCAAATTCGGGGTCAGGGCGGGCCACTGGGCTTGGAGCGAAGTGGCCAGTGCCACCCATTCGGCACGCGGCAGCATGGCGTGCATGTGCGCGAGATCGTCGCGGAGCAGCGGTCTGGCTTCCAGCGCGATGAAGTCGAGCGCCGCTTTCGGTTCGGGTAGCTGCTGCCAAGCGCTCCATGCGGCCAGAAATCGCTGACCCCAGGCGAAGCGGCTGTCGAACACCGTGAACCGCGCGGCGCTGCTGGCGGGCCATTCGAGCGCGCCCAACAACGCAGCGGTGTCGACCCACCATGTAGCTTGCTGCGGGTCGCCATCGTCGCCATGCGCTGGCGAACAGGGCTGACCTTGCGCATTCAAGGACAGTGTGGCGGGTTGAATGGGCTGAGTGTTCAAAACAGGATTGGCGCAAAAAAGGGCACCGAAGTGCCCTGATTCTGAGGTGCGCCAAGCAAGCGCAAAAAATCAAACGCGCTTGCGGTATTCGTGCGTGCGGGTGTCGATTTCGATTTTGTCGCCGGTTTCCACAAAGAGGGGCACCGAAATTTCAAAGCCGGTGGCCAGTTTGGCAGGCTTCAAAACCTTGCCCGAGGTGTCGCCCTTGACGGCGGGTTCGGTGTAAGTGACTTCGCGCACCAAACTCGTGGGCAGTTCCACGGAGATGGCCTTGCCGTCGTAAAACACCACTTCCACGACCATGGCGTCTTCCAGGTACTGGAGTGCGTCGCCCATGTTCTCGGTTTCCACTTCGAACTGGTTGTAGTCGGCATCCATGAAGGCGTACATCGGGTCGGCGAAGTAAGAGTAGGTGCACTCTTTCTTGTCCAAAATGACCTGGTCCATTTTGTCGTCGGCTTTGAATACGACTTCGGTGCCCGAGTTGTTGAGCAAGCTCTTAAGCTTCATGCGCACGGTGGCCGAGTTGCGGCCGCCACGGCTGTATTCGGTCTTGAGCACGACCATGGGCGCTGCGTTGTACATGATGACGTTGCCGGCGCGAATTTCTTGAGCGATCTTCATAACGAGTTCCGTGTGGAGTGCATCCAACAAAGGCGTGGGCCGCCGGATGCGGTGAAAGCGCGCGCTGTGGTCGAGCTTGTGGGCGATCTTTTGCCTACCAGTTTGCGCAAAGCCGCTGATTTTACCGTTGTTCTGAGGAAAAACGTGTCAACTGGGTGCACAGATCATCTTCAGCTTGCAGTTCAGTGCGCCACTTGCGACACTGAGCCGCCCAGGCATTGGGGTCCGGCAGTGCAACGTTTGGAGCACGCCCTGGGTTTTCCAGGCCGTTCCAAATCCGGTGCAACGAGGTCACGGCCTCGGACAAATTCAGATCCGCGCCCAACAAAAATCGCTGCAAAAACGCCATCAACTTGGCGTTGTGCGCAGCATCTTCTTGGGGGTAGATCTGCCACACAAAAGGACGGCCTGCCCACTGGGCGCGCACGAAGGAGTCTTCACCGCGCACGAAATTCAAGTCGCAGGCCCACAGAAGGTGGTCGTATTCGGTTTGATCGACATGGGGCAGGGCGTGCATTTTGAGCTGCGGGTAGAGGGTTGCATCTGCCAACAGTTGTTGCGCCTTCGATGCCAAAGGCCCCGGTGCGACGAGCAAACGTGTGGGCGACGCGGCCAAGGTTTGCAGCAGTTGTGGCAGGGCCGGGTTGTCGTAAGCGAAGAGGCTGACCCAACGTTCACTTGCCGTGCTTGGCATGCCGCGGCTGGCCCGCCAGGCGGGGGCATCAAAAGCCTGCTGACGTGCCAGCAAACCCCGTTCGCGCAACAGCCCGCCGGTTTGGGCGGTGAAACCCGGGTAAAAAAACTGTTTCACCAAACCTTGCCCGGGCCCGCTGAGTTGCGGCGAGGGCAAGCCATGGCAGCGTTCCACATAGTCTTCTGCGCTGAGGTACTCCAGGTTGATCCAGCAGGGGGGATGGGCCTGAAGTTTCATTTGCTGAACGATGCCGTTCGGAAGCTCGCAGCCAAAGGCTTCAATCACCACCACACTGGGCTCAAAAATGGTGGTGTCGGCAGACCAGGGCAAGACGGTCACGCCGTCAGCACCTTGTGGCGCCATCCAGGCCAAGGCGGACGCATCGTCCACCCACAGCCGAACCTGCTGGCCGCGTGAGGCCAAATCGGCGCTCAAGCGCCAGCAGACGCCGATGTCGCCAAAGTTGTCGATCACGCGGCAAAAAATGTCCCAAACCGGGCGGGCAGCAAAGGGGCTCTTCAAAGCGGACATGGGCAAATTATCAAGGGCGGCAAAATGGCGGTCATGTCCGACACGATTGAGCCGACCCCCTTGAGAGCAAGCCCGGATGAAGACCCGCGCCGCCAGCAAGTGCTGGCCGACGTGGCCGCCTTGCCGAGTTTGCCTGGGGTCTACCGCTACTTCGACGCCGCAGACGCCCTCTTGTATGTGGGCAAAGCCAAGGACCTGAAGAAGCGGGTGTCCAGCTATTTTCAGAAGAACCATGGCGGTACCCGCACCGGCCACATGGTGAGCAAGATTGTGCGCATGGAAACCACGGTGGTGCGGTCCGAGGCCGAGGCGCTGCTGCTGGAAAACAACCTCATCAAAACCTTGCAACCGCGCTACAACATTCTGTTTCGCGACGACAAGAGTTACCCCTATCTGAAAATCACCGGCACGCGCCGCGGCGTGAAGGACGAGGGCATCACGGCGGGTGCCTACCCGCGCATGGTTTATTACCGTGGTGCGGTCGATGGGCGCCATCGC
The DNA here is from genome assembly GCA_031431125.1 of Burkholderiales bacterium. Lineage (GTDB taxonomy): Bacteria > Pseudomonadota > Gammaproteobacteria > Burkholderiales > Burkholderiaceae_C > JANPCX01. The sequence continues at coordinate 18,792 of JANPCX010000002.1, forward strand.
TACTTTGGCCCTTACCCCAGCGCCTGGGCGGTGAAAGAGTCGGTGCAGTTGCTGCAAAAAGTATTTCGCCTGCGGACCTGTGAAGACACCGTGTTCAGCAACCGCTCACGTCCCTGTTTGCTCTACCAAATCAAACGTTGCTCGGCGCCTTGTGTGGGCCACATTGGTTTCGACGACTATGCCCGTGACGTGGCCAACGCTGAACGTTTCTTAAATGGCGAGCAGCAAGAAATCATGGACACGCTGCAAGCCCAAATGATGGCTCACGCCGATGTGCTGCGTTTTGAAGAGGCGGCAGAGATACGCAACCAGCTCGGGTCGCTGTCCAAGGTGTTGCACCAGCAGGCGGTGGAAGACAACAGCGACAGCTGCGTCAAAGACGCCGACATCTTGGCGGTGAAGGTGCAGGGTGGCCGGGCCTGCGTCAACCTGGCCATGGTGCGCGGTGGCCGCCACTTGGGCGATCGGCCTTACTTTCCGGTGCACATTGAAGCCGCCGCCGACCGTGCCGAACCGGGGGCGGAACCCACGGATGACGAGGCAGCATTGGACAACGAGGCTGTGGACCCGAACCTCTTGGAACGCCAAGTTCTGGAGGCGTTTTTGGCGCAGCATTATTTGGACGGCGATGTGCCACCGCTGCTGGTGCTGAGCCATGCCGTCGACAAAACTTTGATTCAAACCCTGGGCGAACAAGCCGGCCACAAGGTCGCCGCCCAGCACCAGCCGCGTGATGCTCGCCGCGCCTGGTTGGACATGTGCTTGCGTGGCGCCGAGTTGAAACTGGCGCAGTTGCTGGCGGAAGAGGGATCACAACAGGCCCGGACCCGAGCCTTGGCGCAGACCCTTCAGCTGGACCTGGACAAGCTGGAACTGCTGCGTATCGAATGTTTCGACATCAGCCATACCGCTGGCGAAGCGACGCAGGCCAGCTGCGTGGTGTTTGAGGCCCACAAAATGCAAAGTGCCCAGTACCGCCGCTACAACATTGAGGGCATTGAAGGCGGTGACGACTACGCCGCCATGCGCCAGGTGCTGACGCGTCGTTACGGCAAGCTCGCTGCCCTCTTGGCCGAAACCACTGCACCCACCGAATCCGCAGTCGGCCCCCGTTTGCCCGACTTGGTGCTCATCGACGGCGGTAAAGGCCAAGTGGGTGTCGCCCGCGAGGTGTTTGAAGAGCTGGGCTTGGATGTGGCCTTGCTGGTGGGTGTTGAAAAAGGCGAGGGCCGCAAAGTAGGCCTGGAAGAGTTGGTGTTCGCCGATGGGCGGCCCAAGGTGACCCTCGACCCCACCTCCGCTGCGCTGATGCTGGTGGCACAAATTCGCGACGAAGCGCATCGTTTTGCCATCACCGGCATGCGTGCCAAACGGGCCAGTGTGCGCACGGGCGGCAGCCAGCTTGAAGACATCGCCGGCGTTGGCCCGCGCAAGCGTGCCAAACTCTTGCAACGATTCGGCGGTGTGCGCGGCGTGGCCAACGCCAGCGTGCAAGACCTGCAAACCGTCGACGGCATATCCAAAACATTGGCCGAGGAGATTTACCGTGTCCTTCATTGAACCCTTGCGCCGCTGGGGCGCGCGCTTGCTGGCCTTGTCGCTGGCCGCCTGCTCCAGTTCGGTGCCGCAGCGGGAACCTTCGCCTTGGCCCGCGCCGGTGCCTGCCCCTGGCAGCACCAGCAGCACCGACCGTGCAACGTCGCCGTCTGCTGGCACCCATGCCAAATTGGCCCCAGCCACGGTGTCCCGCAACTGGGACGAATTTCGCAAACAAGCCGGGCGGCGCTTGGTGGCAGCGAACCCGCAGCTGAGCTACACGGGTGTCGTGCCTGACATCTTGCTGGCCATCCCCGTGATCACCGTTGAGCTCAATTCCGACGGCAGCATTCGCCGCATGGAGGTGATGCGCCACCCGACCCAAGCGCAAGACACCACCCAATTGGCCATGGATGCCTTGCGCCGCGCCGCGCCCTTTGGCGACATCAGCCGCCTGCCAAAACCCTGGAAGTTCAACGAAACTTTCCTCTTCAACGACGACCGCCTCTTCAAGCCGCGCAGCCTGGATTGACACCACTTCAGGTTGAGCGGCGTTTTGTCGGCACAATCGAGCTATGTTTTTCAATTTGCCGACACTCCTGACCTGGGCACGCATCGTCGCGATTCCCCTGGTGGTGGGCGTGTTTTATTTGCAAATCGAACCCAGCATGCAGAACTTGCTGGCCACGGTGCTCTTTGTGGTGGTGGCCTTGACCGACTGGGCCGATGGTTATTTGGCCCGCCGTTTGAACATGACCTCGTCCTTCGGGGCCTTTCTCGACCCGGTGGCTGACAAATTTTTGGTTTGCGCAGCGCTCTTGATCTTGGTGCACCTGAACCGCCTGCACGCCTTGGTGGCCCTGGTCATCATTGGCCGCGAGATCGCCATCTCGGCCTTGCGCGAATGGATGGCCCAAATTGGCGCTTCACGCAGCGTGGCGGTGCACATGCTGGGCAAAGTCAAAACCATGGTGCAAATGGTGGCCATTCCCTTTTTGCTGTTCGACGGCCCGTTGTTCGAGGTGATTGACACGCATTTTTGGGGCACGGTCCTGATCTATGTCTCGGCTGTGCTCACGATTTGGTCCATGGTGTATTACCTGCAAAAAGCCTTGCCCGAAATTCGCGCGAAAGCGAAGTAGCCTGGCCTGTCTGCTAACCCTGTGCGTCCTTGAGTAGCCCATCAAACAAGACCTGGCTGCGTGCCATGCCGCTGGTGTTTGTGCTGATCTGGAGCACGGGCTTCATCGTCGCCCGTTTTGGCATGCCCCACGCGCCCCCCGGCACGTTTTTGGCCATTCGTTATGCCTTGTCGCTGCTGTGCTTGGGCGCTTGGATCGTTTGGGCGCGTGTGCCCTGGCCCCAAAGCCGTTCGCAGTGGCTGCATTTGAGCGTCACCGGCGTCTTGATGCATGCGGGGTACTTGGGCGGTGTGTGGGCCGCCGTGAAAGCGGGCATGGGCGCGGGCACCATCGCATTGCTCGTTGGCCTGCAGCCGGTGCTGACCGCGCTGTGGTTGAGTTCAACCGCCGCCAACGGTCAAGGCGTGGGTGGCGACAACCAGGTGTCGCGCCGCCAGTGGCTGGGTTTGTTGTTGGGGTTGGCGGGGCTGACCTTGGTGGTGTGGCGCAAACTCGGCTCGGGTGAAATCAACCACTGGAATTTGCTGCTGGCCGTGGGTGCTTTGCTCAGCATCACGGTGGGCACGCTCTATCAGAAAAGGCATGTGCAACCCTGCGACGTGCGCAGCGCCAATGCAGTGCAACTGTTGGCGGCCTTGGCAGTGAGTTTGCCCTGGGCCTTGATGGAGACCGCTGCCGTGGACTTTCACATCGAATTTTTTGGTGCCATGGCTTGGTCTGTGCTGGTGCTCACCCTGGGCGGCAGCTCCTTGCTCTACCTGCTGATCCAGCAGGGCGCAGCCACACGTGTCACCAGCCTTTTGTACCTGGTGCCGCCCACCACCGCCTTGATGGCCTGGTTGATTTTTGGTGAGTCTTTCACCCTCTTGATGGGGCTGGGCATGGTGCTCACCGTTTTGGGTGTGGCCTTGGTGGTGCGGGCGCCGGCAAAATAGCCGCGACAGCACGGCCACCGAGACGTGCGTCAGCGGACAGGCTGGTTCCAAGCACAGGCTTGCAGTGCCAAGGCCAAATGTTGCTGCAACTGCCTCAAGCGCTGCGGCCTGGGTGTGTCGGTGGCGCGAGGAGGCAGCACCCACTGCACGTCGGCATCACGAATGCCCCAATCGGGCAGCACTTGAACCAACTCGCGGCGCCTCAGAGCCTCGTGCACATCCCACATCGACCGCAGCATGATGCCGTGGCCCGCCAGCGCCCAGTCGCGCACCACCTCGCCACTGTTGCTGGACAAAGGGCCGGCGATGCGCACGGAAACCGCTTCTCTGGCGGTGGAAGATCGTTTCCGACTCAAGGGTTGGAGTGCCCACAGGGAGGGTGTTTGATCGGCCTCGCGCACCGCCAAACAAGGGTGCTGCGTCAGTTCTTGAGGGGTGCGAGGAAGACCGGCTCGTTTGACATAGGCCGGTGCCGCGACCAACACCCGGTGGTTGCGGGCCAGGGTTTGAACCCGCAGATTTGACTGCGTGGGGCTCCACAACCACACGGCGGCATCGAAGCCTTGCGCCACCAAATCAGGCAAACGATCGACCAACTGCAATTGGATTTGAATCAAAGGGTGCTCGGCTTGAAAGGCGGCCAGCAGCGGGGCCAGCACGTGGCGCCCAAAACCGAAGCTGCAGGCCAGGCGAATGTCGCCCCGCAGCCCACTGTGACGGTCCAGCATGTGGTCGGCCAGTTGCCCAAACGCAGCCAACACATTCCGTGCCTGCTGCACAAAGGCTTCACCGTCGCTGCTGATTTGCAGGCGACGCGTGCTGCGGTGGAACAGCTGGAAGCCCAAACGAGATTCCAAGTGCGCCAGTTTCTTGGACACAGCCGGGGGCTCCATGGACAGGGCCCGCGCCGCGCCGATCAAGCTGCCCGCTTCGAACACGGCGACCGCCAGGGCCAAATCGCTGCGGTCGACAGAACTCAAGTTGTGGGTGTCTTTGTTCATGCAAAAAAGGAAATTCTGAATGGGTTAAATGTTGCTTTATGGATCTTAGTCGCTCGCGCAGAATCTGCCCATGTTCGAAGCGTTTCAAGTTCAAGACTTTCATTTGGCAGCCGGGCGCATTCGTGGCCGCGTGGGCGGCCAAGGCGCACCCCTGGTGCTGCTGCACGGGCATCCGCAAACCCATGCCCTGTGGCATCACGTTGCGCACGCCTTGACCCTTCACTATCGTGTGGTGATGTTGGACTTGCGCGGCTACGGTGACTCGTTTCGCCCGCCAGCCGATGTACAACACGCCAACCACAGCAAACGCGCCATGGCCCAGGACGTGGTCGATGTCATGGCCCAACTGGGTCACACGCGTTTTCAGGTGTGCGCCCACGACCGCGGTGCCCGTGTGGCGCATCGACTGGCCATGGACCATCCACAGGCGGTCAGCCGGTTGATGCTGCTCGACATCGCACCCACGCTGGCCATGTACCAACACACCAGCGAAGCCTTTGCCAAAGCCTACTGGCATTGGTTCTTTTTGATTCAATCCGCGCCTCTGCCGGAACGCTTGATCGAGGCCGACCCGGTGGGGTATTTGCGCGACTTGATGTTGCGCCGCGCCGGGCCTTCGGTGTTCTCGCCCGAAGCCTGGTCCGAATACGAACGCTGCGTTCTCATTCCAGGAACCGCCACCTCCATGTGCGAGGACTACCGCGCTGCAGCGACCATTGATCTCGATCACGACAGCGCAGACCGCACGGCAGACAGGCGCTTGTCACAGCCGCTGCGCGTCTTGTGGGGTGCGCAAGGAACGGTGGCGAAATGCTTTGATGTGCTGGCGTTGTGGCGCGAGGTGGCCGACCAGGTGGACGGGCACACATTGGACTGCGGCCACTACATCGCAGAAGAACGCCCCAAAGAACTGCTGGCCGAGATGTTGAAGTTTTTTAAGCCGAATGAAGGATTGATCCCATGAAGAAATCCCACCGCATTGCCGTGATCGCAGGTGATGGCATAGGCAAAGAAGTGATGCCCGAAGGCATCCGTGTGCTCGATGCCGCCGCCCGGCGTTTTGGAATCTCGCTGCAGTTCGACCACTTCGACTTTTCCAGCTGTGACTACTTCGAACGCCACGGCCAGATGCTGCCCGACAACTGGAAAGATCAAATCGGGGGCCACGATGCCATTTACTTTGGAGCTGTCGGCTGGCCCGCCAAAGTGCCTGACCACATTTCCTTGTGGGGTTCGCTGCTGAAACTTCGCCGCGAGTTTGATCAGTATGTGAATTTGCGACCCGCCAAGTTGATGCCAGGCATTCGCTCGCCATTGGTCAACAAACTTGGGCAAGCGCTTGCGCCGGGTGAGATTGACATGCTCATCGTGCGCGAAAACACCGAAGGCGAATACTCCAGCGTCGGTGGGCGCATGTTCGAAGGAACCGAGCGTGAAATCGCCATTCAAGAGACTGTGATGTCGCGCATTGGTGTCGACCGTGTGCTCAAGTTTGCCTTCGAGTTGGCGCAAACCCGGCCACGCAAAAAACTCACTTCGGCAACCAAAAGCAATGGCATTGCCATCACCATGCCGTTCTGGGATGAACGGGTGGAGGCCATGGCGAAGCAGTATCCAGACGTTGTCGTGGATCGTTTTCACATTGATATCTTGACCGCCCACTTCGTGCAACGGCCTCAGCAGTTCGATGTGGTGGTGGCCAGCAATTTATTTGGTGACATCTTGTCAGATTTGGGGCCAGCCTGTACCGGCACCATCGGTATTGCACCGTCGGCCAATCTCAATCCAACCCGTCAATGGCCCTCGTTGTTTGAACCGGTTCATGGCTCCGCGCCCGACATCGCGGGCCGCGCATTGGCCAATCCCATCGGGCAAATTTGGTGTGGGGCCATGATGTTGGGCCACTTGGGGCACCTTGATGCAGAAAGCGCCATCATGGCGGCGATAGAGAAATTCTTGCGCTCGGACTCGCAAGCACCCAAGACCCCCGATATCGGGGGTGCGGCGACAACATCGGATGTCGGTTGTGCGATCGCATCGCTTGTCTGAGGCTTGATGGGCAGGTAACGCCCGTTGGCGAGGCAATCGGAAAACGACTCTTTTGACATCAGGGAAAGCAAGGATTCCAGGCAAATCGATTCGCATAGAATGCGTCCTCCGCGCTTGACACCTTAGATCTACAGGGCTGTAATCAATGAGCTGGGCAAGCGTGAGTGTGAGTATCTATCCCAACTGAATCCGGCGGGTGACGAGCTGTTGAAAGCGCCAAAAAACAGCGCGGGCAAGTCAGTCACTCTGGCATCCATGCAAGAAACCTTTGAGAGGGGGTCCCTTCGTGAACAAATCTGAATTGATCGAGCACATCGCCAAGCAGGCTGACATTTCCAAAGCTGCGGCTGCCCGTGCTTTGGAGGCTTTAATTGGTGGCGTGAAATCGACGCTCAAGAAAAACAACTCTGTATCGCTTGTCGGTTTTGGTACCTTCAGTGTGACCAAACGGGCAGCGCGTTCCGGGCGTAACCCGCGTACTGGCGCCACCATCAAAATCAAGTCCGCCAAGGTTCCAAAGTTCCGTCCGGGCAAGGCATTGAAAGACGCCTTGAACTGATCATGTTTTATGCCGGGTGCTTAGCTCAGTTGGTAGAGCGGCGCCCTTACAAGGCGTAGGTCGGGGGTTCGAACCCCTCAGCACCCACCACCGGTTAAAATCCATTTCAAGCTCTCTACAAAGGCGAACCTTGGTTCGCCTTTGTTGCATTTGTGTATGGCTATTGCTGCTGTTTCACCGTTCGAGGCGAATTGATGTTTGATTTCATACGTTCCAACACCCGAGTACTCTTTTTTATCTTGCTGGTGTTGATCATTCCATCCTTCATTTTTGTAGGCGTCGATGGCTACCGCAGCATGGATGAGGGCTCGAATGTGGCAGTGGCCAAGGTGCACGGGCAGAAAATTAGCCAGGTCGAGTTAGAGGCCGCCATCCGCCAACAGGGGGACCGGATTCGCGGCCAGCGTCCTGATCTCGATCCCGCGCTGCTGGATGGTCCTGAGTTCAAGCAGCAAGTGCTGGATGAACTGGTCCGCCAACGCGTGATGACAGCCGCGGTCAATGAACTTCATTTGGTCACGACCGATGAGCGGTTGAAACGCCTCTTCAGCACCGACCCTCAATTCGCCTCAGTCCGAAACCCCGACGGCACCGTGAACAAAGAAATCCTCGCCACGCAAGGCATGTCTTCGGACATGTTCGCCCAGCGCTTGCGCCAGGATTTGTCCCTGCAGCAGGTGTTCCGAGGTGTGGTGGGCAGTGCGGTTGTGACCCCTGCCGTGACGCAAGCCGCTTTGGATCCCTTGTTTCAGCAGCGCCAAGTTCAGGTGGTGAGTTTTCCGGCACAGCGCCACCTGGCCAGCGTCAAACCCACGGACGCACAAATCGAAGCCTTGTACATCGATCCGGTCAACGCCAGTCGTTTCAAAGCGCCAGAGCAGGCAGACATCGAGTTCGTTGTGCTTGACGCGGAGGTCATGAAAAAAGGCATCACCGTTGCCGCAGAAGACGTGCAAAAGTTTTATGACAAAAACATCTCTCGGTACACAACCCCTGAACAGCGGCGTGCCAGTCACGTGCTTGTAAAGGCTGGTCCTGATGCTTCCTCGGATGAGAAGACCAAAGCCAGAGCCAAGGCCCAGGCATTGCTGGAGCAGCTTCGCGCCAAGCCCGCCACTTTTGCGGAGCTGGCTCGCAAAAACTCTGAAGACTCCGTTTCAGCCGAACGCGGTGGAGACCTGGATTTCTTCGGACGCGAGGACATGAAACCGTCTTTTGATAAAGCGGTGTTTGCGCTAAAAAATGAAGGCGATTTGAGCGATGTCGTGGAAACTGAGTTTGGCTTTCACATCATTCAACTGACGGGCAAACGCGGTGGTGAAAAACGCGGTCTTGACACCGTGCGCGCAGAAATAGAAAGTGAACTTCGCGCCGAACTGGCGCAGAAAAAATACACCGAAGCAGCCGTTGATTTTTCCAACATGGTCTATGAACAAGCCGACAGCCTGAATCCGGTCTCAGACAAATACAAACTCGACATCCAAACTGCCAAGGCCGTCACACGCGATGCCAAACCTGATCCCGCCAGCCCTTTGGCCAATAAACGTCTCATCGACCAATTGTTCGCTGACGATGCGGTGCGCAACAAACGCAACACGGAAGCCATCGACTTGGGAGGCAGTCGCCTTGTTGCTGGGCGGGTTGTGAAACACACGCCATCGCGGCTGTTGCCCCTGGAAGAAGTCAGAGAGACCGTTCGAGGCGCACTTACCGTCAGCCAAGCAGCTGCCTTGTCGCGCCAAGATGGAGAGGCCAGGCTGTCAGCACTCAAAGCGGCGCCCGATACGGTGTTGACTGAGCCGACTCAGAAAGTTTCTCGCTTGCAACGCAATGAACTGGCGCCCGCCCTCCTGGATGCCATCATGCGCGCGCCAACGTCCAAATTGCCGAGTTATGTCGGTGTTGATCTGGGCGATCAAGGCTATGCGCTGATCAAGATACTGGAAATTCTGCCGCGTGACCCTTTGATGGCTGACCCTGAGCGCAGCCGCAATCAGTACGGAAAAACCTGGGCCGATGCAGAAGCACAGGCCTACTACGCTGGCCTTAAAAAACGTTTCAAGGTGGACATCAAGGCCAAGGCCGTTGCCGCGGCTGCCAGCGGCGCGAATTGACGGGTATTTGAGACCGCTGCGGTCTCCTCGTCTATAATTTCATCTCTACGGTGGCTGTAGCTCAGTTGGTAGAGTCCAGGATTGTGATTCCTGTTGTCGTGGGTTCGAGCCCCATCAGCCACCCCAAGTTTTTCTCCTGTGACAGCGGCCCTTCGGGGCCGTTTTGTCATTTCCGCCGTGCGTATCTCGCTTGCTCACTCAGCGCCGAAGTTCTCCACCAGCACCTCGCAGCAAATTCCGCCGGCGTCCAGTGCTTGCCACTGAACGCTACCGCCCAATTGTTTGACTCGTTTTCGAACCCCGCCCAAACCCAGGCCGTGGGACCAGGCCTGCGGGTTGGTGCCCGTGCCATCATCGGCAAGCAGAATATGCAGCCTGTTGTTCTGCAACTGAATATTGATCGTGACCGTTTGCGCTTTGGCATGTGACATCACATTGCTCACGAGTTCCCGCAGGACCCGCGTTAGTGCCGACCACTGAACAACGGACAGCAATACATCGTCGTCGGCATTCAATTCCCACCGAAGCGTGAGGTCTGCGGCTGACAAACGCTGCGTGAGATCGGCTTTCCATTCGGCTGCCGCATGCGAGAGGCGTTGATTCGCTACCGCCAAGCCGCGGGTCAGTGTTTTGAGATCCTGCAGGGTGTGCCGAACATAAGCTTCCATCTCGGGCGTGCTGGACTGGTACATCAGGGTGAGCAAACGCGCGCCGATGTCGTCGTGCAGGTCTTGCGCCAAGCGCATGCGCTCTTCGCTGCGGCCCTGTTCCACCGCCCGGTCAAATGCTACGGCCCGACGCAACTGGTCAACAATTCTTTCTGCCAATACCGCGTCGTCGCTGTGAAACAAGCGCTGGCCTTGTTGCGCATAACGCAGCACGATGGACAGCGGCGCGTTTTGACCAGGTTGGCTCCAGCTCTGAATGGGGAGCAGCAAAGTAGATCCACCATCGACAATTCGTGGGGCCTGCAAGGCTTTGTCGGATGCGCTGATCTGCAAGGGATTGAACAGGTCACGCAGCAGCCGCACGATCATGTCCGCACTGCGTTCTGGGTGTGCTTCTATTGCACGAGCACTTCGGTACAGCTGCTCGAACATGCGCTCTGTGGTGTGCAGGCGTTGTCCGCGCACACGATCGATCAACCACTGCCTTGCCCCGGCATAAACAGCGAGAGACAAGAACAATGCGAGCGTCAGTGATGTGAACTGACTCAAAGACAGCAAACTGACAAAACCCAAATCGAGCAGTGTGGCGATGCTGCTGACACCGGCCAACAACATGAATTCGCGCAACATTTGCTGAGAACGCGCCACAAATGGCATCACCAGCAGCAGACAAGAAAAGAACACGCTCCACACCACTGCCGATGTAGGGATCAACTTGATTTGAAGGGCCACCACACTTTCACTCATGGCGGCCAGTCCGATCAGCGTCAACAAGCCCAGCAAGCCCGCCCATGTGAAGCGCTGAATGACCAAGGTGTAGGGGTGGGCGAGCAAGCGATAGGAGCTGCGTTGCACCCACAGTGACAGTACGGCCGCCAGCACCAACACGGCGTGCATCCACCACCACGTGGCCCCGTGCCCGTTCAGCACCGTCAGTGCACTCAAAGTACCCGCCACGAGCCAAGCGCCCGAGACCCAAGCGCTTGCACTGGGCAAACGTTTTGGATGGACGCAGCTTGCGTGGACCATCGCAGCTGCCGTTAACAGGTCCAGTAGCAGTGGCAGTGGTGCTTGCAGCGCGAGCCACATCCTCGGCAATCCCAGCGAGGGCTGCGACGCAACGCCAGCGAACACCAGGTTGATCGCCTGGCATACCGCCATCAGTGCGTACAGGGCATTGCCTCGATGGGGTTGGGCTAAAAACAAGACGGCCGCAACCAAGTACAGCAGCAAGCCCAGTGCGCATAGCAGCCACACCACCGATGGCAAGGACAGCAGGCCGCGTGCTTGGGGCGCAACTTGGACGACCTCGCCATTTTCAAACACGAGCTCGACCGCGGGTTGGGCCAAGAGGGCTGTCAATGACTGTGCCTGTGCAGTGGCTTGTGTGCGTGTGCCTTCACTCGGTGTCCACCGGGCGGAGCGCAGTAAAGGCGCGATGGCGATGACGTCGCTGTCGCCAACGGCTCTCAAGCCGCGAAGGGACTGTCCAACGCTGGGCTGCAGCACGGGGCTGTTGGTCTCGCTGAGCAGCAGTTGACCGGTGCTACTCGGGTTCCATTGCCCTGGGATGGTGGGTGATGCCGCCAGCCAACGCAGGGTTGCGAACAAGGTGAAACAACCGACCAAGGCCACCACGACCAAGATGCGCATGCGCCAACCCATCCATCTTGACGGCGATGGCGAGAACTCCGGTTGCAGTGGCTCGTCAGCAGCGGTTTCTTCACCCCTCCCGTCGTGGGCACTTTCGTGGACCGCCGCGGGCGCAGTCATTGGTCAAACCAGACCCTGCTTGCTGGCCAGCACGGCGGCCTCGGCCCGGCTGGAGACGTTGAGTTTTTTGTAGATGGACTTGATGTGGTCGTTGACCGTGAACCACTTGATGCCCGTGAGGCTGGCGATCTCTTTGATGGTGAAGCCCTTGCTCAAATAGGTGAGAACTTCGGTTTCACGTGGTGTGAGTTTTTCGTGGTCCAGCGGTGCGCCGCGTCCCATGGGCATGGGGCGGCTGCTTGAGAAGCCTGAAGGCGCCGCCAGTTTCGCCGGAGTCCCGTCGCTGCTCACGCCAGGTGCGCTGCTGCGGAAATGGGTGAGCAAGCGCCTTGCGATGGCTGGAGACAGCGGGGGTTGGCCCCGCACAATTTTTTGCAACTCTTCAACCAGTACTTCGAAGCGGTCTTCTTTGAGCAAATAGCCGTCGGCGCCGCATTGCAAGGCAGGAAAGAGGTGGTCGTCGTCTGAGTAGAGGGTGGTGACGATCTTGGTTGCCGGATAACCCGCCAACTCCGCGAGCAACTCCATGCCGTTTCCGTCTGGCAGTTCCAGGTCCACGAGGACCAATTTGAAGGGCCGACGCGCGGGATCAATGTCGTTTTCAGGTGCGGTCTTTGGTTCCGCTGTCTGCGTGGCCGTCACGTGCTTGCGGGCAGACTCCAAATCGCCTGCTTCAGAGATGACGATCTCATCGCTGAAGCTCTCGCGTACGACACGCCCGAGGAAGCTGCGCGCCACCGGGTTGTCTTCAACAATCAGGACCTTGATTTCCATACCTGTTTTTTTCCGAGTTCGCAGTGAAGGCATGCCGCGCCACAGCGCGGGGCCCCCCCCATGGTTGTCGTCGAATGCTAGCAGGCTGCAACCGACGCTTGAGCATGAAATTAGGGGGGGAGGTCGCTATCAAGTGCTGGTCCCGGGCAGGCCAGCGCCGCGAATGCGGGGGACTCTCTACAATGCCTTCATGAGAATTCTCGTGGCCAATGATGATGGGTACCTGGCGCCCGGTTTGGCGGCCTTGGTGTCGGCTTGTGATGGTTTGGGTGAGGTGGATGTGGTCGCGCCCGAACAAAATGCCAGCGGTACATCCAACTCCTTGACCTTGAATCGCCCACTGTCGGTTTACACCGCCGCCAATGGAACTCGTTACATCAACGGCACACCATCGGACTGTGTCCATGTCGCGTTGACTGGTTTGCTGTCTTACCGGCCCGATTTGGTGGTTTCGGGCATCAATCAAGGCGCCAACATGGGCGACGACACGCTGTATTCAGGCACCGTGGCCGCCGCGATGGAAGGCTATTTGTTTGGTGTTCCCGCCATTGCGTTTTCTCAAACGGAAAAGGGTTGGACCCACCTGGACGTTGCGACCCGCGTTGCGCGTCGTTTGATTGAATATGTGCTGCAGTCATCCCATCCGACCTTTGGCCTCGGCAAGCCCTGGCTCTTGAATGTGAACATTCCGAATCGCGCGGACGCCGACCAACTGCCCTGGTGCATCACCCGCTTGGGACGTCGACACGCCAGTGAACCGGTGATACGTCAGACCAGTCCGCGCGGCGACACCCTCTATTGGATAGGCTCCGCGGGAGATGCGCGCGAAGCCGGCGAGGGCACTGACTTTCACGCGACTGCGTCCAATAGGGTGTCCATCACGCCCTTGCAAGTGGACTTGACCGACCACGCGAGTTTGTCCGGATGGGCCACTGCCCTTGCTGTGCAGGGTGGTCAAGCATGAGTGCCCAGCCCCGCCTCCCCAAATTCCCTTTGCGATTGGAGCAAACCGCGCCAAAGCGGGGTGAAGTGGGTGGGCAGCGCAGCGCTGGCGGCCTCACGGGTGCTGCGGTCTTGCGACCACAAGCGCCCTTGGCCCACGCGGCAACCACAGCACAAAATGCCTCGGCGCCAACTGGCCTGGGTTTGGACTCAGCCGATGTTCGGCGGCGCATGGTGTCGCGGTTGCAATCCGGAGGCATCAGCCATGCTGGCGTGCTGGGCGCGTTTCAAACGGTTCCGCGCCACTTCTTTGTCGACACGGGTTTGGTCAATCAAGCCTACGAGGACACCAGTTTGCCGATTGGCCATGGCCAGACAATTTCCAAACCATCGGTCGTGGCGCGTATGCTGGAGCTGCTGACCCAAGGAGAAAACGCTGCATCGACGGCGCAGGACGGCGGCAGCAAGGTGCTGGGCCGAGTGCTTGAGATTGGCACGGGTTGTGGTTACCAGGCCGCGCTGCTTTCCTTGTTGGCCAAGAGCGTGATCTCGGTGGAGCGACTCAAGCCCTTGCATGACAAAGCCCGCGAGCATTTAATGGCCTTGCGATCGGACAACCTGCGTTTGGTTTATGGTGACGGTATGTTGGGGCACCCGCCAAATGCCCCGTACGACAGCATCATCGCCGCGGCTGGTGGGCAAGCGCTTCCGCAAGCATGGCTGGACCAACTGGCCGTGGGCGGGCGTTTGATCGCGCCTGTCGCCCAGTCTGACGGTCACCGTGCGGCGCAAGCCTTGATGGTGGTTGACCGAACGCTTGAGGGTTTTCGCAGTCAGATGTTAGAAGGGGTGTTTTTCGTCCCCCTAAAATCTGGCTTCATTTGATCGACAGTGTATTTCTTGTGATTGGTTTCTTGATGTCTGGTATGAGTTTTCGCGTGAATCCACCAGCGTTGGCGACTGTCCGTCGGCCGTTGCTGCCTGTTTTATTGCTGCTGGCGTTTGTGTTGACGCTGGTTGGGTGCGCCTCCAGCCAACACAAGGCCCCGGTCGAAGAACGTGGAGTTCCGACCCGGCCCACAGCTGTCAACACGGCGCCTGCTGCGCCAGCCGCTGCTGCCACAGAAGCCCCCAAACCCTTGCCTGGTGCTGAGAACGCAGGCAAGCCCGGTTACTACGCCATCAAACCCGGCGACACCTTGATTCGCGTGGGGCTGGACCAGGGGCAAAACTGGAAAGACATTGCCAAGTGGAACAACATTGACAACCCCAACCTGATTGAGGTGGGGCAGGTCATACGTGTGGCTGCGCCGGGTTCGGATGCCGCAGCGATGGGCGCTCGGCCCGTAACCACGGCCAAGGTGGAGTCCAAACCCCTGGACAGCAAACCCCCCGCTGCCCCGGGCACAACACTGACGCCTGCCGCGGTGGGTGCTCCCGCGTCTTCGGCGACGTCCACCACAGCGTCGTCAGGCCCTACCGTGACTCCGGGTGCCGCAGCTGCCAAGGACACCGACGACGATGTGAATTGGCAATGGCCAGCAAGCGGCTCGGTGGTGTCGCCGTTCGATGAAGGAAAGACCAAGGGACTCGCGATTGCTGGGCGCGCGGGTGACCCCGTGTTGGCTGCCGCTGACGGGAAAGCGGTTTATGTGGGTTCCGCGATTCGCGGCTATGGCAACCTGATCGTCATTCAACACAACGGCCGCTACCTCACCGCCTATGCCCACAACCAAACCTTGTTGGTGAAAGAGGGGCAAACGGTTCGCCGTGGGCAACGCATTGCCGAAATGGGTTCGACCGATGCGGACCGGGTGCAGTTGCACTTCGAGATTCGCCGGCACGGCAAACCGGTAGATCCGACCAAACTGCTGCCAACGCGTTGAGTTCTTCGGATCTGTTTTTTTAGGGGCGTTGTCTGACCGCCCCCTCCCTTCGTTTTTGCCTCTGTACCCATGACTGCACATGACGAATGGCTCCGCGTGGAGTCACTGGACTTAGAAGCCCAAGGCGTGGCCCACAACCTTGAGGGCAAGGTGGTTTTCGTTGAAGGCGCTTTGCCAGGTGAAGAAGTTCGGGTGTCGGTCTTTCGCAAAAAGAGCAACTGGGAACAAGCGACCTTGCAAGCGCTGCGCAGGGAAAGCTCGCAGCGCGTCACTCCACAGTGCAGACACTTCGGTAACTGCGGCGGTTGCAAGATGCAGCACCTGCACATCGACGCCCAAGTGGCCAGCAAACAGCGTGCGGTGGAAGACGCCTTGTGGCACCTCGGCAAAGTCAAACCGCAGCAGGTGCTCAGGCCGATTGCGGGGCCGGCTTGGGGCTACCGCTACCGCGCACGGTTGTCGGTGCGTTATGTGGTCAAGAAGGGCGTTGTTCTGGTCGGTTTCCACGAGCGCAAATCCAGTTATGTCGCAGACATGGACAGCTGCGAGGTGTTGCCGCCCCACCTGAGCAAGATGCTCCTGCCATTGCGACAGCTCATAGGCCAAATGCAGCAGCGCGATCGCCTGCCGCAAATTGAAGTGGCGGTGGGAAGCGAAGTCACCGCCTTGGTGCTGCGCCACTTGGATCCACTGAGTGAGCACGACCTGGGCCTGCTGAGTGCGTTTGCGAAGGCGCACCAGGTGCAGTGGTGGTTGCAGTCCAAGGGCCCCGACACCGTGCAGCGGCTCGATGACATCGGTCCACCACTGGCCTACACCTTGCCCGAATTCGGCGTGACCATGCCGTTCAAGCCCACAGACTTCACCCAGGTCAACCACGAGATCAACCGCACCTTGGTGGGCCGGGCGTTGCGGCTGTTGCAAGTGCAAAAAACAGAGCGTGTCATCGATTGGTTTTGCGGCTTGGGCAACTTCACCTTGCCGCTGGCCACACAAGCCCACAGCGTGCTCGGCTTGGAGGGCAGCGCCACCTTGGTGGCCCGCGCGCAAGACAACGCGCGGCTCAATGGCTTGTCAGAACGCACCGCGTTTGCGACACAGAATTTATTTGAGGTGACGCCCGCCGATTTGCTGGCCCATGGCGCGGCGCAAAAATGGCTGATCGATCCACCCCGCGAGGGCGCATTCGCGTTGGCCAAGGCCTTGGTCGATGTTCATGCCGATCCGCTGCTGGCACCAGGTTATGTGCCACCGCAGCGCATTGTTTACGTCAGCTGCAACCCGGCCACCTTGGCCCGCGATGCGGGTCTGCTGGTGCACCAGGCAGGTTACCAGTGCACGGCAGCGGGCGCGGTGAACATGTTTCCCCACACTGCACATGTGGAGAGCATTGCGGTGTTTGAACGGCTTTGAGGATTTGACCTCGCCCCCGAAAACCGTATCCCTTGCTGAGAGATTCAATCGCAAGCAAAGACTTCAGGGACGTGCTCACAGAGTACGCAATCCAGGCGTCCATGAGCAGGCGAGGCAACTGTTGGGAAAACAAGCGAAGCGACGTTTCGCGCCCCAAAGGAGCGAGGGCGCGAGCCCGTCACGCTGCTTGCAGCGAGACCTTGTTCGGGTCACTGAAGGTAGAGCGACTGCATGGACGGCGCTTTGAAACGCGGCTGCAAGCCACGGACGAGGTCATGGCCTGGCTGCTTTGGTACACCAAGCCCGGCTGCATTCGACGCTGGCCTATGTCAGCCCGATGCAGTTCGAGCAAAGCTGGTTTGCGGCCCAGGCCATGCGAGCTCATTCGTGACTCAGTGATGGGATACGGATTCCAGGGGCAAGGTCAAGCCATTGATTTGTACGAGTATCACCGCTATCCTCAGCTTCATTCATTTCATGGTAGGCCGCACCAATGTCAGACCTAGTCGCCGTCGCGTATGTCAGTAGCGCCTCTCATCTCTTGAACGAAGATGAGTTGGAGCGACTGCTTCTTGGTGCTAGAGAGACCAACGGAGCGGAGCAAGTCACTGGGGTGCTCCTCTACAACGACGGGTCGTTCTTTCAATACATTGAGGGTCCACCGGATGGTATTGATCGCGTCTACAAGCGAATCAAAAACTCCAGTCAGCATTTCGGCCTAATGCAATTGCTACAGTCTTCAACTACTGAGCGCAATTTTAAGGACTGGAGCATGGGCTTCATGAGAGCCCCCAAGAGCTTGGTACTCCGCCTCGCTCAAGCATCTTGGGACGCCATGGTCTCTGCCCGGGAGGCCAAGCCTAATGCTGGCAGTGGAGTCACGTTGCTGCTGGCGTTCTGGTCAAAGGCGACCAAGCGTTAGTCTGGGCAGCGCAAGCATTTGCGGCGGCGTCACGTCTCACGTTCCTTCCAGCATTGAGCACAGGCATCGACCTCACACACAAGGTCCATGAATTCAAAGCCTCGCGTCAGCGTTCAGCAAACGCGCCCTATCTAAGCGCACAGGGGTTTGTGGAAGGCTTACTCCGAATGACGCCCATAAGAAAAAAGGCCTCGCGATGCGAGGCCTTTTTGTTTTGAGCGGGACAACTCAGTCGTTGCTGCTGGTCAAACCCAGAATCACAAGCAGGGACTGGAACACGTTGTAGATGCTCAAGTACACACCCAGGGTGGCGGTGATGTAGTTGGTTTCCAAGCCGTCTTGCACACGCTTCAGGTCGTACAAGATGAAGGCGGAGAAGATGCCGACAGCCAGCACAGCCAGGGCCATCATCAACGCGGTTGATTGGAAGAAAAAGTTCGCAATACCGGCCACCAACAACATGATGGCGCCAATGAACAGCCACTTGCCCATCGATGTCAAATCACGTTTGATGATGGACGACAAGGTGGCCATGCCCAAGAAGATGGTGCCGGTGCCGGCGAAGGCCATCATGATGAGGCTGGCGCCGTTGTTCAGGCCGAGCACCGCACCGACGAGGCGCGACAGCATCACACCCATGAAGAAGGTGAAGGCCAACAAGATGGGCACACCGGCGGCAGAGTTTTTCGTCTTTTCAATGGCAAACATAAAACCGAAGGCGCCAGCCAAGAAAACGATCATGCTGATGCCAGGCGACATCGCGCGGGCAATGCCGGTGCTGACGCCCAGCCAAGCACCCAGCACCGTGGGCACCATGGACAGCGCCAACAACCAATAGGTGTTGCGCAGCACACGGTTGCGTTGTTCGACGGAAGAGCCGTACCCGGCAACCCCGGCGTAGGCGTTTTGCAGGCTTTGGTTCATTGAGCACTCCAAGTGGTTGTTGCAAGTCATCTGACCTGACGCGCGCATTCTAGTTCCCGGGGCGGTGCCTGATTTAAATCCCTGCTGGTTGTGGCTGAATTACCGCGCTCAAGGCGCAAGGTGTCGGCAGTTTTGCAAAAAACGGGTGCAAAGTGCGGGCTTTGAGTCGTTACAGTGCAACCCTCTTTCTGTCCACGACTTGATCGGCCACCATGATTCAAAAGCCTGCACTCACCCTCGACGACATCAAACGCATGGCTGCCGCCTGCGAGCATGAGGCCCAGCAAAACCAATGGGCGGTGACCTTTGCCATCGTCGACGACGGCGGCCATTTGCTGTGGCTGCAGCGTTTGGACGGTGCGGCACCGCTGTCGTCCCACATTGCTCCCGCCAAAGCGCGCACCGCTGCTTTGGGGCGGCGCGAGAGCCGCATTTACGAAGAAATGATCAACCAAGGCCGCGTCTCGTTTTTGAGCGCGCCCGAGGTCAGCGGATTGTTGGAGGGGGGTGTCCCCATCATGGTGCAAGGCCATTGCCTCGGCGCCATCGGTGTCAGTGGGGTCAAGTCGACCGAAGATGCACAAATTGCCAAGGCCGGCATCGCCGCTTTGGAAGTTTGAGCAGCGTCGCGAAACGCGCGTTTCCCGAGCCGGGCAGGTTTGGCGGTCGGGTCCGAGCGGGCCGCGTCGGCTATACTTGACGGGTTTACCCGCAACCTCACCGCCCGCTCGAAACCCGTCGCTGTTTCTTCCACCAGATTCATGCCGAAAGACGCACCAAAACGGCGTCTGACACGGCCGAGCTGGGCGCGCACAAACCGGAGATTTCTGTGCTGCCTGACTTGGTCCCCGCGTTGGTCCCCGCGCTGCCCCCCGCTTTACTCGCTCTTGCAGACGGCACCACCTTTCAGGGGTCTTCCATCGGCGCTTCTGGTCATACCGTGGGCGAAGTGGTGTTCAACACCTCGCTCACCGGCTACCAGGAAATCCTCACCGACCCCAGCTATTGCCGCCAGATCGTCACGCTGACCTACCCCCACATTGGCAATACCGGCGTCAACGAAGAAGACGTCGAAGCCGCCAAGGTTCATGCCGCTGGTTTGATCATCAAAAACCTGCCGCTGCTGGCATCCAATTTCCGCATGGGACTCACGCTGTCCGCCTATTTGCAGCGCGAAGGCACGGTGGCCATTGCCGACATCGACACCCGCCGTTTGACCCGCATTTTGCGAACGACGGGTGCGCAAAACGGTTGCATCACGAGTTTCGCTGTGGGCCATGTCATCAACGATGACGACGTTGCGCAGGCCGTGGCCCGCGCCAAAGCCGCACCCAGCATGGCCGGTTTGGATTTGGCCCAAGTGGTGTCGCAACAAGAAGTCAGCTCGTGGACTGAATCGGAGTGGGTGCTCGGCAGCGGATATGGGCAGCAAACCGCGCCCCGTTTCCACGTCGTGGCCTACGACTTTGGCGTCAAACGCAACATCCTGCGCATGCTGGCCAGCCGCGGTTGCAAAGTCACCGTGGTGCCCGCCAAAACACCGGCCGCAGACGTGCTCAAGCTGCGGCCCGATGGTATCTTTTTAAGCAACGGCCCGGGCGATCCCGAGCCCTGCGACTACGCCATCGCGGCGGTGCGTGAACTGATCAACACCGGCACACCCACTTTCGGCATTTGCCTCGGCCACCAAATCATGGCCTTGGCCTCGGGGGCCAAAACTTTCAAGATGAAGTTTGGTCACCACGGTGCCAACCACCCCGTGAAAGACCTGGATTCCGGCCGCGTCAGCATCACCAGCCAAAACCACGGTTTTGCGGTGGACGAAAAAACCCTGCCTGCCAACCTGCGCGCCACCCATGTGTCGCTGTTCGACGGCACCTTGCAAGGCCTGGCCCGCACCGACCAACCTGCTTTCTGTTTTCAAGGCCACCCCGAGGCCTCGCCAGGACCCCATGACATTGGCTACCTGTTCGACCGTTTCACCGCGCTGATGGAGAAGAAATAATGCCTAAGCGCACCGACCTCAAATCCATCCTCATCATCGGCGCTGGCCCCATCGTCATTGGCCAGGCCTGTGAGTTCGACTACTCTGGCGCGCAGGCTTGTAAGGCGCTGCGTGAAGAGGGTTACCGCGTCATCTTGGTCAACAGCAACCCTGCGACCATCATGACCGACCCCAACATGGCCGATGCCACTTACATCGAGCCCATCACTTGGCAAGTGGTTGAAAAAATCATTGCCAAGGAGCGGCCAGATGCGGTGCTGCCCACCATGGGCGGGCAGACCGCGCTGAACTGCGCGCTTGAACTGCACAAACACGGCGTACTGGCCAAGTACGGCGTGGAAATGATCGGCGCAAACGAACAAGCGATTGAAAAGGCCGAAGACCGCCTGAAGTTCAAAGACGCCATGACCAAGATAGGCCTGGGTTCTGCCCGCAGTGGCATCGCCCACTCGCTGGAAGAAGCTTGGGGGGTGCAGAAGTCGATTCAAGTCGACATCGGTGGCTCGGGCTTCCCCATGGTGATCCGCCCCAGCTTCACACTCGGCGGCACCGGCGGTGGCATTGCCTACAACCCCGACGAGTTTGAAGAAATCTGCAAGCGTGGGCTGGACCTCTCACCGACCAAAGAGCTGCTGATTGAAGAGTCGCTCATCGGTTGGAAAGAGTACGAGATGGAGGTGGTGCGTGACAAGGCAGACAACTGCATCATCGTCTGCTCCATCGAAAACCTCGACCCCATGGGCATCCACACCGGCGACTCGATCACCGTGGCCCCGTCGCAGACCCTCACCGACAAAGAGTACCAACTGCTGCGCAACGCCAGCATCGCTATCTTGCGTGAAATTGGTGTGGACACGGGCGGCTCCAACGTCCAGTTCTCCATCAATCCGAAAGACGGCCGCATGGTGGTGATTGAGATGAACCCGCGAGTTTCGCGTTCATCCGCCTTGGCTTCCAAGGCCACGGGTTTCCCGATTGCCAAGGTGGCCGCCAAGTTGGCCGTGGGCTACACCTTGGACGAGCTGCGCAACGACATCACTGGCGGTGCCACGCCCGCGAGTTTCGAGCCCAGCATCGACTATGTGGTCACCAAGATTCCGCGTTTTGCGTTTGAGAAGTTTCCTGCAGCCGACTCCCACCTCACCACGCAAATGAAGTCGGTGGGTGAGGTGATGGCCATGGGCCGCACCTTCCAAGAAAGTTTCCAAAAAGCGCTGCGTGGTTTGGAGACCGGCATTGATGGCCTTTCGGAGCGAAGCACGGACCGCGACGAAATCATTGAAGAAATCGGTGAAGCCGGGCCTGAGCGCATCCTTTATGTGGGGGATGCCTTTCGCATCGGTTTGAGCCTGCAAGAAGTCTTTGAAGAAACCGCCATCGACCCGTGGTTCCTGGCCCAGATTGAAGACTTGGTGAAAACTGAAAGCCAGGTCGCCAAACGTTCGCTCGACAGCCTGTCTGCGGTCGAGATGCGCTACCTGAAACAAAAAGGTTTCTCAGACCGCAGGCTGGCCAAACTGCTGGCCACCAACCAGCATGAAGTGCGCGCCAAACGCCATGCACTCCATGTGCGCCCGGTCTACAAACGTGTGGACACCTGCGCCGCCGAGTTTGCGACGCAAACTGCCTACCTGTATTCGACCTACGAGACCGTGGACGGTGAATGCGAAGCCGCGCCCACCGACAAGAAAAAAATCATGGTGCTCGGTGGTGGCCCGAACCGCATCGGCCAAGGCATTGAGTTCGACTACTGCTGTGTGCATGCCGCGCTGGCCCTGCGTGAAGACGGGTACGAGACCATCATGGTCAACTGCAACCCGGAGACGGTGTCCACCGACTACGACACGTCCGATCGCCTCTACTTCGAGTCGGTGACGCTGGAAGACGTGCTGGAAATTGTCGACAAAGAAAAGCCGCTGGGCGTGATCGTGCAATACGGTGGCCAAACGCCTTTGAAATTGGCGCTGGATTTGGAACGCGCCGGCGTGCCGATTGTGGGCACTACACCCGACAGCATCGACATCGCCGAAGACCGCGAGCGTTTCCAAGCGCTGCTGCACACCTTGGGCTTGAAGCAGCCGCCCAACCGCACTGCGCGCACCGAAGAACAAGCGCTCAAACTGGCGCAAGAAATTGGTTATCCGCTGGTGGTGCGCCCGAGTTATGTGCTTGGCGGCCGCGCCATGGAAATCGTGCACGGGGACAAAGACCTGGAACGTTACATGCGCGAAGCGGTGCGTGTGTCCGAGAAGTCACCGGTGCTCTTGGACCGCTTTCTGGATGACGCGATCGAGGTCGACGTGGACTGCATCGCCGACGGAACCGATGGCCCCGCCGGCTGCATGATCGGCGGCATCATGGAGCACGTGGAGCAAGCTGGCATCCACTCAGGTGACTCGGCCTGTTCGCTGCCGCCCTATTCGCTGCCGAAGTCGCTGCAAGACGAACTGCGCCGCCAAACCGTGCTGATGGCGCGGGCGCTCAAGGTCAAGGGTTTGATGAATGTGCAGTTCGCCATCCAAGGGGAGGGCGATCAGGCGGTGGTCTATGTGCTGGAGGTGAATCCGCGGGCTTCACGCACCGTGCCCTTTGTGTCCAAGGCCACAGGCCAGCCGCTGGCCAAAATTGCCGCCCGCTGCATGGTGGGGCAGTTGCTCAAGGACCAGAAGGCGCTCAACGGCAAACCACCGGTCGAAGTGATTCCGCCTTATTTCAGCGTCAAAGAGGCGGTGTTCCCGTTCAACAAATTCCCTGGCGTCGATCCCATCTTGGGCCCAGAGATGCGCTCCACCGGCGAGGTGATGGGGGCAGGGCGCACCTTCGGTGAAGCCATGCTCAAGAGCCAGTTGGGTGCTGGTTCCCGTTTGCCGCGCACCGGAACGGTGTGTATCACGGTGAAAAACACCGACAAGGCCCGTGCGGTGGTGGTGGCACGCGACCTGGTGGCCTTGGGTTTCAAACTTGTGGCCACCAAGGGCACGGCCGCGGCGATTACCGAGGGCGGTGTGCCAGTGACCGTGGTCAACAAGGTCAAAGACGGCCGGCCCCACATCGTGGACATGGTCAAGGCGGGCGACATTCAGCTGGTGTTCACAACGGTGGATGAAACCCGCACCGCGATTGCCGACTCTCGCCACATTCGCCAAGCTGCGTTGGCCAATCGCATCACCTACTACACCAGCATGGCGGGTTGTGAGGCGGCCACCGAGGGCATGAAACACCAGGACGGCCTGGTGGTGAAGTCCCTGCAGGAACTGCACAGCGAGTTGCACTAAACTCGTGCTTTATTGATTTCGGCCGCCGCCAGAGCTCCTGGCGGCGGCTTCATTTTGGCTTCAGGATATCGATATGACGACCATTCCCATCACCAAACGCGGTGCCGAAAAACTCAAAGAAGAGCTGCACCGCTTGAAGACGGTTGAACGCCATGCGGTCATCCAGGCCATTGCCGAAGCGCGTGCACAAGGGGATTTGTCGGAGAACGCCGAGTACGAGGCCGCCAAAGACAAACAGGGCTTCATTGAAGGCCGCATTCTGGAGATTGAAGGCAAGTTGGCGGCTGCGCAAATCATCGACCCCTCCACCCTGGATGCCGGTGGCCGTGTGGTGTTTGGGTCGACGGTTGACCTGGAAGAAGAAGCCACAGGTGCCGCGGTGACCTACCAGATCGTTGGCGACGATGAAGCGGACCTCAAGCAGGGCTTGATTTCCATCAGCTCGCCAATTGCCCGCGCCATGATAGGCAAAGAAGCTGGGGACGTGGCCGCCGTTCAGGCGCCGAGTGGCGTGAAGAACTACGAAATCGTCGAGGTGCGCTACCTCTGAGGTCAGTCGCTGCCGCCCCTGATTTATTCGGCGGCTGTCTTCTTCACGCTGGTATTGCGTTTTCTGGCCCGCTTGAGCTCACCCGCAGCCGTGACGCGCTCATTGCCCAGCACTTTGATTTTTTTCACCTGAGCGCGGTGGTTGCCGCTCTTGGAAAACTTCAAAATCTTGACGATCTTGGGGCCGGGCATGCGGCCTTCACGTTCGACTTTCTCTTTCTCGGGCATGGGCCGCCACAGCACCAGCAACTTGCCGATGTGCTGTACCGGGGCCGCGCCGAGCTTGTCAGCCAAGGTGGTGAAGATGGATTCGCGGGTTTCGCGTTCGTCGGAAAAAACGCGGACTTTGATCAGCCCGTGGGCATTGAGCGCAGCGTCCACTTCTTTTTGAACGGCAGGCGTGAGCCCGTCGTTGCCGATCAGCACGAGGGGGTTCAAATGGTGCGCATCGGCACGTTTGGCACGGCGCTCGGCCGTAGAGAGTAAGAGTGCAGGCATCCCCGTATTATCAAGCCAGTATGAAAATTCAAACCAAAAGTAAAAAAGTAAAAGCTTGGTTGCAAGACCACATGAACGATCCCTACGTCAAGCTGGCGCAAAGGGAAGGCTACCGGGCACGGGCGGCCTACAAACTCAAAGAAATCGACGAAACCTTGGGTTTGATCAAAACCGGTCAACTGGTGGTGGATTTGGGCGCAGCGCCCGGTGCTTGGAGCCAGTATGTCAGGCGCAAGTTTGCGCCCAAACAAGCGGGTTCAGGTGGTGCAGCCGTCGGTGAACTCAATGGCACCATCATTGCACTTGATGTGCTCGACTTCGAGCCCATCGAAGGGGTGCATTTCATCCAGGGCGATTTCCGTGAGGACAGCGTGGCCGCGCAGCTGACCGAGGCCCTGGGCGGGCGTTCAGTGGATGTGGTGATTTCCGACATGGCCCCCAATTTGTCCGGCATTGAGAGCGCCGACGCCACCCGGATGGTGCATTTGGTGGAGCTGGCGGTGGCTTTCGCCCAGGAGCACTTGACGGAAAAAGGGGCTTTGGTCTGTAAAGTTTTTCACGGCAGCGGTCACAGCCAACTGGTCAAACTGTTCAAAGACAGTTTTAAGGTCGTCAAAGCCATCAAACCCAAGTCGTCCCGTGACAAGTCGGCCGAGACTTTTTTGGTCGGTGTCGGCCTGAAATCCCCAAAAACCATCCGACCTTGAGGGCTTGGCTCGAGTAAACGCGTGTCCAACAAGGGCATCAAACCCACGCCAGGGCCTTGACTGGCATAAACTACGCCCCATATACCGCCTGTGGTGCACGGCTTGTTCAGGTTCCGTTTTGGGGCGCTGGCAGTTGGGGCAAACGATGGCATTTGATTAGAAGGACGCGCGGTGAACAATCAATGGTTTTCTAAGGTCGCTGTGTGGTTGGTGATTGCTTTGGTGCTTTTCACCGTCTTCAAGCAGTTTGACCGGGGTGCTGCCCAAGCCAATCAAATTGGCTACTCTGACTTTTTGGAAGAGGTTCGCAGCAAACGCATCAAGAGTGTGGTGTTGCAAGAGGGGCCGGCAGGCACTGAAATCATTGCGGTCACCACCGACGACAAACGCTTGCGCAGCACGGCCACCTATTTGGACCGTGGCTTGGTGGGCGACCTCATCAGCAGTGGCGTGAAGTTTGATGTCAAGCCGCGTGAAGAGCCGTCTATCTTGATGAGCATCTTGGTGTCTTGGGGACCCATGTTGCTCTTGATCGGCGTCTGGATTTATTTCATGCGCCAAATGCAAGGCGGCGGCAAGGGCGGCGCCTTCAGCTTTGGCAAATCCAAAGCCCGCATGCTGGACGAAGCCAACAACACCACCACGTTTGCCGACGTGGCCGGTTGCGACGAAGCGAAAGAAGAAGTCAAAGAACTGGTCGACTTCTTGAAAGACCCGCAAAAATTCCAAAAACTCGGTGGCCGAATTCCGCGCGGCGTGCTCTTGGTGGGCCCGCCCGGAACCGGTAAAACCCTGCTCGCCAAAGCAATTGCGGGCGAGGCCAAAGTGCCTTTCTTCAGCATTTCGGGTTCAGACTTTGTTGAAATGTTTGTTGGCGTGGGCGCAGCCCGCGTTCGCGACATGTTTGAGCAAGCCAAGAAAAGCTCACCTTGCATCATCTTCATTGATGAAATTGACGCAGTCGGTCGCCACCGTGGTGCAGGCCTCGGCGGCGGCAACGACGAACGCGAACAAACCTTGAACCAGATGCTGGTCGAGATGGACGGGTTCGAGACCAATGTCGGCGTGATCGTCATGGCCGCCACCAACCGGCCTGACATCCTGGACCCGGCACTGCTGCGCCCCGGACGTTTTGACCGCCAGGTCTATGTGACCTTGCCCGACGTGCGTGGCCGCGAGCAAATTTTGAACGTCCACATGCGCAAGGTGCCTGTAGGTCAGGACATCCGTGCCGACATCTTGGCACGCGGGACGCCCGGTTTTTCTGGTGCGGATCTCGCCAACCTCGTGAACGAAGCGGCACTTTTTGCAGCCCGCCGAAGTGGCCGTGTGGTCGAGATGGTGGACTTCGAGAAGGCCAAAGACAAGATCATGATGGGACCTGAGCGCAAGAGCATGGTGATGCCGGCGGAAGAATTGCGCAACACGGCCTACCACGAGTCCGGCCATGCTTTGGTGGCGCGGTTGATGCCCAAAACCGATCCTGTGCACAAGGTGACTATCATCCCGCGCGGCCGGGCCTTGGGCGTGACGATGCAATTGCCCGAAGGTGACCGCTACAGCCTGGACAAAGAGCGCATGCTGTCGACCATCAGCGTGCTGTTTGGTGGCCGCATCGCCGAAGAAGTCTTCATGAACCAGATGACGACGGGTGCTTCGAACGACTTTGAGCGCGCCACGGCGATTGCACGCGACATGGTGACCCGCTACGGCATGACCGACGAGCTCGGGCCCATGGTCTATGCAGAAAACGAAGGCGAAGTGTTCTTGGGCCGCTCGGTCACCAAGACCACCTCCATGTCGGAAGAAACTATGCGCAAGGTGGACCTGGTGATCCGCCGAATCATTGACGAGCAGTACGCCATTGCCCGCAAATTGATCGAAGACAACCAGGACAAGATGCACATCATGGCCAAAGCTTTGCTCGAATGGGAAACCATTGACGCCGAGCAGATCGACGACATTATGAATGGCCGCCCACCGCGCCCACCCAAAGACTGGACGCCTGGTGCCAACAACAAACCGCCCAGTGGTCCTGCTGCCCCCGTGGCCGATGGCGCGCCAGCAACTGCTTGAGGCCCGCAACAGACTTGAGTGAAAACGGGGCTTCGGCCCCGTTGCCATGTCTGAGACCTGACGCCACCGACGCGACCCATCGCCACCCCATGATCCTAGAAACCGCAGTTGACCGCTTATCTCCGCTGGCAACACCTGATGAACCCTGAGAATTCTTCACGCGAGCCGTATCACCTCTTGGGTGAAAGCGCTACGCACCCGATTGAGCCACGCTGCGGCGTGCTGTCGGCGTTGCTCCGCCTTGCGGGCATGAGCCCGCCGCGTTGTCGCGCCTTGCCAGCGCACCGCATCGCAGCCCACTCGGGCGCGTCCAACTGCCGTTTCTAGGATGATTTGGCAAACCACCCGCCATCGTCTGGACCTCACCGAGCCCCGGGTGATGGGCATCGTCAACCTGACGCCAGACTCGTTTTCTGACGGAGGCGCCTTGACTCAGGTGCGGCAGGCCGTGGCTCACTGCGAAAAGCTGCTGATGGAGGGGGCCGATATTCTGGACATCGGCGGCGAATCCAGCCGCCCTGGTGCGGTGCCGGTGTCGCTCGAAGAAGAAACACAGCGTGTGTGGCCCCTGCTTCAAGAAGCGCTGCGCCTGGGTTGTCCGCTGTCGCTGGACACCGTCAAGCCCGAACTGATGCAGCGGGCGCTGGATGCCGGTGTCGACATCATCAACGACATCCATGCCCTTCGTTCCCCGGGTGCGGTCAAGGCTGTTGCCGCCCACCCCCAGTGCGGCATGGTTCTCATGCACATGCAAGGCTTGCCGGGCAGCATGCAGCAAGCGCCCCACTACAGCGACGTGTTGGACGAGGTGGGTGCATTTTTTCAAGAACGTTTGCAGGTGTTGCAAGAAGCGGGTGTTGCCCGCGAGCGCATCGTGCTGGACCCGGGCATAGGCTTTGGCAAAACCGTGGACCACAACTGGGCCTTGCTGCGCCGGCAGGCCGAGCTGCTGACCCTGGGTCAACCCTTGCTGGTGGGTTGGTCGCGCAAGTCCACCTTGGGCAACTTGACGGGCCGCACCGTTGGCGACCGCATGGCAGCCAGCGTGGCGGCCTCCTTGGCCGCCGTGCAGCAGGGGGCGCGCATCGTTCGGGTGCACGATGTGGCGCAAACCGTGGACGCCCTGAAAGTTTGGCGGGCTGCTGGGTTGCTGAACCCGGTCACCAAGATGAAAGACAATCCCACGCACTCATAAATGAGTGCCTCCTCATGGCGCATCGTCATTCAGGCTCATGAGAAAACGCCGGGCCGCCCCCAAGTTTTCTCATCCCCCTAGGGGGAGGCCTGGCGCAAAGCGACAGGTCTGGGGGCGCTCAACAAGAAGAAGGACAACCCATGACACGCAAGTTTTTTGGCACCGACGGTATCCGTGGCACCGTAGGGCAGTACCCCATCACGGCTGACTTCATGCTGCGTTTGGGCCATGCCGTGGGCCGCGTGTTGCGTAAAGAGGAGTCCCGCCCGACGGTGTTGATCGGCAAAGACACACGCGTCTCGGGTTACATGATCGAGTCAGCCCTGGAGGCTGGTTTTGCTTCGGCCGGTGTGGACGTGCTGCTGACCGGCCCCTTGCCCACGCCCGGTGTGGCCTACCTCACCCGGGCCCTGCGTTTGAATTTGGGCGTGGTGATCAGCGCTTCCCACAACCCTTTCGGTGACAACGGCGTCAAGTTCTTTTCTTCGCGAGGTGAAAAGCTGTCCGATGAATGGGAACACAGCGTGGAGACCGCCATCGGCGAGCACCGCCAGTGGGTCGATTCCACTGCCTTGGGCCGAGCCCGCCGTTTGACCGATGCGCAAGGGCGCTACATTGAGTTTTGCAAGAGCACCATTGACAGCGACCTCAGCCTCAAAGGGCTCAAGGTGGTGGTCGATGCCGCCCACGGTGCGGCCTACCACGTGGCCCCGGATGTGTTCCATGAGCTCGGCGCTGAGGTCGTGTCCATAGGCTGCCAGCCCGACGGCTTCAACATCAACAAAGGGTTTGGTGCAACGGCGCCTGCCGCGTTGTTGCAGGCGGTGAAAGACCACGGTGCCGACTATGGGGTGGCACTGGATGGTGACGCCGACCGACTTCAACTCGTGGATGCGGCAGGGCGCCTCTACAACGGGGACGAGCTGCTGTACATCATGCTGGCTGACCGCTTGGCGCAAGGCCAGGCGGTTTCCGGCATCGTTGGCACTTTGATGACCAATATGGCGGTTGAGCTGGCGGTTCGTGGCCGTGGGGTTGACTTTGTTCGTGCCAAGGTTGGGGACCGCTACGTGCTGGAAGAGTTGTCGTCCCGCCAGTGGTTGCTCGGCGGAGAGGGTTCTGGCCATTTGTTGGCACTGGACAAACACACCACGGGTGATGGCATCGTCAGTGCGCTGCAAGTGCTGCAAACCGTCAAACGCAGCGGGCTGTCCTTGGCCGATCAGCTCAGAGATGTGGTCCTGTTCCCGCAAGTGCTGGTCAATGTGCGTTTGCAACCCGGGCAAGATTGGCGGGCCAGCCCTGGCTTGGACGCAGCGCAGGCTGCCGTGGAGAAGGAGCTTGGCGGCACTGGCCGTGTGCTGATTCGCCCCTCAGGCACGGAACCACTGGTTCGTGTCATGGTGGAGGCACGCGACCTGCAGCAAGCGCAAAGTTGTGCCGAGCGCATCGCAGCGACTTTGCGACCAGCGGGTGTCGAGGACACCTCGCCGCATTGATCCCATAACGTTTCTCCTGTTTCTGAAAGCAAGTGCAGCGGCTTGTCCGACATTCGGGCACTGCTCTTGCTTTGTTGGTTTCGCTTTCGTCCTGCATCTGTCCAAGGTGCTCAGCGACGGGCTTGAATCACAAAGAAGGGAGACCGCATGGAAATCAAAAAACCACCGACCTTGCAAGAGGGGCCATCGCCGCCCTTGGCTTCGAGCTCTTTGCCTGGCGATTGGCTGCATGAAATCAAACAGTGGTACTTCACCGGCAGCCGTCGGTCTGCGCAAGAGCGGCAACCGGCGCGCTTCGTAGCGTCCAGGACCGCCGAAACGCCATCAGAAAACACGGAAGCCAAAGTTGGGAATCAGAGGTCTGAATGACGGGCTTGAGGGGTGATTGTGACAAGCTCATGAATTCCATGTGACAAACTAAGTGATTGATAGGAAAGGAAAAATTCTCATTTTCCTCGGCTAAAGGCCACCCAGTCGGGTGCTTGTCACGGACCTGTCACAAACCTGATCTACATTCTCGCCATCCCATCCAACAACCTCTATGGATTGAAAGGCGAGCAAATGACTTCTTCCTTCTTTCGTACCGCAGCCAGCGGCATCGCACTCGGTTTGTGCAGCACCCTCGCCTTGGCTCAAGACGTGACCGGCGCCGGTGCAACCTTCCCCGCACCTTTGTATGCCAAGTGGGCCGATGC
Source organism: Burkholderiales bacterium (assembly GCA_031431125.1). GTDB lineage: Bacteria > Pseudomonadota > Gammaproteobacteria > Burkholderiales > Burkholderiaceae_C > JANPCX01. Next base: position 49,929 of record JANPCX010000002.1, read on the forward strand.
CTACAACAAGGTCACTGGTGCTCGCATCAATTACCAGTCGGTGGGTTCAGGTGCAGGTCTGCGCCAGATTCGCGGCAAGACGGTCGACTTTGGTGCGTCTGACATGCCTCTGACTGACGAAGAGTTGGCCAAAGATGGTCTGATGCAATTTCCCACCGTGATCGGTGGCGTGGTGCCCGTGGTCAATATTGCCGGTATCAACCCCGGTCAAATCAAGCTGACGGGCCAAGTCTTGGGCGACATTTACCTCGGCAAGATCACCAAATGGAACGACGCAGCTTTGACGTCCATGAACCCTGGCGTGCCGCTTCCTGATGCCGCCATTCAAGTGGTTCGCCGCGCCGATGGCTCCGGCACCAGCTTCATCTTCACCAATTACCTGTCCAAAGTGAATGCGGAGTGGAAGTCCAAAGTGGGCGAGGGCACTGCGGTGAACTGGCCGATCGGTGCGGGTGGCAAAGGCAATGAAGGCGTGGCCGCGTTCGTTGGCCGCTTGCCAAACTCCATCGGATATGTGGAGTACGCCTACGTCAAACAAAACAAAATGACCTACACCTTGCTGCGCAACAAGGACGGCAACTTTGTGCCCCCAGATGACTTGAACTTCAAGTCTGCCGCAGCAGGTGCCGACTGGGCCAAATCGTTCTACCAAGTCCTGACCGAGCAGCCCGGAAAAGAGGCTTGGCCCTTGACCGGCGCTACCTTCATCATGATGCACAAGGCGCAGGAGAAACCAGTTCAAGCCAGCAACACTCTCAAATTCTTTGAGTGGGCCTATGAAAAAGGCGATCAAATGGCGGTGGACTTGGAGTACGTGGCTTTGCCTGACGCGGTGATTCAATTGATTCGCAAGCAGTGGGGCGAGATCAAAGACGCCTCGGGTAAAACGATCGCTTTCAAGTAAAGCTTCAAGTTGTTGTGTTGCTGCTGGCTGGGCCCTGAGGGGCCCAGTCTTGCGAGCACAGCTAAACCTCTAACGCGATCGGAGACGACGTGGCCGCTACACTTCCTGCCTCTCCATTTGACAAGACCGAGATGGAACGAACTACACCCATGGGCTCCCCGCCGACAGCGCGTCGTTCCTCTCCGTGGCCTGACCGCATTTTCTCGTTTTTTGCGCATGCGGCAGCCTGGCTCACTCTGGGTTTGCTGGTGGCCATCATTGGTTCATTGGTGGTGGGCGCTTGGCCATCGATCAAGGAATACGGCCTGAGTTTTCTGTGGCGCACCGAATGGGACCCCGTCAAAGACAGCTACGGCGGTCTGGTGATGATTTACGGCACCTTGATGACGTCCTTCATCGCCCTCGTCATTGCTGTTCCAGTGAGTTTCGGCATTGCCCTCTTCCTGACTGAAATGTCACCTGGTTGGTTGCGCCGCCCTCTGGGCACTGCGATTGAGCTGCTGGCCGCCGTTCCATCGATTGTTTACGGCATGTGGGGCCTCCTGGTTTTTGCTCCCGTGCTCTCCAAATACGTACAAACGCCAATGCAAAATTTGCTTGGCGATGTGCCCGTGCTCAAAGAACTGGTTGCTGGTGCGCCTGTGGGCATCGGTGTGCTGTCGGCCGGCATCATCTTGGCCATCATGATCATTCCCTTCATCGCTTCGGTGATGCGTGACGTGTTCGAGGTCACACCGCCGATGTTGAAGGAATCGTCTTACGCGCTGGGCGCCACCACCTGGGAGGTGGTCTACAAAGTGGTGTTGCCGTACACCAAAACGGGCGTCATTGGCGGCATCATGTTGGGCTTGGGTCGAGCCCTGGGTGAAACCATGGCAGTCACCTTTGTGATTGGCAACTTCAACCAGCTCGACAGCTTGTCTTTGTTTGCAGCAGCCAACAGCATCACCTCGGCGCTGGCCAATGAATTTGCCGAAGCCAGCCCTGGTTTGCATCAGGCTTCCCTGATTTACTTGGGGTTGGTGCTGTTCTTCATCACCTTCGTGGTGCTGTCCTTGTCGAAACTCTTGCTCTCGCAACTGAAAAAGAATGAAGGAGCAGCCACATGAGCAACTCCATTGCGATGTCTGCGGACAAGATCAACAAACACAAGCGCCGCAAGGTGGTGAACGTGGTGGCGCTCACGCTGTCGCTGTCAGCCATGGCGTTTGGCCTGTTTTGGCTGGCGTGGATTTTGTTTGAAACCATCCGCTTGGGTGTGGGTGGTTTGGCGGTGACGGTATTCACCCAGATGACACCGCCACCTCTTTCGGAAGGCGGTTTGCTCAACGCCATCATTGGTTCCTTGATGATGGTGAGTTTGGCGACGCTGCTGGGAACGCCGATTGGCATCATGGCCGGCATTTACTTGGCGGAGTACGGGCGCAACAACTGGCTCGGAACTTCGGTGCGTTTTATCAACGACATTTTGTTGTCGGCCCCATCCATCGTCATCGGCTTGTTCATTTACGCCGTCGTGGTGGCGCCCATGCGAAGTTTCTCCGGCTTTGCGGGCATCTTGGCTTTGGCCTTGATCGTGATTCCTGTGGTCATTCGAACCACTGAAAACATGCTGACCTTGATTCCCAACGCCTTGCGCGAAGCGGCCTATGCGCTTGGAACGCCGAAGTGGAAGGTGATCCTGAGCATCACGCTCAATGCGGCCCGTGCGGGTGTTCTCACGGGCGTGTTGCTGGCTTTGGCGCGTATCGCCGGTGAGACTGCACCTCTGCTGTTTACGGCGCTGTCCAACCAGTTCTGGACGTCCGATTTGGGCGAGCCGATGGCCAGCTTGCCCGTCACCATCTTTAAGTTTGCGATGAGCCCCTATGAGAACTGGCAAGACCTGGCATGGGCTGGCGTGCTCTTGATCACCCTCGGGGTGCTCGCATTGAACATCATGGCTCGCGTGATCTTCCGCAATAAAACCTGAACCGAGGAACCCTTTCATGAACACCAAAGTTGACATCCCCGTGACCGAGAAAATCAAACTTTCGGTGCGCAATCTGAACTTCTATTACGGCAAGTTCCTGGCGCTGAAAAACATCAACCTTGAAATTCCCGAGAAAAAGGTCACCGCTTTCATCGGGCCTTCAGGTTGTGGAAAATCGACGCTGTTGCGCACGATGAATCGCATGTTTGAGCTTTATCCCGAACAGCGTGCTGAGGGCGAAATTCTGCTCGACGGCGAGAACGTGTTGCAGTCAAAACTCGACGTGTCCTTGATTCGCGCCAAGATTGGCATGGTGTTCCAAAAGCCGACGCCTTTCCCGATGTCGATCTACGACAACATCGCCTTTGGTGTGCAGTTGTTTGAGTCGCTGCCACGGGTTGAAATGGACGAGCGCGTGGAATGGGCGCTCAAAAAAGCAGCCTTGTGGAATGAGGCGAAAGACAAACTGAATCAAAGCGGCTCAGGTTTGTCCGGCGGTCAGCAGCAGCGTTTGTGCATTGCGCGCGGCATTGCCATCAAACCAGAAGTGCTGTTGCTGGACGAGCCTTGTTCAGCGTTGGATCCGATTTCCACGGGCAAGATCGAAGAGTTGATTCACGAATTGAAGAACGACTACACCGTCGTCATCGTGACCCACAACATGCAGCAAGCTGCACGCTGCTCTGACTACACCGCCTATATGTATTTGGGCGACTTGGTGGAGTTTGGCCCCACGTCCGAGCTCTTCATGAAACCCAAGAAGAAAGACACAGAGGACTACATCACGGGTCGTTTTGGCTGATAGTCTTCGAAATCATTCGATCTGATTCACGCAAGGGAACACCATGACAGAAAAACATTTGTCCACCCAATTCGACGCCGAACTCAGCGCGATATCAACCCGTGTGCTGGAGATGGGCGGCTTGGTTGAGTCGCAAGTTTCCCAAGCGGTTTACGCCTTGACGAATTTCAGCGGCGAGATTGCTTCCGAGGTGTTGGCCAAAGAAGAGATCGTCAACACCATGGAGATGGAGATTGACCGTGACCTGTCCAGCATCATCGCGCGCCGCCAGCCCACAGCACGCGATCTCCGCTTGTTGATTGCCATCAGCAAGGCGATTGCCAACCTGGAGCGTGTCGGCGACGAAGCAGCCCGTATTGCACGCACTGTTCAACGCTTGATCAACTCGGGTGTGTCCACTCGCATGCGTTTGCCGGTGAATGACTTGTCGTATGAGTCGGAGTTGGCGGTAGCGCAGCTGCGCAAGTCGCTGGACGCTTTTGCCCGCTTGGATGTGGACAAGGCACTTGAAGTGCTCAAGCAAGACGACCAGATTGACCAAGAGTTTGAAGGCCTGCTGCGCAAGCTGATCACCTTCATGATGGAAGACCCACGCACGATTTCGTCCAGTATTGACTTGGTGTTTGTCGCAAAAGCGATTGAGCGTGTGGGCGACCACGCGAAGAACCTGGCTGAAGTCATCATCTACGTGGTCAAAGGCACCGACGTCCGCCACAACCCGATCGATGCTGTCGAAAACATGATGCGTTGACTAGTACTGCGACTCAGAAATAACGAAACATGAAAACGTGTACTCGACCCAATGGCGGCGTTGCAAATCCTCGCGATACCTCGGTATCGCTGCGGTTTGCGCCTTGCCCTTGGGCCCACTCCACTACTTTCATTTGTTCCGTTATTTCTGAGTCGCAGTACTAGGCACCTGAATTTCTTGTGAGGAATACACCATGAGCAAAGTTTTGGTCGTTGAAGATGAGCCCGCGATCGCTGAGCTGATCTCCATCAACTTGCGTCATGCGGGTTATGAGGTCACGGTCGCTGCAACCGCTGACCAGGCCATTTCCGAGGTGGACCGGGTGTTGCCCGATTTGGTGGTGCTGGACTGGATGCTGCCGGGACAACCCGGTGTCGCCTTGGCCAAACGTTGGCGCAGCCAGTCGCGCACCCGCGAGCTGCCCATCATCATGCTGACAGCACGTGCGCAAGAGACTGACAAGGTCGCCGGACTCGATGCAGGTGCCGACGATTACCTCACCAAACCCTTTTCGACCAACGAGTTGTTGGCGCGCATTCGTGCGGTGTTGCGACGCAAAGCGCCAGAGGCCTTGGATACCCTGGTGAGTTTGGGTGGTTTGTCGGTGGACCCGGCCACCCGCCGAGTCATGCGAGAGGACAAAGAGGTCAAAGTCGGGCCAACAGAGTTTCGTCTGCTGCACTTTTTCATGACCCACCCCGAACGTGTACACAGCCGTGCGCAACTGCTGGATAGGGTATGGGGGGACCACGTCTTCATTGAAGAGAGAACGGTGGATGTTCACGTCAAACGTCTGCGTGAAGCGCTTGAGCCTGTGCAGTGCTCGCGCATGATAGAAACCGTGCGTGGATCAGGCTATCGACTGACGCAGCATGCTCCAGCCCTTGCTGAATAGCGCTCGATTCAGCTGATGACGATGGCGCCGCGATGACGGAATTGGTCGCACGACTGGCTTGGGTGGCATTGCTCGCGCTGCTGGGAGGCTTTGTCGGCTTTCTCATTGGCAGTAGCTTTGGAGCGCCGACCTTGATGGCTGTGGTGGGTGCCTCTGCGGGCGCATCCTTCAGCATGCTGCGTGATGCGGTTCGCCGCCGTCGTTTCATGAATTGGTTGCGTCACCCGGCCGAGGCACCGGCACCTCGTAATCAAGGGTTTTGGGGTGAGGCGGGCTACCGTGTGGAGCGCGCCGCACGTCAACTCGAACTGCGTGCTGTGGGTGAGCAAGTGCGCTTGGCCCAGTTTCTGTCCGCCATTGAAGCCTCACCCAATGGCGTGATGATGCTCGATCCTGGTGATCAAATCGAATGGTGCAATTCGGTGGCGGCCGATCACTTTGGATTGGATCCGCAGCGCGACCGACGGCAGTACGTGACCAATTTGGTTCGTGCTCCGGTGTTTGTCTCCTACCTTCAGTCGAATCACTACGCCGACCCCATCATCATGCCGGGTGCGGGTTACCACGGCACCTTGTCGGTGCTGATTCGTCCCTATGGCGAGGGCATGAAATTGGTGTTGACGCAGGACATCACCGAGCGCGAACGCAACGAGGCCATGCGGCGCGACTTTGTGGCCAATGTGTCGGATGAGATTCGCACACCGCTGACCGTGCTGTCGGGATTCATCGAGACCTTGGGCCAGTTGCCTCTGACGGAGGTGGAGCGCCGACGCGTCATCGAGCTGATGTCCCAGCAAACCAACCGCATGCAAACTTTGGTGGCCGACTTGCTGATCTTGGCGCAGCTGGAGGGCAGCCCCCGGCCTGCTGCGGATCGTTGGGTGTCGCTGCAAAAACTCATGTCGCAAGTGCAGGCGGATGCGCAAGCCCTCTCCAGCGGCCGTCACGATTTGAGTTTTAACGTGGGCGAGGGTGTTGATCTGGCTGGCTTGGAAAGCGAATTGCTTAGTGCCATTGGCAACTTGGTGAGCAATGCGGTTCGGTACACACCGCCTGAAGGTACGGTGCAGGTGCGCTGGGCCGATCGCCAGGACGGCGGAGGTGAGCTGGAGGTAATTGACTCAGGTGTTGGTATCGCCAAAGAACATCTGCCGCGATTGACCGAGCGGTTTTACCGCGTGGACGGCAGTCGTTCGCGTGACACCGGCGGCACGGGTCTGGGCTTGTCCATCGTGAAGCATGTGATTCAGCGCCATGGCGGTGAGCTGGAGATTCGCAGCGAACTCGGCAAGGGCTCTACCTTCAAGCTGGTCCTCCCGGCGCTGCGGGTTCGCCATGGTCACGGACCCGCGGCGGCAGAGACTGGCTCAGTCGAAGTCCCAACGCCTGCACAAACCAATCCGACGACAGACTCGCTTCGCATGGGTGCGTGAAGCCTGCTGGGTCGGAACCCTGGTCGATCAGGGCAGTTTGCGCCGGTAAATGCCAATGCGATCGTCTTTGTCTGACGGCCGATGCACTTGGGCCACTGAGACCCAGTTTGAGTCCAAAGTCTCACGCACCGACCGCGATCCCTCGCCACGCAACAAAAATTCGCAAGTACTCGTTGCTGACGCACCCACCGCTGCTTCAATACGCATGCGACCCATGTATTCGAGCGCAGCCAGCAAGGAGCGACTCACACCAGTGCCGACCACACAGGTGTCGCTGGGTACGTGCTCGGCGATGCGCTGAACCAGGGCACGGTCGCTGCGCGCGTAGTTCACAGGGGAGATCAAGAGCGTGGCCACCAAGGACCAGCACAGCGCCACGCCCCCGGCCGGCAAGACCAAACTCTTCCACAGTGGGTGGCGGTTGCGTCCGATGCGCCAAGCGACCAAACCCAACCAAGCGACTGTCGCTGCCGCGCCTATGAACAAACCCAAGGCGGAAAAACTCGGTTCATAACCAGGCACCAAACGAGCCATGTTGGCAGCCGGTTTGATGGGCATGCCGGTTTGTTGCGCCACGTAATGCACCCACAGCAGCAGCGCCCCTGCGGTAAACAGAAACACCGAAAACCAGTCGATGGCCGATGAGGTGGCGCGCTGCAGCGTGGGCAATGCGAAGGCCGCGAGTATGGCCATCGCTGGCACCCCCAGCATCAGCGCACGATCCGACCCCCCCATCACCACATTGCTGGCCAGGCAGACCAGCAAGCAAGACAGCGGGATGGAGATGTGCCGGTTGCGCCAGTACTTGCGCCATCGCCAAACGGTGAGCGCGGCCAGTGGCCAAGCCGGCCACAAGAACCACGCCCACTGTTTGACCACGCCAGTCAATTTGCTCCAATCGCCGTAGGCGCCGACACGCCAGCCCCAAACCTCCAGCAGCACACCCACTGCACAGGCCAACGAGGCACTGGCCAGCACCCACAGCGAAAAACGGCGAACTTGGTCGTAGCTGGACGCAGCGCAGACCGCGGTGGCGCAGACACCCATGGCCAAGGCCATGCTGGGCGCACCGCTGGCGACCAAGGCGGGTAACGATGCCAGCACGGCCAGCTTCGCCTGCAAGCCGCGGTAAGGGCTGGCCGACAAAGCGTAAAGGAAGAGGCCCACACAAGCCAATTGCAAGAGCTCCGGTGTGGTTTCATGCCCCAGTTGTAAAAGCCCCAAGCTGGCGATGACGGCCAGAACCGCGCCGTCGGCAATGGCCCGTGCGTAGTCGATGGGGTTGGCTTCACCACCGAAGGCAAACGGTATCGGCTGAGCCGCTTCTGTTCGGGCCAGGTGGTAGGTGCTGTACCAAGTGAGCACCAGCACCAGACCCAACAGAGCCGCAAATGGCAATCGAGCGGCCAATGCGGGATCGACCCAAGGGGAGAGCAGTTGAATGAAGCCCGCGCCCAACCAATAGGGCAGCAAGGCGGAGTCGGCCGCCAATTGCGCGATGGCGGGGGCGGTCCAGGGGCTGCGTCCCTCGGCGATGCTCAGCATGTAGCCAAAAGAGGTCGCATCGGCGCTGCGCCAAGGGTCTCGGCCGAAAAGGCCGGGCAATACATAGGCTGCACAAAACATCAACAGCGCCCAACGCGGCATGCGTTGCGCGGCGCGGTGTGAAACCAGGGCAGGCTTGGGTGTGTTCAAGAAATGAGGAGTCGACCGGCGAAGTCGGAATCATGCCGCATCGCGGCTTGCTGACGTCTAAGGGGCAAGAAAAAAGGCAGCCGCAGCTGCCTTTTTGTCGGTTTGACTGAAGAATTACTTCTTCATGCCCACATGGGCGAATTTATTGCGGAACTTCTCGACGCGACCGCCCAGAGAGTCCACGCTCTTTTGGGTGCCGGTGTAGAAGGGGTGAGACTCGCTGGTGGTCTCCAGCTTGAAGAGGGGCACTTCACGGCCATCTTCGAGCTTGATGGTTTCTTTGGCTTGGGCGCAGGAACGCGTCACAAACTTAAAACCATTGGACAAGTCGACGAAACACACGTCGCGGTAGTTGGGGTGAATGCCTTCTTTCATAGCGGATACCTTTTTGCGTTGCGCATTTGCATTTCGGGAGCCACGCCAAACCATTTGGCGCACTTTCCGCACGGGAAACCCAGAATTATAGCCTTGATTCAAGGTGGAAGTCGAGGAATCCCAGTGAACCAGGCCTTGCTACAGCCCTATAAGGCCGCAACATCCCAGCCAATCACCCGCCACGACGCATCATGTCGAAGAAGTCGTGGTTGTTTTTGGTGGACTTCATTTTGTCGAGAATGAACTCCATCGCTTCGATTTCGTCCATGGGGTAGAGCAGTTTTCGCAGAATCCAGGTTTTTTGCAGGATTTCCGGTTTGAGCAGCAACTCTTCGCGGCGCGTGCCGCTCTTGTTCAGCAAGATGGACGGGTACACGCGCTTTTCGGCCATGCGGCGATCCAAATGGATTTCGCAGTTGCCGGTGCCTTTGAATTCTTCGTAAATGACCTCGTCCATGCGACTGCCCGTGTCGACCAAGGCGGTGCCAATGATGGTGAGTGAGCCACCTTCTTCAATATTCCGGGCTGCACCGAAAAAGCGCTTGGGGCGCTGCAAGGCGTTGGCGTCCACACCGCCGGTCAGCACTTTGCCGCTGGACGGCAGCACATTGTTGTAGGCCCGGGCCAGGCGGGTGATGGAGTCCAGCAGGATCACCACGTCTTTTTTTAGCTCCACCAGCCGTTTGGCGCGTTCGATCACCATTTCGGCCACTTGCACATGGCGGGCGGCGGGTTCGTCAAAGGTTGAGCTGATGACTTCGCCGCGCACGGTGCGCTGCATTTCGGTCACCTCTTCGGGGCGTTCGTCCACCAGCAACACAATCAAATGCGCCTCGGGGTAGTTGGCCACGATGGCGTGGGCCAGCTGCTGCATCATCACCGTTTTGCCGCTCTTGGGCGCTGACACCAACAGGGCGCGCTGGCCTTTGCCGATGGGGGCGATCAGGTCGATGATGCGGGCGGTGACGTTTTCGTCGGATTTGGTTTCGCGTTCCAGCTTGAACTGCTCTTTGGGGAAGAGCGGCGTCAAGTTCTCGAACATGATTTTGTTCTTGCTTTCCTCGGGTGTGAGGCCATTGACCTTGTCCACCTTGACCAAGGCAAAGTAACGCTCGCCGTCTTTGGGAACCCGCACTTCGCCTTCGACGTCGTCACCCGTGTGCAGGTTGAAGCGACGAATTTGGCTGGGGCTCAAATAAATGTCGTCGGTCGAGGCCATGTAGCTGGCGTCGGGGGCACGCAAGAAACCGAAGCCATCCGGCAAAACCTCCAGCACACCATCACCAAACACTTGCTCGCCAGCGCGGGCGCGCTTTTTCATGATGGCGAACATCAGCTCTTGCTTGCGCATGCGCGCAACGTTCTCGATCTCCAGGGCTTCGCCCATTTTGATGAGTTCAGAAACGTGTTGTGCTTTGAGTTCGGATAAATGCATGGGTGCGACCCCTGAGGTGAGGGCTCTATGCAGCTAGTACTGCGCTTCGCCAAAACATTGACATGAAATCGTGCCTTCGCTCGCCAAGCGTCGTTGCAAATCCGCGCGATACCAAAGGGTATCGCTGTGGTTTGCGCCTAGCCTGGCGAACGAATTCATCGATTTCATTTGTCAACGTTTTGGTGAACCGCAGTACTAAGGCATGGTGCCAATGGAAGGCTCAAATGGCGAAGCGGATGTGCTGATCACGCTTATCTTGAGTTCGCGCTGTCTTGATAGGTTTCGGGAAAGCGCGAGGCTGAAAAGCGCTACGCAAAGAACAAACAGTTGGAGGTTTTGGCCGACTCCACGCGAGGTGCAGGATTCGCTGCGCTGTGCAACGACCCGCTTGCTGGGCACGTGGGGGCTGAAATTTTGGGCCCTGCAGCCCGACCGTCAAGGCCCGAACTGCAGAGATTGGAACAGATTATAGATTACCGTCGATGAAGGCGGTCAATTGTGCTTTGGACAGGGCGCCCACCTTGGTGGCGGCGAGTTGCCCGTCTTTGAACAGCATCAAGGTTGGGATGCCGCGAATGCCAAACTTGGCGGGTACATCGCGGTTTTCATCCACGTTCATTTTGGCGATTTGAATTCTGTCGCCGTACTGTTCGGCCACATCGTCAAGAATGGGTGCAATCATTTTGCAAGGGCCGCACCATTCGGCCCAGTAGTCCACCAGCACGGGCCGGTCGGCCTGCAGTACGTCGGCGTCAAAAGACGCATCGGTGGTGTGTTTAATCAGTTCGCTGCTCATTGGCGTGTCCTCTTGCTGAATTTGCACTGCGTCTTGTGGAATACAAGCCAAATGACGCGCAAGGCAAAATTGTTGAAACCTATTCTGACATAGACCCCGCAGCCGTGTTGGCCAGGGGGTGTCCCGCAACATCGGGTTTTCGCGAGCCTCGCAGCCACACATGACCCTACAAGCGATCAACCCGCTGTCACCCCATGTATGGGACGACATCGCCAATTCAATACGGGTTTGGTGCCAGGCGCAAACAATTCCTTTGCGTGATGTTTGTATCGTCGTGCCCCTGAGCGCGCATTTGGCAGCTGCCAAAGAGGCCATGGCCCGCGCCTTGGCCGCGAACGAATGGATGCCGCGTATCGACACCGCGACTACCCTCGCTGCAGCCCTGGCACCCCCTCCGCCGGCACAGTCGGGGCAAATCAGCTTTGACGTGGCCCGTGACCGCTTGTTGGCCCAGGTGCTCTTGGCGCCGCACCTCGCACGCACCACCTGGGCCAGTCGGGACGCGCCGGGACACGCCCTCATGGTGGCCCAGGTCACTGACCTGGCGCAGCAATTGGCGCGCGCGGCGCAGGTTTTGCCGCCGGGTCGCCGTGAGGCCTATTGGTTAGACGCACGATCACGTTTGACGCAAGCCAGTGCCGCAGGTGGCCCGGGCCACAGCGAAGGTTTGCTCGCGCAGGTGGCGCTGGCCTGGGCCGCACTCGCACCGGCACCCACCACGGATGCACTTTTTTCGCACCGCCCGGCGGCTTGGGTGATGGTGGAGGCCAGTGGGCCTGACGCGCTGTTGAATGCGGTTGCCGGCGACGCGATGGAACAAGGCATTCCCGTCTTGCAGCTTCACGCTGACGCGGTGTTTTCTGAGGGCTCGGCTTGGCCTCAAGCTGTGTCCCAGAGTGGCCGCACGGTGTTCGAAGCGGCCTGTCTAGACTTTGAAGACGAGGCGCAGCGTGCGGCGGCCCAGGTGCTGGCACATGTGCAAGTCGGCGAAGTGCCTGTGGCCTTGGTGGCGCTCGACCGCTTGCTGGTGCGCCGTGTTCGTGCATTGCTCGCGCGCCAGCCGCTGGCGGTTCTGGATGAAACCGGTTGGACCTTGTCCACCACACGCGCTGCTGCGCTGGTTGCCGGGGTTCTCCGTCTGGCCGACCCCATGGCCAGCGCAGACGATGTATTGGACGCGCTGAAGTCCATCGCCGCGCCTTTGGGTCAGACCGCATCCTTGTCGCCGCAGGCGGTCTCGGAGTTGGAGTTCACCTGGCGCAAACGGGCGTGGCGTCGGCCGCAGGCGGTACAACCGGAACGTTTGACCGAGCCGGCGGCCTTGCTGTGGCAAGAACTGCAATCGGCCATGCAGCCGCTGCAAGCCAGCCGCACCCGAACACTGGGTGACTGGCTCGATCTACTGCAAGCGCTCTTGAACAGGCTCGGTTTGTTGCCTGCCTTGCAAGGCGACGACGCGGGCCGCCAGGTATTGCAGCGTTTGTTGGCTGCCCGCAATTGGGCAGGCACGCTGACCAGTCTCTGGGGCTACACGGCGTTCTCCGGCTGGTTGGACGACATGTTTGAACATGCCAACTTTGTTCCACCTGCGCCCACCGAGCCCTTGGTGGTGATCACGCCCTTGTCGCGCACGGCTTTGCGTGCATTTGCGGCGGTGGTGTGTCCAGGCACGGATGAACGCCAGCTCGGCGCTTGGCCTTTGTCGCCCCCCTTGTTGAGCCGCAGCATGGCGGATGCCGTGGGGCTGCCCACAGCAGAACAGCAGCGCCAGGCCCAGTGGTTGGCTTTTTGTCAGTTGCTGTGTGCGCCGCGCATCACCTTGCTGCGTCGCGTGACCGACCAGGATGAGCTACTTTCGGCCAGTCCTTTTGTGCTGGCGCTGGGTGCTGCATTGGTTGTCCAACAGTCCAGCGATCCACGTCGGGCGGTTCCTGTTGTGCGTGCCCTGGAGCAACGCCCATTGCCCATCGCCCCGCGCCATTTGCCTGCGCAGCTCTCGGCCAGCAGTTTGGAGATGCTGCGCCAATGTCCCTATCGATTTTTTGCGTTGCAAATGCTCAAGCTGCGCCCCAGCGACGAGTTGGACGAGACGCTGGCCAAACGCGACTACGGCACCTGGTTGCATCAAGTCTTGCTCCGTTTTCACCAGCAGCGTGCTCAAAACGGACCTGCCGATTTGGCGCTAGAGGCCAGCACACTGCACGCCATGGAGAACGAAGTGCTTCATGGCCTGGGCTTGGACGAAGCTGAGTTTTTGCCTTACGCCGCCACCTTTCGTCGCCTAGTTCCGCGCTATTTATCGTGGTTGCATCAGCGCGACAAAGAAGGCGCTTTGTGGCTGGATGGCGAACGTGCTTTGCGCGCAGAACCTGCCGCCTGGGAGGGCATGGCCATGGTCGGTGAGATTGACCGCGTGGACAGCGTGGACGATGAACACGCTGGCCCAGTCATCCAGCTCATCGACTACAAAACCGGCTCCGTGGCTGAGCTGCGAAAAAAAATCAAGCGGCCACTGGAAGACACCCAACTCGCGTTTTATGCTGCGCTGATGGCCGAACAATCACAAGCCATTGGAACCTTGGCCGCCGCCTACATGGCACTGGACGACAGCGAAACCATCCATGTGCTGGCTCATCCTGATGTCGAACACAGCGCAGAGCAGCTCTTGTCCGGGGTGGCCCAGGAACTCAAACGGATACGCGCCGGAACACCTCTGCCGGCCTTGGGCGAAGGCGCAGTCTGCGAGACCTGTGAAGCGCGTGGCCTGTGCCGGCGTGACCAGTGGGAGGGCGGCGCATGACCGCCCCGCAACGCGGGCCGGCCTACCGCTGCAACGGCGAGCCCACCACGCGCGAGGCGTTTTATGCCTTGGCCTGCGATCCCTCTCGCAGCGTGGTGGTGGAGGCCTGCGCCGGCGCTGGCAAAACCTGGATGCTGGTGTCGCGCATTCTTCGCGCTTTGCTCGAAGGCGCCGAGCCGCATGAAGTGCTGGCCATCACCTTCACCCGCAAAGCGGCGGGCCAAATGCGCGAACGTTTGAACGATTGGCTTGTTGCCTTTTCGGAACAACGTGCAAACGATGAACAGCGCCGCGAAGCGTTGCAAGCACGCGGCATGAGCCCTGAGCAAGCAAAAACCTTGGCACCGCGTTTGGGCCAATTGCATGCGCAACTGCTGCAAAGCGGTCGTCCGCCGCAGATCTACACCTTTCACCGCTGGTTCTTTCAGCTCTTGCGCGCGGCGCCATTGGAGTTGTTGGGTGAGCTGCAATTGAGCAGCGACATGCAATTGGTGGAAGACTGGGCCGACCACGAAGACGAGGTCTACCGCCGTTTCCACGCAGCGGTGCTCCGCGATGCCGACCTGCTGCAAGACTTCAACGCCTTGGTGCAGGACCACGGCCGCAGTCAGTTGCGCAAGTGGTTGGATGCCGCCTGGCAAAAACGCATTGAGCTGGCCTTGACCGATGAGGCGGGACGGCTCGACAACAGCGTGCCACCAGCCGCGGCCCTGGGCGCACCTTTTGATCAGTTGACCCACCCGTTTGAGCGTTTGACCACGCCCACGCTGCGGCAACTGCTGCTGGACGTCGCGGCACAACTCGGTCGCAAAACCACGGCCACCGCAAAAAAGCAAGGCGTGGCTTTGCTAGAGGCGTTGTCGCTGACCGAGGCCGCGTCGCAGTGGCCCGCCGTGCGTTTGGCGCTCTACACCGCTGCGGGCACGGTGCGCAAAAACATCGAGGTGGACAGTCTCGCCTTGGCCGTGGCCCACCTCGACGACATCCACGCCGCCTGCGAACAACATGCGGCCCATGAGCGCCACCTTCGCATGGTGCGCTTGTCGCGTTGTTTGCTGCGTGAACTCAGCTTGTACAAGCGCGCCCGGGGTCTGGCCGACATGGCCGACCTGGAGTTGTGCGCCTTCAAATTGCTGAGCAGCGCCGACCTCTCGGGTTGGGTGCAGGAACGTTTGGATGCGCGCACCCGCCACCTGTTGATCGACGAGTTCCAAGACACCAGCCCCTTGCAGTGGCATGCGCTACAAGCCTGGCTGTCCGGGTATGCCGGTGCGGGTGGTGGTGCCAGTGGGCAATCACCGCCCTCGGTCTTCATCGTGGGCGACCCCAAACAAAGCATTTACCGCTTTCGCCGCGCCGAACCCAAAGTGTTTGAGGCTGCCCAGTTGTTTGTCCAGCAAGCACTGGCCGGCGTGTTGCTGGCCTGTGACCACACCCACCGCAATGCACCCGGTGTGCTGCAGGTGGTCAATGCGGTGTTTGATGCGGCGCAGGGCCAGAACGAATACAGCGGCTTTCGGGCCCACACCACACAGCAAGTGCATCGTGATACCCGACATGCCGCCTTGTCCATGCTGGCGCCGCCCCAGGCCGAAGAAGTCGACGACGCCGCAAGCACCGAGGCAGATACCAGCTGGCGCGACACCCTGACCCAGCCGCGCGTCGAAGCTGAACAAGCGCGGCGCGCCTTGGAAGCCGAGCAAGTGGCCGATGCCATCGCGCAACTGGTGCACACCCAGGGTGTGCCGCCACAAGAGATCAAAGTGCTCAGCCGAACCCGTGCTGCGTTGCTGGCACTGCAACCCGCCTTGCAAGCGCGTGGCTTGCCGTTTGCGGCGGTGGGCCAGTACGCCCTGGCTGACCACATGGTGGTGCGCGATCTGCTCGCTTTGCTGGATAGCCTGGTGTCACCGCAGAACGATTTGTCGCTGGCACATGCACTGCGAAGCCCCATTTTTGGCGCATCGGATGCGGATTTACTCGCCTTGTTCGATGCCGCACATGAGGTGCCGTCGACCGGGTTGGCGCCGACCTCTTGGTGGGCCGCTTTGATGGATTTGCCGTCACCCAGCAGCGCGCTGGCCCGCGCCGCTGGTTTGCTCGGACGATGGCAGCTGGCATCACAACAGCTGCCACCACATGACCTCTTGGACCGCATCGTGGCCGAGGCTCAAGTGCGTGAGCGTGTCGCGGCCGCCTGGCCTGCCAGCCGCGCGCCCCAAGCCTTGGCGGCCATCGATGCCTTGCTTGAACAAGCACTGACCCTGGACGGCGCACGTTATGCCACCGCCTACCGTTTTGTGCGCGCTTTGCGTCGCCGCGCCATCCAAGTCGCTGCGCCCACACCGCCCGGCGCCACGGCCTTGCTCACGGTGCACGGGGCCAAGGGCTTGGAGTCGCCTTGGGTGTTTTTGATGGACACCGACCCCACCCCCCAAGCGGCCGAAACCGTGACCCTGCTCGTGGACTGGCCTGTGCATGCCCTCGCACCCTTGGCCTGCGGTTTTGTTTACTCGACCCGCCGCTGTCCACCGTCCTTGCAGCCACTGCTGGACATCGACAACCAGGCCAGGCAGCGCGAAGAGCTCAACGGCCTCTATGTGGCTTTGACGCGCGCTGAGGGCCACGTCGTCATCAGCGCGACGCCTTCGGCGAGTAAAAGAGCCGCTGCAACGCCCTCTTGGTGGTCACGGTTGCTGCCGCATGCGCAGCCTTGGCCCGCGATACCGACTGGCTTGAACAGCGGCCCAGAAAATTCCGTCGACAACACCTTGTGGTGTTTGCCAACGGAGGAGGCGCCGAGGGCCTCCGCAAATGAAGTTTCTTCCACCAGCCGGCGCTCAGCACCTGTCGAAGGGCTTGTGGATGACCGGCAAGGCCCACCCGACACTCTGCCTGCGTCACAAGACAGCAGCATCCGCCTCGGCCAAGCCATTCATCTGGCCTTGCAATGGGCTACCCAACGGCTGGATGCGCAGCGCCAGTTGGAAACCAGTGCCAAGCCAGCCCCGCCTGACCTGGTCGCCTGTTGCGAGGCCGCCGCCCAGGTACACGGTGTGCCGGCGCCAGACGTCAGCGCTGTGGTTCAGCGCATTTGGGCCAGCCCTGCAGCCCAAGTGTTTTTCAGCAGCCCGCAATTGTGCTGGGCAGGCAACGAGGTGCCATTGGCAGTAGACGGCAAAACCCAAAGAATTGACCGTTTGGTGGCTTTGGAGGAGAACGGCGTCACGACCTGGTGGGTGCTGGACTACAAGCTGCACCCCGCGCCGCAAACGGTTACCCAGTACTGCGATCAGCTGCGCACTTATGCGGCTGCTGTGCGGAGTTTGCAAGCGCCGCAGGGCGTGCGCTGTGCGTTTGTCACGGGGGAGGGGCAGGTCCTCGAGTGGGTTCAACCGTCTTAGCGTCATTTCGAACCTTGCTCGGCGGACGGCTGAACCTGCGGTCATGACACGCCAAACCTGAATTGCCCCCAATTCCCCGTCCATCTCCACCGTTTGCGCCAGGCCACCAGGCGCTCCAATGGAGACCAATTCGTCTTCATCCGAATGGCCACCACTTTGCCCCAGCATCCACCGGCAACCGCCAGCACGCGGCCGAGCGCAGCGCCAGCGTCGCGCTCGGCGGGGCCGCGGGCGTTTGGGCGCTTTGCCTTGCTGCAGCTACTGGGGAAAAGCGAACTGACCATGTCGTGGTTGGCCAGCGACCCGCGCTCAGGCCAAGAGGTGGTGCTGGCCATGCCGCGTGTGCAACCCGTGGACGAGTTTGCCCTTGAGGTATGGCAGCGTGATGCGCGCAAAGCATCGCGACTGAACCATCCGCATTTGGCCCATGTCATTGAAACGGGCGTGCAAGACCACTGGCCTTACTTCGTGGTCGACCGCGCTTTGGGCTTGACCCTGCCGGAATGGTTGGCTGCCCACCCGAACAGCACTGCGCTGGAACAAGTGGGCTGGTTGTGCCAGGCCCTGGAAGGGCTGGCCTATGCCCACGAGGCCGGAGTCTCCCATGGCGACTTGCAGCCCCACCAATTGCTCATCAATGAACACGGCACGGTGCGTGTGATGGCCCTGGCCTGCGCCAACGAGCCCAGCCGCACCGAAGGCGGGGGGCGTGGAACCACCCATTCCATGCCACTGGATCCGACCGAGCTGCGCACACAGCGCGCCACGGCGGAACGTGATCTGCTCGCCTGCGGTCTCCTGCTGCACGTGCTGCTTTCGGGCGAGAACCCCTTGAACGAGAGTGACTTCTCGCGCGTCATTCAGCGCATGCCGCCTTTGGGCCGCGACCTGCTGCGCCTGTCTTGGACGACCCCGGCGCCGGTGTCAGAAGCACTGCGCGCGATTGCGAACCGTGCGGTCGCCTCTCAGCAGCGTCAGCGTTATCTGAATGCCAGAACTTTTTTACGCGCCCTGCAAGGCTGGTGTGAGGTTGAAGGTCAAGACAGTGGCGGCCCTTTGGTCTTGTTGCTCGACCGCCTGCGCACGGTCGGCCATTTGCCTGCCATGCCCGGTGTCGGCCAGCGCGTGGCGCGGCTGGCAGCCATGGATGGTCAACACACCGATGCCATCGCCGAACAAATTTTGCAAGACATGGCGCTGAGTTTTGAGCTGCTGCGCCAGGTGAATGCGGTTCACATCAGCGGGGGGCAGCTGTCGGGTGGCGGTCCTGTGCTCACCGTGCGCCGTGCTGTGGCCATGCTGGGACTCAACGGCGTGCGCTTGGCGGGCAACGGCCTGCGGGCCTGGCCCGGACCTTTGTCTGAGACGGGCGCTGCTGCCATGGAGCGCACCATGGAGCGCGTGCGTTTGGCTGGCCACGTCGCACAGTTGCTTCGGCCTGCTGGTTTTGATCCGGAAATGGTTTATCTCGTCAGTGCGCTGCAAAACCTGGGTCGTTTGCTGGTGCAGTACCACTTTGCAGAAGAAGCAGAACAAATCCGCCAGTTGATGCGGCCGGCACCACCACCGCCCGGCAGCGAGTTGGGAACACCGGAGTTGCCTGGCATGAGTGAATCCATGGCGTCGTTGGCGGTGTTGGGGGCGGACATTGAATCCCTCGGTGCTGCGGTGGCCAAACATTGGGGCTTGGGTGAAGAGGTGCAGCATATGATGCGCCGCTTGCCCACGACCCGACCTGTACGCAGCCCCGATGGCGACGCCGACTTTATTCGTGCCGCTGCAAGCGCCGCCAACGAAAGCGTGGACGTGCTCACCTTTTTGCCTCAGTCCAAAATGGGTAACGCTTTGGCCCAAGTGACACAGCGTTATGCGCGTCTCTTGCACCTGGAGACCACCAGTTTGGCCCAGGCCTTGCAACAAGCGCGCACCATGTTGCGCCAAGGTGTGGGTGCCGCCACCTCAATACAGCCAGCGAACACCGCGCGGCCTGCCGACGCGCCTGGTCCAAAAACGTCGATACCTGGGCACACCAACGTCGGTACCGCGAGCGCGGACCCCACCATCCAGGCCAACCGCAAGGTCGGTGGTTGAGTGAGCACCATGACATCCAAAACGGCCCTGGCTGAACCGACCCACGTGGGTCGGTTCGAGTTGCGGAGCATCTTGGGCCAAGGGGCGCAAGCGACGGTATGGCTCGCATTCGATCCGCGCTTGGAGCGTGAGGTGGCCGTCAAGCTACTGCGCGGCGACGCAAGCAAGCCCTCTATGGGCGACCACCCCTGGCTGCAAGAAGCGCGTCATGTCAGCCGCTTGAAACATGCCCACATCGTTCCCGTCTACGAGGCGGACACCCACCACGGCCAGCCCTATTTGGTGTTCGAGTATGTGGCGGGCCACACTTTGTCGGAGCACGTGAAAAAACTGGGGGCCATGCCACCGCGCCAGGCCGTTCCGTTGATGCTGGGTGTGCTGGATGCCTTGCACACCGCCCATGCCCATGGTGTCGTGCACCGCGATCTCAAGCCTTCCAATGTGCTGGTGGATGGGGCTGGACTGGCCCGTGTGATGGACTTTGGCATTGCCGCCCGTGTGCAAGGAGAGCCTCAAGCTGGCGGCGCCGCCATGCTCAGCGGAACGCCGGGTTATATGTCGCCCGAAGCGGCTGACGGCGCGTCGCCCGCCCCCAGCATGGATGTATTCGCCGCCGGCTTGGTGCTGGCCGAGCTGCTCTGTGGCAAACCGCTGGTCGGCGAGAAAGACCCCTATCGCGCCCTCTACCGCATTGCCCACGAAGACCTGCAACTGCCGGCCAACCTCGGCAGTGAGGTGGACGACGGTTTGCGCGCCATCGTGCAGCGTGCGCTGGCCCGCGACCCGGCCGCGCGGCACAGCAGCGCCGCCGCATTTCGTGATGCCTTGCAGGCCTGGTTGTCACCGCAAGCCGTTCAGTCCGAGGCGGGTGACGCTGCCAAAGGCAACAGCGGCACCCTGGACTTTTTGCTGCGCCGGATGCGTCATAAAAGCGACTTCCCCGCCATGTCGGACTCGGTGGGCCGCATCCAGCGGGTGGCCAACTCTGAGAACGAAAGCTTGGGCAGCTTGTCTGCAGAAATTCTGCAGGATGTCGCCCTCACCAACAAATTGCTGCGCATGGTCAACACTGCGCATTTTTCGCATGCGGGTGGCGGTGGCATCAGCACCGTATCGCGTGCGGTGGCCTTGGTGGGTTTTGCCGGTATACGCAATATGGCGCTCAGCGTGGTGTTGCTGGAGCACATGCAAGACAAAACCCATGCCGTTGTTTTGAAAGAAGAATTCCTGCGTTCACTCATGGCGGGCTCCTTGGCCACCGAGTTGTGCCCCGTGGCCCGCGAGGGCGAAGAGGCTTTCATTGGTGCCATGTTCCAAAACTTGGGCCGCCTGCTCACCGAGTTTTATTTTCCTGAAGAAGCGCGTCAGGTGCGTAATGCTGTGGCGGCCCATGCGGCAACCGGCAAAGGCGCGAACTTTGAGGAGGCCGCCGCGACCAGCGTCTTGGGAGTGAGTTTTGAAGACCTGGGCCTGGGCGTGGCGAAAACCTGGGGCCTGCCTGACAGCCTTCAAAAAACCATGCGCAAACCGCAGGGCGGGCCACCGCCGCAACTGCCGAGCGCGCCTGCGGAGCGCCAACGTTGGTTGGCATTGGCCTGCAACGACATCGCCGATGCCATGATCAAAACCGATGGCCCGGCGCGCAGCAAAGCAGTGTCCGAGTTGGCCAAACGGTATGCCGCCACCTTGGGCGTCAAACCCAAAGACATCGAAACCGCGGTGGTCGATGCGCAGCAAAAACTCGCCGCCCTGGCCCAGGCCATGGGCTTGCAACTGCACAAAAGCAGCAAGGCCAGTTCCTTGCTCCATGTCGATGATTCGTCGCCCGGCGATGACAGCGGCGATTCGCTCACGCCACACGCCCTGCAAGCCACGGCCACCGCCATGCCGCGCCCCGTTCAGGGGCAGGGCGAGATGACATCCACCGGCGAAGCGCAAAACCGTCTGAAAAGCACTGCACCTGCAGCCGACGTCTTGGCCGCTGGCATCCAAGACATCACCAACAGCATGGTGGAAGACTTCAAGCTCAATGAAGTGCTGCGCATGATTTTGGAAACCATGTTCCGCGCCCTGGAGTTTCGTCGCATTGTGTTTTGCTTGCGCGACCCCAAAACCAACCTGCTCACGGGGCGTTTCGGTTTGGGCGACAACGCGGCTGCCGTGGCCCAGGCTTTCAAAGTGTCACTGAACCCCAGCAGCGATTTGTTCACCGCTATTTGCCTCAAAGGCATGGACACCCTGATCAGCGACACCAGCACGGGCACGGTCGGCGCGCGACTGCCCGAGTGGTACCGCAAAGAGGTCAACGCACCTTGTTTCCTGCTGCTGCCCTTGCAAATGAAGGGCGACACCTTCGCGCTGATTTACGCCGACAAAGAACAAGCGGGCGACATGGCCATGGGCGAAAAAGAGTTGTCGCTCCTGCGCACCTTGCGCAATCAAGGCGTGATGGCCTTCAAACAAGCCAGCTGATCGGCTTGTGCGCCCTCAGCCCAGCACATGGCGACGAATAAGGTTGACGAGCCTGATCTCGGCACTGGTCACAACAGTTAGGGCTGCTTCGTTCCCGACCTGACCCGGTTGGCCGTGCTTCCATGCGAGGAGGCCCGTCGGGGGTGATTGTAGTGGCTGGCTTCGAAATCGGATGGCCCCAACATCCGAAATCACGGATTCGACATCCAGGGTGGCGCTGTCGAACTTAACAATCGCCGCAAAAAAGGGTGGGCCTCCATGAGCCCCACCCTTTTGGTTCAGCGAAGGCAACTATGAGCCTTCGGTTGAAAGGCAGCCGTTACTGCGTCGGCGCGTCGCTCAGTGCTTTCATGTTGGCGCGCAATTCGTCATTCATCGGCAGGTTCAAATTGGCACCACGCGGTGGAATGGGCGATTGGAACCATTTTTTGTAGAGCTTTTCAAACTCGCCGCTCTTGATCAGCCCTGCGATCGTATCGTCGACCAATTTTTTGAACTCTGGATCGCCCTTGCGCACCATCACCGCATAGGGTTCAACCTGAAGCGCGTCGCCGATCACTTCCCATTCAGCGGGGTTTTTGGCGTTGGCCGCCAAGCCAAACAGCAAGATGTCGTCCATCGCAAAGGCGACAGCACGGCTGTTCTCGACCATCAAGAAGGAGTCGGCATGGTCTTTGCCGGCAAGCACGTTGATGTCGGTGAAATTGTTGGTGGTGATGTACTTGCGTAACACCTGAAAGTTGGTGGTGCCTGAAGTGGTGGCGACCGACTTGCCGCGCAGGTCGGGGTAATTCTTGATGCCTGAACCCTTCTTGGTCAGCAGCCTCGTGCCCGTGTAGAAGTAGTTGATGGCGAAATCAACTTGTTCGTTGCGCACCTTGTTGTTGGTGGTGGAGCCGCACTCGATGTCGATGGTGCCATTCATCAACAGCGGAATGCGGTTTTGCGAGGTGACGGCCTGCAGTTCAACCTTCAGGTCAGGCTTTTTTGCTTTTACCTTGACTGCGTCGACCACACGCTCGCAAATCTCAACGCCAAACCCAATCGGCTTGGCGTTGTCAAGGTAGCTGAATGGCACCGACGACTCGCGGTAAGCCACACGCATGGTGCCGGTCTCGGCAACCTTGGCCAAGGTGGGTTTGCCGTCTTGCGCTTGGGCGGCAGGCCACAACAAGGCACTGGCAACAGCAACCGCCAAGGTGTGGCGCAAAGGAGAGTTGAACAAGGGCATGGGGTGCATCCTTTCGGGAAACGGGTGAATGACCAATTCAGTTTAGGCACGGCGCCATAACTGCGCAACTGTCAAATTCCGTCCTGGGTATGTTGTGATGGCATATCTGAAACGCTGCAACAAGGTGTGGCGTTACCCAGGGTTTTCCCGTGCTGCAAACTTCACTTCGCCAGCAGCAACACTTTGCGCATGTGCTCGGTCAATTGGTCTACGGCAGCACTGGATGGCAAGTCGCGCGGCCTGAGCATGTAAACCGAGACGGCGATTTCTGGGTCCAGTGGCAGCACGCGTAGCGTGGCATGGCGCTGCGCGTAAGCGGCGGTGTAGTTGTCGACCAAAGCCCAGCCAAAGCCGTGAGCGGCCAGTTCGATGGCGGCGTGGTAGCTGTGGGCCGTGACCCGGGCCAGGGGTTCGATGTCGTGCACCTGGCAGGCCAGGTGCAGCAGGCGTCCCAGCGGGTCAGCGGGGTCCAGGTCGACAACCGGGTGGGTGGCGAGGTCCGCAAGCGGCACACTCGCGCCTGGCAGGTCTTTTCCGACGGCCACCATGCGTCCCACGGCGATCACCTCGTTGATCAGCGCCGGGTGGTTGGAGGGCTCGAAGGCGAAGCCAATATCGGCTTCACGCAGCACCAAACTTTCGGCAATTTGCCGCGAATGCAAGGTGCGCAGTGTGAGCCGCACCTGGGGATGTTTGATGCTCCAGCGTCCCAGTGCCTGTGGCAACGCTTCAAGAGCCAAACCCGGTACGCACAACACCCGCAGCAAGGCATGCGAGTGTTTGCCCAGATTCGCCGTGATGCGCCGAACCGCGTCGAGTTTGAGGTAGAGCTGTTCCACTTCTGGGATCAGCTGGTGCGCTTCCGCTGTGGGCACCAGCCTCCCTCTCACCCGTTGAAACAAGGCCACACCCACATGCTGCTCGGCTTGCTGCAAAAGCCGGGTGGCGGCGGGTTGGGTGATGTGGAGCATGTCGGCCGCACCCTTGACGGTGCCCGCTTGCATCACCGCGTGGAAGATTTCGATGTAGCGGATGCGCATGGAGGATCGGGCGGGTGTTCAGCGTTGCGAATTCAAACGACACCTGGGCATTGTGCGGCAGTGCAGGGTGATGCTCAATTGCTGGGGCTGGTGTTTGGGCTTCGCACCACGGTGACTGTGCAGTCTGACTCCGCTGCCACTTGGGCCGAAACGCTGCCCAGGTAACGCCGCAAGCGTCCTTGGTCGCGTGCACCCATCACCACGTGATCGACCTGGTTCTTTTTGACGTACTCGATGATGGCCGCTGCAGGGTCTGGGGCCTCCAGCACATGGAAGGTGAGGCGGCCGTTTTCCTTCTTCAGGTTCAAGGCTTGTGCTATGGGTCGGGCCCAATGTTTGAGCTGCACCAACAAATTCATGTGTTTGCTGGCACCCTGTGCGTCGACCAATTCGTCCATGCCAATGCGGTTGGTTTTCATGACCGTCAAACAAGCCAGGCGCGCGCCAGCTTCGGTTTGCAAGACGCGGTGGGCCATGACCCGAACCGCCTCCAGAAGGGTGGGTTCCGCGCCCTGGATGTCCAAGGCCACCAGAACGATGGGGCTGCGCTGGGTTTGGGCTGTGGCGCTGGCCGCCTCGTCGGGTTCAGATCCCATGGCCGCGAACCAGCGGCGAAATTGGTGCACGAAGCCGCTGGCCTTGAGGCGCTCGGCGCGTGCGGTCAAGGGCACTTGCTCGGGGTTCAGCAAATCAAAAGCGAGTTGCGCGGCACTTTGATGTCGCAGCTTGGGTTTAACTTCCAGGCAGCGCAGAATGATTTCTTGCAACCACGGTGGGCACTGCGGATTGAGTTTGCGCGGCGGCACCGGGTCAACGTAAAGGCGGCGCCGCAAGCCGCGCACGCTGCTCGGCGCGCCGAAGGGGCGCTGGCCTGTGATGAGGTGGTAGAGCATGACGCCCAAGGCAAACAAGTCACTGCGCGGGTCATTGCGTATGAACTGGATTTGTTCGGGCGACATATAGGGCCCGGTGCCCATGGGCAGCTCGAACTCTTCTTCCAGCAAGTCGGGCAACTGGTCGTGGCGAGACAGGCCGAAGTCCACCAGCACGGCCTCACCACCTTGACCATCCACGAGGGGTCTGAACATGATGTTGCTGGGTTTGATGTCGAGGTGCACCACATGTTGGCGGTGCAACTCGTGCAAGGCGGTGGCCACCTTGTGGCCAATCTCGACCACTTCTTGCACGCTCAGCGGCGCCGCATCGAACCGCGGTTTGAGCGATGCGCCCTGCACGTATTCCATCACGATGTAGGGCCGCTTGCTCAGGTCACCTTTGGCGATGAAACGCGGCACATGCGGACCCGTCAAGGTGGGCATGATCATTTGCTCCACCTCGAAACCCACCACGGTGGCCGGGTCATCCCCGCCCTTCACACGCGGCACCTTCATGATCATGGGGGCCGCGTTGGGCTCGTTGACCCTGGCGACCCGCCACAAATTGGCCATGCCGCCTTGGTGGGCGTGGGCCTCGACTTTGAAGCCATCAATGACCTGACCGACCTCGACGCCGGGGGCGGTGCTGAGCGTTTGCTGCAAGTCGCTGCTCATGTTCAGTGTCCGTCGTCCAGTCGCTCTGCCAAACGCTGCGGCAAACCTGCCGCGCGAATTTTGGCGCCCGCGGTCTCCACGTCATAGGGCACGCGGTGGTAGGTGAGGGTGGCGGTTTCAATGTCGAAGACGGCATAACAAGCCGCCGGATTCCCATCCCGCGGTTGTCCCGCAGAACCCGGAATGGCCAACCACTGGCGCTGCGGTGACAGCGGGATGGGCACACCCGCCGTGGGCACAAACTCGCCGGCTTTCCCGGTGCTGCTCAAGTGGAACAGCTTGGGCTCGTGCACATGGCCACAAAAGGTGTAGCGACAGTCGGTCATGTTCAAACTTTTGACGGCATCCATTCGACCGATGACATAACCCCATTGCGCTGGCAAAAATGCGTTGGCGTGGACGAAGAGGCAACCGAGGTCGCTTTCCATCATGGGCAAATCGGCCAGAAACTGGATTTGCGACACGCTCAGGTGTTCGCGTGTCCATGCCACCACTTGGCGCGCTTGGGCCACCATGGTGGGCATGGGGCCTTGCACGACCGCAGCGTCATGATTGCCCATGACAGCGAGTGCGCCGTCTGCCACCATCTCACGCGCGCGGTCCACGACCCAGCCGGGGTCGGCACCGTAACCGACAAAATCGCCCAGCAAGGCATATCGCTGCGCGCCTTGGCGGGCGGCGTGCTCGAGCACGGCCTCGAGTGCTTCGCGGTTGGCGTGAATGTCGGTGATGAGGCCTAGCTTCATGGTTTTGAATAGGCCAAAACAGATCGGATGTGTGGATGACGACTCACCCGATGCGACCGAGCAACAAATACTCCATCAAGGCCTTTTGCACATGCATGCGGTTCTCAGCCTCGTCCCACACCACCGATTGGGGACCGTCGATCACCTCGGCGTCGACCTCTTCTCCGCGATGGGCGGGCAGGCAATGCATGAAGAGCGCATCGGCTGCGGCCACACCCATCATGGCGTTGCTGACACGCCAGTCGGCAAAGGCTTTCAGGCGGGCTTCGTTTTCGGCCTCAAAACCCATGCTGGTCCACACATCGGTGGTCACCAAGTGGGCGCCGCGGCAGGCGTCGAGGGGGTTTTTGAACACCTTGACGCAGGTTGTGTTGGTCACACCGGCAACCTTGGCGTCAATCTCATAACCGCTGGGGGTGCTCACATGCAGCGTGAACCCGAGCAAGTCGGCGGCTTGCAGCCAGGTGTTGGCCATGTTGTTGCCATCGCCCACCCAAGCCACCACCTTGCCTTTGATGCTGCCGCGGTGTTCGATGAAGGTGAAGATGTCGGCGAGGATTTGGCAGGGGTGGTACTCATTGGTCAACCCGTTGATCACCGGCACCCGTGAGTTCGCGGCGAACAATTCAATTTTGGTTTGTTCGTAGGTGCGGATCATGACCACGTCCACCATGCGGCTGATCACACGCGCACTGTCTTCAATCGGCTCCGCGCGGCCCAGTTGGCTGTCGCCGGTGGTGAGGTTGACCACCGAACCGCCCATTTGGTACATGCCGGCTTCAAAACTCACCCGCGTGCGCGTGCTGGCCTTCTCGAAAATCAAGGCCAAGGTGCGGTCGACCAAGGGTGTGTATTTTTCGTAGTTTTTGAAGCGCTTTTTGATTGTGGCGGCGCGCTCAAACAGATAGCTGTATTCCTCAGCCCTCAGGTCTTTGAACTGCAGGAAGTGCCGGATCAGGCTGTTGCCGGGTTTCATGGTGTTCATGGGGTCTTGGGTGGCGACTGCAGGAAGGCCCGAACGAGCGGCGCGAGCAAGGCCACGATTTGTGCGGCTTCGTCTTCGGTCAAGATCAGCGACGGTACAAGGCGTATCACTTTATCGGCGGTCACGCTCAGCAATAAGCCCGCTTTCGCTGCGATGCCGAGCAAGTCACCGCAAGGCCGGTCGAGCTCGATGCCCAGCATCAGCCCCTGGCCGCGAATGTCCACCACACCCGCAACCGAACCCAGTTCGCGCACCAGACCAGCCCGCAAGGCCGCACCCACGCGGTGAGCGTTCTCCAGCAAGCCTTCTTCTTCCATGATGCGCAGCGTCTCCACGCCAGCCCGCATGGCCAAGGGGTTGCCGCCAAAGGTGGTGCCGTGGTTGCCGGGTTGCAGCACGCTGGCTGCTCTTGGGCCACAGACCACAGCGCCTACCGGCACACCCGAACCCAGGCCTTTGGCCAAGGGCATCACATCCGGTTGAATGTCGGCCCATTGGTGGGCAAACCATTTGCCGGTCCGGCCTATGCCGCACTGCACTTCATCCAGCATCAACAGCCAGTCGTGCTGGTCGCAGAGTTTGCGCAGGGCTTGCAAGAATTCGACGGTGGCGGGGTTGACACCGCCTTCACCTTGAATCACCTCCAAAAACACGGCCGTGATGTGGGGATGATTTTTGGCGGCGGCTTCAATGGCTGCGATGTCATTCAAGGGAACGCGCACGAAACCTTCTACCAGGGGGCCAAAGCCGGCTTGAATCTTGGGGTTGGCCGTGGCCGAGAGCGTGGCGATCGAGCGGCCGTGGAAGGCTTTTTCAAAAACAATGACCTCAGGGGTGTGGTTGCCCTTGTCGTGCCCATACTTGCGCGCAATTTTCAGGGCCGCTTCATTGGCTTCCAGGCCCGAATTGCAAAAGAACACCTTGGTCAGACCAGACAGCTCACACAACTTGGCGGCCAGTTGTTCTTGTAACGGAACCAGGTAGTAGTTGGACGTGTGTATCAGCTTGGCCACTTGCTCTTGCAAAGCAGGCACCAGTTTGGGGTGGGCGTGACCCAAGGTGTTGACAGCAATGCCGCCCAGACCGTCGAGGTATTTTTTGCCCTCGGTGTCCCACACCCAGCAACCGCGGCCATGCGACAGCGCGATGGGCAGGCGCCCATAGGTCGACATCACATGGGGTTCGGGGCTGGTAGGCAGTTTATCGGGGGCGTTCATGGCGGGCTCCGTGCGTTTGGCCGTTGCGACTTCAGGATTGAAAGACTTGACAGCTTGGCCTGAGAGAATTCTACGGCGCGCCCTTGAAATGCCGGTTTTTTGACGCCGTCCGGGATTTCAATTCGCTGGTAGCTGTTGCGACGCAGCAAAGGCACGGCACAATCTCGTCCGCACACGCAGTTTGTTTCATTGGTCCGAACTTTCATACCGCATGACCGTCGCCAAACCCAGAGAAGTCTTCATTCAGGGCCTGACCTTGGACGGTAAAACATTCCGGCCCAGCGACTGGTCTGAACGTTTGGCGGGTGCCATGTCCTGTTTCAGGCCCGGTGGCGGCAAAGGCGGCATCGGCGCCTACATTGGTTATTCGCCCTACTGCGTGCCCCGGGTGATCAACGGTGTCAAATGCGTGATCGTCAATGAACAGCTGCGCGACATCGAGCCCATGGCTTGGGACTTTGTCATGAATTTCGCGCGCGACAACCAACTTCAAGTGGCCGAGGCTTGCTTGTTGCCCGAGACGCGCCCGCCCCAGTCATGACGCGGTGAGCGACTGAAAAAAGCGGAATTGATCCCGCTATTTGCGGACTTCGAATCGCACCGTTTCGATAGATTTCACATTCAGACGTCGTGTCCGCCTGCCCTCTGGCTGGTCGGTTCTTTCGCTGCGACGGCCTTTTGTGAAAACGACATTCCCATGAACAACATCAAACTTGGCACACGGCTTGCTGCTGGTTTTGCATTGATCCTGTTTCTGGCCCTGGCCATCACGGCTTTGTCCCTGTGGAGATTGGAGTCAACAGCCGCGGTGACTCAGGCCATGATGACTGAGCCGCTGGCCAAGGAGCGGTTGATTGCCGACTGGTATCGGAACGTTCACGCGGGGGTGCGGCGAACGGGCGCCATTGCCAAAAGCAGCGATCCATCATTGACAGAATTTTTTGCGCAAGATACGGCTGCTTCTACAAAAGCCAACACCGAGTACCAGAAGCAGATTGAAGCACTGCTCAGCGCGCCCGAAGAGAGGGCGATATTTGAGTCGATGTCCAAAAGCCGCAAGGTTTTCATTGCATCCAGAGATGCCATCATCGCGGCCAAGAAAGAGGGCAAGACTGAGGAGGTTGAGCGCATGCTGACGGATGTCTTCATGCCGAACGCGAAGGTCTACCTCGACAGCATGCAAAACCTGCTGGACCATCAACGGCAAGACATCGACCTGATGGCCAAGTCGGTGAATGAGGCCAATTCCACCTCTCGTGTCCTTTTGCTGGTACTGGCAGGTTTGTCGTTGACCTTGGGGGTCGCAATCGCCTGGATATTGACCCGAAGCATCGTGCTGCCGCTGAGCTGGGCATTGAAGGTTGCACAGCGTGTGGCATCCGGCGATCTAACCGTCGAAAAGCAAGTTGCGCAGCGTGACGAAGTGGGCCAGTTGTTGGTCGCGCTGGAACAAATGCAAAACAGCCTGGGCGATGTGATTGGTGGTATTCGACGATCCGCGGATTCCATCGCTTCAGCATCGTCCGAGATTGCCAGCGGTAACCAAGACCTGAGCGCCCGCACCGAAGAAGCCGCCTCGAATTTGCAGCGCACGGCAGGCGCCATGCAACAGCTCACCGGCACGGTGAACCACTCCGCGCAAGCCGCCCACAAGGCCAACGAGCTGGCCACCTCGGCGTCTTCGGTGGCCACACGCGGTGGTGATGTGGTGTCCCGTGTGGTGGACACCATGGAGGAAATTAATGGCGCGTCCAAAAAGATCGCCGACATCATTGGGGTCATTGATGGCGTTGCCTTCCAGACCAATATATTGGCACTCAACGCTGCCGTGGAGGCTGCCAGAGCGGGTGAGCAAGGCCGAGGTTTTGCCGTCGTCGCTGGCGAGGTGCGTGTATTGGCGCAGCGCAGCGCACAGGCGGCCCGTGAAATCAAGGCCTTGATCA
This sequence comes from Burkholderiales bacterium, assembly GCA_031431125.1. Classification (GTDB taxonomy): domain Bacteria; phylum Pseudomonadota; class Gammaproteobacteria; order Burkholderiales; family Burkholderiaceae_C; genus JANPCX01. The sequence goes on from JANPCX010000002.1 coordinate 80,466, forward strand.
GCGCCTCGGTAGAGCGTGTTGAGGGCGGCACGAAGCTGGTGGCCGATGCGGGCGCCACCATGCAAGAAATTGTGGTCTCGGTGAAAGACGTCAGCGACATCATTGGGCAAATCCGAGATTCCGCAGCAGATCAGTCGTCGGGCATCGGCCAAGTCGGCGAATCCGTGACCCAACTCGACCTCGTGACGCAACAAAACGCCGCTCTTGTTGAGCAGTCGGCCGCCGCCGCTGAGAGTTTGAAATCGGAAGCGCGGCGTTTGGCCGAGGCCGTCAGCTCATTCCGGCTGCCGGCGCTGGCGAATGCGGGCTGACGCGCACTGGGCCGAGGGGTGTTACTGGGTACTTCTTGCTGCCAAAAATGCAAAAGGGCTCGCATGGCGAGCCCTTTTTTCTTTGCCCTGTGACCCTGGTATCAAGCGGCGAGCGCTTTGACCTTGGACGACAAGCGGCTCTTGTGGCGAGCGGCTTTGTTTTTGTGGAAGAGGCCTTTGTCAGCCACAGAATCAATCACGCTTTGGGCCGTGGCAAACAACTCGCTGGCTTTGGCTTTGTCTCCGGACAAAACGGCTTTTTGCACGTTCTTGATCACGGTGCGGAATTTAGAGCGCAACGCGGTGTTGGCGGCGTTGAGCTTGACGTCTTGGCGTGCACGCTTGCGACCAGAGGCAATGCGGACGGTTTTTTTCTTGGCTTTGGATGAAGTGGCCATGCTGTATCTGTATATCCAGGGTTGGGCAAAGACCGCGAGTATAGCAGGGCGCGGGGTGCATAAGCAAGCCAGCAGCCTGAGTGTGGCGGTGAGTGATGACCTCCTCCCTATAATCGAAGGGTGATTTCTGCATCCCTGCTCGGCCTGACGGGCCCCTCCACGCGCTCATGAACCTGTTGCGAGCCGCGTCCATGGTGTCTTTGCTGACCTTGGCGTCGCGCGTCACGGGTTTGGTGCGCGAGTTGCTGATGGCCTCGCTCTACGGCGCCAGTGCCTGGACCGATGCATTTCAAGTCGCATTTCGCATTCCGAATTTGCTGCGCCGTTTGTTCGCCGAAGGTGCGTTTTCTCAGGCTTTTGTCCCCTTGTTGGCCGAATGCAGGACACGGGACGGCGACGTTGCTACCCGCTCTCTGATTGATGCCGTCGCCACTGTTCTTTTTTGGGCACTGCTCTTGACCTGCGTGATCGGCGTGGCCGCGGCCCCCATCCTGGTGTGGTTCATGGCCTCGGGGCTTCAGCAGTTCGATGGCGCGGTGTGGATGACGCGTTTGATGTTCCCCTACATCGGCTTCATGTCCTTGGTGGCGCTTGCGGCGGGCATTCTGAACACCTGGCGGCGGTTCGCGGTACCAGCGGCGACACCCGTCTTGCTCAATCTCGCTGTGATCGGCTGTGCTTGGGGCTTGACCCCTTGGTTCAAGCGCTGGGGCATTGAGCCTGTCTATGCCCTGGCGGCTGGCGTGTTGCTCGGTGGTGTTTTGCAGTTGGCCGTGCAAATCCCGGCGCTGGTGCGCATCGCTTGTTTACCGCGTATTGGAATAGCCCCCTCCAGCTTGCGCGCTGCATGGCAACACCCAGGTGTGGGCCGCGTGCTCAAACAAATGGCACCGGCTTTGTTGGGTGTATCGGTGGCCCAGCTCTCCTTGCTGATCAACACACAGATTGCCTCGCATTCGGGCGTCGGGGCCGTGTCGTGGCTGACCTATGCCGACAGGCTGATGGAATTCCCAACAGGTCTGCTGGGGGTGGCCCTCGGGGTGGTGCTGTTGCCGCAGTTGTCGGCGGCCAAGGCCCAATCTGATGCCAAGACCTTCTCGGGTTTGCTGGATTGGGGCCTGAGGCTGACCTTGCTGCTGGCTTTGCCCTGCGCGGTGGCGCTCTTGGTCTTCCCCAAAGCCTTGGTGGCCGTGGTTTACCACTACGGCGCCTTCACTTCTTTTGACGTCACCCAAACCACACCGGCGCTGCAGGGTTACGGCGTGGGACTGCTGGGCTTGATCGGGGTGAAAATTTTGGCGCCGGGTTTTTACGCCCAGCAAGACACCAAAACCCCTGTGAAGATCGCCATCGTGGTGCTGGTTTTTACACAACTCATGAACCTGGTGCTTGTGCCGTACATGGGTTTTTCGGGCTTGGCGTGGTCCATCGGTTTAGGGGCCTTGCTCAACGCGGCTTGGTTGTTCTTTGGCTTGCGGCGGGCCGGCTTGTACACGCCTGAGGCCGGTTGGTGGCGCTACGCGGCCAAAGTGGTGTGTGCGACGGCGGTGCTGGGCGCGGTACTCGCGTTTTCCGCGTCTGAAGTGGACTGGCTCGATTTGCGTTCCCAACCCTTTGTTCGCATCGGTGCGTTGATGGGCACCTTGGCGCTGGCGGCTGCGGTTTATGCTGCCACGCTGGGTTTGCTGGGCATGCGTGTGCGAGACTTTCGGCGTCAGGCACACTGATCACCTGACCCAGCGTTTACCTGTCTTGCGCCCATGCCTTCCCCACTACTTTGGCCTCCTGCTCCGCCGTCTGCACTGGACTACTTTCGCACCCTTGTGGCGCGCGACGCGGGTCTGCCGCTGTTCGAAGCAGCCGTCTCGATTGCACAGGATGCACAGCCGCAGCTGGACATTCAAGCCGTGCTGGGTGAGGTTGAAAACTTGGCAGAAGTGCTGCGTCTGCGCTTGCCGCCCGACGCGCCCAGCCTGCACAAACTGCAACGCCTGAACCACTATTTTTTCCAAGACCTGGGGTTCGCCGGAAACGTCAACGACTACTACGACCCGCGCAACAGCCATGTGCACCATGTGCTGCGGACGCGTCGAGGCATCCCCATCACCTTGGCGGTGCTCTACATTGAAATCGCGCAGCACATTGGCTTGCGCGCGCGTGGCATCTCGTTTCCGGGGCACTTCTTGATCAAAGTGAGTTTGAGCCGTGGTGACCAACGTGGGGAGGTGGTGGTGGACCCCTTCACTGGCCACTCGCTGGCCCGTGAAACGCTTGACGACATGCTGGCACCCTACAAACAGCAACACAGCGAGCTGGCCAGTGCGCAGATTCCCCTTGAGTACTTTCTTCGTCCCGCCAGCGCCCGCGACATCCTGACCCGCATGCTCCGCAACCTGAAAGAGATACACACCACAGCCCGCGACTGGCCTGCGCTGCTTGCCGTGTCGCACCGCCTGGTGGTGCTGTTGCCCGATGCGCCTGAAGAACGCCGCGACCGTGCATTGCCTTTGGAAGCCCTGGGACGTTGGTCTGAGGCCGCTGACGATCTGCAGGTCTACTGGAATGAATCGGGTCAGCACACTGACCCTGTGACACAAGAGAATTTGCGTGCCCGATTGAATACCTTGCGTGACAGTGCCGGCAAGGCCGAAAGCGGCCCCAGCGCTTCTCCCCCGGCGCCAAGCTGAACAACCCGTCCAATCATCCATCTATGAAACTGACTTCTGCACAGCGGCACAGCCTGACCTGGCTCGCGCTTTTTGTTGGCGGCGGCTTGCTGCTGTGGTTACTCGCCCCCGTGCTCACGCCCTTTCTGGTGGGAGCCGTGCTGGCTTATGCCCTGCATCCCCTGGTGGAACGTTTGGTCGCACGCCGATGCCCGCGGCTCCTGGCGGTGGTGCTGGTGGAGGTTGTGGCCATCTTGGCCTGTTTGGCGCTTTTGCTCTTGATGGTGCCCATCCTGTCGAAAGAGCTGCCTTTGCTGCGCGAGCAAATCCCGCTCTTGGCTGAACGCATCAATGTCGCGGTCGCGCCCTGGCTGGCGCAGTTGGGTGTGAACCTGGCACTGGACACCGCCAGCATCAAGGCTTTCGTTTTGAAGAACCTCAATGCCAACATGGAGGACTGGTTTTCGGCACTGCTGAGCTCGGCGCGTATTGGTGGCAGCGTGCTGCTGACCATCATGGGCATGGCCATGTTGGTCCCTGTGGTGTTGTTTTACCTCTTGATGGATTGGCCGCAGTTGGTGCAGCGTGTCAGGGCACTGATACCGCCGCGGCGTTTGCCTGTGGTGGAGAGTTTCTTGGAAGAAAGCGACCATGTGCTGGGCCAGTACCTGCGCGGGCAGTTGCTGGTGATGGGCATTCTGGCGGCCTATTACGCCATCGGCTTGGCCCTGTTTGGTTTTGACTTGGCCGTGCCTGTGGGCGTGTTCACCGGTTTGGCCATTTTTATTCCCTACTTGGGCTTTGGTTTGGGTTTGGTATTGGCCCTGTTGGCCGGTGTGTTGCAATTTGCCAGCCTCTACGCCGTTGTCGCCGTGGCCGTAGTGTTTGGATTGGGCCAGGTGATTGAAAGCCTTTTCCTCACGCCGCGTTTGGTTGGAGAGAGAATTGGCTTGTCGCCACTGACGGTCATCTTCGCCTTGTTGGCGTTTGGTCACTTGTTTGGTTTTGTGGGTGTTCTTATTGCCCTGCCGGTCAGTGCGGTCATGGTGGTGGCAGTGCGCCGTGCACGCCAGCTCTATGTTGAAAGCAAATTGTTCCGCGAATGAAACAAATTCCCTTGAGCCTGGGGCTCGAATCCACGCTGGAGTTGGACGATGTGGTGCAAGGCGCCAATGGATTGGCCTTGTCGCATCTGAAAGCGCTAAGCCCCCGTGCGGCTTTTGAGGCGTCGTCGAACACGCCCCCAGAACAACCCGCACCGATTTACCTCTGGGGCGTGGAAGCCACAGGCAAAACTTACATGCTCAAAGCGTTGGCCCGGCGCTGGCGCAGCGAAGGCGCCCATGTCGGTTTCTTCTCGGCCCAGGATCCGACGCCATGGTTGCTTGACGATTCATGGTCGCTGGTCTTGCTCGACGACTGCGACCGTTTTGATGCCGAACAACAACAAGCCGCTTTCACCTTGTTTGTGGAGGCAGCCACCCACGGTTTCAGTTTGGTCGCGGCGGGGCGTTTGCCACCTGTCGATTTACCATTGCGCGACGACCTGCGAACCCGCTTGGGTTGGGGCCATGTGCTGGCTTTGTCGCCGCTGAACGAATCTGAAACCCGCGCGGCGGTGCGCCAAGAGGCGGACAGGCGGGGGATTTTTTTGTCGGATGAAGTGATGAACCATTTGCTCACCCACTTCGACCGCGATCTCAGAAGCCTGATTGGATTGTTGGACCGACTGGATGCGTATTCCCTGTCCCACAAACGCCAAGTCACCGTGCCCCTGCTGAAAAAGATGCTGGCCGAGGAGGGTGGGCCAGGATGAATCTGTGCCTATTCGACTTGGACGACACCCTGCTGCCATTGGACTCGGACCACGCCTGGGGTGAGTTTTTGCTGCGCAAGGGTTGGGTTGACCCCATCGCCTTCAAACAAGGCAACGACGCGTTTTTCGCTCAGTACCAGGCAGGCACGCTCGACATCCACGCTTACATCGCATTCATGACAGAACCCCTGCGAAATCGCAGCGCCGCTGTATTGGCGGCCGCGCACGACGAATTCATGCACCAGGTCATCAGCCCTCAGGTCCACCCTCGCGCACTGGCGCTGGTGGCTCAACACCAAGCGCAAGGCGACAAGGTGGCGTTGGTCACTGCGACCAACGAGTTCGTCACCGCCCCCATTGCGCAGGCCTTTGGCATCGACACCTTGATCGCGGTGCAGTTGCAGCGTGACGCAAGCGGTACCATTACCGGCTTGATTGAAGGCGTCCCCAGCTACCGCGAGGGCAAAGTCACCCGAGTCATGCAGTGGTTGGCCAGCCAAGGACAGCACTGGCAGAGTTTTGAGCGCATCAGCGTCTACAGCGACTCTGCCAATGACTTGCCACTGCTTGAACGTGCGACCCATCCCGTGGCCACCAACCCGTCCACCTCTTTGCGAGCTTTCGCGCAAACGCGTGGCTGGCCCATCTTGAACTTGTTTGAGCCCGACCCAGCATCCACCCACCCATGATCAAAAAGTTCATCGACAAACTGCTTGGGAAAACCTCTCCCGCTTCTGCGACCAAGGGCACCCCCCTGGGCAAACGTGTCGAAGTGCCACTGAGCGAACATGCGATCGATTTGTCCCTGGTGGACGATCGCGCGGTCAAGGTGGTGCAAACACTCAGCGAAGCCGGCTTCGAAGCCTACATCGTCGGCGGTGCTGTTCGTGACCTGTTGCTGGGGCTGCGCCCCAAGGACTTCGATGTAGCCACCAATGCCACGCCCGAACAAGTCAAGGGTTTGTTCAGGCGTGCCTTCATCATTGGCAGGCGTTTTCGCATCGTGCACGTGGTCTATGGCCGAGGCCGTGAGCACGAGGTGATTGAGGTGTCCACTTTCCGTGCCATGGTGGATGCGGCGGCGTCAGAACAAGTCGCGGGCAACGAGAAAACCTCCAAAAGCGAATTGGCAGGCAAAACCCATGTGGTCGATGCCGAAGGGCGGGTCTTGCGCGACAACGTCTGGGGCCCGCAAATTGACGATGCGGCGCGGCGCGATTTCACGGTCAACGCCATGTACTACGACCCGCAGCGTCAGATCGTTGTCGACTATCACAAGGGCATTCAGGACGCACGCAAAAAACTGCTGCGCATGATTGGTGACCCCACCAGCCGCTACCGCGAAGACCCGGTTCGCATCATTCGTGCGGTTCGTTTCGCCGCGAAATTGGGCTTTGAGATTGAGCCCAAAACCCGTGCACCGATCAAAGAATTGGCCACGCTGCTGGAAAACGTGCCGCAGTCGCGTTTGTTTGACGAGCTCATTAAATTGCTGCAAACCGGCCATTCATTGAGAAGCCTGGAAGAGCTGCGCAAGCAGGGTTTAGACAAAGGGATCTTCCCCTTGCTCGACCCCATCCTGGTGCATTCCGCCGAAGGCAGTGCCCGTCGAAAATTCATCGAGCTCGCCTTGACCGACACCGACCGCCGCGTGGGCGAGGGCAAGCCAGTCGCTCCGAGTTTCATGCTGGCCTGCATGTTGTGGCACGACGTACTGGCGCAGTGGGCCGTGTTCAAGCAGCGTGGTGAAGCGCCTTTCCCCGCGTTGCAGCAGGCGGTGGATGCCGTGTTTGACGCACGCATCGGCGACATTTCTGGCCGCGGCAAACTCGGCGCCGACATGCGCGAAATTTGGATGATGCAGCCGCGTTTCGACCGCCGCGTGGGCAGCTCGCCCTTCAGTTTGATCGACCAACCTCGTTTCCGTGCGGGTTTTGACTTCTTGCGTTTGCGTGCCGATGTGGGCGAGCTGCCCGTGGAGTTGGCCGAATGGTGGGAAGACTTCTCCCTGGGCGATGACGAAGAGCGCCGTGCGTTGATGGAGCTGGCACAAGAACAACAAAGGGCGCAGCAAAAGTCGCAGCCCAAACGAGAGCCGCGTCGCATTCCCGCGGCTTCTGTGGCCCAAACTGCCCCGCGTGATGCGGACCAAGCTGAGCCAGCGCCCGAGCCGACGGTCTCGGACGAGCCCACGAAAAAACGTCGTCGTCGCCGCCGCAAGCCAGCCGGCGGTGCAGCAGATGCATCTGCCAGCGTTGAGGCCGGGGGCGCGACGCACGAATAAGGAGTGGCCTTGAGTCCAGCCTCAACGAAATCCACTGGGCAGGAGATGCCGCTGGCCTATGTGGGGCTGGGCGCCAACCTGGGTTCACCCATCGAGGCCTTGCGCGAGGCCGTGGTGGCCATGCGTGCTTTGCCTGAGACCCGAGTCGAGGCGGTCTCGTCACCCTATCGCAGCGCACCACTGGACGCGAGCGGCCCGGGTTTCGTCAATGCCGTGGTGGCGCTGCGCACTGTGTTGTCCCCTGAGCTCTTGTTGCAGCACTTGCTGAACATTGAACTGGCGCATGGCCGCGAGCGGCCCTACCGCAACGCGCCCAGAACCTTGGACTTGGACTTGTTGCTCTACGACGATCAGGTGCGCCAGACCGAGACCCTGATCTTGCCCCATCCCAGGCTGCACCAACGTCAATTCGTGCTGCTGCCGCTGCTGGAATTGAACCCCAAGCTCACCATGGCTGGCTTGGGCACTGCCCGCGACCTTTCCAGCAGGCTGATTGACCAAACCATTGAACGCCTCGACGAAAGTTTGCTGCCTTGATGGCGGCGGTGCGCCTCAAGGTTTTTGCTGCTCAAGCACCTGGTTTTCAAAGTAACGCTGAGCGCTAAAAGCAATGGTGGCCATCAGCGCGCTGCCGCCAATCAGCAAGGCCAGGACCACACCGAGGATGGCACCCCAAGCGCTCGCCGTGGCGGGTCGCCCGGCGTTGTGGCGTGCATTCCATTTGTCGTCGGGCGTCAGGCCATAAACGATGGCGGTGAGCATGGTCCCCGCAACCATGAAACCCAGCAGCGGAATCAACACCCAGGCGAGTTTGTCGTCTTGCCCCAGGGTTTGCATGCGGTGAACACCAACCCAACCCAGAAGGCTGGGCCAAGGGTGGAGCCAGCCCCAGCGGTCACCAAATCCATAGAGGTAAAAGCGGTGCAAACCCAGGCAACCACCCAGCAGGGTGATCCATGTGGCCCAAGTTTTCGATTTGATGGAGGTGTTGGCGGCCATGTCAGCCACCGGCCGCGGGCGCTTGGGTGTCGCCCAAACCCAAGGCGCGCTGCATCAGCACCACGTCGCGCCAGGCGTCCAACTTCCAACCGGCTGCTTTCATGACCCCGACGCCCTCGAAGCCCAAGGCGCGGTGGACGCCGATGGATGCCGCGTTGGCGGAATCACCAATCACGGCCAGCATTTGCCGGGCACCACGGGATTCGCATTGAGCGATCAGTTCGGCCAACAGTAAGCGTCCGAGGCCTTTGCCCGCGGCTTGGGGGGCCAAGTAAATCGAGTCCTCCACACAAAAACGGTAGGCGCGGCGGGGGCGGAAGGTATTGGCGTAGGCGAAACCCAACACCTCGTCGCCCACCTGGGCCACCAACCAGGGCCAACCATTGGCCAGCACGTTGTCCCTGCGCTGCTGCATCTCAGCCAGGTCGGGCACGTCGAGTTCAAAGGTTCCGGTGCCATGTTGCACATGCCAGCCATAAATGGCGACGATGGTGGGCAGGTCGCTGGGCAGGCTTGGGCGAAGGACGGTGGCAGGGGGCAGGGGCGTTGACATGGAGGCTTGAGGCGGGCGCGCACGGATGGGCTGGCGTGATGGCAGGCGCTGAGTTTATAATCAGAGGCTTCGGTGGCGGTCGCTTGTTCGCTGTGGTTGTGAGGGTCTTCCCATGCAGCTGTTTGACAAGCGGCGTATCTACGACACCAAACCCGGTGGCTTCGTGTTGGTTAGGGCTTCGTTTTGACAAGGCTTTTAAACCCCATGTGGCTGCTTCATGCTCTGCTCGCTGCTTGGGTGTCTCCTTGTGCGGTAGACGATTTGTCAAATTTGAAGGAAACATCATGGTCGTGATTCGACTCTCCCGCGGCGGCGCCAAGAAGCGTCCTTTTTACAACATGGTGGTGGCCGACTCCCGCGAACGCCGTGATGGCCGCTTCATCGAGCGCGTGGGGTTTTACAACCCTGTCGCAGCCGGTGCCGAGCAGCCCCTGCGCGTGGCATTTGACCGCGTCGAGTACTGGAAAAGCAACGGCGCCCAACTGTCGCCTACCGTGGCCCGTTTGGTTGAACAAGCCAAGGCCAAGGCCTGAGTGCTATTGAAACGCGCTTGAAGGTCAGGCAGTGAATCCGTCTTCGAGCGCCTTGGGCGCTCAGTTGGAAGAGGGCTCTGCCTGGCCAGATGATGCGGTGGAAGTGGGCCGCATCGTGGATGCCTGGGGCATCAAGGGTTGGATCAAAGTCCTGCCTTTTGCCAAAGACCCCCAGGCCCTGTTCTCGACGACGCGCTGGTTTTTGAAAGCGCCCGAGAGCCGCTTGGGTCAACCCAGGCCCGCCGTTTCCGCGAGTTGTCCCTCTTGGCTAAAGGTCGTCGAGGCCAAAGCGCATGGCGAGGTGGTCGTCGCCCATGTGCGCGATGTGCCCGACCGCAATGGCGCAGAAGCCCTCATCGGCTGTCGCGTTTTTGTTCCGCGCAGCAGTTTTCCGACGCCCGAAGCCGACGAGTACTACTGGATGGACTTGATCGGCATGGCCGTGGTCAACCGCCAAGGCGAGTCGCTGGGGACCGTGACCGGTTTGTTGGACACCGGCCCTCACAGCGTCTTGCAAGTTCAAATCCCCGAGGCAGAAGAACGTTTGATCCCCTTCGTTGCCGCTTACGTGGACGATGTGAACGTGGCCTTGCGCTTGATCACAGTCGATTGGGGTTTGGATTACTGAGCCGCTGAAGGGCCCATGTGCGCTTCGATGTCATCACCCTGTTCCCCGAGCTTTTTGCGCCGCATTTGACGCAGGGCATCACCCGGCGTGCGTTTGAGTCGGGGCAGGTCGACGTCAAACTTTGGCCTCTGCGCGACTTTGCTCAAAACAACTACCGCCGTGTGGACGACCGCCCTTACGGCGGCGGCCCCGGCATGGTCATGCTGGCCGAGCCACTGGCCCTGGCCTTGGCGGCAGTCCGCCAGGAACGTGCAGGCCTGCCTGGCCCGGTGATTCATTTCACGCCCACGGGGCAGGCCATCACCCAAGCCTGGGTTCGCGAATTCGCAGCCTCGCCAGGCGCCGTGCTGCTGTGCGGGCGCTATGAGGGCATAGACCAGCGTCTGCTCGACCAGCATGTCGACCTCGAACTCAGCCTGGGTGACTTCGTGCTGTCCGGCGGGGAATTGCCTGCTTTGGCTTTGATTGACGCGGTCGCCCGGCTGCAAGACGGGGTGCTCGGCGATGCGATGTCCCACCAGCAAGACAGTTTTTCCGACGGCCTGCTCGACTGTCCGCACTACAGCCGGCCCGAAGTGTGGACAGTGGACGGCCAGGCGCTGCCGGTGCCGGACGTGCTTTTGTCGGGCAACCACGCCGCCATTGCCCGCTGGCGGCGTGAACGGTCGCTGGAAATCAGCGCCCGCCGCCGACCTGAGTTGATCGCCGCCGCGCGCGCTGCAGGGCGGCTGTCTGCACAAGATGAAGCTTTTCTGGCCACACTTGGGCTATAATCAAAGGCTTTTCGATCCTCTGCCACGTCTTACACGCGGCGTACTCAGGGCTTTGTTCCCAGGTACACCCAACATTTCAAACCCAGCGTGGGCACGATCACTATGGAGTCAGCAACATGGATTTGATCCAAACCCTTGAGCATGAAGAAATTGCTCGTCTGAACAAGACCATCCCGTCTTTTGCCCCTGGCGACACGGTCATCGTGAGCGTCAACGTGGTTGAAGGCACCCGCAAGCGTGTGCAGGCCTACGAAGGTGTCGTGATTGCCAAGCGTAATCGCAGCCTGAATTCCAGCTTCATCGTGCGCAAAATTTCCAGCGGCGAAGGCGTTGAGCGCACGTTCCAGCTGTACAGCCCTTTGATCGCCTCGATCGAAGTCAAACGCCGCGGTGATGTCCGCCGCGCCAAGCTGTACTACCTGCGTGACCGTTCAGGCAAGTCGGCTCGTATTAAAGAAAAGCTCGCCTGACGTTTTGCAGGGCCGCGTCAGCGGCCTCGATGCGCAGCAGCGAAGTGAGCTTTCGATAAAAGTTGGCGTAAGCCTTCATCTCAAATGCAAGAGACAAGCCGCCTCCGGGCGGCTTTTTCACGTCCAATAGCGCCATGGCTCTGAGTTTCAACCCCCACCTTCTTCCTGCCTTGCGTGTGGACAGCCATTTGCCGCCGGTTGCTTCCCAGCACTTGCATCCCCAAGCGCTGGCGCAGCGATTCCGCAGTCCGCCTGACTGGCAACCGGAAATTCGAACCGACGGCCGCATCGGCAACCGGCCGCCGGCTTTCGCGTCGGTGCTCGTGCCCTTGGTGCAGCGTGCCGAGCTCACCGTGCTGCTGACACGGCGCACCGACCACCTGACTGACCACGCGGGACAAATCAGCTTTCCCGGCGGGCGCGCTGAACCCGAGGATGTGGATGCGGTGGCGACCGCCTTGCGTGAAGCGCGCGAAGAAATAGGGCTGCTGCCCGAACACGTCGAAGTCATCGGACAAATGCCGACCTACACCACGGTGACGGGTTTTGTGGTGACGCCGGTGGTGGCCTTGGTCGATGCCGACATGACGCTGCAGGCCGATCCCTTTGAAGTGGCTGAGATGTTTGAAGTGCCTTTGGCCTTCTTGATGAATCCAGCCCACCACCGCCACCACGCGATTGATGTCGCGGGCGTGCGGCGCGAGTTTTTGTCCATGCCCTGGCCGGGCAATGAGGCAGACGCACCGCCCTACTTCATTTGGGGTGCTACAGCGGCCATGCTGCGCAACCTCTATCGTTTCTTGATGTCGTGAAATCGCACCGACGGCCCATGGGTCGCGGCTATCATCACGCTGCATGAGTTTCTTCGCCGTATTGCTGGCTCTGTTGATTGAGCAACTCAAACCACTGCCGCGCCGCAATGTGGTTCACGAGGCCCTGACCGCTTGGATGCGCTGGACAGGCCGCAATTTCGACGCGGGACGTGACCACCATGCTTGGGTGGTGTGGCTCATCACCACCCTTGTTCCCGCGCTGCTCACGACGGCGGTTTTTTGGGGTTTGGCGCACTTCAGTTTGATTCTCGCCTTGTTTTGGAACGTGGCGGTGCTTTACGTCACCTTGGGTTTTCGCCAGTTCAGCCACTACTTCACCGACATCCGAGACGCGCTCGACCGCGGCGATGAACTCACGGCCCGCGAGCTGTTGTCGCACTGGCGCCACCTCGACGCCAGCGAGCTGCCGCGCACCGAGTTGCTGCGCCACGTGATTGAGCATTCCCTGCTCGCCGCACACCGCCATGTGTTTGGTGTGTTCTTTTGTTTCGTCGTTTTTTCCGCGGTTGGTTTGGGGCCCGCAGGTGCGGTGTTCTACCGCTTGGCGGAGTTTGCGAGCCGCTACTGGGCCTACAAAAACCGAACCATGGGCGCGGCCTCCAACGAACAGTTGATGAATTTGTCGCAGCGCCTCTTCAACACCATCGACTATCTCCCGTCGCGCCTGACGGCTTTTGGTTTTGCCGTGGTGGGCAATTTTGAGGAGTCTGTGAACTGCTGGCGCCGCGATGCGAGCCTGTGGAAACACCCGAACGAGGGCATCATCTTGGCCGCCGCTGCAGGCGCGGTCGGTGTGCAGTTGGGCGGGCATGCAGCGCCGGGTGTGACGCCCGATCGCTCCAAAACATTTGACAGTGGAGACATTGCGGATGTCAGTGGCGCCGACGGCTCCACCCCCGGGCAACCGCCCGTGCTCGGGCATTTGCGCAGTGTGGTGGGGCTGGTGTGGCGCTCGGTGGTGCTGTGGATGCTGCTGCAGGCGTTGTTGTCCTTGGCCAACCTGGCACCCTGAGGGGCCCCGCAGCTACCAACGAGTCTGCGTCAACTCGCGCAAAATTTCGCCGTAGATGCGGTAGCGCGAGGCATTGATTTTTCCGGCCTCTACCGCAGCGCGCACCTGGCAGCCGGGTTCATGTTGATGGCTGCAGTTGTAGAACTTACAGCCCTCGCTGTGCAGACGCAAATCGGGCATCCAATCGGCCAATTTGGCAGCGTCGATTTGTTTTAAACCGAATTCTTGAAACCCGGGTGAATCGAGCAAAGCCGTGCCTGCTTGTCGGTCAACCCAATGCCACTGAGTGTGGGTGGTGGTGTGGCGGCCCGAGTTCAAGGCTTGCGAAATTTCTCCCACCGCCGCCCGGGCATGGGGGGCAATCAGGTTGATCAAGGTGCTTTTCCCAGTGCCACTGGGCCCCAACACCAAGCTTGCGCGGCCCGCGAACAAGGATTGCACACGTTCACGTGCCGCGTCAGGCTGGGCTTTGAGGGACAGCTCCACCACCTCGTAACCCATGGCGACGTAGGGTTGCAGGCGGGTGCGTGCGACTTCGATCGACGGCAAATCCGCTTTGTTCAGCACAATGCGCGCCTCGATGTGCGCACTGCCCGCTGCGATCAAGGCCCGCGCCAGCTGGCTTTCACTGAAAACGGGTTCACTGGCCACCATCACCAAAATTTGGTCCAGGTTGGCAGCAAAGGCTTTGGTTTTCCATTCGTCTTGGCGAAAGAGCAAGTTGCGCCGATCAAGCACCTTCTCGATCACACCTTCTTCGCCGGAATCGGTGGTGGGCTTGAAGAGCACCCGATCACCGACGACACAGTCACTTTTTTTCCCGCGAGGATGGCAGGTCAGACGCTCGCCATCATCAGTTTCCACGCTGTAGTGGCGGCCATGACCGGCCACCACCAAGCCCTGAATCAAATTCACGCGGCCCCATCCAACAAGGCGTTGGCTTTGGCCGCACAAATGAAATCGTTGATCGAGATGCCGCCCACCGAATGGGTGTCAAAACGCACGACGCAGCGGTTGTAGAACACACGAAGTTCGGGGTGGTGATCTTCCGCGTGGCAGATGTAGGCCAGGGCGTTCACGAAGGCCAGGGTTTCGTAGTAATTCTTGAAGTTGAAGGTCTTCTCAACCGCGCCGTCGCTGTGGGCCCAGCCTTTGACTTTCAAAAGCTGTTGTTCGATCTCGGCCGCTGGCATGGGCGGCTGCCCCTCCAGTGGTTTGCAACGTTGATTCAGCAGTTCAGTCATGGGCATTCTCTAAAGACATTTGGTTTTACGCAGCGCTCAAAGCTGCACGTGACGCCATTCGCAACGCCGCCAAACGTTCCGAGGCCGGTGGGTGCGAATAATAAAAGCGCACATAGACCGGGTCGGGAGTCAGTGTGGACGCATTGTCTTCATGCAGCTTGAGCAGGGCCTGGGCCAAGTCGTCGCCACTGCTTTGTGCACAAGCATAGGCGTCCGCTTGGAACTCATGCTTGCGTGACAACTGGGCCATCAGGGGAGAGACAAAACTGCTGTACACCGGCACCACCAGCATGAACAGCAGCAGCGCCAGCGCATTGGATGCAGCGCCCAAGTGAGGGGTGACGCCCAGCGCCGTGTAAAACCAAGTTTGGTTCGACAGCCACCCGAGCAAAGCAAAACCCGCCAGGCTCACTGCGAACATCATCACCATTCGCTGCTTCACATGCTGGTGTTTGAAGTGACCCAGCTCATGGGCCAGCACGGCCTCCACCTCACCCGGTGTGAGTTTGGTCAACAGCGTGTCAAAAAACACCACCCGTTTGGCCGCGCCCAAGCCGGTGAAATAGGCATTGCCGTGGGCGGAGCGTTTGCTGCCGTCCATCACAAAGAGGCCTTTGGCAGCAAAACCGCAGCGCTGCATCAAAGCCTGCACACGCGACTTGATGCCCTCGTCTGCGAGGGGCTCAAACTTGTTGAACAGCGGCGCGATCACCGTGGGGTAGACCACCATCAGCAGCAAATTAAAAGCCACCCAAGTACCCCAAGCCCAGAGCCACCACTGCGGTCCGGTGGCACCCATGATCCACAACATCAACCAGGCCAGCGGCAGGCCGATGGCGGCGCCGACGACCAGGCCTTTGAGCATGTCGGCGAGGTAGAGCTTCCAGGTCATGCGGTTGAAACCGAACTGCTGCTCGATGCGAAAGGTGGAATAGAGCTCAAACGGCAAATCCAGCACACTGCCAATGAAAACAAAAACCACCAACAAGGCGAGCTGGTAGGCCATGCTGCCCCAGCGCGGCTGTACTTGGTCAAATACCCAGGTGTTCAGGGCATCCAGGCCGCCGAGCAAGGTCCAACCCAAGAGCACGGCCACACCAACGGCGGTGGCCAGCAAACCAAAGCGCGCTTTGGCCACTGTGTAGTCGGCGGCACGCTGGTGGGCTTGTAAGTTCACGCTGCCAGCGAACGCGGCCGGAACCTGGTCGCGGTGCGTTGCGACATGGCGAATCTGGCGCGATACCAACCAAAGTTTGAGCAAGGTGGACAGCACCAAGGCCGCCACAAACGACCACAACAAGACAGTAGATTCCATAGGGCGCGAGTCTAAGGCAACGCTGAATAAGTCCCCGCGAGGGCGCAAGGCCTTGATTGGGGATCGGATGCAAGGCGCAAACCACAGCCATAGCCTAGCTATGGCGAGGATTTGCAACGCCGCAGACGACCCCAAGCGAGGTCTTGCGATCCGCGAGGGACTTGTTCAGCGTTGCCCCAAGGCAACAGGTCGTCAACCGCGCCGCTTGCGGGTTCAGGCGCCCCAAACTTCAACCATGGCCTGCACGAACGCCTCTGCCATTCGTCCTTGATGTGCGTGCCGATGCCCGCGTATCACCCATCGGCCTGCCACCATGACATCTTGGCAAGGGGCGGTGGGGCTGGAGAAGACCCAGGCATCGAGGATGCGCTCAAGGGGAATGCCGAGCAAGGCAGGGGCGGTGGTGTCGAGAACCAGGGCGTCTGCGCGGGCGCCGACACGCAGGCCCCAGCTCGCTAAACCGGCGGCTTGGGCGCCACCTTCAAGGCAGCGTTGCCACAGGCGGTGGGCGGTGGCGGCTTGGCCCCGGTCCGGGGCGGCGGCGATGTTGCGTTGGTGGTACTGCAGGCGTTGGCCGTAGTCGAGCCAGCGCAGTTCTTCTGCTGCATCGCGGGTGACGTGGCTGTCCGAGCCCAGACTGAGGGGCAGGTCGGCAGCCAGCCAGCCAGGCAGGTCGCACAGGCCGTCGCCCAGGTTGGCTTCGGTGCTGGGGCAGAGCACCACGCCCGCGCCGCTGCGGGCCACGGCGTCGATCTCGTCGTGCGTGCTGTGGGTAGCGTGCACCAAGTGCCAGCGTGGGTCGAGCAGGCCTTGGTGCGCCAGCCATTGCAACGGACGCTGGCCGGTGGCCCTTAGGCAGTCGTCAACTTCGGCGTGTTGTTCCGCCACATGGATGTGCACCGGACCAGCCATGTGCTGGGCGAGTTGCTTGAGTGTGTGGATGGATTCAGGCCTGGCTGCACGCAGCGAGTGGATGGCCACGCCGGCATTGACCAAAGGCCGCTCGCTGGCCGCCAGGGCTTGGTGTGCGGCCCACACTTGCGTGGCGTTCATGGCGAAGCGGCGCTGGTCGTCGCGCAACTCGGGTTGGCCAAAGCCTGCGCGTTCGTACAGCACGGGCAGCAGGGTCAGGCCGATGCCGACGTCGCCCGCCGCGTCCGCCAGGGCCCAGGCCAGGGTGTGCGGGTCGTCGTAGGGGTGGCCATCGGGTGCGTGCTGCAGGTAGTGGAACTCGCAGACCTGGGTGTAGCCGCCGCGCAGCAACTCGATGTAGAGCTGCGCCGCCACGGCGCGCAGTTGCGCGGGGGTGATGCGCTGGGCCACGCGATACATGCGGTCGCGCCAGGACCAGAAGGTGTCGCTGCTTGAATCACGCCGCTCGGCCAAACCGGCGAATGCCCGCTGGAAGGCATGGCTGTGGGCGTTGACCAAACCGGGCAGTACCGGGCCGCGCAAGACGGTGGCGCCGGGGGGCGGTTGGGCCACGCCAGCTTGCACTTCACACCATTGGCCTTGCGTGTTGATGCGCAGCAGCACCTGGGTTTGCCAATGGCCTTGCACCCAGGCCTGCGGCGCCCAAAGGACGGTTTCGGCGGTTTCGATGGCGCTCATGGGGGACTCCATTGCAGCAGGGTCTGCAGCAGCTCGTGCAGCAAGGGGGTGATGTCGGCTTGGCGTTGCGGGTCGATGTGCGGGGGGGGTGCGGTGTCGACATCGTCGTGCACGTAGCAGCGCCAGGCCATCTCCAGTTGCACGGCGTGAATGCCGCGTTCGGGTTGACCGTGGTGGCGTGTGATGTAGCCGCCTTTGAATCGGCCATCCACCACCTGGCTGTAGCCGCGCTGGCGGGCCAGCACCTGGGCCAGTTGTTCGCGCACGCTGGCCGCGCAGCTGGCGCCGTTGACGGTGCCCAGATTCAGGTCGGGCAGGCTGCCCTCGAACAACCAGGGCAGTTCGCCCTTGATGCTGTGGCCATCGAACAAGATGGCATGGCCATGGTTTTGCTGCAGGCGCTGCAGTTCACCGGCCAGGGCCTGGTGGTAGGGCTGCCAATGGTGGATGATGCGGCGCTGTACTTCGGCAGCGTCGGGCGCTTGGCCGTCACGGTAAAGTGCCTGGCCGCTGAAGGCGCGGGTGGGGCACAGCGCGGTGTTGTTCACGCCCGGGTACATCGGCTGGTTTTCCGGCGGGCGGTTCAGGTCGATGAGGTAGCGGCTGTAGCGTGGCACCAGCATGCTGGCCCCCAGGGCTTTGGCGAAGGCATAGAGGGTTTCGAGGTGCCAGTCGGTGTCGGGCACCTGCAGCGCCTCGGGCCGCAAGCGGCCTTGCTGATCAAGCGGAATCTCGGTGCCCACATGGGGCAGGCTGATGAGCAGCGGCTGCCGGCCACGGTGGAGGGTGAAAGAGGGGTCTTGTGATGTGCTCACGGGCGGTTCTCCGGGTGTCAATTGGCCAGGCGCTCAAGCCCCGCTACCACCACACGCTGGCAGGGATTGCGCCCGAACCAGTAGGCCAGCTCGCGTGGGTGCTCGGCTTGCCACACCACGAAGTCGGCACGCTGGCCAGCGATGAGCTGGCCGCGGTCATGCAGGCCCAGGGCGCGGGCGGCGTGCTGGGTCACACCGCGCAGCGCTTCTTCGGGCGTCAGGCGAAAGAGGGTGCAGGCCATGTTCAGCATCAGCAGCAGCGACAGCCCCGGTGAGGTGCCGGGGTTGTGGTCGCTGGCCAGGGCCATGGGCACCTGGTGCTGCCGCAGCAGGGTGATGGGTGGTGATTGTGTTTCACGCAAAAAGTAATAAGCCCCGGGCAGCAGCACCGCCACGGTGCCGGCGGCGGCCATGGCGCGCACGCCGGTCTCGCCCAGGTGCTCCAGGTGGTCACAGGACAAAGCTTTGAATTCGGCAGCCAGCGCAGCGCCGCCCTGATCGCTCAGCTGTTCCGCATGCAGTTTCACCGGCAGGCCGAGTTGAGCCGCGGTTTCGAACACCAGGCGGGTCTGCGCCGGGCTGAAAGCGATGCGTTCGCAAAACACATCAACCGCGTCGACCAGCCCTTCGGCGTGAAGCGCGGGTAGCCAGCCACAGACGGCCGCCACATAGTCGTCGCTGCGGCCATCGAACTCGGGTGGCACGGCATGCGCCGCCAGGCAAGTGGTGCGCACCGTCACCGCATGGTCGCGGGCGAGCTGCCGTGCCACGCGCAGGCAACGCGCTTCGTGCTCCAGGCTCAGGCCGTAGCCAGACTTGATTTCCAGCGTGGTCACGCCCTCGGCCATCAGGCACGACAGACGCGCTTTGGCGCTGGCGAGCAGGGCCTCGTGGCTTGAGGAACGGGTGGCTGCCACGGTGGAGCGGATGCCGCCACCGGCACGGGCGATGTCCTCGTAACTCGCGCCTTGCAGCCGCATCTCAAACTCGGTGGCGCGGTCGCCGCCGTAGACGAGGTGGGTGTGGCAGTCGATCAAACCGGGCGTTACCAGGGCGCCTTGCAGGTCGTGTTCTTGTGTGATGTGTGGGTGCAGCTCGGCCGGCAGGTCGGCCAGCGCGCCGACCCAGCGCAAGTGCGTGCCATCGGTCAGCAAGGCGCCGTCCGGCACCCAGCCCCAGGGCGTGCCAGCTTGCAGGGTGGCCAACTGGGCGTGGTGCCAAAGGGTCAGGGGGGCAGTGGGCATGCGGGGGCTTCCGTGAACGTGCTTCATGGCAAGTGCGGGATTCACTAAACGTCAACCGGGTGCCACACCCAGCCACCAACCGATGGGCTGGTCGGGGGCCGGTGTGCACAGCGGCTCGAAGTGCCATGTTTCAGGGGCAAGGGAACTCAGGTCGTCACCTTGCCAGACCAGGGTGTGGGCCGCTACTGTATGTGTGGGCGCATTGCGCTCGTGACCCGGTATGTCACGCCACCAACGCCCCGTCTGGGCCGCGAAGAAACCGCGCTGGGCACAGGTGAAGGGCATCGCCACATGGGGCTGCATGGCGCTCATCTGGCCCTGCAGGCCTCGGGTCATCAGGTTGAGGTCGGTGCTGTGGCCCGCGGGGTCACCAGGCGCGCGGCGCAACAAGCGGCAATCGGGGGGCTGCCCACCATCAAATGACAACGGTGAGTGGCCGGGCTGCAGCGCTTGCCAAGCGCTGTCGCTGGGCCAGCGCAAAGACAGGCCGCAACCAACCACCACCACGAAATGACGCTGCACCCCGGGGAAGGGCGAGAACGGCCCGTCCTGCGCCACCTCGGCCAGCGTGATGCGCACTTGCCAGTCGAGTGGGGACGCGTTGGGCGGCCACAGCAGCAACTCGCGGGTCAAGCCACCGCCGTTGTGCCAAGCCTGGGGCGTGATGTTTGCAGCGGTGATGGACTGCCACGTCATGGCGTGAACTGCCCTTCGAGTTGATACCGGGCACCGGGGTGCACCAGCCGGGCCAGCGTGATCGGGATGCCGCGGCTGACGGTGCGGCGCACGATGATCAGGCACGGGTCATGCGCCTTGAGGCGCAGCAGCTTGGCCTCCAGTGCCGTCGGCGTGCTGGCTTCGATCGAATACTGCGCTTGCCACAGTGGCGCCACTTGCAAAAGGTAGTGGGTGGGCGTGGTCTGGGTGAAGTCGACCTGTAGATAGTGGGGTGCGCAGGCCGGGTTCACATAGCGGTCTTCGCATTGCAGTGGCACACCGTTTTCATGGTGAACGATCAGCGTGTGGAACACCGGCTCACCGGTCATCAGGCCCAAGCGCTGTGCCAGGCCCTCAGAGGCTGATTCTTGCCGGGCCAGGTGCACCTCGGCGCGGTGCTGGTGGTCACGGGCGGCGATTTCTTCTTGCAGGTCACGGATGGTCAAGGTGGACGACACCCGGTGCAGCGGCGCTGCGAAGGTGCCCACGCCCTGCACCCGCTCCACCAGGCCCTCGGCCTGCAGCTCGCGCAGTGCGCGGTTGACTGTCATGCGGCTGACCTGGAACTTCGCGACCAGCTCAGCCTCCGAGGGCATCAACTCGCCCACCGGCCAGCGGCCCAGGGAGAGTTCGTTTTTCAAATGCATCTTGACGCGGGCATAGGGGGCCAGCGCGGGGGAACGGCGTGCGGAAGAGGGCATGGTCGAATGGTACTTGCATAGACTTGTATAGACAAGTACATTGCATGCTGCATTCTCCGCCCATCAATCAGGCCCAATTCGAGTTCCGCTTTCTGTCTCAACCCCGCCCTCTTCACTTGTGAGGCAGGGGGCTCCTTATTCCATGGACCCGAGGGAGAAGGTTGAAGTGGGGGATGGATGAAAACAAGCTGCAACCCAGACACACTTCAACTCCTTGCGAGACCCCCATGGCCACATCCTCAATCGCCCAACCCCGCACCGTGCGCGCCCCGCGTGGCACCGAACTGAGCTGCCATAACTGGCTGATCGAAGCCGCCTACCGCATGCTGCAAAACAACCTCGACCCCGAGGTGGCCGAGAACCCGCAGTCCCTGGTGGTTTATGGGGGCATCGGCAAGGCGGCGCGCAATTGGGACTGTTTTGAAGCCATCCTTGACAGTCTGCGCAACTTGAAAGAAGACGAAACCCTGCTGGTGCAATCGGGCAAGCCGGTGGGTGTGTTTCGCACCCACACCGACGCACCTCGCGTGCTGATCGCCAACTCCAACTTGGTGCCCAAATGGGCCACCTGGGAGCACTTCGACGAACTCGACCGCAAGGGTTTGATGATGTACGGCCAGATGACAGCCGGGTCGTGGATCTACATTGGCAGCCAGGGCATCGTGCAGGGCACCTATGAGACGTTTGTCGAGGCTGGTCGGCAACACTATGGAGGTGGCGCCGACCCGAGCGCCGGGCCGTCCCAAGCCGGGTCGCATCCCCTTGGGGGATCGATCGGCGTACCCGCCGATCGAGGGGCTCCATGGACCGGCCGCTGGATTCTCACCGCAGGCCTCGGCGGTATGGGGGGGGCTCAGCCCTTGGCAGCCAGTTTTGCCGGCGCATCGTCGTTGACCATCGAATGCCAGCAGTCGCGCATCGACTTTCGTCTGAAGACCCGTTATGTCGATGAACAAGCGCGAGACCTGGACGATGCGCTGGCCCGCATGGCGCGTTACGCCACGGAGAAACGCGCCACCTCGGTGGCCCTGCTGGGCAATGCGGCAGAAATCTTGCCTGAGATGCTGCGCCGTGCCCAGGCAGGCGGTATTCGTCCCGACATGGTGACCGACCAAACCTCGGCCCACGACCTGGTGCATGGCTACCTGCCGGTGGGTTGGAGCCTGGACCAATGGCTCGCCGCACAGCAAGACCCGTTGCAACATGCCGCCTTGCGCACGGCGGCCGCCCAAGGCTGCGCTGTCCATGTGCAGGCCATGCTCGGCTTTCAGGCGCTGGGCGTTCCGACGGTGGATTACGGCAACAACATTCGCCAGGTGGCCAAAGACCAAGGCGTGACGAATGCCTTTGATTTCCCCGGTTTTGTGCCGGCCTATGTGCGGCCCCTGTTCTGCCGCGGCAAGGGTCCGTTCCGCTGGGTGGCGCTCAGTGGCGACCCGCAGGACATCCACAAGACCGACGCCAAGATGAAGGAGCTTTTCCCTCAGGATGACCACCTGCACCGCTGGCTCGACATGGCGGGTGAGCGCATCGCTTTCCAGGGCCTGCCGGCGCGCATCTGCTGGATTGGTTTGGGCGAGCGCCACCGTGCCGGCTTGGCCTTCAACGAGATGGTGCGCAGCGGCGAACTCAAGGCCCCGATCGTGATCGGCCGCGACCACCTGGATTCGGGCTCGGTCGCCTCGCCCAACCGCGAAACAGAAGCCATGAAAGATGGCTCTGACACCGTCTCCGACTGGCCCTTGCTCAACGCCTTGCTCAATACCGCCGGCGGCGCCACCTGGGTGTCACTGCACCATGGTGGCGGTGTCGGCATGGGCTACTCGCAGCACTCGGGCGTGGTCATCGTCTGCGACGGCACCGTGGAAGCCGACCGCCGTATCGAACGCGTGTTGTGGAATGACCCGGGCACCGGGGTGATGCGCCATGCCGACGCCGGTTACGACGAGGCCGTGGCCTGCGCACGCGAGCAGGGCCTGAAATTACCGATGGTGGGTTGATCCGTCGCACCACGCCCATGCCACTGCCTTTGCCCATCCATCCTCCTATTTCCAAGCGCCACACCATGAAACTCATCCCCGGCCAACTCACCCTCGACAACCTGCAGACCATCCACCGCGATGTCACTGCCTTGCACCTGGACGACAGCGCCCGCGCCCGCATCGAAGCCAGCGCGACCATCGTGCAAGCCGCAGCCCGAGGCGACGCGCCGGTGTATGGCGTCAACACCGGCTTTGGCAAGCTGGCCAACCAGCGCATCAGCCAAGCCCAACTCGACACCTTGCAGCTCAACCTGATCCGCTCACACAGTGTCGGCATGGGCGAGCCCTTGCCCGCGCCCGTGGTGCGCCTGATGCTGGCGCTCAAGGCCGCGAGCTTGGCTCGCGGATACTCGGGCGTGCGGCAGGAGGTTGTCGACACCTTGCTCGCCGTGCACAACGCCGGGCTCGTCCCGTGGGTGCCCGCGCAAGGCTCGGTGGGGGCTTCGGGTGACCTGGCGCCGTTGGCCCACATGACCCTGGCCCTGCTGGGCGAAGGCGACATGAATGTGGACGGCCAAAGGCTGGCCGCCTTACCGTTGCTGCGCGCAGCAGGCATCGAACCATTGAGGCTCGCGGCCAAGGAAGGGCTTGCCCTGATCAACGGCACGCAGACATCCGCAGCCCTGGCCCTGCACGCGCTGCTGCGTTTTGAACCCGTTCTGGAAGCGGCCCTCGTTGTGGGTGCGCTGACGGTGGATGCGGCACGCGGCAGCGACGGTCCTTTCGACCCGCGCATCCATGCGCTGCGCGGACAGCCCGGCCAGATCGACGTCGCCCAGTACTACCGCGCGTTGCTGCAAGGCAGCGCCATTCGTGCTTCACATGAAGAATGCGACGACCGCGTGCAAGACCCCTATTGCCTGCGCTGCCAACCGCAGGTGGTGGGCGCTTGCCTGGACCAGATGCGCCATGCCGCCTTGGTTCTGCTGCGCGAAGCCAATGCGGTCACCGACAACCCACTGGTGTTTGCACCCGAGGCCAACGGCCTCGGATCGGAACCCTACGGAGCGATGATTTCCGGCGGCAACTTCCACGCCGAGCCGGTGGCCCTGGCCGCCGACGCCATGGCCTGCGCGATCGCCGAAGTGGGTGCCATCGCCGAACGCCGCATCGCCATGCTGATCGACAGCGGCGTGTCGCGCCTGCGGCCGTTTTTGACGCCCAATGCCGGCTTGAACAGCGGTTTCATGATCGCGCACGTGACGGCTGCGTCCCTGGCCAGCGAAAACAAAAGCCTGGCCCACCCGGCCAGCGTGGACAGCCTGCCCACCAGCGCCAACCAGGAAGACCACGTCAGCATGGCCACCTTTGCCGCGCGGCGCTTGCAGCCCATGATCGCCAACGTGGCGCACATCCTGGGCATCGAACTGCTGGCTTCGGCGCAAGGCATCGACTTCCTGCGCCCGCTGCAAAGTTCACCCCCACTGGAGCAGGTTCACACGCTGTTGCGGGCACAGTGCCCCACGATGATGCAGGACCGCTACTTGGCGCCCGACATTGAAGCTGCCAGCAGCCTGGTTCGTGGTGGCGAGCTGGCCCGCATCTTGCGCACCTTGCCGGCGTTGCCGGCGCTGTGGATACCGGTCTGAGCGAGGCCCACTTCAGCAGCTGTACGCTCGCCGCTCCGTTCTTGTACGTCCCCTGATCACATCCCAAGAGGAGATCCCATGAAGAAGTCTTTGATCGTTTTGGCCGCAGCCGCACTGGCCTTTTCATCGCAAGCCCAGGCCCAAGCCCAAGACACCAAGGTGGCCATCGGCATGAGCGGTTGGACCGGCTTTGCGCCGCTGACGCTGGCCAAGGAAGCAGGCTTGTTCAAGGCCCAGGGCCTGGACGTCAGCATCAAGAAGATTCCCCAGAAAGACCGCCACCTGGCCATCGCCAGTGGTGACATCCAGTGCGCCGCCACCACGGTGGAAACCTGGGTGGTGTGGAACGCCAATGGCGTGGCCACGACGCAGATCTTCCAGCTGGACAAGAGCTTTGGTGCCGACGGCATGGTGGTCAAGCCCGGCATCAGCAGCATCAAGGATCTCAAAGGCAAGACCGTGGCGGCCAGCGCGCCCGGCACCGCGCCTTACTTCACCTTGGCCTGGATGCTGTCCAAGAACGGCCTGACGCTGAAAGACGTGAACATCGTCAACCTGGAGCCTCAGGCGGCTGCCAACGCCATGCTCGCCGGCACCGCCAATCTGGACGCGGTGATGACCTACGAGCCCTTCCTGAGCGCCGTGCGCGCCAAGCCCGAGGCCGGCAAGATCATCGCCACCACGCTGGACTACCCGATGATCATGGACACCTTTGGCTGCACGCCGAAGTTCCTGGCCGAAAACCCCAAGGCCGCACAAGGATTGGCCAACGCCTACTTTGCGGCGCTGGACATGATCAAGGCCGAGCCCAAGAAGAGCTTTGAGATCATGGGCGCCGACGTCAAGCAGACCGGCGAAGCCTTCGAGAACAGCCAGAAATTCCTGCGCTGGCAAGACCGCGCCGCCAACCAGAAGTTCTTTGCCGGTGAGCACGCAGCCTTCAGCAAGGAAGCCGCCGATCTGTTGCTGGGCGTGGGCATCATCAAGACGCTGCCTGACATGTCCAAGTTGGCCGACACGCGCTTTATCAAGTGAAGCCGCTGACTGCGGTGGCACCTGGCACGCGGCTCGTGCTGGGTGTGTCCTTCTTCGTCGTCTTCGTGGCGGTCTGGGCCGCCGTCACGTTTGGCGGGTTGGTACCCAAGATCTTCTTGGCCGACCCGCTGCAGATGCTGCGCTCGGGCTGGGTGCTGCTGACGCAGATGGACTTTGCGCACGACATCGGCATGACCATGTGGCGGGTGGTGGGCGGCTTTGTGCTGGCCGCTGCGCTGGCGCTACCGCTGGGCGTGATGATGGGTGCCTACAAGCCCATCGAGGCCTTCTTCGAGCCCTTTGTCAGCTTCGCCCGCTACCTGCCGGCCAGCGCCTTCATCCCGCTGCTGATCCTGTGGGCTGGCATCGGCGAGGCGCAGAAGCTGGCCGTCATCTTCATTGGCAGTTTTTTCCAACTGGTGTTGATGATTGCTGTGACCGTGGACAACACCCGACGTGACCTGGTGGAGGCCGCCTACACCTTGGGCAGCAGCGACAGCAGCCTGGTCAAGCGGGTGTTGATCCCGGGTGCCGCGCCCGAGATCGCCGAGACCCTGCGCATGGTGCTGGGCTGGGCCTGGACCTACGTCATCGTGGCCGAACTCATCGGTGCCAGCAGCGGCATCGGCCACATGATCACCGACAGCCAGGCCTTGCTGGCCACCGACCAGATCATCTTCGGCATCATCGTCATCGGCCTGATCGGCTTGGCCAGTGACCTGTTCTTCAAATGGGTGAACCGCAGGCTGTTCCCCTGGGCGCAACTGGGGCGATGAACAGATGAACCAGCCCATTCTTCAAGTGCGCGGTCTCGAGCGCCGTTTTGACACCACGCTGGCGCTGCAGGCCACCGATCTGGATGTGGCCGAAAACGCCTTCATCACCATCCTGGGCCCCAGCGGCTGCGGCAAGAGCACCTTGCTGCGCATCGTGGCCGGGCTGGACGTGCAGACCGCCGGTGAAGTCACGCTGGAAGGCCGGCGCATCAGCGGCCCCGGCGCCGACCGCGGCATGGTCTTCCAGAGCTACACGCTGTTTCCCTGGCTGACCGTGCTGGACAACGTCTGCTTCGGCCTGCGCGAACGTGGTTTGCCGCGCGACCAGCAGTTGGACATCGCCCATGGCTTCTTGGCCAAGGTGGGCTTGAAGGGCTTTGCCAACCACTACCCCAAGCAGCTCTCGGGCGGCATGCAGCAGCGCACCGCGCTGGCCCGCGCTCTGGCCAACAACCCGCGCATGCTGCTGATGGACGAGCCCTTTGGCGCGCTGGACCACCAGACCCGCGAGCTGATGCAGGAACTGCTGCTGGGCATTTGGGAAGCGGAGCGCAAGACGGTGCTGTTTGTCACCCACGACATCGACGAAGCCGTTTTCATGGGCACGCGGGTGGTGGTGATGAGCGCGCGCCCTGGCCGCATCAAGCTCGACCGCGACGTGGACCTGGCGCACCCACGCCACTACTCGGTCAAGACCACACCGGCTTTCAGCAGCCTGAAGGCCGAGCTGACCGAAGCCGTGCGGGTGGAAGTGCTGGCGGCCCAGGCGGCGATGGCTTGATGGCTGCGGGGTCCACGCGGCGGTAGGTCAGCATGCGGCCCTTGTAGGCCACCGCGTCGGCCGTGGCCGCACAGTCCAAGCGGGTCTGGCTGGTGACAAAACCCAGGTCTTCCAGGCGGCGCGAGAAGCCAGGCCGGTTGCCGCGCTCGGGGTCCACGATCCAGACCTCGCAGCTGGGCATGGCGTGGCGGCCGATGAAGCCGGCCAGCGCGTGGCTGGCGTTGCGGTCGTAGAGCACGTCGCTGCCGATGATCAGCTCGTAGCGTTGGGCGTGGTCCAGCGGCGCACCCGCGGCCAGGGTCACGGCCGGGTCCCACTCCCCCGCTTGATACTTCATCGGCGGCAAAGCATTCAGGCGCAGGTTGATGGCCAGGAACCGGGCCGCCAATGGGTGACAGTCGCTGGCCGTCATGTCAGCCCCACGGCGATGGCCCACCAGGCTGGCCAGCCCCAGCCCACAGCCCACTTCCAGTATGCGTTGGCCCGGCAGCAGCACATGCGCCGCCATGCGCTCGGCCAGGTGCGCGCCGGAAGGCCACAGCAGCCCAAACAGCGGCCAGGCGGCCGAACCGATGCCCAGGCGACTGGCAACACCCAAAGGGTCGCTGAATTGCTGTTTGTCCAGCAGGGACTGGATCTGCAGGCTGGCTGCACCGGCAATGGCGATGCACTCTTGCTTGGTCAGGTAGCCGGGCATCGGGTGGGATGTGGGGGAGGGCGCAGCAGGCGGACGATGCAGCATGAGCAAGCGCCGAGTATGGAGGCTGGGCGGCAGCCGTGCAGCCGTGCAGCCGTTCACCGTGCAGCACGGTCATCGGACCCGTTGCTGGCTGTCTTCGGCGCGGTGCGCCTGCGGCTGCCCGCACGCCGAAGCTGCGCTACCTGCAACCTGGCGCGGCCCTTGGGGTGCGCCCGGGTTATGGGCCGCAGGCCCGGGCGCTAGACTGCGCAGCAGGGCAGCCAGCCCCTTCCAAGCCCCTCACCTGAGAACCTGCATGAACACACAAAAACTGCCGAGCACGCGCTGGGCGCGATGGGTCGGCCTTGTGGTGGCTGCTGCTGCGCTGGCGGGCTGCGCCAGCCCGCCTGCCGCGCCGCGCTTTCAAGGCGAGACG
>JANPCX010000003.1:0-14494 GCA_031431125.1 Burkholderiales bacterium
TTTGGCCAACACCTGCAGGCGCGGCACGTCCGTGCTGACCACGGTTTGCCCTGCGGCAATATCACCGGCCCTGAATGCAAAACCGAGTGTGAAGGGGGCCAGCGCGTTGGCTTTCGGGCTGACCAGGCTGAATTGCATGGCACCAATCGGGGCGGGCGCAGGTGCAGGTGCGGCAGCCGCCGGGGGCGAGACGGGGCCACCCGCCGGTGCAGGTGCTGGCGTCGCAGCGGCTGGTGGGCTGTTGGGGCTGGCGGTTGCTCCGCCAGATCCCCCACCACAACCCACCGCAGAAATGCCTGTGAGCGCGGCGGCGGCCCGGCGCAGAAATTCTCTTCTCTCTTCTTTGCTTGGATGTGTCGGCATCGTGTTCTTCCCCTGTGGCGTCTGAACCATGGTAGTCCACCCATGCTGCACCCGCCGCTGTTCAAGACGTTACGAAATGGTTGCAGCAAGGCCCTCAACTGAGGCACATGCCGGCACGCAGACACAAAAAACCACCAGGTCCTTACAACTGGTAGCGTTCTGTGGCCGAGAAGACGTGGCCAGCGCAGCGCGCATCAGCGAAGATAGGGTCTGACCTGGATAACGAGACTTCCCATTGAACAACTGCCCATCACCCCGCCCTTCCCGCGTCAACCGACGCCGCCGTCAACTGCTGCTGAGCTCTGCGGCTGTGGGGGGTTGGGCCGCATCGCTGAGTGCCTGCGGTGGTGGCGGTGGTGGCGCCACTGCTGCACAAGCGCCCTCGGCACCTGCACCAGAGGCCGCACCCATTGGCTCCAGCGGCAATGGCAGCAACAACGTCACCGCAGGTCCCGCGCCTCAGGGACCGCTTCCCGTCCCTCCGGCCCCCCCCAAACCCGCCTGGGCCAATTCCATTGCGGCCGATACCTGGACCCTGTTACCAGGCACCGCGTTTGCGCCCTGGGCCAAAGCCAACATCCCGGCCGGTGCGTATTACGGCACCGACCCATTCAATTCCATCGTGAACGCGTTTTGCGACCCGGCGAATGACCCTTGGCTGGGAGCACAGTATTTTTTTGGTGGGGGACACGGCGATGGCAGCTGCAACGCTGTACTGAAGTTTGACCACCAAACTTTGGCTTGGTCTTTGCTGGGGCAACCCACACCGCCCACGGTTTATTTGCCGGGTTACCCGAACACCAAACCCTACCCCTCAGGCCGTGTCTTTGATGGCTGGTTTCTGCCCGCCAGTGAACTGCCCGACACACGTGACCATGTTTACGCCGCGCCCGCGTTGGCACGCTTGTCCACCCACATGTATGCCGCGGCGGTCAAACGCGGCACACGTTTGCACTACTTTTACGCGGTCTATGCTGAGTTCGATACCGCTACTGGGCAGTGGTTAGGTCGGGGTGTAGACCTGGGAGCGCAGTTGGTGAAGTTTCGCCCTCAGTACGGCACGGTTCCGCTGCAACAAGGCACCGTTGCCATGTACGACGAGGTGACCGACCGCATGTTCGTTACCCTCACCCCCGGTGATGCCGGAGGCGGCTGGCGCAACGCCATCATGGTGTTCAACCCCAATACACGCAGCATTGAGTCGGTGCATGAGAGCAACGCGTCCACCTTTGGTTTGGTGTCGGAATCGTTGAGCATGTGCCGTGTGGGCCGTGATCTGTTTTGCTTCAACAAAATTGGCAACTACGGTCAGCCCAGCTTGATGAACCAAGGGTTTGTCTTCAACATGGACAGCAAAAGCTTCAAACGATTTGTGCTGACCGGCGATACCGCAGGCTCCACCTTCGCCTTCAGCAGCACGCAGGAAACCATCCCCAGTTTTTACGATGGTGTCGCCATCCGCCGCTGGAACTACCAACCCAACGACCGCAACAAAATTTACAGCGTGGATCCCAGACCGGTGAGCGGGTCCGGCAGCAGCACCGACCCTCTGGTGTTCATACAAACGGTACGCAACATTGGCGGCACTGTCCCAGGCCGGCCGCTCTTTGTCTACAGCCGTTTGATGTACCACGGCGGCGCCGCTTGCGCCTTGATGATCCCCGAAGCCACCTCGGATTGGGTGGCCCTGCGGCTGAGCTGATTCGCGCGGCCGACTGCTGATCGGCCACCGCACGCTCAGAGCAGCGGCACACCCGTTTTAGATTGCACCTCGTCGCGTGTCACGCCGTCGGCCAGTTCCACCAGCTTCAAACCTGCAGGCGTCACGTCCATCACCGCCAAGTCGGTGATGATGCGGTTGACCACCCCCACGCCGGTCAATGGCAAGGTGCAGGCGGGCAAGATTTTCAGATCAATGCCGCCGTCTTTTTTCTTCGCGACATGCTCCATCAGCACCAGCACACGGGCCACGCCTGCCACCAGGTCCATCGCGCCGCCCATGCCCTTGACCATCTTGCCGGGAATCATCCAGTTGGCCAGGTCACCTTGGCCACTGACCTGCATGGCGCCCAAGATGCTAAGGTTGATCTTGCCGCCACGGATCATGGCGAAACTCTCATGCGATCCGAAGATGCTGGAGCCAGGGATGGTGGTGACGGTTTGTTTGCCTGCATTGATCAGGTCGGCATCCACTTGGTCTTCGGTGGGGAAAGGGCCGATGCCCAGCATGCCGTTCTCACTTTGCAGCCAGACCTCAATGTCGGCGCGCACATGGTTGGCCACCAGCGTCGGCAGGCCGATGCCCAGGTTCACGTAAAAGCCGTCTTGCAGTTCTTGGGCGGCGCGGGCCGCCATTTGGTCGTGTGTCCAGCTCATTTTGGTTCCTTCGGAAGGACGGATAGCGGGTGCCTGCGGGCACCCTTCTCGGTTTTTTTTAATGCGCGCTTGCAGCGGTTTTTTCGGTGATCGTGCGTTTCTCAATGCGTTTTTCCGGCGTGGCGTTGAGCACCAAACGGTGCACATAGATGCCGGGCAGGTGAACCGCATCCGGGTCAAACGTGCCGGTCTCCACGATCTCTTCCACCTCGACCACCGTCACCTTGCCCGCCATCGCGGCCGCCGGGTTGAAGTTGCGTGCGGTGCGGCGAAAAATCAAATTGCCACTCTTGTCCGCCTTCCACGCTTTCACCAGCGACACCTCGGGCAACAAAGCCCGTTCCATCACATAGGTGTGGCCATCAAACTCGCGCAGCTCTTTGCCTTCAGCCACGATGGTGCCCACGCCGGTTTTCGTGAAGAAGGCTGGGATGCCCGCGCCACCGGCACGCAGCTTCTCGGCCAAGGTGCCTTGCGGCGTGAACTCCAGCTCCAACTCACCCGCCAGGTACTGGCGTTCGAACTCTTTGTTTTCACCCACATAACTCGAGATCATTTTTTTGATCTGGCGTGTTTCCAGCAACTGCCCCAAGCCAAAACCATCCACCCCGGCATTGTTGGAAATCACCGTGAGGTTTTTGACGCCCGAATCGCGCAGCGCCGCAATCAACGCCTCCGGAATGCCGCACAGGCCAAACCCGCCCACGGCGAGCAGCTGCCCGTCCGCCACCAAACCCTTGAGTGCCGCTGCGGCACTGGGATAGACCTTGTTCATCGAACATGCTCCTCAGGTTGACCTCGAATGGCCTGCAGGTTACTACGTAAGGCCTTACGTAGTCGCTACGTAAAATTGACTAAGTCACCTCCGCACAAACCCTGATACCCGCGCCTGATGCCCACGCCCGAACACGACATCGACTACCGCACCGCCTTCGACCTGGCTCCAGTGGGTTTGGTGCTGTCGCGCCAGCGGCAAATCATGGACTGCAACCAGCATTTGCTCGACATGTTTGGCGCCACGCGCAGCCAACTCATCGGCCGCAGCCTGGAGGTGCTCTACCCCACCCTCGACGAATTCGAGCGCACCGGCGAGCGCATTGCGGCCCAGCTCAACGCCCAGGGTTGGTATGCCGACGAACGTGTCATGAAGCGTGTCGGTGGCGCGCGGCAAGGAGAACTCTTCTGGTGCCACGTGGCGGGCCGCGCCTTGCAAACCAAACAACCCCACGCAGCCGGCATCTGGAGTTTTGAAGACCTGTCCTCCCGCCGCCAACTGCGCGCCGACCTGACCCCGCGTGAACGTGAAATTGCAGCGCTGTTGATTGAAGGCCTGACCAGCAAGCTGATCGGCAAACGCCTCACCATCAGCCCACGCACGGTTGATGTTTACCGGGGGCGGCTGATGAAGAAGTACGGGGCGGCAACGACGCCGGAGTTGGTGAACAAGTTGTTGTCGAGCTGACCATCCGCCATCCAACATGGAATTGATCAACACCTTTTCACTGGCAAGGCATGCCGGGGAGTACAACACCTGGCCACTGGCCAGCCGCTTGTTGTTCGAAGGCCGCGATACCGGCACCGCCATCAAGGGTTATGCGGTGGAGGCCCAGTACCGATGGAGCGAGGGCTACCTGCTCGTCACCTCATGGGACTGCCCCTTTGAAGAGTCCAACAACTTCACGCTCCTGGGCAGCAACTTTCGTCCCCTGGCGACCCATGAACTCGGCGCGATGTATGCATCGTTCTTGCTGATCAAACACTGGCCCATCTCAGCGCATGAACTGCGGCTGCACTATGACGAAG
Source organism: Burkholderiales bacterium (assembly GCA_031431125.1). Taxonomy (GTDB): domain Bacteria; phylum Pseudomonadota; class Gammaproteobacteria; order Burkholderiales; family Burkholderiaceae_C; genus JANPCX01. The sequence continues at coordinate 4,543 of JANPCX010000003.1, forward strand.
ATATTTTCTACACGCTGCGCATCGCGGAGAAGGCCGGTCTATTCCGAAAGCGGCTGAGCCTTGAGTTGGCGCTGTTCGAATCACCCGAGCGTGATCCACAGGCGCTCGCCTCCATTCAAGAAAACGAAAAGCGCCTGCAAGAGATTCGTGCGGTGTTGTCCAAGGACCAGCAGCGGGGTTGAGCGTTGGTGTTCAATGCACCACCCGCCCAAATACAAACTCCCCGTCGTGCACGTCCACCGGGATCACATCTTTCGGGCCAAACTTGCCTTCCAGAATCAGCTTGGCCACTGGGTTTTCAATGCGCTGTTGGATGGCGCGTTTCAGTGGGCGGGCACCGAAGGCGGGATCGAAGCCGACTTTGGCGAGTTCGGCCAGCGCATCGGCCGACACGTCGAGTTTCATGTCCATCTTCTCGATGCGCCCTTCCAGCACCTTGAGCTGGATTTTGGCGATCGCCGCGATATTGCTGTTGTCCAGCGCATGGAAGACCACCACCTCGTCGATGCGGTTCAAAAACTCGGGGCGGAAGTGCTGTTTCACATCCACCCACACGGCTTCACGAATCACCTCGCTGTCTTGCCCAGCGAGGTTCATGATTTGGTGTGAGCCCAAATTGCTGGTCATCACGATGACGGTGTTTTTGAAGTCCACGGTGCGGCCTTGGCCGTCGGTGAGGCGGCCGTCGTCCAGCACTTGCAGCAGCACGTTGAAGACGTCAGGGTGGGCTTTTTCCACTTCGTCGAGCAAGAGCACGCTGTAGGGCTTGCGGCGCACGGCTTCGGTCAGCGCGCCGCCTTCGTCGTAGCCCACATACCCCGGTGGCGCGCCAATCAAACGGCTGACACTGTGTTTTTCCATGTACTCGCTCATGTCGACGCGGATCATGTGGTCGGGGCTGTCAAACAGGAAACCGGCCAGCGCTTTGCACAGCTCGGTTTTGCCGACACCCGTGGGGCCCAGGAACAAGAAGGAACCCGTGGGACGGTTGGGGTCGGACAGGCCCGAGCGCGAGCGGCGAATGGCGTTGGCCACAGCGGTGATGGCTTCGTCCTGGCCCACGACACGCTCGTGCAGGCGGCCTTCCATTTGCAGCAGCTTTTCACGTTCACCCTGCATCAGCTTGGCCACGGGAATGCCGGTGGCACGGGCCACCACTTCGGCAATTTCTTCAGCGCCCACCAAGGTGCGCAGCAGCTGCGGTTTGCCGCCCGCCTTTTTTGACTTGCCCTGCTCTTTGGCTTGCGCCTCTTTGAGTTTTTTCTCCAAGTCGGGCAGCTTGCCGTACTGCAACTCGGCGAGTTTGTTGAAGTCGCCTTTGCGTTTGAACTCTTCAATTTGGGTGCGAATGCGGTCGATCTCTTCTTTGATGTGGGCCGAGCCTTGGGCGGCGGCTTTTTCGGCCTTCCACAGGTCGTCCAGGTCAGAGGCTTCGCGCTCCAGCTTGGCGATTTCTTCTTCAATCAGCACAAAACGTTTTTGCGAACCTTCATCTTTTTCGCGGCGCACGGCTTCGCGCTCAATCTTCAATTGAATCAAGCGGCGATCTAACTTGTCCATCACCTCGGGTTTGGAGTCGATCTCGATCTTGACCTTGGCGGCCGCTTCGTCGATCAGGTCAATCGCTTTGTCGGGCAGGAAACGGTCGGTGATGTAGCGGTGGCTGAGCTCGGCTGCCGCGACGATGGCCGGGTCGGTGATCTCCACGCCATGGTGCACTTCATACTTTTCTTGCAAGCCACGCAGGATGGCGATGGTGGCTTCCACCGTGGGCTCGCCCACCAGGACCTTCTGGAAACGACGCTCCAAGGCGGCGTCTTTCTCGACGTATTTGCGGTACTCGTTGAGTGTGGTGGCGCCAATGCAATGCAACTCGCCACGCGCCAAGGCGGGTTTGAGCATGTTGCCCGCGTCCATCGAGCCTTCGGTTTTGCCCGCCCCCACCATGGTGTGGATTTCGCCGATGAAGACAATGGTTTGGCCTTCGTCTTGGGCCACTTCTTTGAGCACTGATTTCAGGCGCTCTTCAAACTCGCCGCGAAACTTGGTGCCTGCGAGCAGCAAAGCCATGTCGAGCACCAGCACCCGTTTGTTCTTCAGCGACTCGGGCACTTCACCGGCCACTATGCGCTGGGCCAGGCCTTCGACGATGGCGGTTTTGCCCACACCGGGCTCGCCAATCAAGACGGGGTTGTTTTTGGTGCGGCGCTGCAGCACCTGGATGGCACGGCGAATTTCGTCGTCGCGGCCGATCACCGGGTCGAGCTTGCCGGCGCGGGCGCGTTCGGTCAGGTCGAGCGTGTATTTTTTGAGGGCCTCGCGCTGGCCTTCGGCTTCGGGGTTGTCCACCTTGGCGCCGCCACGCACCGCGTCAATGGCGGCTTCCAGGGCCTTGCGGGTGAGACCGTGTTCTTTGACCAAAGGCCCCAAGGTTTTGTGTTCGGCCAGGGCCAGCAAAAACATTTCGCTGGAGATGAACTCGTCGCCACGTTTGCCGGCTTCTTTTTCCGAAGCTTGCAGCACGCCGGCGGTATCGCGGCTGGCCTGCACTTGTTCACCCCCTTGAACCTGGGGCAATTTCGCCATCGCCCCTTCCAGCGCCTCTTGCAGCTTGGCGGTGCTGACACCGGCACGCTCGAGCAAGGCCTTGGGGCCGTCGGTCTGGGCCAGCATGGCGGCCAGGATGTGGGCGGGTTCGATGTAGGGGTTGTCACGCTGGATCGCCAGGCTTTGGGCGTCAGACAGCGCGTCTTGGAATTTGGTGGTGAGTTTGTCGAGTCGCATGTTGAAAACCTCCGGTTGTCCTTAGAGTGGGGCACAACGGTCAGTTTTTCAAGCGCTCAATGCGTTGCGAATGATCGCGACGCCTGATTTAGATCAAAGTCACGCCCAAATCAGCTTGGCCAGACGGAACCCGAGGGCCGCGCAACCCAGGGCGCCCAGCACATGGACCAAGGTATGGGCCATCGCCCAAGCCCAATCACCCCGCTGCAACAAGTTCAGCGACTCCGCAGAAAACGCCGAGAAAGTCGTCAAGCCCCCCAAAAACCGGTGACCAGAAGCAGGCGCAGGGTGTCGTTGGGCTGCCGCTCGAAATACACCATGGCCATGCCGATCAACAGGCCGCCCACGCAGTTCACCAGCACCGTACCGACAGGGAAGGCCGCGCCGCCGGTGTTGAGCCACAGGCCCGCCCACCAGCGGAACACTGCGCCCAATGCCGCCCCTGCGGCGACAGCCAGAAGGGATGCGAGGGAGAGTGCGTTCATCGTGCGATTGTCTGCGAGGGCGGCGCCCACTTGGCCAGCGCCGCGTCATCACTCGCTCGCGCATCCACCCAGCGCCCACCATCCGCGGTGTGTTCCTTCTTCCAAAACGGCGCTTGGGTTTTGAGGTAATCCATCAGGTACTCGCAGGCCGCGAAGGCTTCACCTCGGTGCGCAGCCGCCACACCCACCCAGACGATTTGGTCTTGGGGTAAGAGCGGCCCCACGCGGTGGATGACACGGGCGGCCAGGATGTTGAACCGCGCTTGGGCTGCGGCCACCATGGCCTCAATCGACGACTCCGTCATGCCGGGGTAATGCTCCAAGGTCATGCCTTGAATAGCATCGCCGCTGCTGTGTTCGCGCACCGTGCCCAAGAAGCTCACCACCGCACCGACGCCTGCCGCTTCGGCACGCAAAGCGGCCACCTCGGTGCTCAGGTCGAAGTCCTGGGTTTGAATGCGCACGGTCGGTGTCAAGCTGGACGCGGTCATGTCACCCACCGGTCACTGGCGGGAAAAAAGCCACTTCGGCACCGTCAGCCAACACCGTGTCCATGCCGCACAGGGTTTGGTTCACCGCGCAGCGCAGGGCTTGGTCGTCGGCCAGGGCCATCGCGTGCGCTTGGCTCAAGGCGTGCAAACGTTGGCGCAGCGCGGCCACGGTTTCGCCGGGCACATAGGGCATGGCCTCGCCCGCGCCCAGAGTTTCACGCACCGAGGCGAAATAACGCAGTTGCAAGCTCATGACGCAAGCCCTGACCAAAACTCACTGTAGGGCAAGTAACGCACCATGTCGCCCATTTGAATCGTTTGGCCCGGCGGGTTGTCCACCAGGCCATCGCCCCACACAGTGGACGTCAGCACGCCCGAGCCTTGGTGGGGGAACAAGTCGAGCCCGCCATCCGCATGGCGACGCACCCGCAAAAACTCGCGGCGTTTGTCCGCGCGAGGCCAGTTGAAATCTGCGCGTTGCAAATACCCTTGCGGTGCCGCAGGCGACAAACCCTGAAGCTGCAACAGCACCGGCCGCACCAGCAGCAAAAAGGTGACGAAGCTGGACACCGGGTTGCCCGGCAGCCCCATCACATGGCAGCGGCGCTCGCCCACTTGAATTTGCCCATAGGCCAAGGGCTTGCCGGGTTTGATCGCCAGCTGCCAATCGTGCAGCATGCCTTCAGCGGCGAGTGCGGGTTTGAGGTGGTCCTCTTCACCCACCGACACACCCCCGCTGGTGATGATGAGGTCGAAGTTTTTAGCCGCTTCGCGCAGCGCCGCGCGGGTGGCCTCCAGGCGGTCAGGCACCAGACCGAGGTCTTCGCAGCGCCCGCCCAAGGCCTGCACGCAGGCGATGAGGGTTGCGCGGTTGCTGTTGTAAATGGCGCCGGGCCGCAGTGCTTGCCCTGGCATCACCAACTCATCGCCCGTGGAGAACACGCCCACACGCGGTTGACGGTAGACGGTCACCGTTGTGGCCCCCACCGTGGCCACCATGCCCAGCGCTTGGGGCGTCAGGCGTGTGCCTCGCTCAAGTACAACCCGCCCCACCGCAACGTCTTCACCGCGTTGTCGAATGGCAGTGCCCACAGGCGGCACAGCCAAAAACCGCACGGCGCCATCCAGGCTTTCCGTTTGTTCTTGCATCAACACCGCATCGGCCCCCGCCGGAACTGGCGCACCAGTAAAGATGCGGGCGGCGGTGCCCGGTTGCAGCGGCTGACCCACGCTGCCCGCCGCGATGCGCTGGCTCACGGGTAACACCGTGCCCACTTCTTTCACGTCGGCTACACGCAAGGCATACCCATCCATGGCACTGTTGTCGTGGGGCGGCACGTCGAGTGGCGAGATCACGTCTGCGGCCAGGATGCGGCCCAGGGCGGAGGACGCTGGCACCAATTCCATCGCCACCGCGTTTGATGAAAGCAGTGACCGCTTCAAGACGGCCAGTGCGTCATCCAAGGAAATCATGGATGTCTCCGGGTATGTGGTTGCTGCAGCGAGGAAACCCGTGCTCGATTGATGGCAGTGATTTGTTGCTGGCGAGGTGGTTCATGCGGAATCGTTGAATGCCATTTGAGTTGAATTTTCGACGATTTCGCCTTTGTGATTTCCAGGTTGTTGAGGGTCCAGCTGAATAGACGCGACAGACGACGGTGATACGCTTCAAAAAGCGTCCCAAGCCCCTGTACCGCGAGAGGTATTGATGTCAGCTCACTACACCTTCATCTTGAGCCTAACGCTAGCACCACAGGCCGCTTCAGAAAATGCCGAGGCTTTGCGCTATGTATTCCGTGACGACGCTCCCCGTCCAAGTTCTCTGCCGCAGCACAAATTCTTCGAAACGTTCGATCCACAGTACCGGTTTCAACAAGGCTACAGAAACTTCCAACCTAGCGCGTGGCAGTGCGCGTTTTGGATGGCACCGCTTGAAGGTGGCACTTCGTACGCTGGAGTCAACCTGTGTTTGCCAGGTAACAAGCTTGAGGGCGTTGCGCAAGACCTCTTTCCCTTTGTCCAGTGGCTGGCGACGATGTCCAACGCGCAGGGCCCGGTGGGCATCGTGTTCGCTGAGGACTTACCCGAAAGCGAGCCCATGGTTCTCTACGTTCGAAATCAGCGCCTGTACATTGGGGCGTCGAATCCCATAGACGCCAAGGCAGTTGATGATGGTTCGCCCTAGCCGTGCTCGCCCACCTGAACACCTTCAATCGCACCAGCCACCATGATCGTTCCCAACCACTGGGCGGAAGCCCGAAAACAACACAAAACACACGGAAAACAAATCACCGTTCGCCGGTATGGCTGGTCCATGCTCAGCGAGTCCGAGGCGCAATCCGTGGCAGAGGCGCGCGCCGACGAAGCGCTGCAAAGACTCATTGCTGGCGAGAAGCTGCATAGACGCGAGCCCAAGGTTGCCTACAACGGCGCCCATGGAGTTCCAAGTCGAGAGGAAGTGCTGGCACGCCACGGCGACCAGGTCGTCACCCGCAACGCCTATGGCGCGCATTGCCTGAACTCGCCGAATGCGCTCTTCGCGGACGTCGACTTCTCGCCGGAAGGTGGACTGAAACCGGGTTTTATTGCTTTTGCTGTTCTCCTTGCGGCATCCCTCGGAACTGGCGCGCTCATGCAAAGCTGGGGAATCACTTTCGGTCTGGTTTTTTTGTCCATGATCGCCGCCGCACCGCTGGCAGGTCTCGCCCGCCGCGCGGGGGTAGCGGCAAAGGGTGGCGAGGAGCGCATTGCACGGGATCGAATCGTCAAGTTTGTTTCGGCCCATCCATCCTGGAGCGTTCGCCTTTACCGAACCCCTGCTGGCTATCGCGTGTTGGCAACCCATCAGCCGTTTGATGCCACCTCAGACGAGGTTCAACGCTTCTTCCTGGCTGTTCGTGCGGACCCTGTCTACGTTCGGATGTGTACCAATCAGAAGTGCTTCCGCGCCAGGCTCACCGGCAAACCTTGGCGCATCGGTATCTCCACACACATGCGTCCACGACCCGGCGTTTGGCCTGTACGCCCCGAAATGATCGCCATTCGCAATCAATGGATCGCAGGCTATGAGGCCAGTGCAGCGGGGTATGCAGCTTGTCGCTACATAGAGTCCATCGGTTCTGGTGTGGTCCACGAGTCCATCAAGTTTGCGGTCGACTTGCATGACCGCGAATCCCGAGCGCTGGTTTCTGGCGCACCGCTCGCGTAATGGCACGCAGTCTTTCAACGAAAGAACTCGTCCTCAACCCCGCTCCGCAACAAATGCTTTCACCGCCCCCACATCCACCCCCATCACCACAAACCGCTTAGGCAAACTCTCAATGCCTTCCAAGCCTGCAGGGCGAGGTGGTTGTTGGCCTATGGCTTCGACGATGGTCTCGGCGAATTTGGCGGGCAGTGCGGTCTCCAGCACCAACATCGGCACGCCTTGCTCCACGAACTGATGCGCCACTTTGAGGCCGTCGGCGGTATGGGTGTCGATCATCACGCCTGCCCGTTGCCAGGTGGCTTGGATGGAGGCCAAGCGATCGGCATGGGTGCTGGTGCCGGAGACAAAACCAAACTGTTTGATGGCTAGGAATTCTTCGGCAGACACGGCGAATGAGCCTTTTTCTTCCACCTCGGTTTTGAAGAGTTGTTTGACGCGTGCGCCGTCGCGCTTGAGCAGATCGAACACAAAACGCTCGAAATTCGAGGCTTTGGAAATGTCCATCGATGGGCTGGAGGTTTCAAAGGTGTCGGCGCTGCCCCGCACGCGGTAGCTGCCGGTGCGGAAGAATTCGTCGAGCACATTGTTTTCGTTGGTGGCCAGCACCAGGCGTTTGATGGGCAGGCCCATGGAGCGCGCCACATGGCCGGCGCAAATATTGCCGAAGTTGCCTGAGGGCACGGCGAAGCTCACTTGCTCGTCGTTGGTCTTCGTCGCCTGGAAGTAACCGGCGAAGTAATACACCACTTGGGCCAGCAGCCGTGCCCAGTTGATGGAGTTGACGGTGCCGATGTGGTGGCGGCGTTTGAAGGCCAGGTCGTTGGAGACGGCTTTGACGATGTCTTGACAGTCGTCGAACACGCCCTCGATGGCGATGTTGTGGATGTTGGCGTCTTGCAAGCTGAACATTTGCGCCTGCTGGAAAGCGCTCATGCGGCCATGGGGGCTGAGCATGAAAACCTGAATGCCATTTTTGCCGCGCATGGCGTACTCGGCGGCGCTGCCGGTGTCGCCCGAGGTGGCACCGAGGATGTTGAGCGTTTGGCCACGGCGAGCGAGTTCGTACTCGAACAAGTTGCCGAGCAACTGCATGGCCATGTCTTTGAAGGCCAAGGTGGGGCCGTTGGACAGGGCTTGCAGCGCGAGGCCAGGCTCCAGCGGTTTGAGCGGCGTGATCTCGGGCGTGCCAAACACTTGTTCGGTGTAGGTTTTGCGCACGAGCTTGCGCAAGTCTTCCGCAGGAATGTCGTCGATGTAGAGCGACAAAATTTCAAACGCCAAGTCGGCATAGGTCAGACCGCGCCACTTCGTCAAGGTGGCGGCATCCACTTGCGGGTAATGCGTGGGCAAATAAAGCCCACCATCGGGGGCCAAGCCTTCTAACAAGATGTCGCAGAAGCTGCGCTCTGCTTGATCACCACGGGTGCTGATGTATTTCACGGACAGTGCCTCAAATTCAATGCTGTGAGCCCACGCTTCTCGCCATTCCCGCCCTGGCGGGAATCCGACGCGGTATCCGCCATGGATTCCCACCTGCGCGGGAATGACGGTGTAGATGGTTGTATTTTCAGTTCAGGTCTTCTTTACGGATGCGTACGATGGGCGCCAGTACCGTGGGCAAGGCTTGCATTTGCGCCACGGCTTTGCTCATTTCACCCTCGACGGTGTTGTGGGTGAGGATGATGACGTCGGTGTGGGTTTCGCCCTGGGCCGATTCACGCTGCAGCAGCGCATCAATCGAGATGTTGTGCTCAGCCAAGATGCCGGTGATGCGCGCCAGCACACCGGCTTGGTCGGCCACTTGCAGGCGCAGGTAGAAGGAGGTGACCACCTTGTCGATCGGCAAGATGGGCGTGGCCGCCAGGGCATTGGCTTGGAAGGCCAAGTGCGGTACGCGGTGGTCGGGGTCGGCGGTGTGCAAGCGGGTGATGTCGACCAAATCGGCAATCACAGCCGACGCGGTGGGCTCAGACCCTGCGCCTTTGCCGTAGTACAGCGTGGTGCCCACGGCATCGCCCTGCACCATCACGGCATTCATGGCCCCTTCCACACTGGCGATCAAACGTTCCGCTGGGACCAAGGTGGGGTGCACACGCAGTTCAATGCCGCTGTCGCGGCGGCGTGCGATGCCCAGCAGCTTGATGCGGTAGCCGAGTTGTTCGGCATAGGTGATGTCCAAGGCTTGAAGCTTGGTGATGCCTTCCACATAAGCTTTGTCGAACTGCACCGGAATACCAAAAGCAATCGCGCTCATGATGGTGGCTTTGTGGGCCGCGTCCACGCCTTCAATGTCGAAGGTGGGGTCGGCCTCGGCATAGCCCAGGCGCTGGGCTTCTTTGAGCACGACGTCAAAGCTCAAACCCTTGGCGCGCATCTCGCTCAAGATGAAGTTGGTGGTGCCATTGATGATGCCGGCAATCCACTCAATGCGATTGGCAGTGAGGCCTTCACGCAGCGCTTTGATGATGGGAATGCCACCGGCCACGGCGGCTTCAAAGGCCACCATCACACCTTTGGCGCTTGCTGCCGCAAAAATTTCAGTGCCATGCACAGCAAGCAAGGCCTTGTTGGCTGTGACCACATGTTTGCCGGCCGCGATGGCGTCCATGACCAAGGTTTTGGCAATGCCATAACCACCGATCAACTCGATGACGATGTCGATCTCGGGGTTGGCAATGACTTCGCGGGCATCGGCGACCACCTTGTCGTGGTCGCCGACGATGGGTTTGGCGCGCGCCACGTCCAAGTCCGCCACCATGGTGATCTCAATGCCACGGCCGGCCCGGCGCTGAATTTCTGCTTGGTTGCGGGTGAGCACATTGAAGGTGCCGCTGCCAACGGTGCCGATGCCGAGTAGGCCTACTTGTATGGGTTTCATGCTGTGCGCCCTCCCGTGTTGGGGGGGAGAAAAAAAGAAAAAAAAAAAAAAATTAGAAACCCAACCGCCGGGGGGGGAAGAAGAACCCGAAAGAGGACAAGCGAGG
>JANPCX010000004.1:0-21904 GCA_031431125.1 Burkholderiales bacterium
GATTTCATCACCGCTGAGCTCGGCGCAGTGGGTTTGGGTGCCAACACCTTTGATGAAGCGGCCCTGCAGGTCATATTCAGAGCGGTGCAGGGCAACCTGCGTTTGTGCCGCAATCTTTGTTATGCCGCCCTGGTCGCTGCCTGCATGGACAGGCAACGTATCTGCACCGTCTCGCATGTGAACGCTGCCTTGCTGCAACCGCACTGGCGCTCGCATGAGGCCTTGCTCAAGCAGCAGAGCCCATCGAACAAGAGCCAACCGAACAGGGTGGCCGCATGAACATGCGCGTGCACCGGCTGGCCACCACCATGCAAGCCGAAGAGGCCTACACCTTGGTCGAATTTTTAGACCAGCTGCGTGAGGTGTTGATGCAGGCCTATGGCGACGAGATCACCCGCATGCTGGCTGCCCAAACCGCTGGCCCACCGCAGCGCTGGGAATCGATGGGGGATTTGTTGAGCGAGGAGGAGCCGTTTTAAGGCCGCTCGGCCAAAACCGTCATGGCGATCATGGCAATGGGAATCATGTGATTCCCATTTTTTGCGCAGGTGGCTATGACGAGAATTCGGCCGGGCGTATGACGTCAGTGCGATCGAGTCGGCGGAAACTTATGACGCCAATGTGGAAAAGCGGCCTCAACCTTGCCGAAATCGTGCGACGCCAATTTGGGTGGCAATACGATGGAAGCGAGGCGCGCAACAGGTGCTTCAAACCTTTGAAGGCATCCGGGTTTTATCGCCCGTTGATGCGCTGCTGGTCATCGGCGTGGGGTGAGGTTCAAGCCCTTGCGCTTGGACTCACATCGGAGTGGGAGAACTGGTGCCGCCGCCTGGTTATGCACGACCGGATTCGGCGAATCGCCCTCGCTCTGGTTCGCCCTCCCATCGCCCAGGATCAGGCTCCCACAGCGTTGCTGGTGAGTCTCGTTCAAGTAGCGCAGACACCACTTCGCCAAGATCGACGCCAAGGTGTTGCCGCGCAGCGGCAGAACCAGCATCAGCACTATCGGCAGCCAAGACAAACTGTTTGAACGGCTCCCACGAGCGGCTCAAATGCTCGACCATCAGGCGTGCAAGTTCGTAGGAGAGAAGATTGCCATCATCCGTCCGAAGGAACGACTTGCCAGACCAAAACTCTTGTATCTCTTCCTCGCCCCAGAATGCTAAGTGCTTGGCCCGTAGCTGCTGCGGAGTGTGAGTAGAAGGTGTTGGTGCGAGCCTGCGCTCGACGTTCACGGCCAGACCTTCATTCAACCATGCAGGCAGCGGCAGGTGCCCAAGACAACCATGCGTCATTTCATGGGCAATGATCGGCTCAATTACACGCAGGTCATTCTTGACCGTCACGTAGTGGCTGCACCCGACGTCGATGTGCATGCCACCACTGAATGCAAACTCACCAGCATCGGGGTAGTAGAACGAGACGTAGTTGTAGTAGCTTTCGTCGTCATCGAAGACAAGCAGCAAATCCTTGCCCATTGATGGCATGCGAGCGATGCCATCAAGCAGTTTGACCACTCGCTGGAGCGTGCGCTCCATGTATGCGAGGGTGGCACTTGCAACATTGACTTCCAGCGAAGACAGCAACATGGCGTTGCGTGACTCATTCAGACGGAATAGTGGCCCCAGGGCACCCCTCATATGCAGCAACCAGGCGCGCTCAACCGCCGACCAAGCACTTTCCTGAATCTCCACAGAAGCAATTTCAGAAACCCAAGACTGCGCTGCATCCCAGTCGATGATCGGATAACCCCCGTGCAGCACGATGTGCTGAGCAATTGGGAACCCAGGCGCTCCATCGACGCCAACCTCTGATGGCGGCAGTTCAAGCTCGCCCTGGTCCACCGGCTCCTGTTCATCCTGAGCGGTGACCTTACGAGTGAAGAGGTCGCGCAGCAACGAGAACATGCTTTACCTTAGTTGTGCCACTGAAGTTCGCATCAGTCCTTTCTTCAGATGTGCCGATCGGCGCGTCTGGCGACAAGAAGCGATGCGTTACTTGTGTCGTTTCCAAACAGCGTGAATGACGATGATCGTGCCGACCGTTAACCAAGGAATTCCACCAGCCAGAAATTCATAGCCTTGTGGAAGAAACAGTTTGAATACGTTATCCACCCAGCAGCTTGTTCGACACATCTGCTGCCCAGAAATCATCAGGGAGAGCCCTATCAGTATGGAAACAAGGCCGATTGCGATTCCTACTTTCATCTATCGATTTGGCTATCGCCAAGACCTCAAAGTGCGACCTAACTGACCATCGCTGCGGCGATATTTGCCGTATAGGTCCGGCAAATCCTGGTACGGATCAATTTGGGGTGGATTGAATATCGGTCCTAGCGCGTCTTGAACACACTTACATCCAGCAGGGGCGGCATCTTTATAAACCGCTGGTGGCATAAAGTCCGAGGCCAATTTTCCAGGGGTACAAGAGTTATCGCTGCACTCCCATCTTAAGCACCGTAGCCGATAGTCTCCCTCATCAGGATCGGGCGTGAACATTTCAGCGCCAGACTCCCACGCAGAAGATGTCCCCTCACCGTTGGGTCTGTCAAACGGCTTGGGGCCATGTCTATTCCACTGTCTACGGTTATATGCGTTGCCTCCTGGCTGCGCAGGGCGAAGGTTTCTCAGCCCATCTGGATCCACAAAGCTCGTTGGCTGCCCATTCACGTAGTCATAAGTGGAGAAGCTCCCGCCAGCCAGGCCAATGGGATCCGACTGCGTATACCGCCCAGTGCTTGGATCAAAGTACCGCCAGTGGTTGTAGTAGAGCCCCGACTCAGCATCAGCATATTGTCCAGGAAACCGCAGGTTCTGCGTGAAGACTCCCAGCGCAGAAGGATTGGTTTCAGGCGCAGTGGTCCCAAACGGTTCAGCCAGCCAGCGCCATCTGATCTGATTGGCCTTGTTCACGACGACACGTGGCGTGTTCAAGTGATCAGTGTGGACGTAGTAGACGAGAGGCGGATTCGTCGCCACGCTGTCTGGCGTGAAGATCGCAATCGGCGTGTTCCCCAGCCACACGAACTCCCGGATGGCGGCTCCAGTGCTGCTGTACTCCCCAATGAGCTGATCATTCTGGTCATAAGCAAAGAGCACGGTGCTGGCAGCGCCTGCCCCCGTGCCACTGCTGATGAACTTTCTGATCCTGCGCCCATCGTTGTCGTAGGCGTAGGTTGTCGTGGCTCCGCCTTTGGTCAACGTGGCCAGTCGCCCGGCGAGGTTGTAGGTGGCGGTGTAGGCGCTTGCCGTGTCCCCCGTGATGCCTGTGGGATTGCCTGCGTTGTCGTAGGTAATCGTTCTGGCCGGATTGGTGGTGACCGCAAGCCTGTTGTTGGTTGCAGGCGTGGTGTAGCTGCTGGCTGTGGCGTTCAGGTTGGTGGTGATGCGGTTGCCATTGGCGTCGTAGCTGATGGATGTGGTGCTGGTGCCCACGGTGGCGGCGCTGATGCGTCCTAGCTCGTCGTAGCTGAAGCTTTGGTTCAGGCTGGGCGTGGCTGCGGCTGTGCTGGCATTGTAGTGGGTGTAAGCAGTGAGGCGGTCGGCCGCGTCGTAGGTGAGGTCACGAACGCTGTCCCCCAGCCGGTAGCGGGTCAGCCGTCCGTTGGTGTCGTAACTCCAGCTTTGGGCCTGGGTTCCCGTTGCCATCTGCCAATCCCAGCTTCGAGGAGCACCAAAGGGCTCCCACTGGATGTTGCTGATGAGGGCCGTGGCTGCACTGGTGCCGTCTTTGGCCAGGGACACCGTGCTGGGTTGGCCGCCGCTGTTATAGGCAATGGTCAGCTTGCGCCCCGAAGGGTAGGTGATGCTGGTGACCTTGCCCGCAGTGTCGTAGGCGTATGAGACGGTGCGGGTAATGTTGGCTGTGTTGGCCCCTGTGGTGGCATTGATGCGCTGGGCGTCGCTGGTGATTCGTCCCTGAGCGTCGTACTGGTACTGGGTGCGTCCGGTGGGGGATGTGCTGGAGGTCAGGCGGTTCACGCCGTTGGCGTAACCGGTGCCGGTTTGGTCGTAGGCCCAGTTGTGCGTCTCGGTGGTGAAGCCGGTCTTGCTGTGGGCGACCCGGGTGGGGCGGTTCAGAACATCGTAGGTGTAGGTGGACAGAACCGACCTGGAGTCGGTGCGGGTTTTAAGGTTACCCGCGGCATCAAAGGTGTGAGAGGCCGTACCGGTGTCCGGGCTGATGAGCCCCGTGGCATCCCCCAGGCCATTGCGCGGGTACTGGGTGATGAGGGAGCGTGGGTCGGTGACTTTGGTGAGGCGGTCTGCACCGTTGTAGTCCAGGGTGACGACGCCGGCTTTGGGGTCAGTGCTGGTTTTAGGGCGGTACAGGCTGTCGTAGGTGGTGCTGGTGGTCAAACCCAGGGCACTGGGGGCCACCACCGTCTTGGTGGGGTTGCCCACCGCGTCGTATTCGTAGTTGACCACTGGTGTCGGGGAGACTGGCGGCGTGGGCAGGGTTTGGGCCACCAGGCCATGAGGGCTGGTCGCCAAGGCCAGCCATGCGGCGGTGGCGATGAGGTGAGGGTGGTGTTTGAAGTTCATCTCATTCACTCCCGGCCGGTGGTTTGTTGCACACGCCCGAGGGCGTCGATGCTGCGGGCCAGTTGCTTGCGCAAGGCTCCGGCGGGGTCTTTGAGGTTCTCGGCGATTTTGTTGCCGGCGTTGTCCAGGGTGTAGTCCACACGGTTGCCGAGGTTGTCGTAGGCGGCAATCAGGCGGTGCGCGGGGTCGTAGTCGTAGCCGACCCAGCTGGTATCGGGACGGGTCACCTTCTTGAGCTGGCCTACTGGGTCGTAGGTGTAGCTGGTGGTTTGGCCGCCGACGGTAGCGGACAACATTCTCTGGCGCAGGTCATAGGTAAAACTGGAGACCACGCCGTTGGGGTCGATGCTCTCAAGCAGTTGGCCGTGTTTGTTGTACTTGGTGTACTGAGTTGTCTTGTTTGCGGCGTTGGTGACGGTCTTCAAGTCACCCAGGGTGACGCCCACGGCGTTGGGGTCCACTCCGGTGAACGCAGTAGCCGCGTGGTAGGTGTAGGTTGTGACATCATCCACATCGGTGCGCGGGCCGTCTTCAGTCAGCACTTGGCCGTATTGGTTGTAGGTCCACTTCCACGCACGGGCAGCGACCCCGGCTTGAGAGGCGGCAGCAAAACCAGCAGCACCGTTCAGATCGGTGGTGGCCTGTTCAACACGCTTGCACAGCACGGCGATGGGTTTGCCGTCGGGCAGCAAAGCAGTGCTGGGAGCGCAGGAGGCCACGGCATTACCAGCGGTCGGATCGGGCTGGCCGTTGTAGACCAGCGTGGTGATCTTGCCCGGCTCGGCGATTCGGCTCTCTAAACGCCAGTCAGGGTGGTACTGCGTGCTGGTCTTGCGTTCATCGCCGGTTGGGACGTAAGTTGCCAGGTCAGCAGGACAACCGCTGGCGCTCTCCAACAAGATCACTGGGCGGTTGTTGTTCGGATCGACCTTCATGCACTGGGCGCTGTTGTTGCCACCGTCATAGCGGGATATCAAATTGCCTTGTTCGTCGTGGTTGAAGGAAACAGAATGGTTGAAGTTGGTGGCACTGCGGGTGAGGTTGGACAGCCGCAACTGCTCATTGACGACGGTCAAGTAGAAAGTGGACACCGAACTCAAAGGCTGGGTCACGACCGTTTGATTGGACTGGTAGTTGAACTCGTGGCGGTAGGTATTGCCGCTGTGCTGGGAGATGAGCACGCGCCCCTGATCGTCGTATTGGAAGTCGGCGTAAGGCTGGTTGTTCTCGTCGGTTTTGCCGCTCAAGTTGAAGAAGGCGCGGCCGTATTCCACGGGGTCGCTGGTGTCAACCGGGCCGCCTTCGCTGGGGCTGTCGGCAGGCACGCCCCAGATTTGTTTGCCGTCAGCAGAGATCGCCCCTCCGGCCAATGGAGCAGGCAAGGCCATGCCGGGCACGTAGTCAAAACTCACGCTGCGGCCATCGGGGTAGGCAATGGTTTTAAGGTAGCTGCCGGCGATATGTTTGGCGGCGTCGCTGTAGTTCTGATAGGCAAGGTTGATGTTGCTGCCATTGGGCAACTGCACGTTGCTCAAGCGGGTGCCGGTGTAGAGGAATTGAACTTGTTGGCCGGTGGTGGTGGTCAAGCGGTTGGGCAGCAAGGCGGTGCTACTCGCATAACTCAAGTCAAAGCCACCACCGCTGAAGTAGCGCAAGGTAACCAAGCGGCCCAGGCTGTCGTATTGCTCCACGACGGCCTCGCGGTAGTCCACACGCTTCCACGGTGTGGCCGTGGAACTGGTCTTGACCAAACTCACTTGGGGATCGAAGCTTTTGTAAAGACCACCGGCTTGAGTATGAAACTCTTCGGTCATCCCGTGGCCGCGTGAGTAGACGACGCGGGGCAACCAGATGGATGCGACAAAACGCAGGTTCAAGCGCCGGTCGGCGGGCTCCAGGAACCAACTGGGCTCACCCAGCATCTGTCCGCCGGACAGGTGAAACTGGTTGGCGTAGCGCAGTTCCAGAGGAATGGTGCGTGGTCCGCTGGGAATACGGCCCAGAATAAAACTCTCTTGTTTGCTGCCGCTGCCCACCGATGTCGGGTTGCCGCATTTGGGGCAATCCCCCGCCGGGGGGTATGGGTCGTAAGACCTAACGCAGGAGGTTTGATCGAACTGGTTCCAACCAGCAGCGCTATCACAAACCCTACCCTCCCGAACCATATCGTAGTAGGCGTCCCAGTGGTATGTCTGTACAGATTCTTGAATGCCGCATGCATTCAAAGCGCCTGAGTAATTTATCGTGTCGTCTCTACCAATTCCGCAATATATGCTACCTCCGGATGAATTTGATCCTATATAGAACGCAACCCCTGTCGTTGTTCTCGTTACTGTCAAATCCGTAGGGTAGCAAGTTATTTGATCAACTTTTGTATATGTGTAAAGAGAAAGCTGCGATGACAGGGCTGCCTGACAAGCCGAGTCTCGGGATGGATATAGATTTATATTTTCACCGAGATTAATCGGATACCAAGTTTTCTGTGCAGGCTTTTTCTTCACCTGTCCATACCCCACTCCGCAGACGCCGAGTGCAGTGGCCATCAGAATGAGTTGCAGCAATCTACACAGCCCAGCCATCCTGGCGTTATTTGAATGCAGGTTCGGTTGTGAATTCAGCATGTCCATCGTGGGGGTCTTTCGTTATCTTGTCGAAATGGGTTGGATCGGGGTATTCAACGCTTTAGCGTGGCTGCCCTGGGGCGGCTGAGGGGGCGCTGGCCTGAAGCTGCTTCTGCAACCCCTCCAGCGACATTCCCCCAGGCACGCGCTTGCCATCCTCAAAGAAGATGGCCGGTGTGCCCTGCACGCGGTGCTTTTGCCCCCAGGCCAGGTTGCGCTGTAACTGCGTGGATGTTTGGCCGCTGCCTTGTGCGTTGGTGCACGCGGCTGAGTTGCTCGCATCAGGCACCACACCCTTGAGCATCCACTCCCGCCATGCAGTAATGGGCTCGCTGCTGCACAAAATGGAACTGCTCTTTTGTTCAGAGTCCGGCCCGAGGATGGGATAAGGGAACACGTAGACCGTCACGTTCTGCAGCTTGTCCAACTCCTGCTCGAGCCGTTTGCAGTGGATGCAGTTGGGGTCGGCAAAGACGGCTAGCCGTCTGCTGCCATCGCCTTGTTTCCACACCAAGGATCTGCCAGAGGCAATGCATCAAAAGGAACGGCAGAGAGTTTCTCGATGCGCTGTGCGGTGAGATCGATGCGCGTCTTGGTGGCCATGATGTGGCCTTGAATGAGGTGGTCCCCTTGGGCATCGGTGTAGTACACGTCGGTGCCCGCATTGACTTCATAGAGCCCCGGGATGGGGGTTTTGATGACCCGGTCGATGGTGGGGAAACCCGGCAACCGGGCGGGCAGGTTCTTGCGGATCTGGGCTTCTTGGGCCAGGAGCGGGGTGCTCAACAGCGCCGCGCTCAGAAGAAGCAGGGCAGCCGCTACCCAGTGATGGCCATACGTGGGCCGTGAATCACGCCGCCCTAGACGTAAACCGATCCCCAGCGTGCTGTCGCACGCCTTCTCCCCGTGTTGCAAGGCAACCTCCCCGGATTTATCTGTTTTGTTCCGCCGTCACCGGCTTTATTGCCAGGCAGACGAATTGATTAAACGGACATCTTGTTAAAAATTGTCGAACCGGACTTTAAGGGATCATCTTTGCACTGCCCCCCGAAGTGAGGGCAAGGCAAGACCTCGTACCAATGTCCGTTCCTGTCACAAATGCCCCTTGCGTCATTCGCCGATCCAATGCGCCAAATCAAACACAAGAACCACGTCCATTGGAATCTCACGTAGGGTGGATGGATCGCTCACAACAAGCTTGGATCGTTGCTCAGGCTTCAATCTTTCATGAAGCCAAGACTCAAGCAAATTCTGAGAGTCCTTGGCAATTTGCGAATTTCTTTCCACCTGCCTCCGAAAAGGCACAACCCCCAATACGTAATTGACAAGATACATGGGTTGTTGCGAACGCTCTACACCCAAGCTACCTTGACGACGAATAGAAAGTTTCTTTCCATTTGCTCCCTGAACCTGAACTTCCATCGAACCACCATCTCCCATTGCGTTAGCACCTGATATCGAAACTGGTCGTGTTAGATCGGTTGGGTTTGTTATGGACACCGCCACGAGGAGGTAAGTAGCCGACAGGAGAAGCCCCAACCCTAAAAGAAGACGCTTCGTCATACAGATTTCCTAGGGCTTTGGGGTATGCGTTACCCATTGCCTGGGTGCTCCGGTGAACCCACCCCAGGACCAGCTGTAGACACCCGTATAACCATAACCACCACCCCATGATGGCCGGACTTCATAGTATCCATTTGGCCCTGTAACAGGCACGCGCAGCTCGTTCGCCAGTTTTTGGGTGAATGAAGGTACACATGTCTCCCACCACAAATGACCGGTGCAGCTCTCCGACGCTACGTTGCATGCCTTCACAGTGACCGACATTTCCGGTTTCCATTTACCTGACGCCCGAATAAGATCGGCGGCGTCTTTCGGGCCAAGCAATCGCGGTTTTGCGGGGTTGTCTCGGAAGTCGCCAATAAGAGACTCGTTACCATGCGAATACACAACGAGTGCATCAGGAATATCGGGATCTCTCGCCGCTGCGCTCTGCATTGCAAAGTCATTCGGGCCGAGCAGAATTATTTTTTCGAGTCCAAATGGATCAACGTAGCCTGTTGGGGCTGATCCGACATAGCTGTAGGTGTTCATGCCACCTTTTAGTCCGATCGGATCACTCTGCGTGTACCGCCCAGTAGCCGGATCAAAGTACCGCCAGTGGTTGTAAAAGAGCCCCGATTCTTGGTCCGCATACTGTCCAGGGAACCTGAGGTTCTGAGTGAAGACCCCGAGGCTGGCGGGATTGTTCTCCGGCGCAGTCGTCCCAAAGGGCTCAGCCAGCCATCTCCAGCGAATCTGATTGGCCTTGTTTACGACAACACGCGGCGTGTTCAAGTGGTCGGTGTGCACGTAGTAGACCAGCGGCGGGTTGGTTGCCACGGTGTCCGGCGTGAAGATCGCAATGGGCATGTTCCCAAGCCACACGTACTCCCTGATGGCGGCGCCCGTGCTGCTGTACTCCCCAATCAGCTGATCATTCTGGTCATAAGCAAAGAGCACGGTGCTGGCAGCGCCTGCACCCGTGCCACTGCTGATGAACTTTCTGATCCTGCGCCCATCGTTGTCGTAGGCGTAGGTTGTCGTGGCCCCCGCTTTGGTCAGCGTGGCCAGTCGCCCTGCGAGGTTGTAGGTGGCGGTGTAGCTGCTTGCCGTGTCCCCCGTGATGCCCGTGGGATTGCCTGCACTGTCGTAGGTGATGGTTCTGGCCGGATTCGTGGTCGCCGTGAGCCTATTGTTGGTGGTGGGGGTGGTGTAGTTACTCGCCGTGGTATTGAGTTGGCTGGTGACGCGGTTGCCATTGGCGTCATAGCTGATGGCCGTGCTGCTGGTGCCCACGGTGCTGCTGCTGATGCGCCCAAGCTCGTCGTAGCTGAAGCTTTGGTTCAGGCTGGGGACTGCTGCGGCTGTAGCGGCGTTGTAGTGGGTGTAGCCGGTGAGGCGGTCAGCCGCGTCGTAGGCGAGGTCACGAACGCGGTCCCCCAACCGGTAGCGGGTCAGCCGCCCGTTGGTGTCGTAACTCCAGCTTTGTGCCTGGGTGCCCGTTGCCATTTGCCAGTTCCAGCTTCGTGGTGCACCGAAGGGTTCCCACTGGATGTTGCTGATCAAGGCCGTGGCTGCGCTCGTGCCATCTTTGGCCAGGGAGATGCTGCTGGGCTGTCCACCGCTGTTGTAGGCGATGGTCAACTTGCGGCCCGAGGGGTAGGTGATGCTGGTGACCTTGCCTGCAGCGTCATAGGTGTACGAGACCGTGCGGGTGATGTTCGCCGTGTTGGCCCCTGTGGCGGCATTGATGCGCTGGGCGTCGCTGGTGATCCGCCCCTGGGCGTCGTACTGGTATTGGGTGCGCCCGGTGGGATGGGTGGTGGAAGTCAGGCGGTTCACGCCATTGGCATAACCGGTACCGGTTTGGTCGTAAGCCCAGTTGTGGGTTTCGCTGGTAAAGCCAGTTTGGCTGTGCACCACGCGGGTGGGGCGGTTCAGCACGTCGTAGGTGTAGGTGCTCAGAACGCTGCGTGAGTCCGTGCGGGTCTTGAGGTTGCCTGCGGCGTCAAAGGTGTGGCCTGCGGTACCGGTTTCGGGGCTGATGAGGCTGGTGGCGTCACCCAAACCATTACGTGGGTACTGGGTGATGAGGGAGCGCGGGTCAGTGACTTTGGTGAGGCGGTCTGCTCCGTTGTAGTCCAGGGTCACCACACCGGCCTTGGGGTCGGTGCTGGTTTTAGGGCGGTACAGGCTGTCGTAGGTGGTGCTGGTAGTCAAACCCAAGGTGCTGGGGGCCACCACCGTCTTGGTGGGGTTGCCCACCGCGTCGTATTCGTACTTGACCACCGGGGTCGGGGAGACCGGTGGACTGGGCAGGGTTTGGGCTTGGCTGGCAACGCTGGTCAAGCCCGTGGTTGCCAAAGCGGTCAGGCAGGCCAGGGGGAAGCGACTGAAGCGACTGAGTGGGCTGAGTGCGTGGATGCGGGTCATGTGGTGGCTCATCTTGTTCACTCCCGGCCGGTGGTTTGTTGCACGCGGCCCAGGGCGTCGATGCTGCGGGCGAGTTGGCGCTTCAACACGCCAGCGGGGTCTTTGACGTTCTCGGCCGTCTTGTTGCCAGCGTTGTCCAGGGTGTAGTCGACGCGGTTGCCTAAGTTGTCGTAGGTGGCAATCAAACGGTGGGCTGCGTCGTAGTCGTAGCCCACCCAGCTGGTGTCTGGACGGGTGATGCGTTTAAGCTGGCCCACGGGGTCGTAGGTGTAGCTGGTGGTTTGGCCGCCGACGGTGCTGGACAACATGCGCTGGCGCAGGTCATAGGTAAAACTGGACACCACCTCATTGGGGTCGATGCTCTCAAGCAGTTGGCCGTGTTTGTTGTACTTGGTGTACTGGGTTATCTTGCCTGCGGCGTTGGTGACGGTCTTCAGGTCCCCACGGTTGAAGTCAGCCGTGGCGTCGTCGTGGTAGGTGTAGGTGGTGATGTCTGCCACGTCCGTGCGCGGGCCGTCTTCGGTCAGAACTTGCGCGTATTGGTTGTAGGTCCACTTCCACGTGCGCGCGGTCACGCCCGCCTGGGAGGCGGCAGCGAATGCTTTGCTGCCGTCGACATCAGTGGTGGCTTGTTCTACTCTTTTGCACAACATCGCAGGTGCTGAACCATTGGGCAGCAAATTGGTACCTGCCTCGGCGCAACTCGCTACTGCGTTACCCGCGGTCGGATCGGGACGCCCGTTGTAGACGTAGGTGGTGATTTTTCCGGGCTCTGCAATACGAACTGGCAATCGCCAATCGGGATGCCACTGGGTGCTGATTTTTCTAACACCGGCTGGCAAGGTGGCGTTGGCTGGCGTCACGCTGCCACACGACGCCCCAGTTGATAAACCTTCAACGCGTGTTGTTTGCAGATTGCGGGCCAGGTCGTTCACGAAGCAGGTGCGTTTTCCGGTGAAATCGTCTGTGCTGGTGACGTTGGCATTGCTGTCGTAGGTTGTTGTCCGTGTGCTGGACGCATGACCGCTACCAGCCGACTGAGTTTGGCTGGATGCATAGTTTTGACCCAGTATGGTCGTGTAGTTAACGGTACGTACACCGCCCTGTGGCGTGGTCAGTTGCATGCCGGTAGGCGCAGCCACGCTGTAGGTAGAAAAGAATTTCTGTGCCTGGTGGTCAGTGACCTCGGTCAGGGTGACTGCCGGTTGATTGCTGTAGTTGACGCTGTATTTCTGGACCAAGTTGGCATGTTCGGTCGAAATAGCCTTGCCATTGCTGTTGTATTCGAATTTTGAATATTGCGAATTGTTTTCATCAACCACGCCAGTCAAGGCCCAATTGAAGCTTGGGTTTTGGTATAAAAATGTTCGAATACTGCCATCCGGCCATTGAATTTTGTTCAGATTTCCATTGGCGTCATAACCAATAAGGGTTGACGTACCAGAGGCATCAATAACTTCGCTCAACCTGGCTGCACCTCCTGAAGTGCCGGTTGAATATTTAAAATAAACATCGCGGTACCTGTATGACACGGAAATCAACAAATTCGGCGCAGGCGCAATTGATTCAGGCGTATTGGCATCACTGTATCTGAAGCTATATAGCAATCCGTTTTTATCATAAATTTCCTGCAATCTTCCTTCCGGATCATATTTTTCATGATCACCGGTTTGTGTATCAAGCACGGAAAAATATCCATTCTGATCATCAATTAGCTTGATGTTGATGCCAGCAGGGGATGGATATGAGAGATCCGCCTGCCTTGCAAAATTAATAATGCTGCCATCGCCCCGCATGGCATAAACAATAGATCCATTCTCGACGTTTCTCAAACGCCTGTTGAGGCTCATGCCCCAAGCCGGGGAGCCAAGCGTTCTGGTGAAGCCCAAGGAGGCTTGAAAAGAGGTGGTTGAGGAAGGTACCCCAGTGGTGGTGGTAACCTCACCAGTGCGGTGCATGGTGCGTTTGACGACTTGTGCAATGGGCATGACGTGTCGGCTGTCATAACCTATGGTAATTTTAAGGTCACCTAGTAATTTAACGCCAAGATCAACAGTTTCGCGTTTCGCACCTATGCCTGGGTATATTGGATTTCCTGTTTCATCGCACGGAGAGCAAGGCTTCTTAAATACAGAAAACTCCTCTACTTTTGGATAACAAATAAATGGGCCCTTAGGCACTTCACCTGAATAGCCGTCAATTCGAAACACAAGAGCCTTGTCTGCTGTGCAACTGCAAGGCTTATAAAAAACACCGTCAAACTCACGATAGCCGGTTTCTTCAGGAATAACTTTACCTGTTTCTATGTGTGTCGTGACTACATATGCAGCGCACAAATAATTAACCACCGCAGGCGGGAATGTTTGCTGTACTGGGCCGAGATCAGTAACGTCCATAGTGGCCGCGCCTCCATTGACCAGCCTTGGCAACGCACCAAGGATGGCGCCACAAACCTCATCTGCAGTAGATGCGCCAGTTGGATAATGTCCAGAACTGACTGATGCACCATATGGCCAGCACTCAGTCTCTAGTCCATAGGATGGCCTGATAACGATCGTGCTCAACAAGATTATTAAAATACCTGGGAAGGTTTTTTGAGTACGTTGCGCAAGTTTTTGGCCTAAACGTTGTCCGCCACACAAAAATCTGTCTAACCGCCCGGCGTTAGTCAACATCATGTTATTTGCTTCCATTTTTAAAAGTTCTTGATTCATTCGTTGATTCGTATTTTTGGGTCACTGCGCTTTACGAGCTGATGTCCTGCAGCGGACTGGGCGCTGCCATGCAACTGCCGCTGCAACCCCTCCAGCGACATCCCTCCAGGCACCCGCTTGCCGTCCTCGAAGAAGATGGCCGGCGTGCCCTCCACGCGGTGCTTTTGCCCCCAGGCCAGGTTGCGCTGAACTTGAGCGGATACTTGGTTGTTGGCTTGTGAGTTCGCGCAAACACCAGGATTGGCCGCCTCAGGCGCAACACCCTTGAGCATCCACTCCCGCCATGCAGTAATGGGTTCGCTGCTGCACAAAATGGCACTGCTCTTTTGTTCAGAGTCAGGCCCGAGGATGGGGTAGGGGAAGATGAAAATCGTGACGTCTTGCAGCTTGTCCAGTTCTTGTTCCAGCCGTTTGCAGTGGATGCAGTTGGGGTCGGCAAAGACGGCGAGTCGTCTGCTGCCGTTGCCTTGTTTCCAGACCAAGGCGTCGGCCAAGGGCAATGCGTCAAAGGGCACAGCGGAGAGTTTTTCGATGCGCTGGGCGGTGAGGTCTGTTCGGGTTTTGGTGGCGAGGATGTGGCCTTGTATGAGGTGGTCACCCTTGGCATCGGTGTAATACACCTCGGTGCCCACATTGACTTCATAAATCCCGGGAATGGGGGTTTTGATGACGCGGTCAATTGCCGGAAAGCCCGGCAGCCGGGCGGGCAGGTTCTTGCGGATCTGGGCTTCTTGCGCCAGGAGGGGTGTGCTCAGCAGCGCCGTGCTCAGAAAAAGCACGGTGGCGATCACCCAATGAAGGCCTCGGTGGCCTGGTAACCCTGATTTATGGCGATTTGCCAAACGGGGCGACAAACGCAGCCCGAAACGCAAAAAATGCCCCAGCGCGCTGGTGCACGCCCTCTCCTCGTATTGCAAAGCAAGCTCCCCGGGGTTTGTCTGTTTTGAGTCGTCTGTTTTGCTGCGCTGTCACGGCTTGGTCAACCGTGCAGGTGGGTGGAGCAAACATACATCTTGTAAAAATTGCCGCAACGGACTTTAAGGGATTGTTTGCGCTGAAGCCCACCCCCTGTGTTGGGGGGGCAAGGCAAAGAACCGGCCTCTGCGTTTGAATCGCGGCTGGATCGTCTTGCCCGTATGTGAGCGCAGGCTACGCCGCCACTCTCTCCACTTCCTCCAAACTGGTGCGCCCCTGCATGGCGGCCAGCAAGGCTTGCTGCCTCAAACTGCGCCAGCCACTGCGTTGGGCTTCTTGTTGAATCTCGGTTTGCGGCGCTTTGCGGGTAATCAAGGCTTTGGCTTGCGGGGTGAGGGTGAGCAGCTCGCCAAGGGCGAAGCGGCCTGCATACCCGGTGCCTCGGCAGTGCGCGCAGCCTTTGGCTTGGTGGAACTGGGGTGGGGCTGCTGCTTCGCTGTGATCTGCTCCACTTTCACTGCAGGCCTGAGCCCGTGCCTGCTGGTAGTCGACATCGCCTTGCAGTTGCGCATGGAGAGCGGCTGTTTCTGAGGCCGGCATGGGCTGGGCGCAATGGGTGCACAGTTTTCTGAGCAGGCGCTGGGCCAGCACGCCGTTGATGGCGCTGGCGAAGGTGTAGGCGTCGATGCCAAATTGCTCGAAGCGGCCGACCACGTCAAACACGGTGTTGGCATGCACGGTGGTGAAGACGAGGTGGCCTGTCAGTGCGGATTGAACGGCAATCTGCGCCGTCTCGGCATCGCGGATTTCGCCGACGAGGATTTTGTCGGGGTCGTGGCGCAGGATGGAGCGCAGGCCTTTGGCGAAGGTCAGGCCCTTGCGTTCGTTCACGGGAATTTGCAGCACACCGGGCAGTTGGTATTCCACCGGGTCCTCAATCGTGATGACTTTGTCGCGGCTCTCGTGGGTTTCGGTGATGGCGGCGTAGAGGGTGGTGGTTTTGCCGGAGCCGGTGGGCCCGGTGACGAGCAGCATGCCGTGCGGTTTGCGGCACAGGGCTTTGAGGGCTTGTTGTGCGGTGGCGTCGTAACCCAGCTTTTCCAGGGTGAGTCCGGCCAGGGTCTGGGCCAGGTGCTGGCGGTCCAGGATGCGCAGCACGGCGTCTTCACCGTGGATGCTGGGCATGATGGAGACGCGCACGTCGATGGTGCGGCTGGTGTTGGCGGTGGCGTTTGCTGTGTGGGTGGTTGTGCTGGTGGTTGTATTGGTCAGCTCACCGTATTGAATTTGCAGCCGCCCGTCTTGAGGAATGCGGCGCTCGGCAATATCGAGCTGGGCCATCACTTTGATGCGGCTGATGCTTTGTTCGGCCAGGGCCACGTCGGCCGCGCCACCGTCCAGGCGGCGCATGGCGGTGAGCACGCCGTCAATGCGGAATTTGACGACCAGGCCGCTGGGGTTGCTTTCCAGGTGGATGTCAGAGGCACCGGTTTTTAAGGCGTCATACAGGGTGGAGTTGACGAAACGCACGGCCGGGCTTTGGCTGGCGTCGATGCCGCGCAGGCTGAGGTGTTCGATGGCGGTGTGGCCGTCTTGGGTATATGCGCTGAGCTCGCCTGCGTGGGTGACTGTGCTGCCCAGGCCTTCCAGCGCGGTCATGGACTGTTCGGCATGGGCCAGCCAGGCGTCGAAGGTGCTGGGGGTGGCGAGGTGGGGTTCTATGTTGCCGAAGCAGGTGCGAGCCCAGGCGAGTTGGTCGGCGTTATGGGGATCGGTGGTGATGAAGTGGGGCTGTTGGTTTTGGGTGTCATCGCAATGGAACAAGGCGCAGCGCCTTCGGGCCGCTTCGGCAAAGGGCAGCTGCTTGAAGTCAGGCGTCCAGGTGCTGAGGTCTTGCAGGTGGACGATGGACCAGCCGAGCAAGGCCGCGTTCATGGCCTGGTCGGATGGGTTGTGGGGCGCTGGGGTCATGGCGTGGCTTTCATTGAATGGACGAAGCCAGCTCAAAGATGGGCATGTACATCAGCACCACCACCAAACCCACGCCCAGGCCGATGCACAACATGACCACGGGCTCCAGCACTTTCATGCTGCGCTCCAGGCGGCGGCTGACATCGTTTTCGTGAAAGTGGGCGATGCGCTCGAGCACGGCACCCAGGTCGCCGGTGCGTTCTGCAGCGCGAATCAGTTGTTCGGCAACGGGGGTCGCCATGCCGGCTTGCATGTGGGCGTTGGAGGGTGACTGGCCTTGCTGGATGGCGTGTTCCACCGCCCTGCCCTGGTCTTGCAGGCTGGCAGGCAAGAGGGCGTTGGCGAGGCTCAGGGCTTGCGGCAGCGGGATGCCGCCTTGCACCAGCATGCCGGTGGCACGGTACCAGCGGGCGAGGTGGTAGGTGGTGAGGGGCTCGCGGATGAAACGCATCGGCCCCCACTGCAGCAGGCGGGTCTGCAAGCGGCTGCGCAGTGCGGGGATGCCGAGTGCGACGGCGACCAAACCGATCAAGGCGACCAGCGCCACAAGCACACTGCTTTGGTGCTCGCCCAACAAACTGGCCCAGCCCACCATGGCCCGGGCGGACCACGGCAGCTCGCCATTCATGCCTTCAAAGATGCGGGCAAAACGCGGCATCACATAAAACAGCAGGAAGAGCAGCACCAGGCTGCCCACGCCAACGAGCAAGAGCGGGTAGAGCGCGGTGGAGGTGATGCGGTGGCGCAGCTCGGCCACACGTTGTTCGTGGTCGATGAAGCGCGAGAGCGACTGGGGTAGATCGGACGTGAGTTCTGAAGCCCGCACCAGGGCCACGAGCAAGGGTGGGAAGGTGGGATCGGCGGCCATGGCGGCTGACAAGGGGTGGCCGTCGCGCAACTGTTGGACCAAGGCGGAGATGACGGCGCTGGGCGAGCCGCGCTGCAGGGTCTCTAAAGCCTCGATCACGCTCAGCCCCGCCTGCAAGAGGTCGCGCAGTTGTTCGGTGAAGACGGAGAGGTTCCAGGCGTTGTTTGCGTGGGCACCGCCGGGGGCCTTGTCAGCCTGCGGGGGCCACCATGAAGGCAGAAGGCGCAAAGATGCACCGCCCACGGCAGCCCCTGAGAGCACGGCATAACCTTGGGCTTGGGCACGCTGCCTCGCTGCGGCAATGCTGGGAGCGTCGATGTCCAAGGGCTGGGGCAGGCCTTGGCCTTGGACGACGATCAGGCGGATGCGCATGAAGCGTTCGTGCGTTGTTGCAGTAGGGGGCTTGGCGGTTGCTTCGCTCAGCGGCCGGTATCCCAGACGCTGATGTCGGCGTTTTCGTCGGCGCCACCAATCTGACCATCTTTGCCCAGCGACAGCAAATCGTAGTCACGGCCTTGCTCGCCGGGGCTGCGGTAGATGTAGGCCCGGCCCCAGGGGTCGGTGGGAAGGGCTTTGCTCAGGTAGGGCTTGCTCCAGCGCGGCTCATCGGCAGGCCGCTCCACCAAGGCGCGCAAACCTTGCTCGGTGCTGGGGAAGCGGCCGGTGTCCAGACGGTAGGCGCCGAGGGCTTTTTCAAAAGCGTTGAGTTGGGCGCGGGTGGCTTTGACTTCGCTCTTGCCCACTTGGTCAAAAAATCTCGGGGCCACGTAGCTTGCCAACAAACCGATGATGACCATGACGACCAGCAGTTCTAGGAGGGTGAAGCCGGTGACGTTGTGGGGGTGTCGAGTACGCATGGACAGGCTCGCTAAATGTTGAGCGGTATTGTGAATTCATTTGCAGCCACCCCGAACGGGGTCGTTTCATGGCCATGGCTTTTTGCTCGACGTGAGCTGGGCGCAGTTGCCAACTCAAGCTGCTTTTGCTCGGCAGCAGTACGCAACGCTTGCCGATAAAAGTTTGCTGGAGGACGACACTGCTACACCTAACAACATTGGCGCGTGCAAGCGCGTGTGCCAGTGCTGATTGAATGTGCCGACTTGAAGTCGGCGCGGCACCAATCCCGCCACAGTTGATCGCTCGGAGTCTGGTACCGCACGTATTCTGGCGCGTGGCTTCCACCGCCCAATACATGACTGAGAAACTGACCAGGAAGAACGACTCCAGGAGCGCGAACGTAGTGGCTACAGTTAGGGGAGCATGTTTGCAACGGCACTGCCAATCGAGGCGCCAGCGCTAAAGTAGCCCAGAACAGTCGCCACACTATGATGCTCGGTCATAGCCATTGTGTCGCCCAGTGGCACTTGTTGCCGCCCAGCTTCAGTCACAAAGCCCGACCGCAACGACTGCGCGGAGAACGCGCCCTCAATACCGGAAAGGGCACCCCGCTCTTTCACCATGGCTCGAACCGCAGCAGGGGAGCGCGCCTCTCCCAGATGCCCACCCTTACGAACGTTCCGAAAATCGCCCCCTCCAAAATCCCGCTAGCCTGCAGCCATCCCGCCTGCTGAAAGCACTAGACCAACGGATGAGCACCGGTGACGGTTCTCCCGTGAAACGGTTTCTGAGCGGAGACCCAGGGAACTATTGGAAGAGGTGTACCAAATCGTTGATTCAACTTCACAAAGTGTCATCGTAAACCCCCAATAATTAAGCACCAAAAAATGTCGACCAAATCAGGGGTCAATCAAATGAGAGAGGCGGCAGGTTTTGCTCCCCCCAACCTCCGCAACTACCGTGCCGATATCGACGGATTGCGAGCTGTTGCCGTTTTACTTGTTGTAGTCTTCCATGCTTTTCCGTCTTCGCTTAAGGGCGGATTTGTTGGGGTTGACGTCTTCTTCGTCATCTCGGGTTATCTGCTTACCGGAATTGTTGTGCGCGAACTTCAAGCGGGAAAATTGGACTTCTGGAAGTTTTACAGCCGAAGGATCCGTCGCATATTTCCAGCACTGGTGGTTGTCCTTATAGCCTGCTTTGTCTTGGGTTGGTTTACCCTTCTTGCACATGAGTACAAGCAACTTGGAAAGCACATACTCGGCGGTGCGATTTTTATTCCGAATCTAATGTACTGGCAGGAAAGCGGATACTTCGACAATTTTGCAGAAACAAAACCTTTGCTGCATCTGTGGTCCCTGGGTATTGAAGAGCAGTTCTATATTTTCTGGCCTGCCGCTATCTGGCTGACCTGGAAAGCAAGGCTCAACACTCTTGGCGTGACGGTTGCTTTGGTACTTACCTCCTTCGTTTGCAACGCTGCTTCGGTGTTTGAGGATACGGTATTTACGTTTTATATGCCGCAAACCCGTGCGTGGGAGCTACTGACAGGTGCTGCACTTTCATTGCACCAATTGAACCGTCTCAACCGAAAGGGCGGTGAGGAATCCAGTGTTCGTGCGTTGGACGCACGCCAAAATGAGAATTCCCTCTTAGGCACAACGTTGCTCAACTGGGTGAGTGCGCTTGGTGTTGTGCTCATTTCTGGGGCAGTTTTTTTTGTAGACAAAAGCAAGACTTTTCCTGGCTACTGGGCGGTTTTACCCGTGGCGGGATCAATACTTATTCTCCTGGCTGGTCCCGACGCATGGCTAAACCGAGTGATACTTTCCCATCATGTACTGGTCTGGGTCGGGAAGATAAGTTTTCCCTTGTATTTGTGGCATTGGCCGCTACTCGTATTTGCAGCAATTATGGAAGGCGACACGCTTTCGGCAGGTATTCGGTTTGTCATCATCATTCTTTCTGTGAAACTGGCGTGGATTACCTATATTGCAGTTGAGAGACCTGTCCGTTTCGGTTCTCCCCAACGCAATCTAGTCCTTCCTATGTGTCTGGCGATGGCGATGCTGGCATACGCGGGATACATGGCCTATCGAAGCAACGGATTCGATTCCCGATTCCCCCTTGCCGTAAGGGAATTTGATCAGAAAAAGTATGACTCGCGCAGTGTTTACCGGGAGGGGGCGTGCTTACTGACTGTTAAACAGGACTACGGGGCCTTTAAACACTGCCCTGTTGAGGCCGACGCGGACATCAAACCGATGTTGATTTTGTGGGGTGATTCCCATGCTGCGCATTTGTACCCTGGCTATCGGGCGACCTTGGGAGATAAATTCAATGTCGTACAACGAACAGCTAGTGGTTGTGCGCCGATCTTGAATCTGCGCAGCAAGCTTCACCCGAAATGTGTGGAAATTAACCAGCAAATTTTGGACTACGTCAGAACGCATCGTCCAGCCAGAGTGGTGGTCGCGGCAAACTGGGATATGTATGAATGGAAAAGCGTAGCGCTCACGGTCGCCCAGTTGCGCGAGGCAGGAGTCCGGGATATTGACTTGATCGGACCCGTGCCTCAATGGCGCGATGACTTGAACAGACAGCTTTATCTGAAGTTCCAAACAAACGGAACACGCGAAACAGGCGGGAGAACAGCCTTTGGGTTGAACTCGGAAATTTTGCGTCTTGAGCTGGGTTTCGCATCCTTGGCAAAGAGCCTTGATGTCAACTACATATCGCCGATAAAAATTCTTTGTAATGACCAGGGGTGCATTACGAAAATTAGCGACGCAGGGAACATGCCCATGAACTGGGACTCCGCTCACCTTACGGCTGAGGGCTCGGTTTTCTTGGTTTCCCGGTTCTAGTGCCGTGATCTGCTGCAGGATTGCTGCGGGGAACCGCAAAGTCCAGGATGCAAACCGTCAGCTACAACAGCAACGGCCAGATCAATGCGTACGGTTCTGTAGCAGTAAGCCTAAGACAATCCAGGCCATGCTTGATTTCCGTCAAAGTTTGATCAAGAGCAACTTGAACAAGGTCCTCCAACGGCTGCACTAACCCGTTGATGTGATGCTGACCTGCGTTCGCTGGTACATCGCCTACCCGTTGAGCCTGCGACACGTGGAAGAAATGATGCATAAGCGCGGTGTTTTCGTTGATCACTCCACCATGCACCGCTGGGCGATGAAAATGTTGCCGGTGTTGGCTGCTATTTTTCGGCGACGCAAGCGGCGCGTGGGCTCAAGCTGGCGGATGGATGAGACTTACATCAAAGTGGCTGATCAGTGGAAATACCTGTACCGCGCCGTCAACAAGAGTGACCTTGCCCCTGTTCGACGTAGTGCATAGCCACTCGGTTACGCGGCTTGTTTAGCCTGGCCCGCGTGCCAGTTTTCTTCATACTTCATTGGACTGATGTAACCCAGCGTGGAGTGAAGCCGGCGATGGTTGTAGAAC
>JANPCX010000005.1:0-50445 GCA_031431125.1 Burkholderiales bacterium
CAGCCTCACAGCCTCTAGCTTGAACTCCAGCGTGTATCTGGCCCGATGCTTCATTCCGTCTTTCTTGCTCATCTCTCGTTCTCCATAACTGCATTTTTATCATCAGCTATGAACTACGTTTTTCGGGGGCAAGGTCATAAGGCCTCCATGCGCTGAAATCCAGCACCCGGAAAACCGTGGCGCATGTCGTTCAGCATCAGCAAATAGTAGTCCAGCAGCGGCGTGGTTTTGCCCTGCACTTTGGCCAGGTCGTCCCAACGGCGCAGAGCCACGGCCTGGCGGGCATAGGGCCGCGCATCGAAATCCTCGATCTCTTGGCGGCTCATGGGCCCACCTTGCAGGGACAAGGAGCGCACAGAAGCGGGGCTGAGACTAAAAGCGTACTCGGGCAAAGTCGCCACCAAATACCGTTTGGCCGCCACGTGGGTCGTGGCATATATCACCCACGCCCGCTACACTTCGATCTTCGGAGGCCCCTATGTCTGCACTCGCTGAAGAACTGTCTCGCAAAGCGCTTGCGCTCACTCCCGAGGAACGGGTGTGGCTTGCAGAGGAATTGCTGGCCACCGTCCACGAAGAAGATCCAGAGGTAGAGGCCGCCTGGGACGTGGAGATCAAACGTCGCATCGCTGAGATCGAGAACGGGACGGCCAAGCTCATCCCCGCTGAAGATGTATTCGCGGAAATCCGCCGCATGATCAAGTGAAACCAGTTCAGTTTCACGACGAGGCCAAGGCCGAGATCGCGCACGAAACGCTCTACTACAACCAGGTCAGTCCAGCCTTGGCCGAACGTTTTGTCCAAGCAATCGAGAGGGCCGTTGCGCTGGCATCAGAGTTTCCGGCCATGGGCAGCAATTACAAGTACGGCACTCGTCGCTACTACCCGAAGAAGTTTCCCTTTTCAGTGGTTTACATCGAACGAGAGAGCACGGTGTATGTCCTTGCTCTCGCCCCGTTCTCCAAGAAGCCTGGCTACTGGCGCAACCGCCGCCACGACGCTTAGAGTTGAGAGCACTGGGCGTCGCCCAACGCAAACCGATGCGTTAAATAGAACGGCGCTTGGGCACCGACCTCAATGAATACGCACAGCTCGCTGCACCACAAGGGCTGACCCAGCGCGGTTGCAAAGTGAGCGTGGGCCAGCGGCATCAAAACTGCCCGCTCCGGCGCACTCAACCCATTACTCAACGTCATGTGAAACCGCCAATCCTCCAGCACATGGGCGTAGCCCAGGCGCTCGACATGGCCACGTTGACCAGGGGTGAGGTGGGGTTGCAAGTAACGTTTTTGTTGTGCCTCGGTCAGCGCAGCGCGCCAGGGGTCGAGTTCGAGCACACAGGCATCGGCCAGGCGGCGCAGGGGGTGGTCAGCTGCTGGGGGTGTGGTGGGGCGCAAGGCCAGGAAGTCACCGAGCTCGGCCACTTCCAGGGCGGGCATTAAAAACGCCGTTTGTAGTGAGGCCCAGGCCTGCACGGCTTGCAGAAAGTCGTGCTCGGTCAAGCCGGGTTGGAGCCGCAAAGGCGCTTTGAGCGTGGCATGAAAGCCGTAGCGCCAGGGTGTGCTGACTTCAGCTCGCGCGGGCGGTGAAAGTGGTTTGCCTGCTTGCGCATCACGCCCCAGCCATGTGCATCCGGCCCGCCACAAGGGGTGGTCGGCGGGGGGCGCGAAGTAGAGCGCATAACGTTTTTGATTCGAGGGGGTCATGCGGCATGATCCTAGAAACGGCAGTTGGACGCGCCCGATTGGGCTGCGATGCGGTGGGCTGGCAAGGCGTGACGACGCGGCGGGCTAATGCCCGCAAGGAGGAGCAACGCCGCCAGCACGCCACAGCGCTGCTCAATCGGGTGCGTAGCGCTCTCAACCAGGAGGTGAAGACGTTCGTGTAAGGAAAACTCGATGCTCATCAGGTTTTGCCAGCGGGATGAAGCGGTCAACTGCCGTTGCTAGGATGTGCCACGGTGAGTTGCACTGCATCGGCGGCGAAGAGGGTGCGACCGGCTTCCACGATTTGGCCGTCCGTGTCCCGGCTTTGGAACTGCACGACGAGCACGGGCTCGGAGGCGGGGCGGGACAGCAGGTCGGCCTCGGTGCTGGTGGGCAAGCGGCAGGACACCGTGCTTTGCGCGCGCACATAGTCCAGCACGCCCAAGGACTGCAGGGCCTGGGTGATGGAGCCGCAGCGAACAAAAGCCTCGGGCATGTCGATGAGGCGCGGGCAGGGGTACACCGTGGTGCCCAGGCCAATCGGCCGGCCTCGAAGGCTGGCGCGTGTGGTCAAGACCACCACCTTGTTTCGTTTGGACAACTGCAAAGGGTTGGCCCACTCACCCGCTGCTTGCACCTGGTGGTGCAACAGCTCGCGCTGGGCGGCCTCGCCGGCTTGGGCCAGGTTGTGCGTCATGCGGGTGCGGCGCTGCAGGGCGTAGTCCAGCACCAGCTCGCGCACATAGGTGCCGCTGCCTTGTTGCACACGCAAATGCCCTTCCTGAACCAGGGCCTGCACGGCTTGGCGCAGGGTGTGGCGGTTCACGCCAAATTGTTCGGCGAGCTGCACATCACTGGGCAGCCGCTCGCCGGGCTTCAAGTGGCCTTGGGTGATGTCTCGTCGCAGGGTGTGTGCAATTTGCGCCCACAGGCGTTGGGGTGGATCACTGGGCGTGGGCATGTTGAATGTTGTCAATAAGACGGTGCGTCAAGAAACCGTCACACAAGAAGTACAGAATGCGTGCATCTTAAAGTCGTCTAGATGACACGCCCATGACAAGCGCTGCCGAACGTTCCACCGAACACCCCATGACGCCCGAGCGACGGGCCGAGGCGCTGCGTGTGTTGGCGGCGGCCAATCCCGATCAGTTGACCCGTTTGGCCGCCCCCATCGTGGCCGACCATGCGTTTGATGTGCTGCGCGCGCCTGAGGCCGGTTTGATGATGGTGCGTGCCCGGCTGGCCAATACCGGCGACCGCTACAACCTCGGCGAAGTCACCGTGACGCGCTGTGTGGTGCGGCACGCGCCGGGCTCCGGCCACGCCGCTGTGGCGGGCGTGGGCCATGTGATGGGTTTGAACAGCGCACATGCCCTGGTGGTGGCGCAGATGGACGCGCTGCTGCAACTGCCCGCCTTGCATGGGCTGTTGTGGTCGTCCGTGATTGAACCGCTGCAACAGGCCATGAACCAAAAAAGACAAGCTGAGCGGGCGAACACTGAAACGAGCCGCGTGCGCTTCTTCACCTTGCAATCGGAGGCCGCATGAACTTGGCCGACATCGCACCCGGGTTTGCGTCGCCCGTGGCGGGCGCGCAGCAAACGTTTCGTGCCGTGCTGCAGGCCATGTCACGCCCGGGGTCGTTGCAGGTGCTGCCACCGCAAGCCACCCAGGGCCTGCAAGCGCCGGGCATCAGCGCGGCGCTCAATGCGGTGCTGTTGACCTTGCTCGATGCCGACACCTCTTTGCACCTGGGGCCGTTCTGGCACCGCGACGCGCTGCAAGACTATTTGCGTTTTCACACGGCCACCCGTTTGGTGGAGGAGGCCGAGCAGGTGAATGAAGCCGAGTTTGTGGTCATCAGCAGTGCGAATGCGTTTGCGCATTGGTGGTCGGTGTTGGACATGGGGAGCGATGAAACCCCGCAGCGCAGCAGCACCCTGATTCTGGAAGTGCAAAGCCTGAGCCAAAAGGCGGGCGAGCCCGGTGGCCTCTTGCTGAGCGGCCCCGGCATTCAAGACGTGCAGCGTTTGGTGGTGGGTGATGTGCCGCCGGATTTCTGGCA
The DNA here is from genome assembly GCA_031431125.1 of Burkholderiales bacterium. Lineage (GTDB taxonomy): Bacteria > Pseudomonadota > Gammaproteobacteria > Burkholderiales > Burkholderiaceae_C > JANPCX01. The sequence goes on from JANPCX010000005.1 coordinate 3,772, forward strand.
AGCCCGCATCCAAGCCCAGGCCTTGTTTCCGCGTGGTGTGGATTTGATTCTGTGCTGCGACCAGACGGTGGCGGCGATTCCGCGCAGCACGCATATCGTGATCGAGGAGTAGCAGGTGTACATCGCAGTTAAAGGCGGGGAACAAGCGATTGCCGCATCGCTGCGTTTGCTCGACGCCGCACGCCGTGGTGACGCCGCCGTGCCCGAATTGCAGGTGCAACAACTGCGCGAACAACTGGGCCTGCTGGTGGACCGTGTGATGGCCGAGGCCTCGCTTTACGACCCATCGCTTGCCGCCTTGGCCATCAAACAAGCTTTGGGGGATGTGACCGAAGCGGTATTTTTGCTGCGCGCCTACCGCACCACTTTGCCGCGTTTTGGTTTCACGCAGCCGGTAGACACCCGGCGCATGCGGGCGCAGCGGCGCGTCAGTGGCATCTTCAAAGACATCCCTGGTGGGCAGTTGTTGGGTGCCACCTTTGACTACACCCAGCGCCTGCTGGACTTTGGCTTGATGCAGGACAGGCCGCAGGAGGCGCTGAATTCCTTGGCTTCTGAAGCACGGCCCAAAATCGCCGACCCGAGCGAGCCTTTGCACAACCCCATCGACGCACTGACCGCTGAAGGTTTGATCGAGGCCTGCCACCCCACAGAGGGCGACCCCGAACCGCTGGACATCACCCGCGACCCGCCCGTCTATCCGCTGCCGCGCACCGCCAGGCTGCAAATGCTGGCGCGCGCCGATGAAGGCTGGGTGCTGGGCATGGCTTATTCCACGCAGCGCGGTTATGCCAACAGCCATCCGTTTGCGGGTGAGATTCGCCATGGCGCGGTGCCGCTGGAAATTGTTCCAGAGGAGTTGGGCTTTGCGATTGAAATTGGCGAGATCGAGTTGACCGACTGCCAAATGATCAACCAGTTTGTTGGCAGCAGCACCCAGCCCGCACAGTTCACACGCGGCCAGGGTCTGGTGTTGGGCCATGGGGAGCGCAAAGCCATGGCGATGTCGCTGGTGGACCGCGTGCTGCGCTTTGAAGAGTTTGATGAACTGCCCACCAGCCCGGCCCAAATGCAAGAGTTCGTGCTGCCCCATGGCGACAACGTGGAGGCCTCGGGTTTTGTGCAGCACTTGAAGCTGCCGCACTACGTGACGTTTGAGTCGGAGTTGCAGTTGATACGCTCATTGCGTGAAGCGCATTCAAAGCGTTCAGATGCGTCGCCCGAAACGGAGGCAGGCACATGAATGGTTATAACTTCGCCTACCTCGACGAGAACACCAAACGTTCCATCCGCCGCGCCTTGCTCAAAGCAGTGGCCATTCCCGGCCACCAGGTGCCGTTTGGTTCGCGTGAGATGCCACTGGCTTATGGCTGGGGCACGGGTGGCATCCAGGTGACGGCAGCGGTGATCGGTGCCAGCGACGTGCTCAAGGTCATCGACCAAGGCTCAGACGACACCACCAACGCGGTCAACATCAGGCAGTTTTTTGCCCGCACCACCGGCGTGGCGACCACCGAGCGCACACGCGAGGCCACCGTGATTCAAACCCGGCACCGCATTCCTGAGCACCCCCTCACCGAAGCGCAAATATTGGTCTACCAGGTTCCCCAACCCGAGCCGCTCTACAAACTGGAGCCGCACCGTGGTGAGACACGCAAGCTGCATGCGTTTGCAGAGTACGGCTTGATGAATGTGAAGCTCTACGAAGACATCGCCCACTGGGGCCGCATTGATGTGAGCTACGACTACCCGGTGCTCGTGAACCACCGTTATGTGATGTCGCCCTCGCCCATCCCGAGTTTTGACAACCCCAAGATGCACCAGAACCCGGCCCTGCAGCTGTTTGGCGCGGGCCGCGAAAAACGTCTTTATGCGGTGCCGCCCTACACCGATGTGAAAAGTTTGGACTTTGCCGACCACCCCTTCCACATCGAACCCCAAGGCCACGCCTGCGCCCTGTGCGGCAGCACCACAAGTTATCTGGACGAGATGGTGCTGGACGACGGGCAAACCCTGTGGGCTTGTTCCGACAGCGATTGGTGCAAAGAGCAGCAGGAGCTGTCGAGATGAGCGCGCCCAACAAAGCCGTGGTGCCGGCCGCATTGACCATTCGGCAAGCTGACGCGGCCGATTGGCCCGAGGTGCTGCGCCTTTATGAGTCGTCCGGCATCGACAAGCCGGGTGCCAACGATGCGCACGCGGGGCCCGCCTTGTGGTCACGCCTGGAGCGTGCCGGTGGTGTGGTGTTGCTCGCCGAGGCGGGCGGCCACGCGGTGGGAACGCTCACGCTCTTTGTCTTGCCTCTTTTGGCCCATGGCGGCCAACCCTCCATGGTGGTGGACGACGTGGCGGTGGACCCCAGCACCCAGGGCTTAGGAATCGGCCGCGCACTGATGAATGCCGCCATGCAGATGGCGCGTCAGCAGGGTTGCTACAAGCTGGCCCTGTCGTCCAACCTCAAACGCCATGCGGCCCATGCGTTTTATGAGCACATCGGTTTGCAGCAGCATGGGCTGAGTTTTTTTGTGCAGCCTATTGCGGAACATGCCGAGAACAAGGCGGAGTTTTTGACATGAAAGCAGCACAGTCACACCCGCTGCTGGCGGTCCAAAACCTCGGCTACCGTTTTCCCAGCCTGCGCCAAGAAGCGTGGGCGGTGCGACAAGCCAGCTTCGAGTTGTTTGCCGGCGAGGTGGTGGCCATCGTGGGTGAGTCGGGCTCGGGCAAATCCACTTTGCTCAACTGCATTGCCGGGCGATTGACCCCCCAACAAGGCCAGGTGCATTACCAACCACGCGCGGGCGAGGTGGTGGATGTGCATGCTTTGGCCGAACGCGAGCTGCGGGTTTTGGCGCGCACCGAATGGGGTTTTGTGGAGCAACATGCCCACGAGGGGCTGCGCATGAATGTGAGTGCCGGGGCCAATGTGGCCGAGAGGCTGATGGGTTTGGGCGAGCGCCACTACAGCCAGTTGCGCGGCACGGCGGCCCAGTGGATGCAGCGGGTGGAGCTGGAGCCTGGTCGCATCGACGACTCGCCCCGCGCTTTCTCGGGCGGCATGCGCCAGCGCCTGCAAATTGCCCGCAACCTCGTCACCCGGCCGCGTTTGGTCTTGATGGACGAACCGACCTCGGGTTTGGATGTGTCGGTGCAAGCACGGCTGCTCGACCTGATACGCCTCTTGGTGGCGCGCCTGCATTTATCGGCACTCATCGTCACCCACGACCTGGGTGTGGCCCGCCTCTTGGCCCACCGCACCTTGGTGATGCGCCAAGGCGAGATCGTTGAACAAGGCCTCACGGACAGGGTGCTGGACGACCCGCAGCATGCCTATACCCAGCTGTTGGTGTCGTCCGTGGTTTCTGCATGAGATGACCGCATGAAGCCAACCACCATCCCCGGTGATCAGCAGATCATTCAACAACCCAGCCGTCATTCCCGCTTTCGCGGGAATGACGGAGCTGTGGGTTATCGCCGCAGACGTTTCACCTGGGGATGCATCCTATGAATCCCGCCATGAATTCCGTGTTGTCCGTTCGTGAGGTCCACAAAACCTTCACCTTGCATTTGCGCGAGGGCCTGCAATTGCTTGTGCTGCGGGGTGTGTCACTCGACGTGTCCGCAGGTGAATGTGTGGCCCTGGTGGGGCCGTCGGGCAAAGGCAAGTCCACTTTGATGAAGTGTTTGTACGGCAGCTACAGCGTGGACCAAGGTCAGATGTGGTTGAAGCCGCCTGGAGAAGACGCGGTGGACTTGGCCAACGCCTGCGCCCAAACCTTGATCCAACTGCGCCGCTCGCACATCGCTTACGTGAGCCAATTTCTGCGTGCCCTGCCCCGTGTACCCACCTTGGACGTGGTGGCCGAGCGGGTGCTGTTGAAACCGCGGCAAACCAACGCGGTCGTGGTCGACGACGGAGCCGACCCCTTGGATGATGCGGCCCATGAGGGGGCTTTGAGCCAAGCGCGAGAACAAGCCGCCGAGTTGTTGGCACGTTTGAATGTGCCGCGTAATTTGTGGGGTTTGCCACCCGCCACTTTTTCCGGTGGCGAGCAGCAACGCGTCAACATTGCGCGCGGTTTGGTGCAACCCGCCTCGCTGTTGCTGCTGGACGAGCCCACCGCATCACTGGACGCCGCCAACCGCCGTATCGTGATCCAATTGATCCAAGAAGCCCAGGCGCGCGGCAGCGCGGTGGTGGGCATCTTCCACGACGAAGAAGTTCGCGATGCGGTGGCGCACCGCTGTGTGGACTTCAGCAAAGATTGAGGTCTTTATGTTCGATGTGCTTTACACCAATGCCCGCGTTGTCCTGCGCAATGAAGTCCTGCCCCACGCCACGGTCCGTGTGGTCAAGGGTTTGATCACGGACATCGACAGCGGCGCAAGCCAAGACCCCAGCGCGATTGACTGCCAAGGCGACTTCCTCATCCCCGGTTTGGTCGAGGTGCACACCGACAACCTGGAGCGCCACGTCACGCCGCGCCCCAAAGTCAACTTCCCCATGCAAAGCGCGGTGCAGGCCCACGATGCCGAAATCGCTTCGGTGGGCATCACCACGGTGCTCGACGCGATTGGTGTGGGCGACCCCTATGGCGAAGGGTTTCGCTCCCGCGACCAAAGCGAGTTGCTGCGGGTGCTGGACGCATTGCAAGCGGCCCAGGTGCTTCGCGCCGACCATTTGATCCATGTGCGCTGCGAACTGCCCGCGCCCAATGCGCGTGAGTTGTTCCAGCCTTTTGCCCACCATGCACGCTTGCGTTTGATTTCGCTGATGGACCACACGCCAGGCCAGCGGCAATGGTCCAACATTGAGCATGCGCGCATTTATTACACCGGCAAAAAAAGCTGGAGCAACGCGCAGTTTGACGAAGAAGTGCGCATCGCACCGCAGCGCCAGGCGCAGTTTGCACAGCCCAACCGGACCTGGTTTTCGGACTTCGCCCGCACCCACCAAGTGGCCCTGGCCACCCACGACGACACCACCACCGAACATGTGGAAGAAGCGGTGCAATTGGGCGCCGTGATGAGCGAATTTCCCACCACCTTGGCGGCGGCACGCCGTGCCCGAGAGCGCGGCTTGTCGACCGTGGCCGGTGCGCCGAATGTGGTGCGTGGGGGCTCTCACTCGGGCAATGTCTCGGCCATCGATTTGGCACGTGCTGGCGTGCTGGACGCGCTGTCGTCGGACTACGTGCCGTCCAGCCTCTTGCACGCGGCCTGGTGCCTCAAACGTGATGCCGGTTTTTCATTGCCCGAGGCCTTGGCCGTGGTCACTCGCGGCCCGGCCTTGGCCTGCGGCCTGCATGACCGAGGCGAGATCGCTGTGGGATTACGCGGCGACTTGGTGCGGGTGCGTGAGGTGTTCGATGCGCCCGTGGTCTGCGAGGTGCGTGTCACGGGCCGACGTGTGGCTTGAGCGGGACCCACACTGGGGCAGTGCATGAACGTCTGGAACGACTTCGAAGGCCATGTGGCCGATCTCTATGCCCTGCGCCGTCTTTACCCCGAGTCGCCCGGTGAGACGGCGCTGGCCAAAGAAGCAAGCTTTGTTCATCCGCTCTACCGACCCTACATCGAAACTTCACCGTTTGTGGTGTTGACCACCTTAGGACCTCAAGGCCTGGACGCTTCACCACGCGGCGATGCGCCCGGCTTTGTCCAGGTGGCAGATGACCACACGCTGCTGCTGCCTGACCGACGCGGCAACCACCGCCTCGACAGTTTGAAAAACCTGCTGCACGACCCGCGTGTGGCGCTGCTCTTCATGATTCCCGGCGTCAGAGAAACCTTGCGCGTGAATGGCGTGGCCCGCATCAGCGCCGCTGCTGCGTTGTTGGAACGTTTCGTGGTCGACGGCAAAGCACCACGCTCTGTGCTGGTCATCAAAGTACAGAAGGTGTTTTTCCAATGCGGCCGTGCGCTGATTCGTTCTCAGCTATGGAGTACAGAAAGACCCACCCAGACCCTGCCCACCCCGGGCAGCATCTTGCAAACACTCAGTGGTGAGGGCATCGACGGCGGTGCCTATGACGCGGCGTTGCCAGCGCGACAAGCGCAAACGCTTTATTGACGCTGGTGCATTGCTTTCAAGCGATGTCTAAAGCCCCGATACGCTGAAACCCTGTGCCCGGAGAACCCTGGCGCAGCTCATCCAGCATCACCAGGTAGTAGTCCAGGGAGGGCGTGGTTTTTCCCGGGACTTTGGCCAGGTCGTCCCAGCGGCGCAAGGCCACGGCTTGGCGGGCATAGGGCAAGGCATCGAAGTCTTCGACTTCTTGCACGCTCATGGGCCCGCCTTGCAGGGACAACGAGTGCACGGATGCGGGCGTGAGGCTGGCTGCGTACTCAGGCAAGGTGGCCACCAAATAACGTTTGGCATCCACGTGCAGCCGCACGGGCTCGGCCACGGCCATGCCGAAGTGTTCGCGCAGCAGCGGCAGTGGACGCACCTCGTGGCGATCGTCTTCCAGTTCTTCGGACAGGTCGCCGTCGCTGAAGTGCCCGATGTCGTGCAGCAAAGCCGCAGCGACCAAGGTCGCATCGGCGTGGGCCCATTCGGCCAGTTGGGCACATTGCAGTGCGTGTGCCAAGGCGCTCACGGGCTCACCCCGTGCCCCGTCGTAGCGGCGGTTGCCGTGGGTGCGAAACAGGGTTTCAATGTGCTCAACAACGTCCATGGCAGTGCTCACTTCAAAATCAATTCAAATCAAATGCTTGCGGCAGTGGGCCGACACCGCGTCAATCACGGTCACGCTCACCACCAACATGATGAGCACGGCGCATGTTTGCTGGTACTGAAAACCACGAATCACATCCCACAGCACCATGCCAATGCCGCCCGCACCCACCATACCGACCACAGACGCCGAACGCACATTCGATTCGAGGCGATACAGCGCATAAGAAATCCACAGCGGTAGCACTTGGGGAATCACGCCGTACAAGATTTCGGCCAGCGGATGGGCCCCGGTGGCCCGTATGCCTTCGACAGGCTGCGGATCAATGGCCTCCACCGCTTCCGAAAACAACTTCGCCAGCACGCCGGTGGTGTGGATCCACAAAGCCAGCACGCCGGCAAACGGGCCCAAACCCACCGCCACCACGAAGATGAGGGCGAACACCATTTCATTGATGGCCCGGCAAGCGTCAAGGAATCGACGAACGGGCTGATGCACCCACCACGGCGTGAGATTGCCCGAGGCCAACAGAGACAGCGGAATGGAACACACAATCGCCAGCACCGTGCCCCACAACGCGATTTGCAGGGTGATGACCAATTCCTGCAAGTAGTAACGCCAGTCGTTGAAGTCGGGCGGGAAAAAGCCGCTTCCAAACTCGACCATGTTGGCGCTGTCATTCCACAAGGCGGCAGGACGCATGTCGGCGCCCTTCCAACTGGCGGCCAGCACCGCCAGCAAGATGCCCCAGGTCAGCAAAGTGGCCCAAGACGTTTTGGGCGGTGCGGGCATTTGGCCCACGGTCAGGGTGGCGGCGCTCATGGCGATGGTGGGCGTGCGTGTCAATTACTGCACTGCGGCCACTTGTCGGCCCAAGTCGTTGAGGCGGCTGTCAATCTCCTGCAGCTTGCGGGTTTTTTCGTCCGCGGCCATGTTGGCATCGCTTTCTACCTTGCCGCGCTCACGGGCCAACTCCAACTGGCGGATGGGCAGCAGCTGGTTGTTGTCGGAGCGAACGAAACCGGCGAAGGTCAGGTTCTTGAGAATTTCTTTTTCGCGGTTGTCTTTGCCATAGCCCAAAAAGAACTCAGCCATTCTTTTTTTGGTTTCAGCATCGAGGTCCTTGCGCCACAGCATGGGGTCGCTCGGGATCATGGGGGAGCGCCACACTTCGCGGATGTCGTTGGCTTTTTCTGGCAGCTTGATCTTCATGCGGTCCACGCCGTCACTGGACACCGTCGCCACGTCCACTTGTTTGTTCACCACGGCCAAAATGTTGGTCTCGTGGTTGGCGCGCACTGTGCGTTTGAAGTCACGCGTGGGGTCCACTTTGTTTTTGGCAAAAGCATAAAAACTCGGCACCAGCATGCCGCTGGTGGAGTTGGGGTCACCAAAACCGAGGTTCAAAGTTGCGCGGGCTTTCAGCACATCGTCCAAGGTGCGCAGGGGGCTGTCTTTGTGCACGATCATCAAGCTGAAGTAACCCTGGTTACCGTCGGCTTGCGTGACCTTGGCGAAAATTTCGCCTTGGGCACGGTCCACCGCCTCCATGCCCGATTTGTTGCCCATCCAGGCCACATGCACCTTGTTGAAACGCATGCCTTCAATCACGCCAGCGTAGTCAGGCGCAAAAAATGCATTGACTTTGATGCCGGTGGTTTTTTGCATGTCGTCCAGCAAAGGCTGCCAGGCACTTTTGAGGTTGGCCGACGACTCGGTGGAAATGATGCCGAAGTTGATCTCTTTCATTTGCGCTTGGGCGCTACCGAACATCAAAGTGGCGGTGGTGGCCAAGATGGCCAGGGCATGGCGTGCTTGCATGGTGATCACTTTCGTTGGTGGAAGTTGAAGAAGGCGTTGGTTCAAGCGGCTTGCAGCACGGGCTGCAATGCGGGCGCAGAACCGTTGGAGCGGGCAGGTTCGATCGCGCCGTGGTGCGGCATCAGCTCATGCACGGCGGTGCCATACAGTTCTTGCAAACGTTCGGGGCTCAACTCGGCTGTGGGGCCATCAAACACGACCTGGCCCGCACGCAGCGCGATCGTGCGCGGGCAAAACGCGAAGGCAAAGTCCACTTGATGCAGGGACACGAGCACGGTCACACCCAGTTCGCGGTTCACTTCCGCCAGCAAGGCCATCACACGGCGGGATGATTCAGGGTCGAGCGAGGCGATGGGCTCGTCGGCCAGGATCACTTCGGCGCCTTGCACCAAGGCGCGTGAAATGGCGGCGCGTTGCTGCTGACCGCCCGACAAGGTGGAGGCACGCTGCCAAGCGCAGCGCTCAATGCCCACATGCGACAACGCGGCGTAAGCACGCTCCAACTCAGCGCGTGGAAACTGTTTGAAGAGGCCGCGCCACAGCGGCAAGCGGTGCAAGGCTCCGGCCAGCACATTGGTCATCACGGGCAAGCGGTCCACCAAATTGAACTGCTGAAAAATCATGGCCACTTTGGCGCGGGTGGCACGCACGTCGGAGGCCAAACGGCCGGCACGTTGCACGGGGCGGCCGAGCAATTGCACGTCGGACTCGCTGTCGGCGTCTGCGCGGTGCAGGCCGGCCAGGTGCCGCAACAAGGTGGACTTGCCCGAACCAGAGGCGCCCAGCAAGGCCACCATCTCGCCACGTCGCACTTGAAACGACACGCCTTGCAAAGCCACTTGGCCGCCAAAACTTTTGCGCAAGGCTTTCACGTTCACCGCAGTCTGGTTCATTCTGGCCGTCCAATTCGTGGGCTTGCAATGCCGCGATCATGGGGACGGGCTGTGACAGTGGGATGACCAGCCCACGCCATTTATTGTCACGAAATCGTCACTTGAATTTCATGCAGTGGACACGTCCCAGCCTCAACATGTCTCGGCGTATGAAAACCATCACCCTTGTCTACTTCAATGCGGGCGGCGGCCACCGGGCGGCCGCTTTGGCGCTGGACGAGGTGATACGCCAACAAGAGCGCCCTTGGCAGGTGCGGCTGGTGAACCTGACCGAGGTGCTGGACCCGAAAAACAGCTTTCGCAAGCTCACAGGCTTGGCCCCCGAGGACCTCTACAACAAACGTTTGGCGCGAGGCTGGACTTTGGGCCTGGCCCAGGAACTCAAGCTGCTGCAAGCCATGATTCGGCTCAGCCATGCCACGCTGGTGCGCAAACTGCAGCAGCATTGGTTGCAGACCGAGCCCGATCTGGTGGTGTCGTTGATTCCCAATTTCAACCGGGCGCTTTATGAGTCCGTCAACAGCACCCTGCCAGGTGTGCCCTTCGTGACGGTGCTGACCGACATGGCCGACCACCCGCCGCATTTTTGGATCGAGCCGGGCCAGCGTCAACACCTGGTGTGCGGCACCGTGCATGCGGTGCATCAAGCCCGCGCCGCGGGTTATGCCCTGGAGAACATCTCGCTGACCACCGGCATGATTCTTCGGCCCTCGTTCTATGAACACCGTGACCGCCCGCAAGGTATCGACCGCGTCAACGCGTGCCATGCCCTGGGGCTCGATCCCGAACGGCCCATCGGCATGGTGATGTTTGGCGGACAAGGCTCCATGCAAATGGTGTCGATGGCGCGGGCACTGGGCGACGTTCAATTGATCCTGATGTGCGGCCACAACCAGGTCTTGACCGATAAGCTGAAGAAGCTCAAACGCGCAGCGCCGTCTGCCGTCGTGGGATTCACCTCTGATGTCGCCGGGTACATGGGTTTGGCCGACTTTTGCGTGGGCAAACCCGGCCCCGGCAGCATCAGCGAAGCCCTGCACATGGGCCTGCCCATCATCACCTGCAAAAACACCTCGACCATGCCGCAAGAGCGCTACAACGCCGACTGGGTGGCGCAGCAGGGTGTGGGTTTGGTGCTGTCGTCGATGCGCGAATTGCCTGAGGCGGTTGGGCGTTTGCTGGCCAACTTGCCGCAGTACCAAGACCGCGTGCGTCAGTTGGACAACCGCGCTGTGTACGAGTTGCCCGAGATACTCGCCGACTTGATGCTGGCCGCCGCCGCACCAACCGGAACGCCCACGGGCACAGGCTCTTCTGCGCTGGGAGAAACCGCAACCGCTGAGCGAACGGCAGGCAAAGCGTCTGCGCTGTAGTCCAAAATTTCCAAGCGCCCATCGAAGTGCTCGACCATGGCGGTCAGGCTCTCCACCCAGTCGCCATCGTTGCAATACAGCACGCCATCAATCTCACGAATTTCGGCGTGGTGGATGTGGCCGCAAACCACGCCATGGGCACCGCGCTTGCGCGCCTCTTTGGCCACGGCTTCTTCAAAGTCGCTCACATAACTGACAGCACGTTTGACCTTGAGCTTCAAGTAGCGCGACAAACTCCAGTAAGGCAAGCCCAGACGCGCCCGCGTCGCGTTGAACCAGCGGTTCACTTTGAGCGTGAACTCGTAGGCAATGTCGCCCGCATAGGCCAACCACTTGGCGCACTGAATCACGCCATCAAACAAATCGCCATGGGTCACCCACAGCCGTTTGCCATCGACGGTGACGTGGATGCAGTCTTCGACCACGTCGACACCGCCAAAGTTGTGGTTGAGATAGCGGCGCGCGAACTCGTCGTGGTTGCCGGGCACAAAAATCACCTTGGTGCCTTTGCGCGCCTTGCGCAGGATTTTTTGCACCACATCGTTGTGGCTTTGCGGCCAGTACCAGGAGCGGCGCAGCTGCCAGCCGTCGATGATGTCACCCACCAAATACAAGGTGTCGCAATGCGTGTCGCGCAAAAACTTCAGCAGCGCAACAGCCTGGCAGCCGGGGGTGCCCAGGTGCAGGTCGGAGATCCAAACCGTGCGCACCTTCAAGCGTGTTTTGTCGTCGTCGTGGTCCATGCCCAAGTCCTCGCTTTGCATGGAAGCACATCGTCTCAAACCCAGATGACGGTGCTGTGAATCTCATGAGAAAACGTCGGGTCGCTTCCAAGTTTTCTCATCCCCGTCGGGGGGGGGGGGGGGCTGGTGCAAGGCGACAGGTCTGGGGGCGCTCACCAGGAAGTGACTTTCAGGGATGCGGCTCTTTTGGCCGATTGCCCTGTGTCGGAACACGCCAACCTTGACATCAATCATTTTGCACAATGTGGAAGAAATCAGCATATTTTATAAGTATTCCTACGGCGGTGTTAATACCAAGTATTCCCCCCGCGAATAGGGGGTATTGAAACGTTTGTTAACAATCTTCCAGCCGACATTGACATAAATAGCTTTTCACGCAGTGTAAACCCGCATGGAAAACTGGAATGACGCCAACTTAAACTGCACTTATCGACTTTGGTAACAAGGTAAAGCCAATCGTTTTCCCTTGATTTTTTTCAGTCAAAGGCACCCCCTTTTGGACTGCGATTCCGGTACCGATCCGGGATTTGTACCGGTCGACCCCGATTTTTCGATTTCACAACAAGGCTAACCCCGGCTGTCAGTGGATTTTTTCATTTCAAATGACCAAAACGTGGTTTGAAAGCACGGATCGCATTCAGAGTACATAAATATATCGCATACCTTTATGCTTTCCTAGCATGACGCGGGTTTTAACCCTTCTTTTTACTCCCTGACCGTCAATGTCCCATCTGCTCAAGGGCTTAACTGCTCCCAGCAAGCAGCCGGATTGAATGCCGCCAGATCAATCGATTCTGGTATGAACTAATGAACATTAATAGCACATTAATCAAAAGTAAGCGTTAGCTCACATGTGTCAATTCAAGTCATTGTGCATCTGCTAAGGCGGCCACCGTTTTGATGTGAGGCTTACTCGCTGAGGGTGCTGTTTTGTTTGATCGATCTGGTATTCGGTGTGGCATGGAATCGAGATTGATTTCTATCTCAGTGGTGATTGAACCTGTTATTCAGCGAAAAACAAGCATGCCTTGAAGCAGCTTTTTGCCACTGTGAAAAAATACGAATTTGAAATATCAATGACTGGATTTAATCTCAAAAATACATGGGTTCAAGTAAATCTTGACTTCCCTCGTCTGGTGTGTCGGCGGTGGTTGACGTGTGGTGCTCTCAGCCGGTTGCGCGCCGATGGATGGTTTATGAGTATTTCGCATAACAACACTCAGACGTCTATTCAATATAAATCAAGGGCCACCGGATCAAAAAACGATCTCGTGTTGGCATATAAGTATTTATTTTCAACCTCATGGGCTGCTAAAAAATCCACAGGTCTTGAACGGTTTCTGCAATTCAATGTCAAGGGAGCAACTGGCGAATTTTTGCGGCCGCTCTATTTGGAGTTTTCCAGGCATCCCCCGAGCCCCGCTGTGGACTTGCAACGCCCCTGGCGAGAGCTGTTTTCGCGCTACGAGGGTCCCACCAGCCCCGCGTTGAAACTCGCTTGCGACCCGTTCGGGGGCCTGGCCTGGCCGGATGCCTGTACCCAGTTGAGTCTCGGGTCGAGGCTGCGTACGAGTGCGCAGCGTCAGGTATTTCAGCAACCTGCTGGGTGCCGCTCGGATTTGGGAAGCGTCGGTTTTAAGCGACGAGCGTTCTTTCTTCGCGACAGCAAAGAAAAGCCACCGCTGTGCAACACCCGTGCCAATGTGCTGGGTGGCAAGTGCAACGTGGAGGCAGGCCACAACGATTTGGGTCGATTCCAAAGCCTGGGCTGTCCTGATCGCGCCGAATTGAGACGCATCACCTCGCCCAGACAGGAGCAACCCAGCTCGGCTGTGCAACAGCGAGTTGTATGCGACTCGGCTGCCCAAAAGCTTGTGGGGGGTGGGCTGTCGCAATTGCTGTATCCAGAGCAGCGAAGCCACGGTCTTGACCGCATTGGCGGGCGGTGTTCGCTACTCCCAAGAACATTCGGCGAGTGTCCGTCTTGGGGTGCCCCAGAGGAACGCGCTAGGAGCCGGACCGGGATCTCTGGAAAGTCAACCAGTGGCGACAGTATGTATCCGAATAACAATTGGATACCCAATATCGCTCTGAAAAGACCGTCATCATGTCAATTTTATCTACACCTCAATCATTGAAAATTGTTTCATGTTGTTTCGTATTTTCCATACTCCCTTGTTCAAAGGGATTTTTACCGAAAGTTAGGGATGGACGAATTTGGTGTGTAGCATAAAGTCCTTGCATATTGAGACCAATTGAAAAATTAACTTTGTATCGAAACTCGCTCAGCAAGCAGATATTTATTTGAATTTTTTTAAGCCATTTAACACTTAAATTCTGACTTCGAATTCAGTAAACCAATCTGTGCATTGATGCTGTAGTGGCACGGTGCAAATGTTTCCTATTTTTTTTGCATTATGGATACCGTAGTAAATAAAATAAAACCATGTTCTTTTATTAATGTTCCGCAAACTATCAGTTGGATTGAGAGAATTCAGTGTGAGATAAACAGGCCATCCGAAAAGCCTATGTTTATTTTTCATGGAGATAATAAAGAAAGTGTGCATTCGCTATCGTTATATAATCTTAATTTGAGGGCGAGTGCAATCGCGGCGGTCCTTCAACAGCGCAAGCTCGAGGGGGAGCGAGCCATACTTCTGTACCAGCCAGGTATTGAATACTTGATCGCTTTGCTGGCCTGTTTTTATGCAGGTGTTGTAGCGGTACCGGTATATCCTCCTAAAACTAACCATACATTGGCGCGTATCGCTTCCATCATGGATGATGCGGGGTCGAACTTTCTAATGACCAGTTCGGATGTGCAAAAAACGCTGAGCCAGGAAATTGTAGAAAGCCCCAGATTTAATCGGGCGCGATGGTTGACCAGCGACTCAGTCAACTCCGCCTGCGCAAGTGACTGGGTGATGAATATTCCACGCAATGATTCCCTGGCACTTCTTCAATATACGTCTGGCTCCACCGGTTCACCAAAAGGTGTCATGCTGACGCACGACCATTTATTTTCAAACTCACGGATGATTAAAGACTCCATGGGTCTGAACAAGGACTCAGTTGGTGTTATCTGGTTGCCGCCGTACCACGACATGGGCTTGATTGGTGGCTTGTTGCAGCCGCTTTATTCTGGGTTCCCAGTGCACCTCATGAGTCCGGCCGCGTTTTTGCAGCGTCCCATGCGCTGGCTCGAGTTGATCTCGCGTTTCAAGGGCACCATCAGCGCCGCGCCCAACTTCGCTTTCGACCTGTGCGTACGGCGTGCCAAGCCAGACCAAATGGCGCAGCTGGACCTCAGCTCCTGGCAGGTAGCGGCCAATGGTGCTGAGCCGATACGCGCAGACACGCTTCAGCGTTTCGCCAAGACTTTTGAAGCCTGCGGCTTCAGCGCCAAAGCGTTCTTCCCTTGTTACGGCATGGCCGAGACGACGCTTTATGTCACCGGCACGGGCGTTGGGCGTGGTGTACGAACGGTAACGGTGAGTCGCCGTGCGTTGAGTGAACGGCGTTGGCAGGTGGGTGCTGCCGAAGGGGATGCGTTGTCCTTGGTCAGCAGTGGCAGGGCGCAGTCGCCCACCTTGTTGTGCATCGTCAACCCCGACACCCGGCAGCCCAGTGGGCCGGACCAGGTGGGCGAGATATGGGTGCGCAGCGAGAGTGTCGCTGCCGGTTACTGGCAACAGCCCGCGCTCACGCAGGCCGCCTTTGGAGCGCGGTTGAACACGGCCGCAGTCCCACCCGATGGCGCTACCGGCCCATCGGGGGCCGATGCGTGGTTACGCACCGGTGACCTGGGTGTGCTCCACGGAGGCGAGCTGTATGTGACGGGTCGGATCAAAGACTTGCTGATCATCGGGGGGCGCAACCACTACCCCCAAGACATCGAAGCCACCGCACTGAGCGTGTCGGCAGACGTGGGCGTCCACGGGGCCATGGCGTTTGGCGTGGCGGACGAAGCGGACTCGCTCATGGGGGCTGGCGAGCGTTTGGTGTTGGTGGTCGAACTCGACCGCAAGCGCTCGGGCCGCCCCTTGGAGCCTATCGCCGTCGCAATTCGACAAGCGGTGTCTCAAGAGCACCAGGTGCAAGTCAGCGAGTTGGCCTTTGTGGGACGCGGCAGTTTGCCGCACACCTCCAGCGGCAAACCCCAGCGCTACTTGGCACGCGAGCGGTTTTTGACCGGCGCACTGGGTGTGCTGGACAACGAAGCGTCGGTGCCGGCGCCTGCGGAGCTGATTGCATGAAGCCAACGCCACCACGCACCTACCACGCCGCACTGGCCCTGGAGCAGTCCTTGGGCGACCCCATGCAGCCTGAAAATCTGCTGTCCTACCGGCAGGCCATGCAACATGATGAGCGCGAAGCCTTCCCGGAAGCGGCCATGGGTGAATTGCACCGGCTGGGCCTGCACCGTGCTTTTGTGCCCAAGGCGCTGGGGGGCGATTTCGAATCCAGCGAAAGCTTCATCGCCCTGGGTCGTGTGCTGGCCCGCCGCGACATGAATGTGGCGGTGAGCTACTGCACCATGCTGTGGTCCGTGTTGGCCTGGATCGGCGGCAGCGCCGCACAGAAGAAACAAGTGGCTCACTGGGTGGCCCAAGCAGGTTACTTTCCTTGCCTGGCTTATTCCGAGCAAGCGCATGGCGCTGACTTGCTCGCCAACGAGTTGACTGCTGTGCGTGGCCCGGACGGCCGTTACCGCGTCAGCGGTGAAAAGTGGCCCATCAACCGGGCCACACGGTCGCAGTTCGTGGTGCTGCTGGCACGCACCCACGAAGCGGCCCACATGCGCAACCACTCCTTGTTCATCGTTGACAAATCGCAGCTGGATGCACGCCAGGTGTCCAACTTGCCGCGTGTGCCGACCCATGGCCTGCGAGGTTGCGATATCAGCGGGATTCGTTTTGACGACTGCCTGCTGCCCGAAGCCGCGTTGGTGGGAGAGCCCGGCCATGGTCTGGAGTGGGCACTCAAGGGGTTTCAGGTGACGCGAACGTTTTGCAATGCACTGTCGCTGGGTGTGGCGGACAGCGCGCTGCGCATCGTCACCGGATTTGCGACGCAGCGGCGGCTGTATGGCCAGACGGTGGTGGACTTGCCGCACGCACGTGATGTGCTTGCCAACGCTTATGTCTCCCAGCTCATGGCCGAGTGCTGCGCCATCACGGCATCGCGGGGCTTGCACTTGTTCACCGAGCAATTCTCCAGCTGGTCCTCCATTGCCAAAGTGCAGGTCACCCACTTGTGCGACCACACCGTGGCGCAACTGGCTCAGTTGCTGGGCGCGCGGTATTTCATGCGCGAAGGGCTGGCCGAGGGCATGTTCCAGAAGTTCATGCGCGATGGTGGGATCGTCTCGGTGTTCGATGGCAGCAGCACGGTGTGCCTGGATGCGTTGGCCACGTTCTTGCCCGACATGTCGCGGTGTGCGAATACCGCATTGCCCGTTGATGTGGTCGCAACTCTGTACGACTTGCACCTGAGTTTGCCGTGCTTCGACGGGCGCCGCTTGACCTTGTCGGGCCGCGGTCGAGATGCGGTGATGCAAAGTTTTCCCACGCTCTTATCGCTGTTGCAATCGCTTCGGGAAAGTGATGGTGCTTGCATTCCCGAGATCCAGCGCGAAGCGCAAAAGTTGGCGCAGGACTGGCAGGTCTGGCAGCAGGCGGTGGCCAGCGATCGCGCAGAACGGGGCCAGCGCAATTCAGCGCGTGCTTTTGGGCTGGCGGAACAGCTTTGCGCGATGCACTGCGCGGTGTCATGTTTGGGCCTGTGGATACACAACCGAGCCCACCTGGGCGACTTTTTCGCTGAAGGTGTTTGGCTGCTGGTCGCGTTGCAACGTGGCGGTGACCCGCATTTCAAGACCGGTCAACTGCATCCTCAACTCGCCCAGCGTTTGTGCGACCAACTGTGCGCGCAGCACGACGACCAACACATGTTTTCCATCCTGCCCTGGCCACTTGCAGGTGCCGCCACATCGCCAGAGCTGGCCCCTTCCACCCCACAAGAAAGTGCGAATGATGAATGCCTCACCCATTGAGTTCGACAGCCTTTGCTCGTCGTTGTGCCAAATGCTGGCCAAGGAGCTGCGCTTGCCACTGGAGCAGGTTCATGTGGACAGACCCTTGACCGAGTACGGCCTGGACTCCATCGGTGCCTTGACGCTGGCAGGCGAGTTGGAGGAGCAGTACGAGTTGGAGCTGCCCGCCACATTGTTGTGGGACTGCCCCACTGTCAACCATCTGGCCGGTTATCTGCACAACCTCCTGCAACCCATGGCGGCCCTGGCCTGATGGACGCTCTGAGCATGTCTGCCGTGCCAGCGACCCTCCATCCGGTAGAGGGCGAGCTGCCCTACGCACTGGCGCCTTCACAACGTGGTCTGTGGCTGCTGCACCAGGTCTCGCCCGACTGTGGCGCTTTTCATTTGTTGTTCACCTTGTCGGTGGCCGGGCCGGCATTGCAATGGCGGTCTGCATCCAGCGGTTTGTTGCATTCATTGATGGAGCAACACCCGCTGCTGCGCGCACGAATGCACCACGCCCAGGCTGGGCCAGTGCAGTCGGTTGACCCCGCCGCCCAACCCGATGTGTGCTGGATCGAAGCCACGGCGCTGTCCACCGACGCGCTGAGGGAACAGATCCGCTGCGATGCGCGTGCACCCTTCAATCTGGAACAGGCACCCTTGTGGCGAGTTCACATTTACCGCCAACCTGATGAGTCCTGGGTCATCGCCGTGGTGGCCCACCACCTGTTGCTGGATTTCTGGTCCTTGGGGCTGCTGCTGGCGCAGGGAGCTGCCTGGTGGGGTGTGTTGCCTGCGGGTGGCGAGGTGGACGGGCAGGGCTTTTTGTCCTGGTCCGAAGAAAAATCGAATCTCAAACAAACCTCATTGCCCGCGCAGCAACCCTGGTTCGCCCATTGGCAGCAAACCTTGGAAGCGGCACCACCGGTGCACAGCCTGCCTTTGGACCACGCCCGTTCAGCGCACACGGTGTACGAAGGCAAAAGCCAAACCTTTCGCCTGAGCCCAAAAGCCAGCGCTGCGCTTCATGCCCTGGCCAAAACGCAGCAGGCCACGCCCTTCATGGTGCTGCTTACCGTCTACGCAGCGTGGCTGCACCGCCTGTCCGGTGACCACGATTTCGTGATTGCCAGCCCCGTCGCGGGCCGCACCCAACGCGCACAGCGACAGATGCTGGGCCAGTTTGTGAACACCTTGCCACTGCGTGTGAAACTGTCTGGCGACGAGTCTTTCACCGCTGTGCTCGCACGCGTTCGGCACACGGTAATTGAGGCATTGCGCCATGGCGACGTGCCGTTTGCCGACCTGGTGGCGCATTTCGCTCCTCCGCGGGAAGCGGGCGTGGAGCCACTGGCGCAGCTCGGGTTCTCGTGGGAACGTTTGCCCCTGATGGCCGACTTTGCCGACTTCTTTTTGCCGCTGGACACTGGCGCGGTGTTTGAAGCCCAGGGTTTGCGTTTAACGCCCTTCGCGGTGCCGCAACAAGAAGGGCAGTTGGAGTTGCAAATGGAGATGGGTGGCGAGCACGAGGGCTGCCTCGTGGGCGTGCTCAAGTACCGCACGCCTTTGTTCGCCGACGCTACCATCAGCCATTGGCTGCGCAGTTGGGTGCAATGGGTTGATGCGGTGGTGGCTGCGCCTGAGCAGGCGCTGGGGGTGTTGCCGCTGTGGCAAGGCCTGAAGGATGCGCTGCCGGACCGCGGTGCGCAGCCGCCGCTTCCTGACCACACCGCCTTGCAGGAGTGGTGCGCGGTGGTACAGGCGCGGCCCGAGGCCATCGCCGTGGAGGATGGTCAAGGCCACCTGACCCATGCGCAGTTGATGGACCGCGCCCAGGCCATCGCCACTGGCTTGCAGGCTTTGGGGGTCCAGCCGGGCAGCCATGTGGGTTTGATGGTGGACCGCGATCGCGACCTGCCGGCCGCGATCTTGGGCATTTGGTTGGCGCGCGCGGCTTATGTGCCGCTGGACACCCACTTTCCCCGCGACCGTCTGGCCCTCATGGGCGACGACGCGCAGCTGTCCGCCCTGGTCAGCCTGAGCCACCACCAAGCGCTCTGGCCTTCCGTGCCCGCCGTTCTGTGCCTGGATCAAGCGCTGCCGGCGCCTGCCCAGCCACTGGCCGCAATGGGCGACGGTGGTGACATCGCCTATTTGATCTACACCTCGGGCTCCACCGGAACCCCCAAGGGCGTGCGGGTGGGCCACCGGTCGGTGCTGAATTTTCTGCGGTCGATGCGGTCGCTGATGCCGGTGGACACCGACACGCGTTTGCTTGCCGTCACGACGCCCGCCTTCGATATTTCGGTGTTGGAGCTGATGCTGCCTTTGCTCAGTGGTGGCGCGGTGGTGGTCTGCGAGCAGGCCACCATTTCCGACGGGGATGCGTTGGCCAAAAGGCTCCACGCGCAGCGCATCAACATGATGCAGGCCACCCCCGCGAGCTGGAAAATGTTGATCAGCGCGGGTTGGACAGGAACCCCCCACCTGGTGGCGCTGTGCGGCGGCGAACCCTTGCCAGCCTGGTTGGCTGACGAGTTGCACCCGCGCTGCAGGCAATTGTGGAATGTGTATGGGCCCACCGAAACCACGGTGTGGTCCACGGCAGCCCTGCTTCGTCAGGGTGAGCCTGTCCACTTGGGCGAGCCCATCCACCATACCCAATTGCATGTGCTGGACGCCATGCAACAACCCGTGCCCCCCGGGGTGCTGGGTGAGTTGTGGATCGGTGGCCAGGGGCTGGCGGTGGACTACTGGTTGCGACCTGAACTCACCGCCGAGCGTTTCACCGCGCTGCCCAGCCTGCCGCATGCAGGCCGGCTTTACCGCACCGGTGACCGGGTGCGCTGGAATGCACAAGGTCGGCTGGAGCACCATGGCCGGCTCGATTTCCAGGTCAAGCTGCGCGGCTTTCGCATCGAGTTGGGTGAGATTGAAACCTTGATCAAACGCCAATGCACCTGGCAAGACGCCGTCGTGGTGCTGCGCGACGACCTGCCCACCGGGCCTGGCCTGGTGGCCTATGTCGTGGCGATGGATGCGGCGTCTGCCGACACCGCCGCCTTGCGCCAGCAGTTGCAGCAGCACTTGCCGCACTACATGGTGCCCAGCCAGGTGGTGGTGTTGGCCGCGTTGCCGCAAACACCCAACCGCAAGGTCGATCGCAAGGCCTTGCCCGCACCCGACGTGCAGGCCCGCCGCGCCACACTGCGCGCGCCGCGCGATGCGCTGGAAATTCAATTGCTGGCGGTGTTCGAGCGGTTGCTGCAGGTCAGCCCCATCGGCATCGACGACAACTTCTTTGATCTGGGCGGGCACTCCTTGCTCGCCGTGCAAGTGGTGGCCGAGGTGCAGCGTTTGCTCCAGGTGCAATTGCCGGTGGGCGACCTGATGTTGCACGGCAGTGTGGCCGCCCTGGCCGAAAAGTTGCGCAGCGGCGCCTCGGGCACACCTGCCCTGCTGTTGCCCTTGACCGCGGCCGCCACCGCGATGGCCACACCCGCACCCGCACCCGCACCCACACCCACACCCACGCGCACCGACAGTGGCGAACCGCAGCCGCTGTGGCTCTTTCACCCGATTGGTGGCAATGTGTTCTGTTACCTGGAACTCTCACGCCGCCTCGCACCCGGCCGTCCGGTGTGGGCCGTCCAGTCTCCGGGGCTGGATCAAGCCGGGGAAGCAGAAGTCACCGTGCCCACGATGGCCACGCGTTACCTGCAAGCCCTGCAAGCGGTTCAACCGCAGGGCCCCTACCTGCTGGGCGGCTGGTGTTTTGGCGGCGTGGTTGCCTTTGAGGCCGCAAGGCAGTTGCAAGCTCAAGGCCAGGTGGTCAGCGGCGTGGTGATGATCGACAGCCGCGCTCCGGTGCTCGCCAACATTCCAAGCGATGGCGACGACGCCACGTTGTTGTCGTGGTTCGCCCGCGACCTGGCCACGCCCTTTGGCAAACAGTTGTTGATTGATCCGCAAGACCTGCGTGCGCTGGAACCCGATGCCATGTTCAACCATGTGCTGGCCGCCGCCCAGGCCATCGACGTGCTGGCCGCCGACGCCGATCCGGCGCAACTCCAGCGTTATTTCGAGTCTTACCTGGCCAACGGCATCGCCCTGCAAACCTACTTGCCTGAGCCCCCCAGCCCGCCTCTGCCGCTCCTCTTGCTGCGCGCCCAGGACGAGCCCGGGGACTGGGGGCCGACCCTCGGCTGGCACGAATTGGTGGGCGATGCCTTGCGCATGCTGGACGTGTCCGGTGACCACAACACCGTGGTCCAGGCCCCCCATGCCGCCACCGTCGCATCGCTCATTGACCAGCACCATCCTTGCAACGCTGTAACGCCTTTGCCGATGCAGCAGAAAGCCGCCGCATGATCGAAACCCAACACGAGTTCCTGTTGCCCGTCTCACCCAGCCAGGCATTCGACTACATCAGCAACCCCGGCAACGACGCCGTCTGGCAAGCCTCTTGTCAAACGGCTGAACCGGTCGGTTGCGACGGGGCCACCCAAACGGCCAGCTGCGACAGCGCCTTGGGCAGCCGCTACCGCATCGTTTTCAGCCTGCTCGGTCGGCGCATGGCTTTTCTGTGCGAGGTGACTGAACATGAACCTGGAAAAGCCTACGCGTTTCAGGTCGTCGAAGGCCCATTTCGCTACCGGGGCCGTTATGCCTTTGTCGCCGAAGAACCAGGCTGCAAAGTAGCTTGGCATTTCGAAGCAGACCCCGGCAAGTTCTTCGGCCTGCTTCCCGCCGCCTTGTTGCGCAAGGTGGTGCTGAGCCAGTTTGAAGGCGACGTGAAAACCTTGCGTCAACAGCTGCTCACCACCTGCACCACTTGAACCTTACTCCACTCCACACGGCACCCTCATGAACCACTACGCCCACTGGCTGCTCAAACATCGCATCGCTGTGATCATCGCTACCGCGCTGGTCACCCTCGTCCTCGGCTATTTCGCCAGCGGCATGAAAATGGTCATCGACCCGGCCACGCTGGCGCCGCAACACCATCCCTACATCGACGCCACCAAAAAGGTCGAAAAAACCTTCGGCTCCAAATACCTGATGTTGATCGGTGTCACGCCCAAACAAGGCGACATTTTTCAACCCGAGGTGCTGGAGCGGGTGCAGCGCATGACGCAAAAGCTGGAGCAGACACCGGGCATCGTCAAATCCACCCTGATGAGCCTGGCTGCGCCGCAGGCCAAAGCCATACGCGGCACCGCAGAGGGCTTTGAAGCGCGGCCTTTGCTCGGTCAGCTGCCGCTGGCCCCCGAGGCCATGGCCCAGGTGAAGGCGGCCCTGCAGGCTAACCCGATCTACCTGGACACCATCGTCTCGAACGACTTTCGCACCACGGCCATCCTGGTAGAACTGCAGGAACGTTCCGACGGCTTCGAAAAAATGGTGGCACCGGTGCTGGACATCGTCAACGCGGAAAAGTCGGACACGCTGGACATCACCGTGGGCGGCAACCCGGTCTACCTGGACCAGACCGAAAAATTCGCCAAACGCATTGACTGGTTGTTCCCCATCGCCCTGGTGCTGATCGGCCTGCTGCACTTTGAAGCCTTCCGCACCAAACAAGGTTTGATCCTGCCCCTGGTGACCGCCTTGATGGCCGTGGTGTGGGGCACCGGGTTCATGGGTTTGCTGAAGCAACCCATGGACATCTTCAACTCACCCACGCCCATCCTGATCCTCGCGGTGGCGGCCGGGCACGCGGTGCAGTTGCTCAAACGGTATTACGAAGAATACGAAGCCTTGCGCGCCCAAGGACAGATGGATGCCGTGGCGGCCAACCACCAGGCGGTGTTGGCGTCCCTGGTGGCGGTGGGGCCCGTGATGGTGGTGGCAGGCGCTGTCGCCGCTTTGGGCTTCTTCTCGCTGATGGTGTTTGACATCGCCACCATCCGCAGCTTTGGGTTCTTCACGGGCATGGGCATTCTGAGCGCCGTGGTGCTGGAAATCAGTTTCATCCCCGCCGTGCGTTCGCTCTTGCGCCCGCCTTCAGACCAAGACCGTAGTCGGGAGCGCACGGTGCGCATCTGGGACCGCGTGCCGCGCTGGGTCGGTGACCAGGTGGTGCCTGCCGGGCGCCGCCGCTGGGTCATGCTGGGTTTGGTGATGGTCACGCTGCTGTGTGGCTTGGCTACACAGCGCATCGTGGTCGATAACGCCAGCAAACGGTTTTTTGCCGACTCACTGCCTATCCAGCGGGACGACGATTTCCTCAACCGGCAGCTGGGCGGAACCAACAGCCTCTACATCATGGTGGAAGGCGTGGGGCCAGACAGCATCAAGTCACCCGAGGTGTTGCGTGGCATCGAGCAGCTGCAAGCCTTTGCGCAAACCCAGGCCCACGTCGGAAAAACCTTGTCGGTGGTGGACTACCTCAAACGCATGAACCAGGCCATGCAAGCCGACCAGGCCAGCGCCCATGTGCTGCCCGCCTCGCGCGAGTTGGTGTCGCAGTACCTGCTGCTTTACGCTTTGTCCGGCAGCCCCGGTGACTTCGACAGCGTGGTGGACTATGACTACCGCGCCGCCAAAATCACCTTGTTGCTCAAGACCGGCAGCAACGCCGAGATCAAGGTGCTGGTCGACACCCTGCAAGCCAAAGCCAAGGCGCTGTTCGGTCCTGAGATCACCGTGAGCTTTGGCGGCGACGTGACCCAAACCATCGCGCTGACCGACACCATGGTCAATGGCAAGTTGCTCAACATTGCGCAGATTTCCTTGGCGGTTTTTCTCATCTCGGCCGTTGCGTTTCGCTCTGTTGTGGCGGGGCTGCTGGTTCTGGCGCCACTGGCGCTGGCGGTGCTGGCCGTCTTTGGCGTGATGGGCCTCTTCAACATCCCGCTGAACATTCCCAATGCCTTGATCTCTGCCATGGCCGTGGGCATTGGGGCCGACTACGCGATCTACCTGCTGCACCGCTTGCGCGAGCAGGTGCGCCAGGGTGACGATGCTGAAAAAGCCGTGCGCCACACCCTGGCCACGGCAGGAAAAGCCACCTTGTTCGTGTCGACCGCCGTGGCCGGTGGGTACGGGGCCTTGGCGCTTTCGTGGGGCTACAACGTCCACCAGTGGCTGGCCCTGTTCATCGTGCTGGCCATGGTGGTTAGCGCCTTGGCCACCTTGCTGCTGCTCCCCAGCCTGGTGCTGTATTTCAAACCGCGTTTCATCTTTGAATCGGCCGGCGCCCCGCGTCGGCTCTGGTCCAGCGTGGTGATGGGCGCAGCTGCCCTGGCGACGATGCTGTTGCTGTCGGCCTGGGTGGGCCGGGCCCAGGCTCAAACGGTGCCCGCCGCATCGCCGTTGTCGGCCACCCAGCTGATGGAAAAAACCTACGTTGTCAGCCGCGTGGCGGACTCTGTGGCCGAGGCCACTTTCACCCTGACCAACAAAGACGGCGTCAGCCGGGTGCGTAAAACCACAGGCACCACCAAACTCAAAGCCAATGGCCGCGACAACCAGCGCCTGGTGCGGTTTTCGGCACCGGCCGACATCAAAGGCACCGCCACCTTGTTGCTGGAGAACAGCGCCGGGGAAGATGACCTGTGGGTCTATTTGCCGGCCCTCGGTAAGGTGCGCCGACTCTCTGCATCCAATAAAAAAGACGCTTTCATCGGCACCGATTTCAGCTACGGCGATGTGATGGGCCACCGTGCGCAAGACTGGACCCACACTGTGTTGCGCGAAGAAGCCGTGGAAGGCCATCGCTGCTTCGTCATCGAATCGCTGCCAGCGAATGACGCCGTGCGCCAGAACTCCGGTTACAGCAAACGCCTGAGCTGGGTGCGCCAGGACAACTTCGTCACTGTTCGCGGTGAGTTCTGGGACCTGGGGGGGCAAGCCAGCAAACGAAT
This sequence comes from Burkholderiales bacterium, assembly GCA_031431125.1. Lineage (GTDB taxonomy): Bacteria > Pseudomonadota > Gammaproteobacteria > Burkholderiales > Burkholderiaceae_C > JANPCX01. The sequence continues at coordinate 29,190 of JANPCX010000005.1, forward strand.
GATGGCCAGCGACATCCAGGCCGTGGGCAACGCCGGACACTTTCAACCCATGCGCTCCACCGCCGAGAACCTGCAAACCGGGCACCGCACCGCCATTGAATACCAGCAGTTCAAAGCCAACACCGGCGTGGCAGATGCGCTGTTCACGGCGCAGGCCCTGGATCACTGAACAGCCTGGCCTGTCCATGAAGAACCCCTTGTCCCTTGGGTGGGCGGCGCCGCTGCTGTGGCTGGCTTCCAGCGCCTTGGCGGCTGACGAGACACCGTGGGATGCCATCCAAGCGCGCTCGTCAGTGCGGGCAGAAGGCTACAGCGGCACCCGGCTGCTCGACCAGGAAGGCGGGGTCGGTGCGCTGTCCCTGTGGACCGATGGCCGCTGGTCGCTCGCTTCCGGCGAGTTGCAATGGAAGGCCTATGCCGCGGCGCAGAGCCGCAGCGGTGGTGCCCCGCGCGCGCGCGTTCGCGAGCTGTTCTGGCGCCAGAACCTGGGGCCAGTGCAATGGCGCGTGGGTCGCCTCATGCCCGCTTGGGGCCGGGCCGACGGCCTGAACCCCACCGACAACCTGAGCCCGCGTGACTTCCGTTTGCTGACACCCGAACTGGAGGATCAGCGCTTCGGACGCAACGGCATCGAAGCCAGTCTGGCTCTGGGCGAGACGGCTGGGCGCCTGTCGGTTTTTGGTTTCAAAGGCCATGCCACGCACGCAGTTCCCTTGCGCCTGCCGCCTGGTATCGCGCTGGTTTCTGAACCCGCACCTCGGCAGGCCGATTGGGCTGTGAAATGGGACCGCAGCGGCCAGCGCCTGGATGCCTCCCTGTCGTACTACCGGGGCCTAGACCTCACCCCCGACCTGGGGGCGACAGGGCTTGCGGCGGGTGCGCCTGCCCTGGTCCAACGCAATAACCGCCAGCAGGTGTTTGGCGCGGACTTCAGCATTCCACAACAGGCGCTGGTGTGGCGAGGAGAGGCAGCAGTCTCGATGCCGCTGTCACGCAAGTCCAGCGCAAGCGACCGCAAACGCCGCGCGATCTGGCTGGTGGCGGGTCCGGAATGGACGGGAGGGGCGTGGACGGTTGGCGGTCAACTTGTTTTCCATCGCGTCAGTGGTTATTCATCGCCTGACCAGGAAACCAACCCCCTTTTGCGTGAGGTGGCCTGGGCCCAGGCCACACTGGCCAACCAAACGGCGGCGCGCCAGCACGGCCTGACCTTTCGTCTGGCGCACCGGGCATGGAATGACACGCTGCAAAGTGAATTGAGCGTGCTGGCCTTGTGGCCCGAGGGTGCAGCGCGTGCGTCGTCTTCACCCCAAGGGCTTTGGCGTGGCAAGGTGGAGTACGCGCTTGACGACCATTGGTCGGTCAAAGCCGGGTTCGACCACCCTTTTGGCCCGACACGCAGCTACTTGGGGGCGTGGATCGACAACCGCTTGTTCTATGTCCAGTTGCGACGCAGCCTGTGATGACCACCTCGGCAACTGGTCGTGCCAGGGCTGGTCGCTGCTGGAGGGCACCTCGTGCGACTGGACCCTGCTCGACGAACATGAAACCGCCCGTGCCCACCGCTTCACCCGACCCGATCTGACGCGGCGTTATGTTGCCGCGCACGCCGGCATGCGGCGCTTGCTTGGGCGACAGTTGGGCGTGTCCGCCAGTGGGCTCCAGATTCACACCGACGTTTTGGGGAAACCCCGCCTGCAGGGTTCACAGCGGCTGCATTTCAGCCTGAGCCACTGCGGCGAGCAGGCCTTGCTGGCTTACAGCACTCAACATGAAGTGGGCGTAGACCTGGAAGCCATCATGCCCACCGAATCCATCACACCCGATCTGCTGGCGTGGGCGCTGGCCCCTGAAGAAATCGAGCATTTGCAGGCCTTGCCGCGCCAGGCGCAAGGGGCCTACTTCACCACACGTTGGGTCGCCAAAGAAGCCGTCGTCAAATGCCTGGGAACAGGGCTGTCCTTGCCGCTGTCTGGCTTGCCGCTGCCGTCGTCTACACCTCGTGGGGCGGTCAGACTGCCAGACGGCTCCGCGATGGGCTGGCAAGCAGTTCATGCGCCCCCAGGCTATGCGGCGGCCGTTGCTTGGTCGCTTTCGGGCGCTGCGGGTTAAGGCTTTCGCTTCAAATCACGAAACGCCGCAAACAACCAAGACCGCATGCCCACCACCAGGGTGTAAGGCTGTTTTTGATCGGCGGGCAGTTTTTGGTCCGCCAGGTGCTGCTGGGCAAAATCTTGGCCTATGCGCTGCAGCCGCTCGGCAAAGCTGCCCGCCAAACTTTTGCCAATTTGGCCGTGCACCAGCATCAGCATTTCACCGTCACCGTCAAATCCGCCTGAGAAATAGTCGCCCACCACATGCTGGCGAAAAAAGCCCATCACCGGCCCGTGTGCTCGCCAGCGAAATGTTTTGGCGAGTTTCAAGCGGTAACGGTTCATGGGCTTGAGTTCAATCACACCCAAACGGTCCAGTACCGCCAAGTAAGCGATGCATTCAGGTTCGCTCACCGTGTAGGTGCTCAAGATTTGCTCGAAGGTCCACTGGCTCATGCAGCAAATGGCAATCAGGAGCAGGCGTTTGTCAGCCACCACGGCTTTTTCTTGCTCCAAGGTCAACTCACGCCGCAGTGGTTGCGCATCCACCACCTGACGCGCCAGTTCGGCGAAGTCCATCTTCAATACACGCAGCACATCGTCAATGCGCGACAGCGGCATGTCGGCCTTGGCAAAAACGCGCTTGATGCTGGACTCCGACATGTCCAGCTCTTTGGCCAACTCGGCATAGGTGATGTTCGCGGCTTTGAGTTCGGCCTTGAGGGCGGTGACGAGGTCTTGGGTGGTGCTCATGGTGGACGGTGGTCAAATGGTGAATGAAGTATCGCAAACCGAAACGCGGGGTGACACCACACGCCACCCCTGAACGGGCGGCTTGCTGAGCCTGCCGCTTTGCGGCATCGTCGCGGCGCATGTCGATAATGCCCCGCCCGCACAGCAAATCGCTGCCGTGAATGCCACGGGATAACCCCAAGGAGTGCGCTTGAACCAGAACCCGACCCCCGCAGCCCTTGCGCCGACCGAACACCCGAATCAATTCGCCCTGCTCAAGCAGCGCCGTTTCGCGCCTTTTTTCTGGACGCAGTTTCTGGGGGCGGGCAACGACAACCTGTTCAAGTTTGCCTTCACGGTGATGGTGACTTACCAACTGCAGGTCAGCTGGTTGCCAAGCCAGCAGGCCGGGCTGGTCATTGGGGCACTCTTCATCTTGCCCTTCTTGTTGTTCTCGGCCACCAGCGGCCAGCTCACCGACAAGTTTGACAAGACCATGGTGATACGCCGTGTGAAGTCGCTGGAGATCGCCATCATGGCGCTCGCAGCCTGGGGCTTTTGGACGGCGCATGTACCGACGCTGCTGGCCTGTGTATTTTTGATGGGCCTGCACTCCACCTTGTTTGGGCCGGTGAAGTTTGCATACTTACCTCAGCATTTGAATGAACGCGAACTCACCGGCGGCAATGGCATGGTGGAGATGGGCACCTTTGTGGCCATCTTGCTCGGTCAGGTGGCAGGTGGTCTATTGGTAGCGATCCCAGACGTTGGTCCGCACTATGTCGCGCTGGCCTGCATGGCGGTGGCGATACTGGGGCGGCTCACGGCGCAAGCGGTGCCTCCTTCGCCTGCGTCCGACCCCGGTCTGCGCATCAACTGGAACCCGTTCACGGAAACCTGGCGCAACCTGAAGTTGGCCCACGGCAACATCGTCGTCTTCCGTTCCTTGCTCGGCATTTCGTGGATGTGGTTCTTCGGCGCCGTGTTTTTATCGCTCTTCCCCACCTTTGCCAAAGACGTGTTCCATGGAGACGCCAAAGTCGCCTCGCTCTTGCTGGTGGTGTTCTCAATTGGTATTGGCATTGGATCGCTGATGTGCGAAATGCTGTCGCGCCGCCATGTGGAGATTGGCCTCGTGCCCTTGGGTGCGATTGGCATGACGATTTTCTCGGTGGATTTGTACTTTGCCTCGCGCGGCCTGCCTGCGGCGCCCCTCATGGACGTGGCCACCTTCATGGCACAAAGCGCCCATTGGCGGGTGATGGCGGACTTGGCCCTGTTGGCGCTTTTTGCTGGCCTGTACAGCGTGCCCATGTATGCCTTGATTCAGCTGCGCTCGCCCGACAGCCACCGTGCCCGCATCATCGCGGCCAACAACATTTTGAACGCGCTCTTCATGATCGTCAGCTCGATCATGGTGGGCTTGCTGCTCAAACTTCACTTCACCTTGCCCCAGGTGTTTTTGATCACCGGTCTGCTCAATGCGGTGGTGGCGGGCTACATCTTCTTGTTGGTGCCCGAGTACCTGATGCGTTTCATCGCCTTCATTGCCACCCACTTCATTTACCGATTCAAGGTCAAGGGCGACGAGCGCATCCCCACCCAGGGGGCGGCCATTTTGGTCTGCAACCACGTGAGTTTTGTCGACGCGGTGTTGCTGATGGCGGCCAGCCCGCGGCCGATTCGTTTCATCATGGACCACCGGATTTTTGCGGTACCGGTGTTGGGCTGGTTGTTCAAACTCGTCAAGGCCATCCCGATTGCGCCGCAGAAAGAAGACCCCGTGGTGTACGAAGCTGCGTTTGAGCAAGCCCGCGCCGTGTTGGCCGATGGTGAGTTGTTGTGCATCTTTCCAGAGGGTGCCATCACCAAGAACGGCGAACTGGGCGAATTCAAGGGCGGTGTCATGAAGATTTTGCAAACCCACCCTGTGCCTGTGGTGCCCATGGCTTTGCACAACCTGTGGGGCTCGTTTTTCTCGCGGATTGAAGGCGCGGCGATGACCAAACCGTTTCGCCGCGGCCTGTGGAGCCCCGTCACCTTGGTGGCCGATGCCGCCGTGCCAGCGGCGCAAGTGACACCGGCTTTGCTGCGCGAACGTGTGCAAGCCTTGCTCCAGCGATGACGCAGCCGCGTGTCCCCGCCATTCGTGCTTCGTTCTTTGACCTTCACCTTCACCTGGACCTGCCCCACATGAAAAAAATCGCCCTCTTGTGTTTGCCCTTGCTGTTGGTGGCTTGCGCTACACAACCCGCTGCATCCCCAGCACCCGCCAACGATGGCAAAGAGGTGGCAGCAACGCAGCCCAGTGGCGCTGCCGGTCCAGCAGGGGGGCAGGTAGGTGAAGCCATCACGGCACCCTTGCGCACGCTGAACCTGATCAAACCCGATGTCGTCCCGGCGCTGCGCAATGCGGCCGAGGCCCCTTACGCGGCGCCGCAACCCTTGACCTGCGACACGATTGGGGCCGAGGTGCTGGCGCTCAATTCAGCATTGGGTGCTGACCTGGATGCCATTGTGTCCAACACGAGTGCGAGCCTGGCTGATCGCGGCAGCGAGGCCGCCAACAAGGCCGCCATCGGCGCCTTGCGTAACGCCGCCGACGGTTTGGTGCCTTATGGTGGTTTGGTGCGTCAACTCAGCGGCGCCAGCCGCGCGGCCAAGGAAGCCGCCGATGCGCGGGTGGCGGGCGTCGTTCGGCGCGCTTACCTCAAAGGCCTGGGCCAGGCCATGAAATGCGAGGCACCGGCCGCGCCACTGTCTGAGGGCCGAGCACCTTCCAAGGCCGCAGCTCCACCCACCGAGACCGCGCCAGCGCCAGTATCCGAACCTTAGAACTTATTGGCCATGGCACTGGCCACACCGCGCAGCGCTTGGCTGACCGGCGTGTGCGCGGCCAGTCGCTGCCAAAACTGGCGTGCCAAATCCACTGACGGCACGTGACTCACAGCAGTCAGCTCGAAGGGCGTGTAGTCGCCCAAGCCGGTGTAGCTGTCGGGTCGCCAACGCATGGGCAACATGTCGTAAAGCGGGGCCAGCGAAAAAACCGCTTTGGCGGGTTCATCGGCCCACAGGCTCAGGTTGCCGAAGTGCATGTCGGTGTTATTGATGAGGCGGCCAAACCCCCACCAGGTACGCGCCATGGCAGCGTCGGATCCGCTCAGGCGGCGCTGCAACACCAAGGCATCGCAGGTGGCAGCCCAGTGTTGCCTGGCTCCCGGCACAAAGGCCCTGTGCACTGCATCCAGCGCCACGGCATGGCGACGACCATCTCGTCCCAGGCGATCAAAACGGATGGACTCCAAATAGGTACGCGTCGGCGTTTCCAGCACCCTCGTAGTTGCCACGGGGTGTCCATGTTCACTCAGCACTTGCAAGGCCAGTGCTTCGGCATGCAACAAGTCGTGCCAGCGCTCGCCAAAAGGCGTTCCCCGGGGCGGTGAGAACTTCACCAGCACGCGCTCGCCCGAGGCCAGGCGAGTCAGAAATTTCGCCTGTTCACCACCCGCAGATGAGCCTGCGGGCAGTGTTTGGTGCACATCGGCTGCCAGCGCGTCGTATTGAGCGCCCCCAGACCTGTCGCTTTGCGCCAGGCCCCCCGAGGGGGATGAGAAAACTTGGGAGCGGCCCGGCGTTTTCTCATGAGCCCCGAGCAGCAGCGGGTGCACGGGCAATTCTGGAATCAGCTCGCCTTGAGTTTCCCCCAACGAAATGGCTCCTGGAGCGTCGTCCACGCGCAAAGCGGCGTAAAGCACTTGTTCCAAATTCCATTGGTCGGGGTCGCTGCCCAACCCCATGGCCTTTCCCCACGCGCGGCCCAAAAAGCCTTGCGCTTTCAGTGGTGACAGGTACCAAGGCAGTTGATCGCGGGTCACCTCGTCTATGCCTTCGGCTTGCACATGCACGCGCTCGCCAGACAAGGAGGTGAGCGTGCCCCAGCGGCTGATGCGGCCTGCAGCGTCAGTCCACCACAGCGCTTGCTGGGCAGGTAAACCGCGAATCAAGGCGGGCAGGCCATAACGCGCGCGTTTGCCTTGACCGAGCTGCACCATGGCTGGCCCCAAAGCGCGCAATGCGCGCGACACGGTGGGCTGGCTCTTTCCGCTGAGTTGCTGAAGTTCCGGCGAACTGGCCAAACCGCGCTCGGCCAGGGCGGCCAGTATGAGTGCCTGCAAGGAGTCTTGACGCGAATTCATGAATAGAATTCAAAAGCAATTTATTTAATAAGAACAACATGTTATCTCGTTTTTGAATTGATTATGAATAGAATTTGAATAGATTTACTACGCTGCGCGTTGATGACGGGCATCGCGCCACTGCGCCATCAAGGCCTCCCACTTGGGCCTGGCCGCTGCCAAGTGGCGCTCCTTCACGTGGCCGTAACCACGGATGTCTTCGGGGATGCTGGCAATCTGCACCGCCAATGACAGGTTGTCATCACGCAGGCCTTGCAGCAATTCTTCGATGCAAACGCGGTACTGCTGAATCAAGGCGCGCTCCATGCGGCGCTCGTCGGTTTTGCCGAAGATGTCGAAGGCCGTACCGCGCAGGCCTTTGAGTTTGGCCAGCACTTTGAAACTGCTGCGCACCCATGGACCGAAGGGCTGCTTGACCAACTCGCCCTTGTCATTCTTTTTGGCGAGCAGCGGTGGCGCCAGGTGGTGGTGGATTTTGTAGTCGCCTTCAAACTGCGACGCAATCTTGGCGACAAAACTCGGGTCGGTGTGCAAGCGCGCCACTTCGTACTCGTCTTTGTAGGCCATGACTTTGAAGAGGTAACGCGCCACGGCCTCGGTGAGTTTGGTGCTGTTCAAAGGCGCTTCGGCGGCACGCACACGGGCCACGAACTGTTGGTAGCTGGCGGCGTAAGCCGCGTTTTGGTAGCCCGTGAGGAACTCCACGCGCTGCGCAATCATGGTGTCCACGTTGCCCGTCTTCTTGACGAATTGAATGACTTGCGCGGGTTGCAACAGCTTGCGCACAGCGCTCAAATCGGCGGCAGCGCGGCGGCCCCATTCGAAGGCGGCTTTGTTGTTGTCGATTTGTACGTTGTTGAGTTCAATGGCGCGCATCAAGGCGGCATGGCTCAGGGGGATGCGGCCACGCTGCCAGGCGTAACCCAGCATCAAGGGATTGGCATAGAGCGAGTCCCCCAAGAGCGCGGTGGCGAGTTCGTCGGCGTTCAAATGGCCCACGGCATCCGCGCCAACAGCAGAGGTGATGGCGTTGTCGCAGTTGCCGGCGGGTGATTGCCAATCGGGGTTGGTGACAAAACTGGCGGTGGGCGAGCCGTGGCTGTTCAGTGCCACATAGGTGCGGCCCAGGCACATGGTGGCGAGGGTGGCTTTGTTGGCGGCCACCAAAGGGTCGCAGCCGATGATGAGATCAGCTTCAGCCGTTCCCACCTTGGTGGTGTGGATGGCTTCCATGCGGTTGGCGATTTGTATGTGGCTCCAGGTGGCACCGCCTTTTTGCGCCAAGCCTGCCGCGTCTTGGGTGACGATGCCCTTGCCTTCCAGGTGCGCGGCCATGCCCAACAACTGGCCTATGGTGATGACGCCCGTGCCACCCACACCCGCAACGATGATGCCCCAGGGGCGTTCGGCCACGGGCAGTGCGGGCTCGGGCAGTGGGAGCAGCGAAAAGGGGTTGGGCCTCTCGGTTTTGCTTTTCTTGGCCGACTTCAGTTGCCCACCTTCCACCGTCACAAAACTCGGGCAAAAACCTTTCACGCAGGAATAGTCTTTGTTGCAGGTGTTCTGGTTGATCTGGCGTTTGCGGCCGAACTCGGTTTCCAGGGGCTCCACACTCAGGCAATTGCTTTGCACCGAGCAGTCGCCGCAGCCTTCGCAGACGAGTTCGTTGATCACCACACGCTTGGCAGGCTCCACCAGCTTGCCGCGTTTGCGGCGGCGGCGTTTTTCGGTGGCACAGGTTTGGTCGTAAATGATGGCGGTGGTGCCTTTGATGTCGCGGAACTGGCGCTGCAACAAGTCCAGCTCATCGCGGTGGTGCACCGTGACGCCGGCCAGCAAAGTAGCCCCTTGGTATTTTTGCGGCTCGTCGGTCACGATCACCAACTTGGCCGCACCCTCGGCGATCAAACTCTGCATGATTTGCAGCACCGAATGGCCTTCGGGGCGCTCGCCCACTTGTTGCCCACCCGTCATGGCCACCGCGTCGTTGTACAAAACTTTGTAGGTGATGTTCACCCCTGCCGCAATGCTTTGGCGTATCGCCAAGAGCCCACTGTGAAAGTAGGTGCCGTCACCCAGGTTGGCGAACACATGGGTGTCGGTGGTGAACGGCGCTTGACCCACCCAGGCCACGCCCTCGCCGCCCATTTGGCTGAAAGTGACGGTGCTGCGGTCCATCCAGGTGGCCATGTAGTGGCAACCGATGCCGCCCAGTGCGCGCGAGCCCTCGGGCACTTTGGTGGAGGTGTTGTGCGGGCAGCCGCTGCAAAACCACGGCGTGCGGTCAGCACCTGTCAAATCGATGCTGGTGAGGCTGCGTTCTTTGGCTTCAATCATGCCGATGCGCGCGTCCATGCGGGCGGCCGTGTCGGCATCCACACCGAGTTTCTTCAACCGTTTGGCAATGGCCTTGGCAATGATGGCGGGCGTTAAATCGGCCTGCGCACGAAGCAACCAGTTTTGGCTGGGGTTGGGGCGGCTCCATTCGCCGCCCGAGTCGTCGCCTTCGGCTTCGTCAAACTTACCGAGCACATTCGGCCGCACATCGGCACGCCAGTTGTAGAGCTCTTCTTTGAGCTGGTATTCGATGACTTGGCGCTTTTCTTCCACCACCAAAATTTCTTGCAAACCTTGGGCAAAGGCGCGGGTGATGGTGGCCTCCAGCGGCCACACCACATTCACCTTGTGCAAGCGGATGCCGAGTTGGCGGCAGGCCTCATCGTCCAGGCCCAAGTCGTGCAAGGCTTGGCGGGTGTCGTTGTAGGCCTTGCCGCTGGCGATCAGACCGAAGCGGTCGTTCGGGCCTTCAATCACGTTGTAGTTCAGCTTGTTGGCGCGCACATAAGCCAAGGCGGCGTACCACTTGTGGTCCATCAAACGCGCCTCTTGCTCCAGCGGGGCGTCGGGCCAGCGGATGCGCAAACCGCCCTCGGGCATGGGGAAGTCGGTGGGGATCACGATGTTCACGCGATCGGGGTCGACGAACACGCTGCTGGCCGACTCCACCACCTCTTGAATCGTTTTCACACCCGCCCACACACCAGAAAAACGGCTCATGGCGAAGGCATGCAAACCCATGTCCAGAATGTCTTGCACGCTGCTGGGGAAAAACACCGGCAGGCCGCAGGCTTTGAAGATATGGTCGCTTTGGTGGGCGGCGGTGGAACTCTTGGCAATGTGGTCGTCGCCTGCAATCGCAATCACACCGCCATGTTTGGACGTGCCCGCCATGTTGGCGTGTTTGAACACATCGGAGCAGCGGTCCACACCGGGGCCCTTGCCGTACCAAATGCCGAACACGCCGTCGAATTTTTTGCTGGTGGGAAAGAGGTCGAGCTGCTGCGTGCCCCACACCGCGGTGGCACCCAACTCTTCATTCACACCGGGTTGGAAAACAATGCTCTGTGCGGCCAGGTGTTTTTTGGCCTGCCACAAGGCTTGGTCGTAGGTTCCCAGTGGCGAGCCTCTATAGCCGCTGATGAAGCCGGCGGTGTTGAGTCCTAACAAGGCATCACGCTGGCGCTGCAGCATGGGCAGACGCACCAAGGCTTGCACGCCGCTCATGAAAGCGCGGCCGTGGCCCAGGCTGTATTTGTCGTCGAGGGTGACGGTCTCAAGCAACTGGCGGATGGATTCGGGCAAGGGGGCGTTCATGACAGCTTTTCTCCGCAGCAGATGATGCGCCAGAGTGTAGAGAATCGGCCCGGTGAAGTCTTCTCTATTAATGCGCCATTTGAGCCGTTAACAGCAAGGATGTTTCTCAAACTGCGATAGTTGATGCAGAATCTAGCCAACCATGAGCATTTCAGGGAAATCCCGTAGCGCCACGCCCACCACCCTGGCTGAGCCGCCCGGCGCCCACGGCGAGGTGCTGGACCGCTACGACATCGCCATCTTGCGCGAGCTGCAGCAGGACGCCAGGCTGGCCAATGCCGAACTCGCGAGCCGCATCGGCCTGTCCGCCGCGCCCACCTGGCGGCGTGTGAAGTGGCTGGAGGAACAAGGCTTCATCACCGGCTACCGCGCCGAGATCGACCGACGCAAGGTGGGGCTCGGTGTGCTGGCCTTTGTGCGCATCGACGCCGACCGCAACACCCGCTCCTCCACCTTTGAATTGGAAGAAGCGATACGCAAAGTGCCCGAGGTGATTTCCTGCCACTACATCTCAGGCTCGGGCACGTTCGAGCTGCAAGTGATGACGACAGACCTCGACGCTTTTTCGCGCCTGTCACTCGACGTGCTGATGAACCTGCCCCATGTCAAAGACCTGCACACCAGTTTTTCGCTGGGCGAGGTCAAGGCCGAAAGTGCCTTGCCGCTGCGGCATTTGGATGGGAAGTGACGAGTCATTGCCGGGTGGGCCATCAAAGCGTCAAAAAGGCTGGCGCCCTCTATTGACCGGCGGCTTCTTCGGTCAAGTCGATTGCGGCAAGCCTTAGCAGTGGTGAGCAAACACCTTCACACGGTTCAACTCCGCCAGATTGGGGCGTCAATGACTTGCCGTGCGGCTTCGTCGGGCAGTGGGAGGTGGTTCATTCACCTGTGGAATTTAAAAAAACTCAATGCAAAAGGTGAATATTTATAAATCAATAACTGATGAAGCGAGAAGGCGCTTCGTCACATAGCGGAAGAAGTGCATGAATTTGAGTGGTGTTCCTCACCTTTTGCTTTGCTGTTGAGATGTCCGAATACGGCGTGTTGCTGACGCTTGCCTGCCATAAAGTGAACGTCCAACCACAAAGGAATACTTCCATGAATTTTCGAATCACAGGACTACAAGCCGCCCCCTTTCAGGCATTGTTCGGTCTATCGGACGAGGCGCTGGCCCAACTCGGAGCTTGCCGCGTTGTTGCGGACGCGAAACCGGGCTACCCCGACCGTATCGAGCTGACCGACGCAGAACCAGGGCAGACGCTACTGCTGGTAAATCACACACACCTTCCCAACGACGGCCCCTACCGATCAAGCCACGCGATCTTTGTGCGTGAAGGAGCATCCCAAACTTTCGACAGCGTCGATATCGTGCCTCAATCGCTGCGAGTCCGAGTGCTTTCCGTCAGGTCATTCGACGACGTAGGCATGATGATTGATGCCGATTTGGTGCAAGGCGCGGAGCTAGAGCAACTTATCGATCGGTTATTTGTTGACCCCAAGGCCGCGTACCTTCATGTGCATAACGCCAAGCGCGGGTGCTACGCATGCCGCGTGGATCGCGCCTGAGGGTGTGGCATGCGAATCTCTTCCATCTTCGAACCCACGGACGCGCAAATCGACGCGCTCGTGAAGGCATACCCACTGGGCATGCTCATTTCGCCAGACGCCGACGGCATGATGGCCACTCCACTGCCCTTGTTGATGGAGCGGCAAAGCGGCCGGCTCATGCTGTTGGGCCACTTTGCCAGGAGCAACCCACACTTAGAGGCTGTGAAAGCGCAGTCCAAGGCCTTCATCACGTTCACAGGCCCACCACAAGGCTATATTTCACCGTCTTGGTTTGACGACCGCAGCCAAGCGCCAACTTGGAACTTCGCCACTGTGCACTTCGATGTGGACGTGCAGTTGATGGACGGTGTGCAGGCTGCCAGCGAGGCGGTTGACGCGCTGACGCAGGCCATGGAGCTGGATCGGCCCCGTGCTTGGCATACCCATGAGCTGGGCGCGCGACATGCTCAATTGATTCAGCACGTGGTGGCCTTCCGCGCGACGGTGCTGCGCACACGCACCAAGTTCAAGCTAGGTCAAAACGAACGCAGGGATGTTTTGTTGCAAGCGATTGAAGGCTTGCAAAAGGAAGGGCGCCTCGAGCTGGCGGCAATGATGCAGTTCGCCAACGCCAGCCGTTTGGCAAATTGTTGAGGGTTGTCACAAAACAGGACACCCCGAAGCGTTCACGCTGAGCCTGTCTGAGCCAGCGCGTGCCCCGATAGAGCCTCGTCTAGCGCCGAAAGAAGGGTGGTTTTTCATCATCAATTGCGGAAACATCAAATGGGGCTTGATGGCGTCGCCGAAGATTGACACCCGTATCCACGCCAAACATAACGCCGTGGGATCACGGTCGACACTGTAGTGAGGTACTCAATGCCTCCAACGCCGTCCATCTTCCGGCCGAGGCGGGTCGATGGGGCGGTTGTCTCGGCGGTCATCACGGCGACCGTCGCGGTAGTAAATCGTGCCGCCGCCAATGAAACGTGGGTGCGGGTGGAAATACACCGGCGGAGGTGGCGCGTAGTAAACGGGCGGTGCGACATAAACAGGACGAATGGTTTCGGTGTAGTACACCGTGGTGGGCGCCTGGTTGTAGTGGGGCGCGGGCTGCGTCTGGATGTAGGTCACGTTGGGTGGTGCGCCCACTTGAGGTGAGGCCACCGCGGGGCCACCATCGTTGTAGCTGGGCGCAGAGACGTTCACGCTCACAGGCAGCAAGCTGCCGGGCGCGCCTGGGTCTTGGTTCAAACGGGTGCTGAAGCGGCGGCCCGCATAGTCATACACCACGTCGTAAGCGACCACACGCGACTCGGGGGTGTTGACGGTTTGGCAGCGACGCACTGTTGCAACACCGTGGGGTTGTTGATGGGCTTCAACCCGGTCACCAATCACCGCGCCCAGCACCACGCCGGCACCGGTTGCTGCGGCGCGGCCCGAGCCACCGCCCATGGTGGAGCCAATCAAACCGCCAATGACCGCTCCAGCCAAGGCGCCACCACCGCTGCTGCGCGGCGCCACGGCCTGGGGTTCGTCGTAACACTGTTGCTGCGGAACATTCACTGGGGCCACCACGGGTGTGGACGACACCACGGTGCCATATTCGGTTGGTTGTTGCGCTGTGGCGCAACCACTGACCAGTGCACCCACTGCAACCAAAACCGCGCTGGTGGACCTGACCGACAAGAAGCGAGTCGCCAAGAAATAGATGCTTTGCATGGTGTTTCTCCACCCTTGGTCGCGCCGCGCCAACGTCACACTGACGATGCGGCAACACGCCCAGGGCACTCCGTCAACGAAGGCCATGCCCTGGCGGTTGACTGCAGGCCACTTTTGTTTTCTTTGACCCCGGTCACACTGCGAAGCGAGATGCCTGGGAGACCGCTGGTATTGCTTGTGTTTAGACAGTCGGGGAGGCTCGCGATGACCTGGTTACAACGCGCTGCAGGTTGGTCTGTGCTCACTCTGAGCTTGTGCGCCACGTGGGCGAACAGCGCGCCGCCGCCTTTGCCGCAGCGCAACCTGGTCGTTGAATGGCGACAAATCGACGACAGCGAGACAACCAGCACACCCGCAACCCGCTTGAACACGACGGTATCGACCAGCGGCACTCAACTCAGCGTCTCCGGCGGCATCACGGTCAGCACCCAACACCGCTCGGGCAGCCAGACCTCCAGCCAACAACTGCGTGTGCTCAATGGCGGGCGCGCCACGGTGCGCATCAACCAAAGCATTCCCGTCATGTGGGTGGAAGCGGTTCAAATCCAAACAAACGCTGCGCTTGGTTATGCCAACCCCGCGACGATGCCGCGCGCCGGCGCAGCCGTGGTTCAGGGCCTGACTTGGTTGGATGCGGGTCGTCAAATCACCCTTGCGCCGAGGTGGCCCGGTGGCGATCAGCCCGCCGTGGTGGACATTCAAGTTGACAGCGCTGCACTGGAGAATGAACGTCCCACCATCGCCGCCATGAACAGTGGCGGTGCCGCAATGCCCGTGCAAACGCGCAGCCTGACCGTGACCACGGTGCTGGCACCGCTGGGGCAGTGGGTCACGATCGCGCGCACGGGCGGTGAAACTGTCTCCGAACAACGCGGCGTGGTGTCCACCACCACCTCAACAAGCCAACAGCGCCAACTGATGCAAATTCGCGTGCTGGTGCCGTGACCATTTGGCCCACGAGGTCACTCAATCAAGTGGCGTTGTGCCTCTTCCGAGTTTGAGAACAAGTGCGGCGCCACGCCGCGCGCCGACAGCGCCGGGCCGAGTTTGGCGCGCAAGAAACCCGAGCTCGTGTAGCGGGTGACGTTGAGGTAATACGTGTCGACCAAATCACGCACCATGCTGGCCCAGGCGTCTTCGACTTGGGGGTCGAGTGCAAAGTGGTCGTAGTTGACCACGCCAAATACTTTGCGCTGCAGTGGCATGAGGCGGCGCTCCACTTCCTGACGCACGGCGTCGATGTCGTCCTGGGTGTGAATCGACAGGCGCTCAAAGTTGATGAAGAGGGTGTTGCTGGCCTCGTTCCAGGTGAAACGCTCGAACAGCGGCAACATCAAGAGGCGGGCGCGCAGGCCCATGGGCGCATCGGCAAAGATGGCCGCGTCCATGGTGCGAGGGGCTCGCTCGATCACCGGTGCAAACCGCATGTGGTTCAGGACGTCGCGCTGCAGGTCCAGGCCCGGCGCCACTTCCAAGAGTTCAATGCCTTTTTCGTGCAGACCGAAGACACAGCGCTCGGTGACATAAAGCACCTGTTGCCCACGGCGCCAGGCTTCGCGGCCCGAGAAGGTGCGGTGTTCAACCTCCTGCACAAACTTCGGCGCGCCGTTGGTGAGGAAGGTGCCGACAAACACCACCTTCTTGGCGTTCTGGCTGATGTTGATGAAACCACCGGCCCCCGCCAGCCGCGAGCCAAATTTGCTCACATTCAAGTTGCCTTGCGCATCGGCCTGAGCCAGCCCTAAGAAGGCGATGTCGAGGCCGCCCCCATCGTAAAAATCAAACTGGTAGGGCTGATCGATCACCGCTTGGGTGTTCACCGCCGCACCGAAATTCAGCCCGCCTGCGGGGATGCCACCAATCACGCCCGGTTCGGCGGTGAGGGTAATGAGGTCGATCACCCGCTCTTCGGCGGCCACGGCGGCAATGCCTTCGGGCATGCCGATGCCCAGATTGACGACGCTGTTGGGTTTGAGTTCCAAGGCCGCACGGCGGGCGATTTGTTTGCGCTCGCCCATGGCCATGGGCGCGACACTGGTTGCGGGCACCCGAATCTCACCTGCGAAGGCGGCGCTGTAGGGTTCGGCAAAGGTTTGTTGGTGGTACTCGGGTTTCTCGGCCAACACGACACAGTCGACCAGCGTACCGGGCACTTTGACTTGCCTGGGGCTGAGGCTGTGGCGGTCGGCCAAACGTTCCACTTGGGCAATCACGACGCCGCCGGAGTTGTGCACGGCCATGGCCAAAGCCAAAGATTCCAAAGTGAGGGCTTCACGTTCCATCGTCAAATTGCCGTCGAGGTCGGCGGTGGTGGCGCGGATCAAGCCCACATGGATGGGGAAGGTTTTGTAGAACAGAAAAGTTTCGCCATCGATCTCGATCAAACGCACCAAGTCCTCGGTGCTGCGGGCGTTGATCTTGCCGCCACCGTGGCGTGGGTCGACGAATGTGCCCAGTCCCACACGCGACACATGGCCAGGCCGCCCGGCGGCAATGTCGCGGAACAAATGCGAGATCACGCCCTGCGGCAAATTCCACGCCTCAATGCGGTTGTTCACAGCGAGCTGCTGCAGGGCAGGCACCAAACCCCAATGCCCGCCAATCACACGTTTGACCAGCCCTTCGTGGCCCAGGTGATTCAAGCCGCGGGTTTTGCCATCGCCTTGGCCTGCCGCATAGACCAAGGTGAGGTCGCGCGGAAAACCCGTTTCCAAAAAACGCTGCTCCAGCGCGACCGCCAGATTTTCTGCGAAACCAATCCCAACAAAACCGCTGCTGGCCACAGTATCGCCATCACGCACCAAACGCAGGGCGTCTGCGGCCGTCACCACTTTGCCTTGGCGGCTGCCATGGTGGTGCAAGCCCGCCAAACGTTCTGCTGCGTTGGCATGCAGGATCGGATGGGTTGTCATACCCCACCGCCAGCAGGCGCCTCTGGCGCAACACTGCCTCTCACCACGATGCCTCGGTAAGCATGCCAAGAGGCATGCCCTATCACCGGGGCGACCACCAGCAAGCCCAGGAAGGCGGGCAGCAGGGCCAGCCCAACGCTCGCGGCGATCAACACGGCCCACCACAACATGACCCCGGGCTGGTCCAAACAAACCCGGATGCTGGTCAAGCCGGCGGTGATGGCGTCGGCTTTGGTGTTGTCGTCGTGGTCGATCAGCATGGGCATGGAGACCACGCTGGTGGCAAAAATCAAGCTGGCAAACAGCGCTCCAACGCCCAGGTAGGTGATCACGAAACCGAGGTTTTCAGGGTCTAGCAGCATCGCCACCCAATTCGTGGCCTCAGGAATGGTGGTGAAGGACACCGCAAAAATCACCAAGGCCGAGCGGCTCCACAACATTTCCAGCACCAAGAGCACGCCGCAAAAAATCGCGAGTGCGCTGAGGTTGTGTTGCCACGTGGTGAGCGACCGCCACAACGAGGCAGTAAGGCCCAACTCGCGCAAGCGGCTGGCCTCGTACAAACCCAAACACAAAAACGGGCTCATCAGCATGAAACCGCCCGCCAGGGCCAGCACATAGGCCGGTTGATAGGCCGCCATCGCGGCCAAGGCCCAGCCCATCAGGACAAAACAGGCGCCGTAGAACAATCCAATGCTGGGCTGGGCGAGAAAATCCGACCAACCCGCTTGCAGCCAGTGCAGAGGGTCGCGCCAATGCAGGCGGCGCAACTCGGGCAACCAGGGTACGGCCGGCGGCAGCTCGTGGGCCGTGGCCTCGTTCATGGCCAGTTCAGCTGGGACGTCTTGTGATGGATGTGTCGGGTGTGTGTTGTCTAAGGCGCTCATTTAAAACGCTCCAGCTTCGGGTCGGCCCATGGGGGTTGGGCGGACTGCATCGCGGTTGTCTCGGTGTTGCACCCGGGCGGTGAGTCTGCACACGGGTGGGCGTTGTCTCTTCTTTGATCGTCACCATACACCTTGTCGGGCAGTCGCCCAAGAGGGCTTGCAGGGGTGAACCCCGTGCCCAAGTTGGTGAAGGCTGGCGCAAAATGTAGTGTCGTTTCAAGGCTCAAATGTCGGTTGATCGCGGAGCCATCGAGCCTGAGGGCTAGGCGTGACGAGGAGTCATAGCACGTGCTATGGCGACGAGGAACAACGACGCCATCGGGCTTGAGGGCCAGCGAGCAAGCGGCATTTGAGCCTTGAAACGACACTATGCTGCTGCGTCGCAGCCAAGGAACGACGTTTTCACACCATGAGCGACAGCCCCAAAATCCTGCCCGATCTCAGTCAACTCAGCATGACGGAGATCATTCGTCACCAGGGTTTGTTGCAGCACGAACTGACGCGCCGCTTTGAACGCCAGCTGGTGCTGGTTTTCTCAGACATCGTCGGCTCTACGCCTTACTTCGCGCGTTTTGGTGATGCGGCGGGGCGGCAGCTGCAGCAACTGCACTACGACTTGCTGCTGCAAGGCATAACACCCCATGGCGGTCGTGTGGTGGATACGGCCGGTGATGGCGCTTTCATCGTTTTTGCGAGTGCGGCAGCCGCTGTGCAAGGGGTGGTGGCGGTGCAGCGTGCGGTGTCTCAAGCCAACTTAGGACGATCACGGCCCCACCAATTGCAGCTTCGCATGGGCTTGCATTGGGGGCCCGTGCTCACCGATGGCGCGGCCGTCAGCGGCGACTCGGTGAATCTGTGTGCCCGTGTTGCATCCAGCAGCGAGGTCGGTGAAATTCGCCTGACACGCGAGCTGTTCCATGAGCTCGGATCGGCCGCACGGGTGTTGTGCCAGCCTGTCGGTGGCGTGGAACTCAAAGGTGTGACGCGGGCGGTGGAGGTTTTGCGTTTGGAGTGGCGTGACCGCAGCCAGTTTCCGACCCAGCTGCGTTTGGAGCCCAGCGGCGAGGTCATCAACCTGCCCGCCCAAGACATCATCAGTTTTGGTCGGCTTCGCGAGCACGAAGGCGCGCCTGCCAACGATGTGGTGTTGACCCACCCCGACCCCCAAATGGCGCGCCACATCAGCCGCTGGCATTTTGAATTGCGTCGCGGCCCATTGGGCTACTGTTTGCGTTCACTCTCGGACACGGTCACTGAAGTCAATGGTGCGCCCGCGCCGAAAGGCCAAGATGTGCCGGTCCAACCCGGCGCGCGCATTCAAATTGCCGGCGCATTGGGTTTGGTGCTGCTGCCACCGCCCGCCACAACGAGCGATGACGATGCACGCACAATGATCGACATGACCACCTCGCCACCGCCGAAGCGGGTGTCCTGAGATCTGGATCACCGGCAGTGCCAGAGCCTACTGTCGTGGCGCTGGCAAACTTTTCGGCCACAGCACCCAGTAACGCAAGCCCTGCTTCATGCGCCCTGCTTGCGCCAGCGCATCATCGCCCCAGCCCCAAAAATAATCGGCCCGGACGGCACCCACAATCGCACTGCCGGTGTCTTGCGCCACCACCAAACGTTGCAGCGGTTTGCTGGAGAGCGGCTCGGTTGCATCCAGCCACACCGGGGTGCCGTAGGGCATGACAGAAGGATCGATGGCGATGGAGCGGCCCGGCGTGAGCGCCACCCCTTGAGCGCCGCGCGGCCCTTGTTGCGGGTCCTTGATGGCCTCTTCTTTGAAAAAAACCACCCTGGGATTGACCCAGAGCATCTCGTTGACACGTTTGGGGTTTCGCTGCGCCCAGGCCTTGATGCCAGGCCACGAGGCTTGATTCGCTTGCAGCTCGCCCTGGTCCAGCAACCAGCGGCCCACCGACTGGTAGGGTTGGCTGTTGTGGCCTGCAAAGGCCAGGCGCACCAGCTTGACCTGGCCGCTCGGCTCGGTCAGCTGCAACCGGCCTGAACCTTGGATCTGTAGCAACAACGCATCCAGTGGGTCGGACACATAGGCGATCTCTTTGCCGCGCAGGCCGGCTTGCGCGGCCGGCACGGTCTCCAATTGTTTGCGCGTCCAGTAGGGTCGGCGCGAGGCCAAGTCGGCAGGCGGTGCATGCAGCGGTGTTCGCATGGCCCCTTTCGGTTGTCGACTGGCCTCGATGAGGGGCTCAAAATATCCCGTGACCAGACCGCTGCGGCTGCCATTGGTCGCTTCAATGCGGTAGGGCCGCAGATGCTCCTGCAACCACTGGCGTGTTGCGGCTTCATCCTTTGGCGGGGTTTTGCTCGCCAATTCACATACAGATCGCCATGCGGCCGTCGGACGGTTGCAACTGCGCACGAACGCCGGCCAAAACTCGCTGGTGCGGTCTGATGTCCAGCCAGGCAACTCAGCCCAATCGGCGGCCACCCAACGTGCAGGGGTAGGGCTGGCGCTGCTGACGGCGGGTGGCGCTGTGATGACCGGTGGTGGAGTCGCTGGGGCTTGTTGGGGTACAGCCGGCTTCTCCTCTTCGGCTGCGGGGGGAATGACGGGGCCGCTGGCGCAGGCTGCGAGCGTTCCTAGAATCAAGGCCGCTAGAGCAAGTCGGAATGATTGGCGCAAGCACACGTCAGGGGCCAGCCGCCCCAACAAAGGAAGTATCGTCATGTGGTTGATTTTGCTAGAAGCCGCGGCAGCGCTGCTTATCCTTGTTTTCATCGTGTGGTGGACGATGTTTTCGGGGCGAAAACAAGGCGAACGCAACTCGGCACGGAACGAGGACAAGGAGAACCCATGAACACGCCCAGCTTACGTTTTGGCTACACCATCGCTTACGTCCCCAACGTTTCGGCCTCGCTCGATTTTTTCGAGCAGGCCTTCGGTTTGCAGCGCAAGTTTCTGCACGAGTCGGGTTTGTATGGCGAACTGAACACCGGTAACACCACCTTGGCTTTCGCAGGGCATGCGATGGGCGAGATGCATTTCCCTGCGGGTTTCGTCAAAGCCAGCGAGTCCAGCACCCCCTTGGGTCTGGAGTTGGCCTTGGTGGCTGACGACGTTGCGCAGGCCCACGCCCACGCGGTGGCCTGTGGCGCGCAGGAGTTGGCCGCACCCGAAGAAAAGCCTTGGGGTCAGACCGTGTCTTATGTGCGCTGCCCTGATGGCCTCTTGGTGGAGTTGTGTTCACCGATGGGCTGAATACTGTCTTCTGACAAAGACCCGCGCCCACTTGATGTCGAACGAAATCAACAAGACCCACTTGGTCGAGGACATGCTTCCCGTGGCCGCAGGCAACCGGCCGGGTGCAAAAACCCAGTGCAGCTGCATGATGTTCTCTCAGGCATTCAACCTAGAAACGGCAGTTGACCGCTCATCTCCGCTGGCAACACCTGATGAACCCTAAGAATTCTTCACACGAGCCGCATCACCTCTTGGGTGAAAGCGCTACGCGCCCGATTGAGCCGCGCTGCGGCGTGCTGGCGGCGTT
>JANPCX010000006.1:0-18358 GCA_031431125.1 Burkholderiales bacterium
GAGATGGTGATGCCAGGCGACAACGTCAGCATCACGGTCAAGTTGATCAACCCGATCGCGATGGAAGAAGGCCTGCGCTTCGCCATTCGTGAAGGCGGCCGCACCGTTGGTGCGGGTGTCGTGGCCAAGATCATCGAATAATTTTTCTGATTGATTCCTGGTGCCTGTGGCGCCGGGGATGGTTTGTTCGGACCCAAGCGCTGGCTCTCAAAAGGAGTCGGCGCTTTGAAGTCTCAAAGTTTGAAGTTTTGATGTCAGGTTTGAATCGTTAGGGGCGTAGCTCAATTGGCAGAGCGCTGGTCTCCAAATCCAGAGGTTGGGGGTTCGATGCCCTCCGCCCCTGCCAGGCCTTCATGTGACATTGAGGGCTGGCTGCTAACGGGTCAAAGCTATCGACAGCAACAGTCCGCCCGGCACTGAAGTGCTTGCGAGCTGAGCTGCAGATGAGACAGGTCTGACTCGATGATGAGGCTGCACGACGATAGGTTTTGCTTCGGAGTGGCCGTGCAAAAGGCTGCTCTCTCGGTCAGTTGAAATAGAGAACACATGTCCAACACTTCTGTTGAAACCGTTTCCACAGGCGCTGACAAGGCCAAGCTGGTGGCCAGCGCGGTACTGCTCGCTGCCGCTGTGGCGGCGTTTTATGTCTTGGGCAAACAAGACCTGTGGTTGCGGGTGTTCGCCTTGCTCGGTTTATTGGCGGTGGCTGCTGCTGTTTTTTTTGTTTCAGAGCCCGGCAAACAGCTGATTGCTTATGGCCGAGACTCGGCGCGGGAAGTTCGTAAGGTCGTCTGGCCCACGCGCAAAGAGGCTGGGCAAATGACGCTTTATGTCTTTGCTTTCGTTTTTGTGATGGCTTTGTTTTTGTGGGTGACGGATAAAACCGTGGAATGGGTGCTTTACGACCTGGTGTTGGGTTGGAAGCGTTGAGGACCAAGACATGAGCGATCAAAACCTGTTGCCTGAAGCCGCACCCGCGGACACACCCGAGGTCACAACTGTGACGACGGCAGCCTCTGTGGCGCCTGTTACCAACAAACGTTGGTATGTGGTTCATGCCTATTCGGGCATGGAAAAGGCTGTCGAGCGCAATTTGCGTGAGCGCATTGACCGCTCTGGCATGCAAGAAAAATTCGGTCGCATCTTGGTGCCGATGGAAGAGGTGGTTGAGCTCAAGAACGGCAAGAAGTCCGTGACCGAGAGACGTTTCTTCCCCGGTTATGTACTCGTCGAAATGGAAATGGCCGACGACTCTTGGCATTTGGTGAAACACACCAACAAGGTCACCGGTTTTGTGGGCGGTGCCAAAAATCGCCCCGCTCCGATCTCGGAAGCCGAGGTCATGAAGATCGTCAGCCAAATGCAAGAGGGCATTGAAAAGCCTCGGCCCAAGGTGGAGTGGTCTGTGGGCGAGTTGGTTCGCGTCAAAGAAGGCCCCTTCACCGACTTCAATGGCGCTGTGGAAGACGTCAACTACGACAAATCCAAGGTCCGCGTGTCGGTCACGATTTTTGGTCGTGCAACGCCGGTGGAGTTGGATTTCGGGCAGGTAGAGAAGGTCTGACGGTGAAATCGTCTGACCTTTCGCCAAGTGCCCAAAGGGCCCGCAGGCAAAAGGTTTAAAGAGCCGGTGCGTGCTCTTGCGGGCGTCAAAGTCTGCAAACAACGCATCCGTAACTGCCGATGACGAGATATCGGCAAGAGGAGCCCAAGTAACCAATCTTGGGCGTTTGAACTCAAGGATCGCACAACGCGCAAGCGTCGCGGTTCGATTTAGAGAAGTGAAACATGGCAAAGAAAATCGTCGGCTTTATCAAGCTGCAAGTACCGGCCGGTAAGGCCAACCCCTCGCCCCCGATTGGCCCGGCCCTGGGTCAGCGCGGCCTCAACATCATGGAGTTCTGCAAGGCATTCAATGCCCAGACCCAAGGTGTGGAACCTGGCCTGATGCTGCCGGTGGTGATTACCGCCTTCGCGGACAAATCCTTCACCTTCATTCTGAAGACACCACCAGCCACTGTGCTGATCAAGAAGGCGATCAAGTTGGACAAGGGGTCGCCCCGCGCCAACTCGCAAAAGGTGGGCAAACTCACCCGCGCCCAGATTGAAGAAATCGCCAACATCAAGTTGAAAGACCTGACCGCGGCCAACCTGGATGCAGCCGTTCGCACGATTGCAGGTTCTGCCCGTTCGATGGGTGTGACGGTGGAAGGAGTCTGAGATGACCAAGCTCACGAAAAAACAAAAAACGCTGGTTGGCAAGGTCGACAGCCTCAAGCTCTATCCAATTGACAACGCCTTGGCCATCGTCAAGGAATGCGCCACGGCCAAGTTCGACGAGTCCATCGACGTGGCAGTGCAACTCGGCATTGATGCCAAAAAATCTGACCAAGTGGTGCGCGGCGCTGTTGTGCTGCCCAACGGCACCGGCAAAACCAAACGCGTGGCGGTGTTCGCGCAAGGTGCCAAGGCTGAAGAAGCCAAGGCCGCTGGTGCCGACATCGTTGGCATGGAAGACCTGGCCGAACAAATCAAGGCCGGCAACATGAACTTCGACGTCGTCATTGCTTCGCCCGACACGATGCGTATCGTGGGTACCTTGGGTCAAATCTTGGGTCCACGTGGTTTGATGCCCAACCCCAAGGTCGGAACCGTGACGCCGGATGTGGCCCAAGCAGTTCGTAACGCCAAAGCCGGTCAAGTGCAGTTTCGTGTCGACAAAGCCGGCATCGTGCACAGCACGATTGGTCGTCGCTCGTTCGACTCCGACAAGCTGGTGGGCAATTTGCGCGCATTGATTGAAGCCTTGAACAAAGCCAAACCAGCCACGAGCAAGGGTGTTTACCTGCGCAAAGTGGCGGTGTCCTCGACCATGGGTGTGGGTGCCCGGGTTGAAGTGGCCTCGATCAACGCACAGGCGCAGAGTTAACGAAATTGAGGGCTGGCGCGTGTCTGGCGCCAGTCTGAAGAGTTTGGTGGACTGCAGGTTGAAAAACCCGCAGGTCATCCAAGACCGCAGGTGTGACCGAAAGGTTGCTTAATCGAGAGTCAGGTGCAAACCGAACTCGAAGCCCGCGCAGATGGCGATCCCACTGACCAAGGAATACGAGGTTCCTGGAAAGAGGTCGCTGATTCGTGGTGTGTTCTGAGGCTTCTGTGCCGACGAACACGTGATGTGAGGAGTAGACCTTGAGTCTCAACCGCAACGAGAAAGCAGCCGTAGTGACGGATGTGGCAGCCCAAGTGGCTCGCTCGCAAACGCTCGCGCTGGCCGAATACCGTGGCCTCACCGTGGCTCACTTGGACGCGCTGCGCAAGCAGGCGCGCGACAAAGGTGTGTACCTTCATGTTTTGAAGAACACCCTGGCTCGCCGCGCTGTCGCTGGCACGCCGTTCGAAGTAGCCGCTGAGAGCATGGTCGGTCCGCTGATCTATGGTTTTTCAGAAGACGCTATTGCCGCGGCAAAGGTCATTTATGACTTCGCCAAGAGCAATGACAAATTGGTCGTCAAGGGCGGCGCCTTTGGTGGCAAGGCACTCAATGCTGAGGGCGTCAAAGCCCTGGCATCGGTGCCAAGCCGCGAAGTACTGCTGACCCAAGTCGCTGGTTTGTTGCAGTCGCCCATCTCGCGTTTTGCACGCGTCATTGGTGCGGTTGCTGCTGCGAAAGCCGGTCCCGCAGTCGAGGCCCCAGCGGCCGAAGCTGCTGCCGCCTGAGCCCGCGACGCGTTTTCAACCCTTTCACTTATCTCTATTTAAGGATTCCAAATGGCATTCGATAAAGACGCATTTTTGTCTTCCCTGGACACCATGTCCGTTCTTGAACTCAACGACCTGGTCAAGGCCATCGAAGAGAAATTCGGCGTGTCCGCCGCCGCGGTGGCAGCCCCTTCGGGTGGTGGTGCCGGTGGTGCAGCTGCTGTCGCTGAAGAGCAAACCGAGTTCAACGTGATGTTGCTCGAAGCTGGCGCCAACAAGGTATCGGTCATCAAGGCCGTGCGCGAACTGACGGGCCTGGGCCTGAAAGAAGCCAAGGACTTGGTCGACGGCGCTCCCAAGGCTGTCAAAGAAGCTGTTGCCAAGGCCGACGCCGAAGCTGCAGTCAAGAAATTGGTCGAGGCTGGTGCCAAGGCCGAACTCAAGTAAGCATTGTTTTGAGCAAGGGCTGGGTGCTTTGGGGCACCCAGCCTTTTGTACTTTGTTCGGGGCCGGTTTTTTCGGCCTTCGCAACATGTTGGACCCACTTGAAAAGCAAGTTTCGTTTCGACGAAAGGGTTTTTCAAGTGAGTTTTGAAGCTCTCTGAACCGACTGCAGAGAGCGAGTTTGGTCGGACTGTGGTGCAAGGCCACGGTTGTCCGCCAGCGATTGGTAGTGGCCAATCACCAAACTTGAGAAGCCGACCTTTTGGAGTTGTCCGAAGGGTAGAGGCAGACAGTCGCCGACGAATGCGTCCCCTAGGCCAGGGGACATGTTCTGAGATGGAGTGAGAAATCACCTATGGCACAGCAGCACGCAAATCCCTACAGCTACACCGAACGCAAGCGCATTCGCAAAAGCTTCGGTAAACGCGAGAGCGTTCTTAAAGTCCCTTATTTGTTGACGATGCAGAAGGAGTCTTACGTCGCCTTCTTGCAAAAAGACGTCCCGCCGCAAAAACGCAAAACCGAGGGGTTGCAAGCCGCCTTCGTGTCCGCTTTCCCCATCGTCTCGCACAACGGGTTTGTGGAGATGAAGTTCATTGAATTCAACATGGCCAAACCCGCGTTTGATACGCGGGAATGCCAGGTGCGTGGCTTGACCTATGCGTCGGCCGTGCGTGCCAAGTTGCAAATGATCATTTACGACCGTGAGAGCCCACAAGCCAAGACGGTCAAAGAAATCAAAGAGCAAGAGGTTTACATGGGCGAAGTGCCGCTCATGACCGACTATGGCTCCTTCATCGTGAACGGCACCGAGCGCGTCATCGTGTCGCAGCTGCACCGCTCGCCCGGTGTGTTCTTCGAGCACGACAAGGGCAAAACCCACTCCAGCGGCAAGCTCTTGTTCTCGGCCCGCATCATTCCTTACCGCGGTTCGTGGTTGGACTTCGAGTTCGATGCGAAAGACATCTTGTACTTCCGTGTTGACCGCCGCCGCAAGATGCCGGTGACGATTCTGCTCAAGGCCATCGGCCTGAACCCAGAGTCCATCCTGGCGCACTTCTTTGTCTTTGACACGTTCCGTCTGATGGACTCCGGCGCGCAGTTGGAGTTTGTGGCCGACCGCTTGCGCGGCGAAGTGGCGCGTTTTGACATCACCGACAAAAACGGCAACGTGGTGGTGGAAAAAGACAAACGCATTACCGCGCGCCACACCCGTTCCTTGGAGCAGTCTGAGACCCAATTCATCTCGGTGCCTGAAGACTTCTTGGCTGGCCGTGTGCTGGCCCGCAACATCGTTGACGCCGACACCGGCGAGATCATCGCCAAGGCCAACGAAGAACTGACCGAAGCGCTGCTCAAAAAACTGCGCGTTGCAGGCATCAAAGACATCCAAGCCCTCTACACCAACGAGCTGGACGAAGGTGCCTACATTTCGCAAACCCTGACGGCCGACGAAACCGCTGACCAATTGGCAGCCCGTGTGGCCATCTACCGCATGATGCGCCCTGGCGAGCCGCCCACTGAAGATGCAGTTGAAGCCCTCTTCAACCGTTTGTTCTACAGCGCCGATACCTACGACCTGTCACGCGTGGGCCGCATGAAGTTCAATGCCCGCGTGGGCCGCAACATGCCCGAAGGTCCGATGACCTTGTCCAACGAGGACATCCTCGACGTGGTCAAGATCTTGGTCGAGTTGCGCAACGGCCGCGGTGAAGTCGACGACATCGACCACTTGGGCAACCGCCGTGTGCGCTGCGTTGGTGAGTTGGCCGAAAACCAATACCGCTCTGGCTTGGCACGTATCGAAAAGGCCGTGAAGGAGCGTTTGGGTCAGGCAGAAACTGAAGCCTTGATGCCGCACGACCTGATCAACTCCAAGCCCATCTCTGCGGCCTTGAAAGAGTTCTTCGGTGCGTCGCAGTTGTCGCAGTTCATGGACCAAACCAACCCACTGTCCGAGATCACGCACAAGCGCCGTGTCTCGGCCCTGGGCCCAGGCGGTTTGACCCGTGAGCGTGCAGGCTTTGAAGTTCGTGACGTGCACCCGACCCACTATGGTCGCGTGTGTCCGATCGAAACCCCAGAAGGTCCGAACATTGGTCTGATCAACTCGCTGGCGCTGTATGCACAGCTCAACGAGTACGGTTTCTTGGAAACCCCTTACCGCCGCGTTGCGGACGGCAAGGTGTCGATGGACATTGACTACCTGTCTGCCATTGAAGAAGGCAAGTACGTCATCGCCCAGGCCAGCGCCACGCTGGACAAAGAAGGCCGGTTGATCGACGAATTGGTCAGCGCCCGTGACAACGGTGAGTCGGTGCTGACCTCGGCCGAGCGCATCCAGTACATGGACGTGGCACCGACGCAGATCGTGTCTGTGGCCGCTTCGCTCGTGCCCTTCTTGGAGCACGACGACGCCAACCGCGCCTTGATGGGCGCCAACATGCAGCGTCAAGCCGTGCCTACCCTGCGCCCTGAAAAAGCCTTGGTCGGTACCGGCGTGGAGCGTGTAGCCGCGAAAGACTCGGGCACCGTGGTGGCCGCCAAACGTGGTGGCATCGTGGACTATGTCGACACCAACCGCATCGTGATCCGCGTCAACGACAAAGAAACCGTGGCCGGTGAAGTGGGCGTTGATATCTACAACCTCATCAAGTACCAGCGTTCCAACCAGAACACCAACATTCACCAGCGCCCCATCGTCAAACGCGGCGACAAGGTGTCGGCTGAAGACATCATTGCCGATGGCGCATCGACCGACATCGGCGAGCTGGCCCTGGGCCAAAACATGCTGGTGGCCTTCATGCCTTGGAACGGCTACAACTTCGAAGACTCCATCTTGATCAGCGAACGTGTCATCGCCGACGACCGCTACACCTCGATCCACATCGAGGAGTTGGTGGTCATGGCGCGCGACACCAAGCTGGGCGCCGAAGAGATCACCCGCGACATTCCCAACCTGTCCGAGCAGCAACTGGCTCGCCTGGACGAGTCGGGCATCGTCTACGTGGGTGCGGAAGTTGGCCCCGGCGATACGCTGTGCGGCAAGGTCACGCCCAAGGGCGAAACCACGCTGACACCAGAAGAGAAACTGCTGCGTGCCATCTTCGGTGAGAAGGCTTCCGACGTGAAGGACACCTCCTTGCGCGTGGACCAAGGCACCATGGGCACCGTGATCGACGTGCAGGTCTTCACCCGTGAAGGCATTCCACGCGACAAACGCGCCCAGCAGATCATCGACGACGAACTCAAGCGCTACCGCCTGGACTTGAACGACCAGTTGCGCATCGTGGAAGCCGACGCCTTTGACCGTATCGAGAAGCTGCTGGTCGGCAAAGTGGCCAATGGCGGCCCGCAAAAAATCGCCAAAGGCACGGCCATAGACAAGGCGTATTTGACGAGCTTCGACAAATACCACTGGTTCGACATCCGTCCTGCCGATGAAGACGTGGCCAACCAGTTGGAGTCCATCAAGAACTCCCTGGAACAAACCCGTCACAGCTTTGACTTGGCTTTTGAAGAAAAGCGCAAAAAGCTCACCCAAGGCGACGAGTTGCCTGCGGGCGTGCTCAAGATGGTCAAGGTTTACCTGGCCGTCAAACGTCGTTTGCAGCCCGGTGACAAGATGGCCGGTCGCCATGGCAACAAAGGTGTGGTCTCCAAGATTGCGCCTGTGGAAGACATGCCTTACATGGCCGACGGCACACCGTGCGACATCGTGCTCAACCCACTGGGCGTGCCTTCGCGCATGAACGTGGGCCAGGTGCTGGAAGTGCACTTGGGCTGGGCCGGCAAAGGCATCGGTCAGCGCATCGGTGACATGTTGCAAGCCCAGACCAAAGTGGCTGAGCTGCGCATCTTCCTTGATGAGCTGTACAACAAGTCGGGTGGCAAAACCGAAAAGCTCGACCATTTGAGCGACGGCGACATTTTGGAAATGGCCGGCAACCTGAGCAAAGGTGTGCCATTTGCAACGCCGGTGTTCGACGGTGCAGCCGAAGAAGAAATTCGCGGCATGCTGAAGCTTGCTTACCCCGACGACATCGCCAAGGCCAAGGGCTTGACCGCGACACGCACCCAAGCCACCTTGCACGACGGCCGCACCGGCGACGCGTTTGAGCGCCCCGTCACCATCGGCTACATGCACGTCTTGAAACTGCACCACTTGGTGGACGACAAGATGCACGCACGTTCCACCGGCCCTTACAGCTTGGTCACTCAGCAACCGCTGGGCGGCAAGGCACAGTTCGGTGGCCAGCGTTTCGGCGAGATGGAAGTCTGGGCACTGGAAGCTTACGGTGCCAGCTACGTGCTGCAGGAAATGCTGACCGTGAAGTCCGACGACGTGAACGGCCGCACCAAGGTGTACGAGAGCATTGTCAAAGGCGAACACGCCATCGAAGCCGGCATGCCGGAGTCGTTCAACGTCTTGATCAAGGAAATTCGTTCCTTGGGTCTGGACATTGAACTTGAGCGCAACTAATTAAAGGACCAAAGAACATGAAAGGTTTACTCGATCTGTTCCGCCAGTTCACGCCCGATGAGCATTTCGATGCCATCAGAATTGGCCTGGCATCTCCCGAAAAAATTCGGTCCTGGTCCTTCGGTGAAGTCAAAAAACCCGAGACCATCAACTACCGCACCTTCAAGCCTGAGCGTGACGGCCTGTTCTGCGCCAAGATTTTTGGTCCCATCAAGGACTATGAATGCTTGTGCGGCAAGTACAAACGCCTCAAGCACCGTGGTGTGATTTGCGAGAAGTGCGGCGTTGAAGTCACACAAACCAAGGTTCGTCGTGACCGCATGGGCCACATCGACCTGGCGGCGCCTTGCGCGCACATTTGGTTCTTGAAGTCGCTGCCATCGCGTTTGGGCTTGGTGCTCGACATGACGCTGCGTGACATCGAGCGCGTGCTTTACTTTGAAGCCTATGTGGTGGTGGACCCTGGCATGACCCCGCTGAAGAAATTCAGCATCATGACCGAGGACGACTACGACGCCAAACGTGTTGAGTTCGGTGATGAATTCATCGCGCTCATGGGTGCTGAAGGTGTCAAAAAGCTGCTCGAAGACATCGACCTCGACCAAGAGATTGAGCGTCTGCGTGGCGACATGACGGGCTCGGAACTCAAGGTCAAGAAAAACTCCAAGCGCCTCAAGGTGATGGAAGCTTTCAAGAAGTCGGGCATCAAGCCGCAGTGGATGGTGATGACGGTGCTGCCGGTGTTGCCGCCAGATCTGCGCCCGCTCGTGCCGCTCGACGGCGGCCGGTTTGCGACCTCAGACTTGAACGACCTGTATCGCCGCGTCATCAACCGCAACAACCGCCTGGCGCGTTTGCTCGAATTGAAAGCCCCGGAAATCATCGTGCGCAACGAAAAGCGCATGTTGCAAGAGGCGGTGGACAGCTTGTTGGACAACGGCCGTCGCGGCAAGGCCATGACGGGCGCCAACAAGCGTGCGCTCAAATCCCTGGCCGACATGATCAAAGGCAAGAGCGGTCGTTTCCGCCAGAACTTGCTGGGCAAGCGTGTGGACTACTCCGGTCGTTCCGTGATCGTCGTGGGCCCAACGCTCAAACTGCATCAGTGCGGTTTGCCTAAGTTGATGGCGCTGGAGCTGTTCAAGCCATTCATCTTCTCGCGCCTGGAAGCCATGGGCATCGCCACCACCATCAAGGCGGCTAAGAAGGAAGTCGAAGCCGGCACGCCGGTGGTGTGGGACATTTTGGAAGAGGTCATCAAAGAGCACCCGGTGATGCTCAACCGTGCGCCTACGCTGCACCGTTTGGGTATTCAGGCGTTTGAGCCGGTGTTGATTGAAGGCAAGGCGATTCAGCTGCACCCGCTCGTCTGCTCGGCCTTCAACGCCGACTTTGACGGTGACCAGATGGCCGTTCACGTGCCCCTGTCCATCGAAGCGCAAATGGAAGCCCGCACCTTGATGCTGGCATCGAACAATATTTTGTTCCCTGCCAGCGGTGAGCCGTCCATCGTCCCGTCGCAAGACGTGGTGCTGGGCCTGTACTACGCTACCCGCGAGCGCATCAACGCCATCGGTGAAGGCATCATCTTCTCCAACATTGGTGAAGTCGAGCGCGCGCTGGACAACAAGGCGGTGGAAATCACCACCAAGATCAGCGTTCGCCTGACCGAGTATTCCAAGAACAAGGAAACCGGTGCGTTCACAGCGTCGACCAAACTCGTGGACACCACAGTGGGCCGTGCCCTGTTGTCAGAAATCTTGCCCAAGGGCTTGCCGTTCAGCAACATCAACAAAGCGCTGAAGAAGAAAGAAATTTCTCGCCTCATCAGCACCTCGTTCCGCAAGTGCGGCTTGAAAGAGACCGTGGTGTTTGCCGACAAGTTGTTGCAGGCAGGTTTCCGCTTGGCCACACGCGCTGGCATCTCGATCGCCATCGACGACATGTTGGTGCCCAAAGAGAAACAAGCCCTGATTGAACGCGCTGAGAAAGAAGTCAAAGAAATCGAGCAGCAGTACGTCTCGGGTCTCGTGACTTCTGGCGAGCGCTACAACAAGGTGGTGGACATTTGGGGCAAGACAGGTGACGAAGTCGGCAAGGTCATGATGGCCCAGCTGAGCAAAGAGAAAACCGTGGACCGCCATGGCAAAACCGTGGACCAAGAGTCGTTCAACTCCATCTACATGATGGCCGACTCCGGTGCCCGCGGCTCTGCAGCGCAGATTCGCCAGCTGGCCGGCATGCGCGGCTTGATGGCCAAACCTGACGGCTCCATCATTGAAACCCCCATCACGGCGAACTTCCGTGAAGGCCTCAATGTGCTCCAGTACTTCATCTCCACCCACGGTGCCCGTAAGGGTCTGGCCGACACGGCGCTGAAGACCGCCAACTCGGGTTACCTGACCCGCCGTTTGGTCGACGTGACGCAAGACTTGGTCGTGATCGAAAACGACTGCGGCACCGAGAACGGCATGAACCAGCGCGCCTTGGTTGAAGGCGGTGAAGTGATCGAGTCCCTGCGTGACCGAATCCTCGGCCGCGTCACGGCCATCGAAGTGCTGCACCCAGAAACCCAGCAGGTGCTTCTCGGCAAGGGCGAAATGCTCGATGAAGACGTGCTGGACGTGTTGGAAGCGGCGGGCGTTGACGAAGTCAAGGTTCGCACCGCACTGACTTGCGCCACGCGCTTCGGCATTTGTGCCAAGTGCTACGGCCGCGATTTGGGCCGTGGTGGTTTGATCAACGTCGGCGAAGCCATCGGTGTGATTGCAGCGCAGTCCATCGGCGAGCCTGGCACCCAGCTGACCATGCGCACCTTCCACATTGGTGGTGCAGCGTCGCGTGCTGCAGTGGCTTCCAGCGTGGATGCCAAGTCCGACGGTCTGGTGGGTTTCAACGCCACCATGCGTTATGTGACCAACGGCAAGGGCGAGTTGGTGGTGATTTCTCGTTCCGGCGAGATTGTCATTTCCGACCAGCATGGCCGCGAGCGCGAGCGCCACAAAGTGCCTTACGGTGCGTTGTTGTCGATCAGGCCCGACCAGCAAATCAAAGCTGGTACCGTGCTCGCCAACTGGGACCCATTGACGCGCCCCGTGATCACCGAATTCGCCGGCAAGGCGAAGTTCGAGAACGTGGAAGAAGGCGTGACCGTGGCCAAGCAGCTCGACGAAGTCACTGGCTTGTCGACCTTGGTCGTGATCGACCCGAAACGCCGTGGTGCCACCAAGGTGATTCGCCCCCAAGTCAAGCTGCTCGACGTGGCTGGCAACGAGGTGAAGATCCCGGGCACCGACCACTCGGTGACCATCGCCTTCCAGGTGGGTTCACTCGTGCAAATTCGGGACGGCCAAGATTTGTCGCCAGGCGAAGTGCTGGCGCGTATCCCGGTCGAAGGCCAGAAGACGCGAGACATCACCGGCGGTCTGCCGCGTGTGGCTGAACTCTTCGAGGCCCGTACCCCGAAAGACAAGGGCACTTTGGCTGAGATGACGGGCACCGTGTCCTTCGGCAAGGAAACCAAAGGCAAGGTGCGTTTGCAGATCACCGACCCTGAAGGTGGCGTGTCTGAAGAACTCGTGCCCAAGGAAAAGAACATCTTGGTCCACGAAGGTCAAGTGGTCAACAAGGGCGAATCGATTGTGGACGGCCCGGCCGACCCGCAAGACATTCTGCGTCTCCTGGGCATTGAAGAGCTGGCGCGTTACATCGTCGACGAAGTTCAAGACGTGTACCGATTGCAGGGCGTGAAGATCAACGACAAACACATCGAGGTGATCGTTCGCCAGATGCTGCGTCGCGTGCAAATCACCAACCCCGGCGATACCAACTACATCTTGGGCGAACAGGTCGAGCGCTCGGAGTTGCTGGGCAAGAACGACAAAGCGGTTGCCGAAGGCAAGCTGCCCGCCACGCACAGCGATGTGTTGATGGGCATCACCAAGGCGTCGTTGTCCACCGACAGCTTCATCTCGGCGGCGTCTTTCCAAGAAACCACCCGTGTGCTCACCGAGGCTGCCATCATGGGCAAACGCGATGAGCTGCGTGGTTTGAAGGAAAACGTCATCGTGGGTCGTTTGATTCCCGCTGGTACCGGCATGGCTTTCCACCAAGCCCGCAAGGCCAAGGAAGAAATGGACGACGCGGAGCGCCGCGCCATTGCCGAGCAAGAAGCGCAAGAGAACGCCGACATGCAAGACGCTGCGGCTGCGGCCGAACCCGCCGGCGACGTGCAAGAGTAAGCGCTTCGGCGCCAACCCAAAAGGGCAGCTTAGGCTGCCCTTTTTCTTGTGCGCCAGTATTTCGATACCACCACGTACCTTGTGGCCGTTAGGATGAGAACAATGAAGATCGCACTCATCGCCCACGATCACAAGAAGGACGACATCGTCCGTTTGGCGCAAGAATTCTCGACTTTGTTGGGCCAATGCCAGTTGATGGCCACGGGAACGACGGGACGGCGTTTGCGTCAAGAAGTCCCTTTGACCGTTGAATGCCTGCTCAGCGGCCCGATGGGCGGGGACCTTCAGATCGGCGCCAGGCTGGCCGTGGGCGAGGTGGACGCCGTCGTTTTTCTGCGCGACCCCATGACGCCCCAACCTCACGAACCTGACATCAATGCCTTGGTGAGGGCATGCGATGTGCACAACGTTCCCTGCGCCACCAATCTGGCGGGGGCGCGGCTGATGTTGACGGGTTTGGCCGCGCGATCAAAGCCCTGAGCTAACTTCCGCTGACCACATCTCGAGCCAGCGTGTTGGATCGACCACGGTCAAACCCAGTTTGCTGCAGCGTGAAGCAAGCTTCAAGACGGCCCGGTCTCGGCTGATGAGCCAGCGGGCTTTCTGTTGAAGCGCGAAATCGATGAACTTTTGATCGTCTTTGTCAGTGCAGCGAGGCCAGTGGGCAGGCTTGTTGCCGTCCACCGGGCACTCGGTAGCGTGGGATTCCCAGCGCTCTTGCAAAGCCTCCCATGCGCTTGGCCAGCGCGGACCCAGGCCGCGACCGAGCACATGGATCAACTCATCCCTCATCTCACCGGTCACAAGCCATCGAAGTGTGCGTGTACCAACTGCGCTCATGAGCTTGACGGAATCTGGATTCTCAAAAACCCAGGCTTCGAGCACGACATTGGTATCCAACACGATGGCTGGGGAGGCTGCTCTTGCTGGGTGTTTCGCTTCAGTCATATCGAGGCTTCAAGGGGCGAGTGGCTCGCGAAGTCGGCGCCGGGCGTTTTGAAATGACGCGCGGCGGCCTTGCAGTCGTTGCGTTCAAGTAATATAATCGAGGGCTTTTCCGAACATTTTTCGCGTTGCTGCGCACCTTGATGATCGAGGGGCGCTCCAAGGCGTTCTCAGGCGACGCCGTTTCAGCGGTTGTCATTGGGCGGAAAACGATGAATTTAAGAGCGACTTTAAACGGGAACAAGTCCAACCATGCCAACCATCAACCAGCTCGTGCGCCACGGCCGTGAGGTCGAGATCACGAAATCCAAATCCCCGGCGATGCAGAACAGTCCGCAGCGCCGTGGTGTGTGCACCCGCGTGTACACCACCACCCCCAAGAAGCCGAACTCGGCGCTGCGTAAAGTGGCCAAAGTTCGTCTGACCAACGGGTTCGAAATCATTTCCTACATCGGCGGCGAAGGCCACAACCTGCAAGAGCACAGTGTGGTGCTGGTGCGCGGCGGCCGTGTGAAGGATTTGCCGGGTGTGCGTTACCACATCGTGCGTGGCTCGCTCGACTTGCAGGGCGTGAAAGACCGCAAGCAGTCGCGCTCCAAGTACGGCGCCAAGCGCCCCAAGAAGGCTTAAAGCCACGTCGTAAAAAATCGTTGTGACCTGCTGGTCTCAACATCATGTGGCGGCCGAAAGGCCGCCGAGTAAGTGGCGGGGCGTGTTGCCCTGCCGCGGCCTACCAAAATTGGCCAACTGAAGCAAAGGAAGAGAAATGCCTCGTCGTCGCGAAGTACCCAAACGGGAAATCCTGCCTGATCCAAAGTTTGGTTCGGTCGATCTGTCCAAATTCATGAACGTGATCATGGAGTCCGGCAAAAAAGCCGTGGCTGAGCGCATCATTTACGGTGCCCTGGAGCAAGTCGAGAAGAAGTCGGGCAAAGACCCGCTGGAAATCTTCACTGTGGCCTTGAACAACATCAAGCCCATGGTTGAGGTGAAGTCACGCCGCGTTGGCGGTGCGAACTACCAAGTTCCCGTGGAAGTTCGCCCTGTGCGCCGTGTGGCTTTGGCCATGCGTTGGTTGAAAGAGTCGGCGCGCAAGCGCGGCGAGAAGTCCATGTCCCAGCGCTTGGCCAACGAGTTGCTGGAGGCTGTCGAAGGCCGCGGCGGCGCAATGAAGAAGCGCGACGAAGTGCACCGCATGGCCGAGGCCAACAAGGCGTTCTCGCACTTCCGCTTCTAAGCGACTGCTGGCCCTGGCCGCTCTTCGGGTTTGTACGAACCCGCGAGCGGCCCACGTTTTTGGCCCGTTTGTCCCACGTTCTGAGAATTAGTCACCACCTGTTTTTTGGAGTGCCACCATGGCCCGCAAGACCCCCATCGAGCGCTATCGCAACATTGGTATCTCGGCTCACATTGACGCCGGCAAAACCACGACCACCGAACGCATCTTGTTTTACACCGGTGTGAACCACAAGATTGGTGAAGTGCATGATGGCGCGGCCACCATGGACTGGATGGAGCAAGAGCAAGAGCGTGGCATCACCATCACCTCGGCGGCGACCACCTGCTTCTGGAAGGGCATGGATTTGTCCCTGCCTGAGCACCGCATCAACATCATCGACACCCCTGGGCACGTGGACTTCACGATTGAAGTCGAGCGTTCCATGCGCGTGCTCGACGGCGCTTGCATGGTTTACTGCGCCGTGGGCGGTGTGCAGCCCCAATCTGAAACCGTTTGGCGTCAAGCCACCAAGTACAAAGTGCCGCGCCTGGCCTTCGTGAACAAAATGGACCGCACCGGTGCCAACTTCTTCAAGGTCTATGACCAGATGAAGGTGCGCCTGCGCGCCAATCCCGTGCCCGTGGTCATTCCCATTGGCGCTGAAGAAAACTTCACCGGCGTGGTCGATCTCATCAAGATGAAAGCCATCATCTGGGACGAAGCGTCGCAAGGCATGAAGTTCAACTTCGAAGAAATTCCTGCTGAGCTCTTGGTTGAAGCCAAGAAGTGGCGTGAAAACCTGGTGGAAGCGGCTGCGGAATCCAGCGAAGCGCTGATGAACAAATACCTCGAGTCCGGCGACTTGACCGAAGACGAAATCAAGTCGGGCATTCGGGCGCGTACCTTGGCTGCTGAAATTCAGCCCATGTTCTGCGGCTCTGCCTTCAAGAACAAGGGCGTGCAGCGCATGCTGGATGGCGTGATCGACTTCATGCCTTCGCCCATCGACATCCCACCGGTGCCCGGCACCGACGACGACGACAAAGACACTTCGCGCCGCGCTGCGGATGACGAAAAGTTTGCCGCCTTGGCCTTCAAGCTGATGACCGACCCCTACGTTGGTCAGCTCACCTTCGTGCGCGTTTATTCCGGCGTGCTGAAGTCTGGCGATTCGGTCTACAACCCGATTCGCGGCAAGAAAGAGCGCATTGGCCGAATTCTGCAAATGCACGCCAACCAGCGCGAAGAAATCAAAGAAATTTTGGCCGGTGACATCGCCGCTTGCGTGGGCTTGAAAGACGTGACCACGGGCGAAACCCTGTGCGATCCAGACGCCATCATCACGCTGGAAAAGATGATTTTTCCAGAGCCCGTGATTTCGCAGGCGGTGGAGCCCAAGACCAAGGCCGACCAAGAAAAGATGGGCATTGCTTTGGGCCGTTTGGCACAGGAAGATCCTTCATTTCGCGTCAAGACCGACGAAGAATCGGGCCAGACCATCATCTCTGGCATGGGCGAGTTGCACCTGGAAATCATTGTTGACCGCATGAAGCGCGAGTTCGGCGTGGAGGCCAACGTGGGTAAGCCACAAGTGGCTTATCGCGAAACCATCCGCAAGGCTGTGTCCGACATTGAAGGCAAGTTTGTTCGCCAATCTGGCGGCAAGGGCCAGTACGGCCACGTCGTGTTGAAGATTGAACCGCAAGAGCCCGGTAAAGGGTTCGAGTTCGTTGACGCCATCAAAGGTGGCGTGGTGCCACGCGAGTTCATTCCTGCGGTGCGCAAGGGTGTCGAAGATTCCCTGCCCAATGGCGTGCTCGCCGGTTACCCCGTGGTCGACGTGAAGGTGACGCTGACTTTCGGCTCTTACCACGAGGTGGACTCGAACGAAAACGCCTTCAAGATGGCGGCCAGCCTGGGTTTCAAAGACGGTTGCCGCAAGGCCACGCCGGTGATTTTGGAGCCCATGATGGCGGTGGAAGTGGAAACGCCTGAAGACTATGCGGGCAACGTGATGGGTGATTTGTCGTCACGTCGCGGCATGGTGCAGGGCATGGACGACATGCCCGGCGGCGGCAAGGCCATCAAGGCCGAAGTGCCCCTGTCAGAAATGTTCGGCTACTCGACCACACTGCGTTCCATGTCGCAAGGTCGCGCTACCTACACGATGGAGTTCAAGCACTACAGCGAGGCGCCTAAAAACGTCGTTGACGCGATCATTACTGCGCGTGGCAAGTAACGGCGGCAAATAAGTTATTCAAGCCGGTCTTCGGTGGGTTGTCCTTGGTTGCCAGTGGCCAAGGAGGCAACAACCCACCGGAAACCTTAACCAGCACACTGGCTTCGTTCTTTATCCGGAGATTTAAAAATGGCAAAAGGCAAATTTGAGCGTACCAAGCCCCACGTGAACGTGGGCACGATTGGGCACGTGGACCACGGCAAGACGACGCTGACAGCGGCCATCACCACGGTGCTGAGCAAGCTCTTCGGCGGCGAAGCCAAGGCGTATGACCAGATTGACGCGGCACCGGAAGAAAAGGCCCGCGGCATCACCATCAACACCGCGCACGTTGAATACGAAACCAAGAACCGCCACTACGCCCACGTCGACTGCCCCGGGCACGCCGACTATGTGAAGAACATGATCACCGGCGCGGCGCAAATGGACGGAGCGATTTTGGTGTGTTCCGCTGCTGATGGCCCCATGCCCCAAACCCGCGAGCACATCCTCTTGGCCCGCCAAGTGGGCGTGCCTTACATCATCGTCTTCCTGAACAAATGCGACATGGTTGACGACGCCGAGCTCTTGGAGCTGGTGGAGATGGAAGTGCGCGAGCTGCTCGACAAATACGACTTCCCTGGCGACAAGACCCCCATCATCCACGGCAGCGCCAAGCTTGCCATGGAAGGTGACAAAGGCGAACTCGGCGAAGGCGCTATTTTGAAGCTGGCCGAAGCCCTGGACACCTACATTCCACAGCCCGAGCGTGCCATTGATGGCGCCTTCCTGATGCCCGTCGAAGACGTGTTCTCCATCTCTGGCCGCGGCACCGTCGTGACCGGCCGGATTGAGCGCGGCATCATCAAAGTTGGCGAAGAAATCGAAATCGTCGGCATCACGGTCACCCAAAAGACCACCTGCACCGGCGTGGAAATGTTCAGGAAGCTGCTCGACCAAGGTCAAGCGGGCGACAACGTGGGTATTTTGCTGCGCGGCACCAAACGCGAAGACGTGCAGCGCGGCCAAGTGCTGTGCAAGCCCGCCAGCGTCAAGCCCCACACCCACTTCACCGCCGAGATCTACGTCCTGTCCAAAGACGAAGGTGG
>JANPCX010000007.1:0-4108 GCA_031431125.1 Burkholderiales bacterium
GAAACATGAAAACGTGTACTCGACCCAATGGCGGCGTTGCAAATCCTCGCGATACCTCGGTATCGCTGCGGTTTGCGCCTTGCCCTTGGGCCGACTCCACTACTTTCATTTGTTCCGTTATTTCTGAGTCGCAGTACTAGAACATGGCAGCGCCAAAGGCTGCTTCAGGGTTCGACGCGCCTGACGTGCTGAGCGCCGTCCAGGAAACGGTGCGGCTGGCCCACGATCCAGCGCGCCAGGTCGTCCAGGCGGGCCGCGCTGACTTCGGTGGCAGGCAAAGTGGCCCAGACGGTGTCGAAATCGTCCAAGTTCATCAGCTTGAAGGTGACCAAGCCTTCTTCGTGCCGGGGCACGAGGCGCACGCTCGCCAGAAAAAGGGCTGGAAATCGGTAGCGCATGTTCAATAACTTGCCGCCACCCGCATCCCGCTGGGCTTCAACTTCAACCTTGGCACCACTTTGACGCAAGCGGGGTTCCAGCTTTTCAATGTCCGGGGGGAAGTCTTTATTCAGCTCGAGCTCACCACCGCCATGCAGCTCCCAGTGCATCACCACATGGTCATAAACCTCGACCGCCTGCTCCTTGCTGCCCTTCTCGAGGCGCCTCGCATCCACACGGAAGTTCAACTGGGGCACTGCCCGAAAAACCGTTTGTTTGTCCAGCGCATGGCGACCCGCGGACGTTGGTCTCAGAACATTGAGCTGCTGAGACAAGGTGTGGAAGTAAGCGATGGCTTCTTTGCAAGCACCTTCCACGAGTTGGGTGTTGCGGGCGATCAAGCCGGCATTGCCCTGCTCCGCGGCGGCCGTTGCTTGGGCTTGGTTTTTGAGGGTGTTGAGAAAGCTCATGCTTCAATGAAACTCATGGTTCGCAAAACTTATGTTTTGGCACAAAGGCGCGCGGTGCTGGGGCGGAACGCAGCACAAGCCGCTGGACGGCTTTGGCAATTTGTAAATTTTAAGCGCTGCCCCGTCGCCAACGCCACCCTCATTCAGGCGATGTCACCCTATCGGCGATCACATCGACCCGCAAGCCCTGGCGGCGCCTTCAGCGCGTGGTGACCGTCAAATCGTCGAGCACAGGAATCACAGCAATCAGTATCAACAGCAAAGCAATGGGCACTGTGGCCGCAAAACCGATGCCCTGAAACGCCACAGCGCCGAGCACACTGCCGACAAAAAACATGGCCAACAAGGTGGCCAGCACGGCCAGCCGTTCTCGGTTTGCCCGAACCGGGACGGCGGACGGCGGTGCACCATCGCGGTTCCAATAGAGCAATCGGCCCAGCTCAATGCCCAAATCGGTCACCACCCCTGTCATGTGGGTGGTGCGAATCTCGGCGTTGGAAATTTTGGTGACCACGGCGTTTTGCAGTCCCATGATGAAACACAGAAGAAGCACTGTACCGGGCACCAATAACTCGGTCCACCGATGCAAATTGGCCCCCATCAGGCCGAACACCACCAACAAAGCCGCTTCCAACATCAAAGGCAGCGCGTATTCGCTGTGCATGGCGCGGCGCCGTGCCCAGTGGATGAGCAGCGTGGTCGTCACCGCGCCGGCCATGAAAGCCACCAACGACACCAAGGCGGCAAGGGCCAGCCAAGGCGCGCCCAGCACCAGGTGATCCGCGATCGACGAGATGATGCCCGTCATGTGCGAGGTGTAGCGCTGCACCGCCAAGAAGCCGCCTGCATTCACCGCCCCCGCCACAAAAGCCAGCAAACTGCCCAGCTGGCGGTTGGCACGAAGCGTTCTGTGCCTGCCCGTCAGTCGTCGCAACAGCTCGGCGGGCGCGGCGAGCAAGAGGCGTTGGTGCAGGCGCGCAGGCTCAGCGGATGCGCATGCCGGGCTCGGCGCCTGGCCAAGGTTCCAAGATATAGAGGCCCGGCTTGGTTTTGTCATCGCCATGGCTGGCAGCAAGAACCATGCCTTCGCTCACGCCAAACTTCATTTTGCGCGGCGCGAGGTTGGCCACCAACACCGTGAGTTTGCCAATGAGTTGCTCGGGCTGGTAGGCGCTTTTGATGCCGCTGAAGACGTTGCGCACTTTTCCTTCACCGATATCCAAGGTTAGGCGCAGCAATTTGTCCGAGCCCTCGACGTGTTCGCAGTTCACGATCTTCGCGATGCGCAGATCCACCTTGGCGAAGTCGTCGATTTTGATTTCCTCGGCCAAGGGTTCACCGCCGGGCACCACGACAGGTGCAGCGGGCGGCTCAAACAAGGCGTCCAGCAGCTTGGGGTCCACGCGCTGCATCAGGTGTTTGTAGTCGCCAATCACATGCCCACCCTGCGTGTGACCCACCAGTGCACGCTGCGCGTCTGCAAACTTTTGCGGCGGCAATTGCAAGAAGGCTTCAACCTGTGTCGCCAGTTGGGGCAACACCGGCTTCAAGTAAATGGTGAGCAGGCGGAAGGCTTCAATACAAACGCTGCACACATCGTGCAGGGCCGCGTCTTGGCCTTCTTGTTTCGCCAACTCCCAAGGTTTGTGCTGGTCCACAAACTCGTTCACTTTGTCAGCCAGAAGCATGATGTCCCGCAAGGCTTTGCCGAAATCGCGCGCCTCATACTGCTGCTCAATCTCAGCACGTCCCGCACGCAGGGTATCCAGCAGGGTGCGGCCTTCCACGCCCAGGTCGCTGGACAAACGCCCGCCAAAACGTTTGCTCAAGAAACCGGCCGCCCGGCTGGCAATGTTGATGTACTTGCCCACCAAGTCGCTGTTCACCCGGGCAATGAAGTCCTCCGGGTTGAACTCCACATCGTCTACTTTGCTGCTGAGTTTGGCGGCGATGTAATAGCGCAGCCACTCGGGGTTCAGACCCAACTCCAGGTACTTCAAGGGCGAAATGCCGGTGCCCCGGCTCTTGCTCATTTTGTCGCCGCCCACGGTGATGAAGCCGTGCACATTCACCTGATCCGGCGTCTTGCGGCCGCTGAAGTGCAGCATGGCGGGCCAGAACAGGGTGTGGAAGTAGCTGATGTCTTTGCCGATGAAATGGATTTGTTCGGTGGCGGGATCGGCCATGAAGGCGTCGAAGTCATGACCTGTTTTGGCGAAGTAGTTTTTCAAGGACGCGAGGTAACCGATGGGCGCGTCGAGCCACACGTAAAAATACTTGCCCGGCGCGTCGGGAATTTCAATGCCGAAATAGGGCGCATCGCGGCTGATGTCCCAGTCGCTCAAGCCCGTCTTGCCGTTCTCGTCGACGTTGAACCACTCTTTGATTTTGTTCAGCACCTCGGTTTGCAAGCGACCTGGCGTGCTGGTCCATTGCTGCAAAAACTCCACGCAGCGCGGATCAGACAGGGTGAAAAAATGGTGGTCACTGCTTTTCATCACCGGCGTGGCGCCGGTCAGCGTCGAGTAGGGGTTCTTCAAATCAGTGGGCGCATAGACGGCACCGCAGACTTCGCAGCTGTCCCCATACTGGTCTTTGGCACCGCATTTGGGGCATTCGCCTTTGATAAACCGATCCGGCAAAAACATGCCTTTGAGCGGGTCGTAAAACTGCTCGACGGAGCGGATGCCGATCAAGCCCTGTTCGCGCAGTGTGCGGTACACCGATCGCACGAGTTCATGGTTCTCCGGGCCGTCGGTGGAATGCCAGTTGTCGAACCCAATGTGAAAACCATCGAGGTATTGCTTGCGTCCCGCCGCGATTTCAGCCACAAACTGCTGCGGTGTTTTGCCTGCTTTTTCAGCGGCGATCATGATGGCAGCACCGTGGGCATCGTCCGCACAAACAAAGTGCACCGTGTGGCCCTGCATCCGTTGGTAACGCACCCAGATGTCGGCTTGGATGTACTCCATCATGTGGCCGACGTGAAAAGGCGCGTTGGCGTAAGGCAGTGCGGTGGTGACGAAGAGCTGGCGTGACATGGGGTTCTTTGCAGACGGTCGATAGAGGCGTGAATTCTAGGCGTCACCACCAGGGGCATCGACCCTGCGCTAGACTGCGCTGTAGAGAGCAAATGATCTGTCCGGAGCTGTAGCAAGTAATCTGTCCGGTTTAGGGGAGGTGCGATGTTCGCACCACAACTGAGCCGGGCGCACTTGATGCAAGGAAGCCGGATCATGAGATTTGAAGAGGTTTACGAG
>JANPCX010000008.1:0-126170 GCA_031431125.1 Burkholderiales bacterium
CGAAACATGAAAACGTGTACTCGACCCAATGGCGGCGTTGCAAATCCTCGCGATACCTCGGTATCGCTGCGGTTTGCGCCTTGCCCTTGGGCCGACTCCACTACTTTCATTTGTTCCGTTATTTCTGAGTCGCAGTACTAGCAACCCAAGCTGCCGCCGTTGCAACCCACCGGCGATACGCGCACGGCCAAGTAGTGGGCACGCATTGGGCCAGGTGCATGTGGGGGCTGCTCAGATCGTCAAGCATCGTGTGCCCAACCGTTGAGACCACCAACGGCATGGGCAGCCAGGACAAGGCGCCTGCGATAGACGACCATGTGTCGGCTTGTCGCTCGCCGTGGAAGCACCGGTTTGGGAGAGAAGCACGGTTACCCTCAAACCTACCCTCGGCCACCATGGGATCACATTGGACGTGCCCAAAGAAAAATGCCCCTAGAGCGTTTACTTCTCTAGAGGCATCGGTCTTTATCGG
Organism: Burkholderiales bacterium; assembly: GCA_031431125.1. Lineage (GTDB taxonomy): Bacteria > Pseudomonadota > Gammaproteobacteria > Burkholderiales > Burkholderiaceae_C > JANPCX01. Next base: position 473 of record JANPCX010000008.1, read on the forward strand.
ACTATTTACTGGTGGGCTGGCGTCTATCGAATCTCTAGGATTCATGCGGGTTGCAGACCACTCCACTGAAAAGTTACTTCAAAAGTTACTGCATCACCGCGCCGTGACTCCCTGTTTTTGGTCTTCGGCATCACCATTGGACTCGGGCGCATCGTCGGCTTCAGTGGCCACCGTGCCAGGCACCTTGCGCACGGCGACGAACTCGTTTTGCAGACGCTGGATGGCCAGCATGGCCCGCAGGTATTCACCCACCCACAGCGGAATCGCCACGGCCCCCTTGCGCCAGCGCCACACGGTGTTGGGCACCAGGCCAACGCGGTGGCAAAAGTCGGTGCCCTTCCAGGCGAGGGCAGCTAAGGCATCGTCGAATTCTTGGGGTGTCATGGCGGTGGTGTCCTTGAACGGGTGAAGTACGCTGCTCGCAGCGTATCACATTGATTTTTGTAGATCAAATAATGCTTTTTATCTACTTTCAGTTTACATAACGCCCGTTGTCGTGCGTCGGCGTTCGTGGTTGTCCACACCCCCTATCGGTCGCCAGGCCGCATGAATGCTGGCTTTGCGGGTGGTGCTGTATTTTTGAGCAATTCTAACCCCCGCCTCATTCTGCATTTTGTAGATTTCACGCGGAAGTTATCCACAATTCAAATTAGATCGAATTTACTGTTTTTGCCGCTTGCCTTTCCCCTCAGGCAAAAATCGACCGGGACAGTCGGGACACCGGGACACAATCGGATAACCCGCATGAATACTGGGTTTTTGCTGTCCCGGTCGGTTTGAAAGCTGTCCCAGTCAACCTCAAAACCGGGACAGTTATTTGTAACATTGCCGATGTTATCTACTCTAAGTAGATCGTTCTTGCAGGAATAGAAAAACAACAAAATTCAAAAGCAGCCCGCTCAAAGAGCCGGACAGCCAATTTGACCTTGCGTGAAGTTTGATGAATGTAGATTTATGCCTAGAAGCTTTACCCAGCTTCGCACGCCTGCACCCGGCATAACTTTTCAGTCAGGGCAAGTTGATCCCAGCCGCACGCAGCGTGCTTAACCGCCAGCCCACCGTTTTCAGTGACAGCGCTACGTCGGGTTTTGGCAGCTTACCCGCCTTGCGCAAGCGACGCACCGTCTCGCTGCTGCGGCCAAGGATTTTGGGCAGCTCGGACAAGCGAATCACATAGTCCATGGGCATGTCAGATGCAGCTTGGCCTGTAGTCAATGCGTCGTTCATATTTCAGCTCCACTACTGAAACGCCAGGGCGGGCCTGCTGGCGTTTTATTGTTGATGGTTCAACCGAGAATGGGCCAACCAACCGTCATACATCAATCGAAAGAATGTTGGCCTTGATGTGATACAGCGATTGCTTGCCAATTGTCGGGACACGGTACGCCTTGGTTTGCCGGTCAGCATCGTGAATCAACAAGTCGTGGTCTTTGAGCACCCGCACCACAAAGGCAGGATCGAAGCCTTTGCAAAGATCGGTCTTGAAAGCCTCCACCGATATCAGGTACTCCGTCACAGCCATGGCGGCGGATGTTTTTTCAGGTGGCGCACGGTCGTCTGAATACTCCTGCGCTGAATCAAACTTGACCGGCTCGCCGTCTTCGTCCACCAAACGCCTGTAGCCGCAGCGCATGGGTGTGTTGGCCTTCTTGGCATCGGGAATCCTGTGCCACAGCGTCAAATTGGCTTCGCCATGCTTCTCGATCCAGTAGCGCACCTGACGCAGCGCCTGGGTGCGCTCGCTGGCCCCCAAGCCCCCTGAGCGCGTGCGTATCCAAGCGTCAAAGCACACCTTGGCAGCCCTTGAAGCCTCACCCTCGGGCCAACCCGTGAGGCCTGCTGTGGTGGCCATCTCACCAGCCACGGCAATCAAAGCAAAGCGCCGCGCACCACGCTTGACTTGGCCGCCCGCGCCTTCGAGTTTGAGTGAGCCCTCAAATGCTTCAATACCGTCCCGCACACGTGCGGCCAAGCCCTCGGTGTTTTTCACCAACCAGCGCAGCCACTCATGGCCTGCCCAGCCGTAGCAGGTGGCCGCACGCTGCTTCACTGCCACTGAGAATTCATGCCCGGTGGGGAAACTGTGCAGTGTTTCAAGCGTTGATCCCGGTGACAACTCCGCAGGGATCGGTATCAATCGCACCTCTTGCCCGCCGCGCATGGTTTTGCCAGCGGTTTCCATGTGCTGCGCCAGCGTCAGCTCACCGCTGCTGAAGAAGAGCAAGCGCCAGGTGGGCTTGTGGCGAAGCCCACCCGATGCCTTGCCGCGCACTTTGCCCACACCGTCTGCCAGCATGTAGGCAATCAGCCCAGCTTCTTGCGGATCGGTTTGCCCCAGTTCATCCAGGAACATGGTGCAGTCGTTGTGCTGTTCGGCTTGAAACTCCAAACCATTGCCCGTGGCCCGCCACTTTTGCATGTAGCTTTCGGGGTCGTTCTCTGACCCCTTGCCCCACACGCTGGTACCGATCAAGAGGCCGGTGGTCTTGCCAATGGAGGTGTCGCCGAAGTAGTGCATACCGCCACCACTGGTGCCCGGTGCCCAGGCCAGCAAAGGGCCTGCAAACGCGCCCGCCGTAGCGAATGCAAGCCGTGAATTGCCGACGCACAGACTGGCCAGCGATGACTTCCACGCCTCCAGCGTGCCGCGTTGGCTGAAGTTGGCATCAATGCCAGCCTCAGAGCAAAAAACCACATTCTCCGCCTCGGCATCTGCGATGAGGGTTTCGGTGGGCAACACATAGGCACGTCCACACCAGCCCACACGCGATACATGCCGCACCATCTCAGTGGGCTTGCGGCTTTGCAGATATTCGGTCAGCCACTTGCGGCGGTTCATGTCGGCGGGGCACATGAAGGCCTGGCCAAATAGTTCGTTCCTGTACGAAGTACCATCGCCCGACAACATCGCCAGTGGCATCAACCACCGCCGCGTCTTGCCAAATAAGGTTTCAAACTCCAGCATCAGTGAAGCATGCGTGTCGTGCATGTTGCGAGCCAGGGCAACCACACGGAGTGAGTCGCACACCTTGCGTGGTGAGCCCCCTTCATCGCCCGGCGGGGTGTACCAAACACCCCCATCATCAACCGTGAAGGGGTCGCGGTAGCGGGTGCGGTTTTTGTCTTCAGCATCGTCGCTTGCTGGCTTGTGCTTTACCTGCACCTTCTCGCCCGCCTTGCCTTGCCCCTTCGGTATCGACGGCGCGGTCAATGCAGCGGCCACCAGCTCGCGCACTGCTTCGGGGGCCAGGTCGTTGAAGTCGGTGTTGGCATCGGGTGGGCCATTGGGGAAGACAACGCCCGAAGGGCCGATGTCGGTGAGCGCTGCACGGGCAGCAGCGGTGGCTTTGACGCGGCCCGGGTTGGTGCCGGTGCGCTTTTCTGTAGCCCCATCATCATCGCCGCAAACCAGCAAGAGCTTGGTGGGGTAAAGCTGGCGCAAGGCCTTGGTCACATGCACCAGGTTGCCCGCATCCCAGCACACGCCCACGGGGTGGCCAGTGGCCTCAAACAGACTGGCGGCGGTGGCATACCCTTCGGCCAACAACAGGGGCAAGGCTTCGCTGATGGTGCCAATCAAATGCCACATGCCCGTCTTGCGGCCACCCGACAGGAATCGCTTGTCAGTGCCTCCATCAGAGGGCTTCTCGGGTGCGATGCGCTGAACGTTTTGCATCACACCTTGCCCAGGCGGGGCAACCGCCACCATGGGCACCAGCAGAGTGCCATCTTGCAGGTAGCGCACGCCATGGCCTTTCACGCGCTTGCGCACCAGATAGGGCGACTGGCCCGATTCGCTGGCTTCCTGCCACAGCTTGGCCGCTTCACGGGCCGCTTGGTCTGCTCGCTGCGAATAGGTGGCTTCCTCGGCCTCGCGCTGCTTGCGTTTTTTCTCGGCCAGCCGCTGCGCCTGAAGCAGCGCCGCAGGGTCGGGGGATTTTGCTGGCTCGGTGCCCTCGGAGAACTTGAAACCGTGATCTTTGGCAACGCCAAACAAGGTGCCGATGGTGGTGGCCCCGCCTGCCTTGATGCTGCGCCAGGTGTCGCGGGCGTTGCGTTCGTTGTAGCTTTCGCCTCGGGCGCTCCAGTCGTTCCACAGGTCAAAGCCTGCATCGCCTGAATACTCCGACTTGATGGCCATGCCCAACCGCGCCCAATCGGTTCGATCCAGGTCGGGGGGAATACATGCCAGTGCATCGCGGATCAACTCGGGGGTGATCGTGCGTTGCACTGGCGTGTTGGAGCGGGCGGGCTTTTTGGGCATGGGTTGGGTCAGGTAGGCGTCAGGCGTTAAGGGGTTAAACCAAAGGTGACAAGCCTTCGTTGTCGGTATCAAAGCGATGGCCCACCATGTGGGCTTCAATCTCGGGCGCACCGTCCAGCAACTTCACGATGGCGCACAACAGCACGTCCTCATGGCGGCCTTCGGCCAAGCTCGTGGCCCGCAAGCCCTCCATGGCTTCACGCAGTGCCTCCTTGGTGTCAGCGTGTGTGCCGGTTAGGTGATTGCCCATGCTGCGCAGCCTTTCGCGGTTCGCGGTGTTGGGGCCGGTCAAGGCATGCACCAAGGCGGCGAGTTTTCTGGCCAACATGAGGTTGTCGGGGACGGAAGTGGATTCAGCGTCGATGGTCGTGGTGTTCATGGTTCATGACTCCAGGTAAGGTTCATCATCAAAAAAGGCGCGGGGGCGCTCCATGGCCGGGGCTTCGTGGGCATGGATGGTGTTGAGGATTGAGCCGCCGCTCAGTAAAAAAATGCGTTGCATTACCCTTAAAAAAACAACAGAAGTGTTTAGCATTGGGCGCATGAACTCGAAGCCGAGATCAAGCGTCAACTCGGATTGAAATGAGGCCGCCCCATGTTTGACTACCCCGTGACCCTGACCCCTGACGGCGAAACCGTGCAGGTGACCTTCACCGATGTGCCCGAGGCGCTGACCTTTGGTGCCGATGAAGACGAAGCGCTGCTGCACGCTGTCGATGCCCTGGAAACGGCGCTGTCGTTTTATGTGGAGTCGCGCAAGCCTCTGCCTGTGGCTAGCAAGGCCAAACGCGGGCAGCGCACCGTGCGCCCATCGGCCTTGGAAGGTGCCAAGCTGGGCGTGTACCAAGCCATGACGGAGCAAGGCATCAAGAAGGCGGAGCTGGCCCGTCGCCTGGGTTGGCACATGCCACAGGTTGACCGGTTGTTTGACCTGCGCCATGCGTCCAGGCTCGACCAGATTGAAGCTGCGGCCCGCGTGCTTGGCAGGCATCTTGAGGTGCGAATCGCTTGAAGTGTTCATCATGGTTCACGCTCCAGGTTGAACGGCTTCAACGGGTGGGGAAGGCGTGTGCAGATACCCCCGCAGTTCTTCGCAACGGTTGATGGCTTCCAGCAGCCCACGCTCTATCAGCGGCATGGGACTGTGGGCGTCGTCGCTCAGGTGCATCACAATAAAGTGGACGGCATCGGTCAGTTCTGCCAACAGGTCACCCAACTCTTTGACGGATTGCGCAGCTGAAGTGGCAGGATGATTCATGTGGACACCTCACCGCTGTTAGCTGTAGTTGAATTGGCTTTTGGATCGTCAGAGCCACCATCTCGCTGGCGTGAATCCACCTCAGCAACAGCGAGATTCGCGCTATCGACCAGAAGCAAACACCGCCTGCAAATCCGTGCAGCGCGGTCACTGGCGACGAATTCCATATTCCCCAGGGTTTCCAGTTCAGTGACATAGGAACCCAGGGCGCTTAACAGCGCACAAGCCTCGTACAGCGCTTCCTGCACATTGCCGAGGATGTTTGAACCCTCGGTGTGGAGTATTTTGATTGCCGTGTTCATGCTGCGATTCCTTTTTTCAACGTGTTGAACTGAAGCTCAAGCTCTGCGACTTGAGCGAGCGCTCCGCGCAACACATCGGCGAAGAGGTGGTAAGGGTTGTCATTGGGGCTGGACTGATTGGCCAAGCAGTCAATCGCACTGCGCAGAAAAACCAGCGTGGGTTGAATGTCAGAAACGGTGTCTGCCATTTGATTGACCAATGCAGGCAAGTCATTGGCTTGTGTGTTCCCTGCTTCGCTCATACGGCACCGCCTTCCGTGCGGACCGATTCACGCCAGACACGCCAGGCCATACCGCGGCGCCTCTCTGCGTCAGTCAATGACGTGCAGCCTACCGATTCAGCCTCACAGCCAATGTCATTCATCAGTTGGCTCGCTCGATTGCTGATTGAGTCCAGCACGATGGCCATTTCATTTAAGTAGTGTGCATAGGTGTCGGGAGATTCAAAAGCCAGGCAGGCCATACGGGCCATCGCGGCAATCTCTCCAATGCCCTCATTGGCCATGGCGTTGATGCCGTCCAAGGCGGCTCTGAGTTCGTCGCCACTGGGTGTCTTGCGGCCTGCAAGTTGCACGACGTCTTGGTGCGTTTTCATGCTGCACCCCCTTCCACCACCACACCCATGGCCGTGTCGGCCCACTGCCGCGCTTTGGCCACAGCCACGGCGGCTTTGCTGGCCTTGGCGAGTGCATCGGCCAGGGCTTGGGCTTGCGGGGCCGTGAGGTGGCCGGTGAGCAAGATCGAACCTTGCCGCACGGTGATGCTCACGGCACGGGGCTCGCCTTGTCGGCGCGAACTGGTGACGGTGGCGTCACCATCACCCAACATCAACACGCTGTGAACGTGGCGCGTGCGGGTGCTGGCGTGGCCACGGGGGCCGGTTGGGGATGCACCAAGGGGTGCGGAGGGACGTGGGGAAATAGCGGGCGCGTGTGCGCCCATAGAAGTACCAGCCATGGTGTTGGCTCCTTTGTCGCGGTTAAGACAACCGCTCCCCATGCTCTCAAACACGGGTGGCGGCCCAAGGCAGGGTTGAGAGACCGGGACAAAGGAACCGGCGAGCCCGAAGGCTCCCCCACCCGGGCCGCCATAAACATGGAGTCCAAGGTGTGTGACGCGCAAAAAAGGCCGCTCTTTTTGAGGCGGCCGCGCGCCTTTGTCTTCCGGGCTCTCACCCCCGACCTCTGATGTGCAGAGGCGTGCGCAGTCTACCCCAAGCAAAACGGATGCGGCAAACAAAGCCACACCACCTTGCACCAGGCGATCGAACGAAGCCGCCATCATTCGGGGGCTCCCATTCGTTTCAAGAGCCGCGACACGCTGGCCAGGTCGGGCAGCTCGCGTGTCATGCCCCAGCGACTGAGCAAGTAAAAGCCAGTGCCGTCCGTCTCGCTCACGGTGTGCAGCCCCCACCCCAGCAGCGCAGCGCGGGCACGCAACGCGGCCAAGGTTTTGTCGTGTGCCGACGCTTGGTCAGCAGCACCATGCTGATGCAGTGGTGCGCTGTTGGGCAGCAGGTGCGTGGCGGACGTGGCCATGAAGTGGTTCATTTGCCATCTGCACGAACCACCACTGGGCGTGCATCAATCCAAGCGTCAATTTGGTCTTCATGCCAAGCAACCGCTCGGCCCCCAATTTGTACCGGGGCCGGGAATGACCCCTCTTTGATCCCAGCATAGACCGCACTTTTGCCAATGGCGCATCGACTGCACACCTCGGGCAGTCGTAAGAGCCATCGGCGGCGGGTAGCGTCCGCTTGTTGCTTGACGGGAAGTGCTGCACGCAACTGCTGCACTTGGCTGGTGGGCGGGTGGTCTGTAGGGGTTGTCATAAGCCTTCAGTGGTTTGCTAGGAAAACAAGAACCGCATGGTGTAGAGAAAGCTGTCTCATTCGTAGGCAAAAATGAGACTATTTATGCCGGGGCTGTTCCCAAGTCGGGCTGCAAGGCTTGGCCGCCAGCAACGTGCGGGGCAGGTTCACTGGCCATGAAAGTCTTCGCCGCACCAGTGCAAGCGGGGGGTGCCGCCACATATGCAGTCGCGTATTACCCAGGTCACTTGTTCTTGGCGCGGCAGGTCACCATGTGCCTCAGTTCAATGCGCCACAACAGGTTTTCGACCCAATTGCGGCGAGACGCGCTGCGCTTCAACTCTTGTTTGATCAGCTCTTCTTTGGCGTCGTGATTGATGGCCAAAGGGGGCGCACCAGGCGGTGGGTGCTTGGGTGGTGCTGAGGTCATTGATTGACCCCCTGGACATATGGCTTTGTCGCGTCCGCAATGCGGTCTTGAACCCATTGCAAAACCTGCGACTCAGGCCAGGCGACACAACGAGAGGTCAAATTCACGCAGCGCACGAACTCGCCGCGCTTCATCAGAAGGTAGAGGGTGGATTTTTTGAGCCCGGTGGCCGCTTCCACTTCGGGCAACCGCAGCAGCCGGTCGCGCTGGACTTGCGGGCGGGTTTGGGTGACAAGTTGCATGCCTTTGATTCCGTCAAAGCTCCGTGGAGCGATGACGAAGTTTCAAAAACATTCACCCTGTCTGTCGAGCCTGACCTCGGACAGGGTGGCCGGACACCCCGGGGCAATCAGGCTACGCGGCTTGCTGGTCAGGCAGCTTCCCGGCCTTTCTTAACCGCATGGCTTCCAAACACTTTTGCTTTATTTGGCTCTCACCGACGCCCCATGCGAGTGACAGCTGACGATAGGCCTCACCTTTGGAGTGCCCATCGTCACCGGCAATCAAATAATCAAAGTGTTCAAGTAGCAAGGGAAGGTGTGGAAGCCAAGGTTCCAAGGTAATTTTTCGCGTGCCCTTCATCGGCCATGGGAAAGATGATTTAACTTGCTCATTGGCATCCTGACACTGAGCTACGCTCTTAGCAAGACGCAATGCCACGACTTCAGAACCCATCCAACTCACGCTGTGAGTCTTCAACAGTGCCGCTGCATCGCTTTCACACACAGCGAACTTCATAAGCCAGCCATAGGGTGCCCTGCACGCCGCCGCCTTGGCCGAATCAGCAGCCCCGGCCAGCTCGCGCAACCGAGTGACCAAACCAGCGTTTCCGCGCAGCGCGGTGGACGGTGGAATGGGTTTGTTTTTAAGTGCCTGGGCTGGTGTCTGTCGTGACGAAAACTCGGCATTCCATCCCGGGCTACCAAGCGAGCGGCCCCGGCTGAATTCCTCAGAGGGTGGCGTCGGTGTCGCTGAAGATGCCGGACGCACCACGGTGCTATCAGTGACTGCGTCGGCATAAGAACCACCGCCAGGCTTCAGCAAGTAAGAGGTAATGCCCTTAGACGTTTCAAGCCAGTCGGCAACATGCCCCAGAGCCTCACCTTGAAGGCAAGGCAGTTTCTCTACCAACTGGCCCACAACATCGGCCAAGCTCTTCAGCTTCACAGCCCTACCGTTTGCACCTTGAGTCAAAAGTACGCCCACAACTTGGGCTTGTCTTTGCTCACTCATTGCCATGGCATCCCCGCGCATGTTCCCCGCCACACGTAGGTGCACCGCGCCAAAGGGCGGGGGCCAAAACGGGCCGGGATCAGCGGCACGCTGGCGCGGTGCAATTTGATCTTACTGTGGGGCACCTGATTCGGCGCGTTGGCCCAGCACCAAGCAGCGACGCTTCCCATCAACCGTGCGGCACCAGCGAGCGGCATACTGGCCGAGTGCAAGAGGGGCAGTTGAATAACAGGCACGCCCTCGTTTCACACTGGCTGCGCCACCCATTCGGCCCGCGTCGGGCGCGGCGACGAAAACAACCTTTCGCGGCGATTTTCCGGGGCGGTTGCAAGCACACCCCTGGACGTTGCAAGCAAGCGCCCTCAAGGTGCCATTGAGCCCGCGCAATCGGCATAAAACACCAAGGGGCATCCCCTTACTTACCTCGTGCAAGCGCTGTGAACTGCGGATTTCATGGGGCCCAAATTACCCTCATGTCAGACCCGCCAGGAGTACCTTTTGGAATGTGCAAAACAGGTCGCCCACCGGGCTTGATGGCATGCCAACTAGGTCAACTGCCCCAGCCAAGCCGCTTGGGCGGCTGTAGCGAAGCCAACACCACTTGGAACAGGCAAGCCATATAAGAAGAATGAATGAACTCTCTTCATCTACTACTTGTCCCGGTGTCCCGCTTTTGTCCCGGTGCTGTCCCGGTCACCGCCTTGCCCACCCTGCCCGCATCAAATCAAGCATTCATGCGGCTTGGCCATTGGTTTGGTCTTGGCGCTGGTGGGTTTGTCCCGGTGTCCCGGTCGTTTTCGCAAATTCCCGGCAAAAGTCGGCCCACGTCATTCTTGGTGCCCACCCCATCAATGGCCACCACGGCGCAAAGAAGGACTCGCCACACCGCCACCCCCGGCCCGGTTGCCTAGGTGCCCAATGGCACCGCCCACACAACAACGCACAGCGCATGCTGCACCGGCCAGCACACAAGGCCAAGCCAGAATGACAACGCCCGGCACAAGGCCGGGCGGTGGGACGCGGAGTGTGGTGGTGGTTGTCAGCCGGTGCGCTCACGCAGCGGCACCACCTCACCCCCTTTGCGCAGGCGGTCAAGGTAGTCAGCCCATGTTTGCATCATGGTGCGGCGCTGTTCAATGAACTGGGTACGGTTGTAGGCGCGGCCCAGGGTATCGGGCACATCGTGGGCGAGCTGGGCTTCGATCACTGCATCGTCTACGTTTAGACGTTCAGCGAGCATGGTGCGTGCGGTGGCCCTGAAACCGTGGCCGGTCATTTCATCCTTGGGAAAACCCATCCGCCGCAGCGCGGCCAAGATGGCGGCATCGGACATGGGCCGGGCGTCGCCCCGCAGACTGGGGAACACATACCGGCCTGCCCCGGTGAGCGGGTGCAAGTTACGCAAGATGGCCACCGCCTGGGTACTCAGTGGCACCAAGTGAGGCACACCACTGGCCTTGCCTTCTTTGGTGCGTTTCATCCGGTGACTGGGAATCGTCCACATGCCCGCGTCTAGATCAACCTCGGCCCACTCGGCCTTGCGCAGTTCACCAGGGCGCTGAAACAGCAGCGGGGCCAGGGCCAGCGCAGCACGGGTGGCCGGGTGGCCTTTATATGCTTCGATGGCCCTCAACAGCTCGCCCACGCGCTTGGGCTCGGTGATGGCGGCGTGGTGGCGCGATTGAATGGGGGTGAGGGCTTCGCGCAAGTCAGCAGAAGGGTCGCGCTCACACAAGCCCGTCGCAATGGCATAACGAAACACCAGGCCGCACGATTGTTTGATGCGGTGGGCGGTTTCAATCGCCCCGCGTGCTTCGACCCGGCGCAAGCATTCCAGCAGCTCAGGGGCTTTAATTTCAGCGATGGGCCTGCGCCCCAGCCACGGAAAAACATCTTGCTCCAAGCGTATGCGGGTGCGCTCGGCATGCCCGGTGCTGACCTTCACCGCATGAACGGTGTCGAACCACTCGCGGGCCACAGCCTCGAAGGAGCCCAAAGGCGGCAGGCCCGCATCAGCCAAACGGTTTTCTTGGCGCTGTTGTGTGGCTTGTGCTTTGGCGGCTTTTCGCACACTGCTGGGGTCTGTGCCTTCGCTCACCAGCTTGCGGGCATCGTCAGCCTTCTTGCGGGCCAGCGCCAAGCCGGTGTCGGGGTAAGTGCCCAGGCTCAACAGCTTGCGCACACCGTGGATGCTGTAACTCAAGCGCCAGCCATGGGCCCCGCCTTTGACGAACAACAACAGGTAGAGCCCGCCCCCATCGTTCAGCCGCTTGCGCGGGTCGCCGGACTTGATGGCTCGGATGGTGGTGTCGCCAGGGATGAGGTTGCGGGCCATGGAGTAACTCGGAAGGCATGGGGTGCCCGATTGTGCAGTTACTGCGTAAGTTACTGCAAGTCGGCCCGGCAGTCAGCGGAAGTTACTGCACGTCCTTGGACAAGAAAAAAGCCCAAGGTGTTGATTTCCTTGGGCTTTCTGTACCGCTATGGACCCTTTCGGACCCTCATCTGGTGGAGCTGGCGGGAATCGAACCCGCGTCCGCAAGCCATCATCGGGCAGTTCTACATGCGTAGCTGACTGATTTGATTTTTGAGGTTGGTATCGCGCAGCAGCACGCTACACCCGCCCCTAGTCACTTGATTTAAGCCTGTGCTGAATGACGCAACCCAGGACGAGCCCATGTAATTGACTTCGCAGCGTTTGGGTTGCCCCTCACGCCCAGCCCATCGGCCAACTGTTGCGAAGGTCACCGGTTTTAAGCGGCGACTTGGTAGTTACTGTCGTTTGCAGTTACAAGTATCCAGTGGATTTACGAGCGTACTGGTGCTCGGCATGCCCTGATCCAACTCTGCACCCACGTCGAAGCCAAGTCAGCCCCAGGAATCGAGTAGTTTAGGGCAATCGCAACAACTTCAAGAGGTCTTGCGGTTGGTGGAGCAAATGATCGGCATCCCAGTCGTGCACTGAGTCGCCATTGCCAAGGTAACCCCAGGCCGCGGCGGCCGTTCGCATGCCAGCGGCTTTGCCGGCTTGAACGTCTCGCAAATCGTCGCCAACGTAAAGGCAGCGGGCGGCCTGCACTTGAATTCGCTGTGCCGCTTCCATCAGCGGCGCAGGATGGGGTTTGGCATGGGCGGTTGTATCGCCACAGACCAAAACTGCACAGGCATGCTGCAAGCCCAAGGCGTTAACCAAGGGCTCGGCATAGCGGGCCATCTTGTTGGTGACAATGCCCCACACGATGCCTGACTGTGTTAGTTTTTCCAGCACAGGCTGCACGTCTGAAAACACAACGGTTTCTCGGGTCAGCCGTGCTTCATAGCGCTGCAAAAATTCGTCGCGCAACGCCATGAAATCAGCATCCCCGGGATGCGCCTGCATCGCAACCCCCACCATGCCACGTGCACCGCTTCCAACCATGGGACGCAGCACAGCGTAAGACAAGGGGTCAAGGCCACGGGACACCCGCATGTCGTTGGCTGCGCCAGCCAGGTCGGGGGCGCTGTCAACCAGCGTGCCGTCCAGATCAAAAAGAACGGCAGAAAAATTCACCTCGGCAGGGGCCACCATCACACCGGACGCCGACATGCGAACAAGTAATTCACGCTGGTATTACTCGACAGCCAATAACGTTTGGTAATCGGGTTATATTCCATGCCGCGTGTTCCAACCAACTCCAGGCCCGCCTCACGGCACCAGGCGGCCAAGCTGCTGGGTTGGATGAATTTCGCGTACTCGTGCGTGCCTTTGGGCAAGAGTTTGAGCACATGCTCTGCACCCACGATGGCAAACAAGAATGATTTGAGATTGCGGTTGATGGTGGAGAAATAAACCCAACCACCGGGTTTCACCAAAGTGGCACAAGCACGTACGACGGACGACGGATCGGGCACATGCTCGAGCATTTCCATGCAGGTCACGACATCAAACGCCGAGGCTTCCTCAAGAGCCAAGCCTTCTGCCGCGATCTCGCGGTAGCGAATAGAGGGCGTAGCGGCCTCCAGGGCGTGCAACTGAGCAACTTTCAGCGCCTTGGTGGACAAATCGATACCCAGGACGTTCGCGCCGCGCCGCGCCATGGAGTCGGCCAATATGCCGCCACCACAACCCACGTCCACCACCGTTTGGCCTGAAAGCGGACTTTGTCGGTCAATCCAATCCAACCTCAGGGGGTTGATCTCGTGCAGAGGACGAAACTCACTCTGAGGATCCCACCAGCGGTGGGCCAACTCGCTGAATTTGGCGAGTTCTTGGGGGTCGGCGTTGACAGTCATGATGCGATGGTAACCAGGGCAAGGATTTCTTGGCGCCCAACAACGAAAAACCCCGCCGAAGCGGGGTTTCAGGTTCAGCCCAAGGGCTTACTTCTTGGTGCGGGTACCGACCACTTCGATCTCAACGCGGCGGTTTTTAGCTTTGCCTTCTTTGGTCTTGTTGTCAGCAACAGGTTGCTTCTCGCCCTTGCCTTCGGTGTAGACGCGGTTCTTCTCCACACCTTTGGTCAGCAAATAGGCCTTAACGGCTTCAGAGCGGCTGACCGACAGCTTCTGGTTGTAGGCATCGCCGCCGTCAGAGTCAGTGTGACCGACAGCAATGATGACTTCCAGGTTGATACCAGCAATCTTGCTCACCAGGTCGTCCAACTTGGCTTTGCCTTCGGGCTTGAGCACCGATTTGCCAGAATCAAAGAATGCGTCAGCAGCGAAAGTCACCTTTTCAGCTGCAGGTGCAGCTGGAGCCTTGGCAGGAGCCGCCGCAGGAGCTGGAACTGCAGCTGGGGCTGGTGCCGGTGCAGCAACTGGTGCTGGTGCGGGCGCAGGAGCAGCCGCTGGCTTCAAAGCGCCATCACAGGTGCCGACTGCAGTTGCAGGCGTCCAGTTGGCATCGCGCCAGCAGTGCTGGTTGGTGCCGTTCATCCAGGTCAGGCCATTGGGGTTGACCCAGTTGTCAACCGCTTTGGCTTGGGCAAAAGCGCCAGAAGACAGCGTTGCCAGTGCAACAGTTGCGAAAAGCGATGCCACGTTGTTCAGTTTCTTCATGATTCTCCTCTCAGGGGGGATGGGATCTAGGGTGTTCAACAAAGGGTCCGAACTCATAAAACCGTAAGTCCAAACCCGATAAGTCGGAGCTTGGCTACAAAAAACATTGTGCCATAGGCCACGAGGGCAATTGAAATTGACCCGCCCGGAAATGGTCGGAGAGCCCAGCCGTTGCAAGAGCACCACAGTTGCAGCAGAACTAGAATGCTCGTTTCGCCCGCCGCACGTGATTTGCAGCGCTGCCTGGTTATTACTTGACTGATTGCCCGCATGACCCAGTTTGCCAAAGAAACGCTGCCTATCAGCTTAGAAGAGGAGATGCGCAGCTCCTACTTGAGTTACGCGATGAGCGTGATCGTGGGGCGCGCACTGCCCGATGCACGCGATGGACTCAAGCCAGTACACAGGCGTGTTCTGTTTGCAATGCATGAGCTGAGCAACGACTGGAATCGGCCCTACAAAAAATCAGCCCGTATCGTCGGTGACGTGATTGGTAAATACCACCCACACGGCGACCAATCGGTGTACGACACCATTGTTCGCATGGCGCAAGACTTTTCCTTACGCCATATGCTGGTCGATGGACAGGGGAACTTCGGCTCGGTCGACGGTGACAACGCCGCGGCGATGCGGTACACCGAGATTCGTTTGGCCAAGATCACCCACGAAATGCTGGCGGATCTGGACAAAGAAACGGTCAACTTTGGCCCGAACTACGACGGCAGCGAAAAAGAACCTCTGGTATTGCCTGCACGGCTACCGAACTTGCTGGTCAATGGCTCGGGCGGTATCGCGGTCGGCATGGCCACCAACATTCCGCCGCACAACCTCAATGAGGTGATCGACGCTTGCCAGCATTTGCTGAAAAACCCGAGTGCCACCATCGACGAGTTGATGGAAATCATTCCGGCACCCGACTTCCCCACCGCCGGCATCATTTACGGCCTCAACGGTGTGCGCGATGGCTACCGCACGGGCCGAGGCCGCGTGGTGATGCGCGCCAAGTGCCATTTCGAAGACATCGACAAAGGCCAGCGCCAATCCATCATCGTTGATGAGATTCCCTACCAGGTCAACAAGAAGAACCTGCTGGAGCGCATGGCCGAGCTGGTTCATGAGAAAAAAATTGAGGGCATCAGTCACATCCAAGACGAGTCGGACAAGTCCGGCATGCGGGTGGTGATTGAGCTCAAGCGCGGCGAAGTGCCCGAGGTGGTGCTGAACAACCTGTACAAACAGACCCAGCTTCAAGACACCTTCGGCATGAACATGGTGGCGCTGATCGACAACCAGCCCAAGCTGTGCAACCTGAAGGATTTGATCGCCATTTTCTTGGAGCACCGCCGCGAGGTGGTGACACGCCGCACGGTATTCGAGCTGCGCAAAGCACGCGAACGCGGCCATGTGCTGGAAGGTTTGGCTGTGGCGCTGGCCAACATCGACGAGTTCATCGAAACCATCAAATCCTCGCCAACGCCCCCAGTGGCCAAAGCGGCGTTGATGAGCAAAAGCTGGGACTCCTCCATGGTTCGCGAGATGCTGTCGCGCGCCGAGAAAGACACCCCGGATGGGCGCGGGTCCTTCCGTCCAGAAGGCTTGGCCCGCGAATTCGGCATGCAGGGAGATGGCCTCTACCGTCTGAGCGACACCCAAGCGTCAGAAATTCTGCAGATGCGCTTGCAGCGCCTCACCGGCCTAGAGCAAGACAAGATCATTGGTGAGTACAAAGAGGTGATGGCTGAGATCGCCGACTTGCTGAGTATTTTGACCACACCCGAACGTGTGACCACCATCATCTCGGACGAACTCGCCGCCATCAAAACAGAGTTTGGTCAAACCAAAATCGGTGCCCGCCGCAGCCAGATCGAACACAACGCGCAAGACCTGGGCACGGAAGACTTGATCACTCCGACCGACATGGTCGTCACTCTGAGCCACACCGGCTACATCAAGAGCCAAGCACTGTCGGAGTACCGTGCGCAAAAACGCGGTGGGCGCGGTAAACAGGCCACACAAACCAAAGAAGACGATTGGATAGACCAACTCTTCATCGCCAACACCCACGACTACATCTTGTGCTTCACCAACAAAGGTCGTGTGTATTGGCTCAAGGTGTGGGAAGTGCCACAGGGCTCACGCGCCTCGCGCGGCAAACCCATCGTGAACATGTTCCCGCTGCAACAGGGTGAAAAAGTCAACGTGGTGTTGCCACTGACAGGCGAGGCTCGCACTTTCCCGGCCGACCGTTTTGTCTTCATGGCCACAGCACAAGGCACAGTCAAGAAAACAGCACTTGAAGAGTTCAGCAACCCGCGCAAGGCCGGCATCATTGCGGTTGACTTGGATGAGGGCGACTTCCTCATCGGTGCGGCGCTGACCGATGGCAAACACGATGTGATGTTGTTCTCCGATGGCGGCAAGGCCGTGCGCTTCGATGAAGACGACGTTCGATCCATGGGCCGCAACGCACGTGGTGTGCGCGGCATGATGCTGGACGAAGGCCAAAGTGTGATCGCGATGTTGGTCGCCGAGGACGAATCACAAAGTGTTTTGACAGCCACCGCCAACGGTTTCGGAAAACGCACCTCCATCATCGAATACACCCGCCATGGACGCGGCACGAAGGGCATGATCGCGATTCAGCAAAGCGAGCGCAACGGCAAAGTGGTTGCTGCCACCTTGGTTCGGCCCGACGACGAAATCATGCTGATCACCGACAAGGGGGTGTTGGTTCGCACCCGGGTCAGCGAGATCCGCGAGCTGGGTCGTGCCACGCAAGGTGTGACCCTGATTGCGCTGGACGACGGCTCTGCATTGAGTGGTTTGCAACGCATCGTAGAGAACGATGCCAACGCCGATGCTGACAACGAAGCCAGCGACAGCGATGACGCAATTGACCCCGCCGACGGCGTTTGACAACAGCCCAACACGAGGAGAAGAGAATGAAAAAATTGATTCTGATGGGCTTATTGCTCGCGGCGGGAACGGCGGTTCATGCCCAATCCGCAACAGCCAGCGCAGATGCCACTAACGCCGGCTCATCCAAAGTCAGCCCTGCCAAGAAACAATTGGTGGAGAAAATTCTCAAGCTACAGCAGCCCAATATTGAGCTTCTCGCCCGCAGCATGTCCGAAGGTTTAGCCAGGCAACTCGCGCAACAGGCGAACGTAGCCATGCAGCGCAGAGTGGCTCCGGAAAAACGGGAAGCTCTGGCCAAGGTCATGCAAGCGGATTTGGATAAATTCGTTGCCGAAGCTGTACCTGCCGCTCGCCAGCGGGCAGTGGCTCTTGGCCCGGAGATCATGGGCACAGACCTGGAAAAAAACTTCACTGAAGCCGAGCTCAAGCAAATCGTTGCGATTCTGGAATCACCGGCCAACGCAAAATTTTTGGAGCTCAGCGCTCGCACGGGACGCTCGTTGCAGGAAAAATTAGCGCCGGAGATCAGCCCCAAGCTTCAGGCATTGGATCAAACCTGGACGAAGCGGTTGCAAGACGCAGTGCAGCCAAGTACAGACAAGTCCAATCCTGCGCCGCCTGCGGCTCCAGGACCGACCGCTAAATAGTCGACGTGCATGAGTCCTACCTTCCTACCCAGCACTGAGGCACGGGGATTGCTTGAACTCACAGGCCCAACCTCGGCCCCACCTTGCTTCGTGATGGCGCTTCGATTTTGGGCAAGCAAATGAACCATTCTCCCTTTCAACATGGCTGATACCCCCAACCGGTCCGCCCCTGCAGTGCCTGCCGAACTGCAGGCACTGCGCACCCAAATTGACGGCCTGGATCAGTCGCTGCTGGTGCTGTTAAACCAGCGCGCTGCCTTGGCTCAGGCTGTGGGTGAAATCAAAAAGAAGGAAGGAAGCGTCGCGTTTCGGCCCGAACGCGAAGCTCAGGTCATCGAGGGCCTGAAGGCCCGTAACAGCGGCCCGCTGATGAAAGACAGCGTCGCACCGATTTGGCGCGAAATCATGTCTGCCTGCCGTGCGCTGGAGACCCCGAGCCGGATAGCCTACCTCGGCCCCGCGGGCACCTTCAGCGAACAAGCAGCGTTGGGTTTTTTTGGTTCCTCCATCGTCAAGGTCGAGTGCGCCAGCATTGACGAGGTGTTTCGCTCAACCGCTGCAGGTGCTGCCGATTTTGGTGTCGTGCCCGTCGAGAATTCGTCCGAGGGCGTGGTGGCGCGTTCGCTTGACCTTTTTTTGACGACACCACTCTTTATCATCGGAGAGACCAGTTTGTTCGTGCAGCACAACTTGCTGCGCTTGGAAAACTCTTTGGACGGGGTAGAAACGGTTTGTGCCCACCCCCAAGCATTGGCCCAGTGTCACCTCTGGCTGAGTCATCATCTGCCTCATGCCGAGAGGCGCCCGGTGGCCAGCAATGCAGAAGGGGCCCGGCTGGCATCCCAAGACAAACGCTTGGCGGGCATTGCCAGCGTGCGTGCAGGCAGTGAATATGGCTTGCACGTGGTGTCGCCTGCCATCCAGGACGATGCCCACAATCGCACGCGTTTTGCGATCGTGACCCACCCTGACCGCCACCCTCGTCCGCAAGCGTCAGGCCATGACTGCACCAGCTTGGTGGTGTCTGTCCTGAACCGGCCCGGCGCCGTGCACGACATGTTGGTGCCGCTCAAAGAACACAGTGTGTCGATGACGCGGTTTGAATCGCGGCCGGCCCGCTCTGGCCAGTGGGAGTACTACTTCTACATCGATCTGCAGGGCCACCCGGACACACCGGCGGTGGCTGAGGCGATGCGTGATTTGCGCAGCGCGTGCGCTTTTTTCAAGTTGCTGGGCACCTATCCCATCGACGTTCATTGAGGTTGCCTGGAACATGTTCAATCAGTTGGGAGTGATCGGCTGCGGTTTGATGGGTGGCTCATTTGCGCTGGCGCTCAAACGCTCGGGTTTGGTCAAGCGTGTGGTGGGCTACAGCAAGTCGCCATCGACCACGGAAAAAGCGAAGAAACTCGGCGTGATTGACATCGCCGCAGAATCTGCGTTGTTGGCAGTGTCGGGCTCTGATGTGGTACTGATCTCGGTACCGGTTGCTGCCAGCGAAGCCACGTTCAAAGCGATTCGCCACTTGGTAGAGCCCGGTGTGTTGATCATGGACGTTGGCTCAACCAAACTCGATGTCGTCGAGGCTGCGCGCCGGGTGCTCAAAGAACGCATGGGCTCTTTTGTCCCCGCACACCCCATCGCTGGCAAAGAGTCTGCGGGGATTGGCCACGCCGATGCGGCGCTGTACAACGGCAGGCAGGTCATCTTGACGCCGGTGGCAGAAACCTCGCCTGACATGCTGCAAAAAGCAACCGACGTTTGGGCCGCCATTGGCTCACAAGTGTTGCGCATGACACCGGAAAACCACGACGCGGCTTTCGCGGCAGTCAGCCATTTGCCTCACTTGCTGGCCTTTGCATACTACGGTGCCGTCGCAGGGCAACCCGCTGGCCGAGACTACCTGTCGCTTGCAGGTCCTGGTTTTCGGGACTTCACCCGAATTGCGGCGGGTGACCCCACCATTTGGCGCGACATTCTGTCGGCCAATCGCGACGAGGTGCTCAAACAATCGGCATTGTTCAGACGCTCCCTCACCCAGTTCGAAGAAGCCATTCGCAGCGACAACACCGATTTGCTGGAAGCCATGATCCGGGAAGTGTCGGGTGCGCGCGGCGGTTGGCACATGTCGACCACGCGTCCGACACCCCTGGGCAAAAACTGAGAATCCCCCGACGCTGACCAACTCACTGCACAGATTGTTGGCAAGCGCCCTGCACGGTTGACCATTTGTCGGTTGGCAGCAAGTTGAAGTAGACGATGTTCACCACCCCATATTTGGATTTACCTCCGCTGCACAGTGCCGCTGGCCGCGTTCGTTTGCCTGGCTCCAAGAGCATCTCCAACCGCGTATTGCTGCTGGCCGGATTGAGCGAAGGAACCACCGTCGTTCACGACTTGCTGGAGTCCGACGACACCCGTGTGATGCTGAACGCCTTACGAACTTTGGGTTGCCAGCTGTCACCCCGGGGAAACTCCCTGGCCGTCACAGGCCTGGGTGGCCAACTTCAAACCCGCAGCGCCAAACTGTTCCTCGGAAATGCCGGCACAGCCATGCGCCCCCTGACGGCTGCCTTGGCCTTGCTGGCCGCGACCCAACAGGGGGAATTCGAACTCAGCGGCATCGCCCGGATGCACGAGCGCCCCATTGGCGACTTGGTGGATGCGCTGCGAGCGTTGGGCTGCAACATCACTTGCCTGGGGCAAGAGGGCTATCCGCCGCTGCGTCTGGCGAGCCATGGTCAGGCACTGCGCCTGCATGAACCGATACGGGTTCGTGGTGACGTGTCCAGCCAGTTTCTCACCGCCTTGCTGTTGGCCTTGCCCTTGGTTACTCAGGACACGGACGTGGTTGTCGAGGTCGTTGGCGAGTTGATCTCCAAACCCTATATCGCCATCACCATCAAGTTGCTGGCGCAATTTGGTATTCATGTGCAGCAAGAGGGTTGGGAGCGATTCACCTTGCCGCAAGGCAGTCGCTACCAGTCCCCCGGCGACATGTATGTGGAAGGCGATGCGTCGTCGGCGTCTTATTTCATTGGTCTGGGTGCGATCGCTGCTGTAGACGCTCCCATTCGCATCGAGGGCGTGGGTACCGCATCCATTCAAGGTGACATCAAGTTTGTCGAGGCGGCCGTGGCCATGGGGGCACAGATCTCCAGCGGGCCCAATTGGTTGGAAGTGCGCCGCGGCGAGTTTCCACTGCGCCCCATCACCCTGGACTGCAACCACATTCCAGACGCCGCCATGGCCCTGGCGGTGATGGCGCTGTATGCCAAGGGCACCACCCGCCTGACCAACATTGCCAGCTGGCGGGTGAAAGAAACCGACCGCATCGCTGCCATGGCAACTGAGTTGCGCAAATTGGGTGCCCGCGTGACAGAAGGGGCGGACTTCATTGAAGTAGACCCACCTGTGCAGTGGCAATCGGCTCGCATCCATACCTATGACGACCACCGTGTTGCCATGTGTTTTTCACTGGCTGCGTTCAGTGAACTGGCCAACCCCCATGCCAACGGCGAGTCATTGGTTGTTCGTATCGAAGATCCCAAGTGTGTCGCCAAAACCTTCCCTGACTATTTCGAGTCTTTGTTCGCCGTCACGGTGACACCCACGGCCCACATTCCCGTCCTCACCATTGATGGCCCGACCGCCTCTGGCAAAGGAACCGTGGCCAGCTTGGTGGCGCGGTCACTCGGCTACCACTTCCTGGACTCGGGCGCCGTCTACCGCGCCACGGCCTTGGCGGCGATCCGATCGGGGATAGATGCCAACAATGAATCGGCGTTGACCGCATGCGCCACCCATTTGCCGCTGCGTTTTGACGGCGAGCACATCTACTTGGGCCAGGAAGAGGTCGGGGCCTTGCTGCGCATGGAAGAAGTCGGCGCGATGGCATCCAAGGTCTCGGTTTGGCCCGCGGTGCGGGCCGCACTGCGTGAGTTGCAGCTGTCTTTTCGGCGGCTTCCGGGTTTGGTGGCCGACGGTCGGGACATGGGTACCGTCATTTTCCCAGACGCAGCAATGAAAGTTTTTCTGACCGCCAGCACCGCTGAGCGCGCGGCAAGACGTCATAAACAATTGATTTCCAAGGGAATTTCGTCTAAACTCTCAGCCCTTCGTGCCGAGCTTGAAGAGCGCGACCTGCGAGACAGTAACCGCAGTGTTGCTCCCCTTAAACCAGCAGAAGATGCGATGTTGCTAGATACCTCACAGCTGTCCATTGATCAGTCGGTGGCAGCGGTGTTGGAAGCCTGGCAACAGCGTCGGCCCACTGCCGTGATCGCGGGTGAATAACCTGAGGTTGTTGCAGCAGGCCACTTTGTTAGACCGTCAGCCCCGCTTGTTTCCCTCCTGCACCTCCTCGGTGCGCTGAATAAGCGGATTTGTTCACTTAACCCGTGGCCACAAGCCACATTGGAATTTCTCCATGCCTCAAGCTCAAACAGCCGCCCCCGCTGGCGGTGAATCTTTTGCCGCCCTCTTTGAAGAATCACTGCGCAAGTCAGAAATGCGCATGGGCGAGGTCATCACCGCCGAAGTGGTGCGTGTTGAACACAATTTTGTCGTCGTCAACGCAGGCCTCAAGTCCGAAGCCTATGTCGCGATTGAAGAATTCAAGAACGACCAGGGCGAGCTGGAAGTTCAAGCCGGCGACTTCGTTTCCGTGGCCATTGACGCCATCGAAAACGGCTACGGCGACACCATCTTGTCGCGTGACAAAGCCAAACGTTTGGCGTCTTGGTTGTCGCTCGAAAACTCCCTCGAGTCCGGCGAATTCGTCACCGGCACCTGCAACGGCAAGGTCAAAGGTGGCCTGACCGTTTTGGTCAACGGCATCCGTGCCTTCTTGCCAGGTTCGCTGCTCGACACCCGCCCCGTGAAAGACATGAGCCCCTACGAGGGCAAGACCATGGAGTTCAAGGTCATCAAGTTGGACCGCAAGCGCAACAACGTGGTGCTGAGCCGCCGCGCTGTGGTGGAAGCCTCCATGGGCGAAGAGCGCAGCAAACTGCTGAGCACCTTGGCCGAAGGTTCTGTCGTGACTGGCGTGGTGAAAAACATCACCGAGTACGGTGCGTTTGTGGACCTGGGCGGTATCGACGGCCTGCTGCACATCACCGACATGGCATGGCGCCGTGTGCGTCACCCAAGCGAAGTGGTCACCGTTGGCCAAGAGCTGCAAGCCAAAGTGTTGAAGTTCGACGCCGAGAAAAACCGCGTCTCCCTGGGCATCAAACAACTGGGCGACGACCCATGGCATGGTGTGGCACGCCGCTACCCCAACAGCACCCGCCTCTTTGGCAAGATCACCAACATCGCCGACTACGGCGCGTTTGTGGAAATCGAGCCGGGCATTGAAGGTTTGGTGCACGTGTCCGAGATGGACTGGACCAACAAGAACGTCGCCCCGAGCAAGATCGTGGCCCTGGGTGACGAAGTCGAAGTCATGGTTCTGGAAATCGACGAAGACAAACGCCGCATCAGCCTCGGCATGAAGCAGTGCAAGGCCAACCCTTGGGAAGAATTCGCCACCACCGTGCAGCGCGGCGACAAGGTCACTGGCCCTGTCAAATCCATCACCGACTTTGGTGTGTTCATCGGCCTGGCCGCTGGCATCGATGGCCTGGTGCACTTGTCTGACTTGTCATGGAACGAACCCGGCGAAGCCGCTGTTCGCAACTACAAGAAGGGCCAAGAAGTTGAAGCCGTGGTGCTGGCCGTCGACGTCGAGCGTGAGCGCATTTCTCTGGGCGTCAAACAGCTGGACTCCGACCCCTTCACCAACTTCACCGCGGTCAACGACAAAGGTGCCACGGTGACTGGCAAGGTCAAGACCGTGGATGCCCGTGGCGCTGAGATCGACCTCGGCGAAGACATCATGGGCTATTTGCGCGCTTCTGAAATCAGCCGTGACCGCGTGGAAGATGCGCGCAACGTGCTGAAAGAAGGCGACGAAGTCTCCGCCGTGATCATCAACGTGGACCGCAAAACCCGCGGCATCCAGTTGTCAATCAAAGCCAAAGACAACGTCGACCAGCAAGAAGCCATGCAGCGTCTGGCCCAAACCAGCGAGCGTGAAAACGCCGGCACCACCAGCCTGGGCGCTTTGCTGCGCGCCAAGTTGGACAACCAAAACAACGGTTGATGTTTTGAAGCGCGGCTGGATGGGTTGTTACCCATCCAGCCGCTTTCTAACCGCCACCAGGCGAATGGTCTTTCACGGCAAACATCCCACGCCCGCAGAGCTCATTCGCATGGTGTTGCAAAACACCACGGCATATTTATTCACTCACGTCCGATACCCGATTGCAGGCCCCGCATGACCCGATCTGACCTCGTGGCCCGTTTGGCTGAACGTTTTAGCCAACTCACCCAACGCGACACCGAATTCGCGGTGAAGACCATCATCGACGCCATGTCTGATGCCTTGGCCCGTGGTCACCGCATCGAGATTCGCGGCTTTGGCAGTTTTTCCATCAACCGGCGCCCGCCGCGTTTGGGACGCAACCCCCGGTCTGGGGCGCAAGTCATGATTCCCGAAAAGCTGGTGCCCCACTTCAAACCAGGCAAGGCCTTGCGTGAGGCCGTGGATGCTCAGGCCGCCAACACGCCCGACGCGAACTCCGCGGCCACCTCGGGCGTTGAAACCAGCCAACGCCCGGTTTGATCCACAGCCCATCAACCTAGAGAAAGCCTGGAAGGTTTGATGCAAATACTCGTTTGGTTTTTGCGCGCGGCGGTCTTTTTTGGCCTGTTCGCCTTTGCGCTGAACAACCAGCAGGTAGCGCACGTGAACTGGTTTTTCGGTTTTGAGTCACGCGCCCCCATGGTTTTCATCGTGCTGGCCGCCTTTGCCTTGGGCTGTGCTGTGGGTACTTTTGCCATGGTGCCCGCGTGGTGGCGCCACCGCCGCGTCGTCAAACAACAGCGCAAAGCCGCAAGCGGGACCGTTGGCACCGACACGCCCGACGCGACCGCGCTTGCTGACCCCACCTCGGCGCTACAGCGCCCTCCCCGCGATGGAATTTGACTGGCAATGGTTGTTCTTGGCCGTCCCCCTGGTCTTCGGGCTGGGATGGATGGCCGCCCGCATGGACCTGCGCCAGATCTCGCGCGAGCAGCGCGAATCGCCCAAGGCATACATCAAAGGACTCAACTTGCTGCTCAATGAGCAACAAGACAAGGCCATCGACACCTTCATCGAGGCCGTGCAAAACGACCCCGACACCTGTGATTTGCACTTCGCGCTGGGGAACCTGTTCCGTCGTCGAGGTGAATATGAACGTGCGGTTCGGGTTCACGAACACTTGCTCCAACGTGCCGACCTGTCGCGCTTAGATCGGGAACGCGCTCAACAGGCCTTGGCCCAAGATTTTATGAAGGCCGGTCTCTTCGACAGGGCCGAAAAAGCTTGGGAAGCACTGCTCAGCAGCAGCTTTGACAGCGATGCACGTTTGGCGCTGCTGACGCTGCATGAGCGATCAAGACACTGGCAGCGTGCCACGCATGAAGCACAGCAATTGGAAAAAGCCGGCACGGGCTCCTATGCCAACCGAATCGCTCACCATTGGTGTGAACGTGCGATAGAGCTGGACAATGACAAACACACGGTTGAAGCCGACGAAGCCGTGCGCCAAGCGCGGGCCGTTGCACCGCATGCCGCCCGGCCTTTGGTATTGGCGGGTCTGAGGGCGGCGGCTGCGGCTCAGTACACACAGGCCCTGGAGCTGTGGACCTTGCTGGTCAGCCGCCATCCCGATGTCTTTTGCCTGGTGGCCGTCAAGTATGCAGAAGCGGCACGCGCCGGTGGAGAGAGTTTGCACGCGCTCGGCCAGCTTCAGCGGCAGTACGACGACTCGCCTCGTCTGGACCTGCTCCATGCGCTGGCGCTATTGGATCCTGCAGGGCACCGCAAACGCCTGGCTGAGCATTTGCAGCGCGAACCAAGTCTGGCCGCCTCTCGTGCCTTGCTGAAGCTTCGGGCGGGTTCAGCGGCTGCGACTGCTAGTCCGGACGGCGAGCTCGCTCTGGAAAACCAAGCGATAGACCAAGCCTTGTCGGTGGCGTCGAAACCTTTGCAACGCTACCGCTGCGCAGCCTGCGGCTTTGAAGCCCAACAGTATTTCTGGCAATGCCCAGGATGCCACGGCTGGGACACCTTTCCACCTCGGCGTTTGGACGAGTTGTAAACCTCGCTGTCCCGGCTCACAACCGCCATCAGACTGGGCCCACCACGGTACTGCCAGACGTGTAGGCGCTGTCAAAGGCCTGTTGCACGGACTCAAGAGAAGGTACCTTGTCACGTCCTCCCAAACTGCAAACAAATCCACTGCCAGTGACCCCCGCCAGACCGGGTTCGTGGTCGCAGTAAATCCCCACGGTGGGCCTCGCAAACGCAGCGGCCAAATGAGTGAAGCCCGTGTCCAGTCCGACCACGAGACGGGCTTGTGCGAGCACGGCTGCCGCATCACTGACGGTGAGAAAGGGCGGAACACTGGCCCCACTGCCCTGCGCCACTTGCTCGGCCAAATGGCGCTCGTCTTTCGAGCCCCAAAGCACCACCACATGCAGGCCTTTGCGCTCGCAGCGTGCCAGCAAAGCGCGCCAATGGGCCAGCGGCCAGTGTTTTTCAATGCGGCTGGCGCATGGGATCAAGACGGCGTAGGGAACAACAGCAGGCATCCACCCACTGGCTGGCGTTCGCAATCCAAAATTCGGCGCGCCCAGGGGCAAGTCGTAGCCCAAGTGCAAAGCCGCGAGCCGACGTGATCGTTCTACGGCATGCAATTGCCTCGGCACGCTGACGGCACGATGGTAGAAGCTGCTGGCCAATGGCTCGCGAATGCTGTTGCGGTCATAGCCTAAAAGTGGCCCTTGGGCTTGGCGGCCCCACAACACGCTTTTGAGCAGGCCCTGAAAGTCGATGATGGCGTCGTAGGGTTCTGTGCGCAGCTGAGCTCGGCAGGCTTTCATGGCCTCCCAAGTGGCGCCGCGCCACAGGCTCTTGCGCCACTTGCGCCAGGACAGTGGAATCACCCGTTTGACTGCAGGGTGCAAGGCGGCAATCGAGGCGAACGGCGCTTCGACCAACCAATCAACGCTGAGACCAGGGAAGGCCTCGGCCATGTCCGTGACGGCCGCCAGCGTGTGCACCACGTCGCCCATGGACGAGGTCTTGACAACGAGCACCCTCTCAAGAAAACGCCGGGCCGTTCCCAAGTTTTCTTGACCCCCTCGGGGGGCCAGACGCGAAGCGACGGGTCTGGGGGCGCTCATGTGGCGAGCCCCTTCAAGAAGAAGACGCCCGCTCGGCCACCAGGGCCGGGTTGAACTGTGGATCGTTGTACATCTTGAACTGCCGATACACCTTGAAGTAGGCACGGCCAGCTTGGCAATCGACCAGCAACTCGTCAAAACAGGCCGCCAGATCGGAACGCTGCGCCAAGAGCCGTTCCAACTTCGCACGGCTTGTTTGTCGATGCACGTCATCAACATCCACGCGCTGGGTCTGTCCCCGCATGGCGTTGATTTTGAGCGACAGAATCGACAAACGATCCACCATGCTGCCCGCCGTCTCGCTGCTCAGCCGTCGACCTTTGCCCATGGCTTCCACAGTAGACAGCGGCATGTCCGAGCGTGCTGACGCAGCATTGACCAAACCCAGCTCCACCAAGAGCAACTCGTCCACCCGTTCGGTCGCGTCGTTCCGCGCCTGGTTGAAGCCGTCGATGCGGCGTTTATTGGATGCGATCTCTGAGTCACTGACCCGCGTTCTGCGTGCCAAATCCTCTTCAGCCCAAAGCTGGCAGTTGTTGCGGTGATTGGTCTTGATCCAGTGCCACACCGAGTTGACGTCGTCGGGACCGGGCGCAAGCGATGGCGCCTCGTGAGACAACAACTCATCATGCAAGGCAACAACGGCTGTGGATTTGGGCAGGTTCATGGGCATATGGGGCGCGAAAGTCAATGGCAGTATCTTCAAACCAGCGGCACGAACAACCCGTCTCGTTGCCTCGGCGGCGGTAGAGGCAATGGCACAATCCCGGTCGCTTCGCATGATTATCGCGGTGCGCTCCTGGCTTCAGCATTCGGCCTCATGAAACGCGTACCACTTCCACTTTCAAACGCCACTGACAAGCCACTGATTGTGAGGCTGCGCAACTGGGTTGGCGACGTGGTGCTCGGCATTCCCGCACTGCGCTTGCTACAGGCACGCGGCTATCAGCTTCACCTGATTGGGAAACCATGGGCTTCGCATTTGTTGCGCGGTGAAGGTTGGGCGGTTGAAACACTCGCGCCATCGTGGCGCGCCCGATTCACGCAGCTGCATCGCCTCAAACAAAGTTGCCAGCAACGCGATCCGAGTTTCAATCACAGACTGAACGCGCTGGTCTTGCCTTTTTCGTTCTCGAGTGCGCTGGAGATGCGAATGGCGGGATTGCGCAGCGTGGGTTATGCACACGAAGGACGTGGCCTGCTGTTGTCGCAATCGATCCGGCGCCCAGCGAATTTGCATGAACTGGAAGCCTACTGGCATCTCACTGAGCCCTTTGTGCCAGATGAAAAAAACCTGCCAGCCCCTCCACTCGCCATTGGGTTTTCTGTTGCGCCACAAGATGTGGTCGCGGCACAGTCTTTGCGTCTGGCGCACAGGGTGCAAGCGGGCTATGTCGTGATGTGCCCTTTTGCGGGCGGAACTTACGCCAAACAACCCAAAGTTTGGCCACACTTTGAGGCGCTGGCAAAAGAACTGACCGGACGAGGCGTGCCGGTGATTCTGTGTCCAGGCCCTGGAGAGAGCGAACTGGCGCGCCGACAATATCCGACTTGTATTGTTCTGGATGGGGTCACACTAGGCACCTATGCCGCGCTGTTAAAAGACGCGGCCATGATGGTGTCTAACGACACCGGCCCTGGACACCTGGCTGCCGCAGTGGGTGTTACCACGCTGAGCGTGCTGGGCCCAACAGACGTCAAACAGTGGGGTGCTTGGGGTGCCAACGTGACAACCGTTCAAGGCAGCGACAATGGCTGGCCCAGCATGGATGAAGTGTCCGAGCTGATACACAAGCTTTCAACAACAACTCCGGCGAGTTTGCCGTCACGAAATTTCCCATGACCCGTTCGTCCTTTGAACCGATACGCATTGGTATCAGCCTTGGCAACACAGGCAATTTCCAGGACGGCTTGGGAGAGTTCTCGATGCAGCTGTGCAGTCGCTTGGCCGCACGCGCGAAAGAACTCCGTGAACGCCACGGGATCGCCTTGTATTTCCACCTCAAGGAAGACCTCTTCGGGGTTTTTGGGGACGACGTCTCCTATCTGGCTGTCACACGCTGGCAGCGTTGGCGTCACCAGCAGCCGGAGTCGTTTGCGTTGTGGCACAAGCTCAACCAATTGAACAAGACAAGACCTCCAGAAGGCACTCCCCAGCAGATTGCCACAGTCCACGACCTCAACTTCGTGTATTTCAAAAACGGCTACAGCCAGTGGCGCGATTTCAGGAAACTAAAACAACTTCTGGAATCAACCACCCACATCGTCACCATCAGCAACTACGTTCGTGACGATGTATTGAAGATCCTGAAATGGAGTAAATCCATCAGCGTGATCTACAACGGTGCAAGAGATCTGAAAAATTCAGAACAAACCCCACCGGAAAACTGGATAGAAAAAAAATACTTTTTCCACATCAGCAGAATGACACGGTCGAAGAACATCCAAGTCATTCTGGATTTAGCAAAATTCTGGCCCGAAAGAAATTTCGTTTTAGCAGGACCGGAGAATAAAGACACTCGCAGCATAAGAAGTCGGCTTGAGAAAGAACCGCTTGAGAATGTTCAACTCATGCTCAGCGTCAGTGACGCCGAGAAGGCCTGGCTGTACGCGCACTGCGACGGATTTTTATTCCCGTCGCTGACCGAAGGTTTCGGTTTACCACCGATAGAGGCAATGCATTTTGGAAAACCAGTGTTTCTTTCGGACAGAACCTGTCTACCTGAAATTGGTGGCAACTGGGCAAAATATTTCCATGATTTCTCGCCTGAAAATATGCAAGAGACAATCATTCAAGGAATCAATGAACTGGCAAGCAAAAAATCAAATATACAAAAACATGCCATGGGGTTCAACTGGGACGCTTGTTGCGACGAATATTTAATGCTTTACGGCAAGCTACTTAATATAGACATTAAGCCGCGTCAAATAGTTTAGTCCGGACGATGAAATTCCATTGGAACCAACTCCAGGAAAGATACATTCCTTGGCTGGCCCATGGGCTCATTGTTGCAATGTATCTGTCAGTCCCGCTTGGTACAAAGGTGCTTGTTTGGTTTGCCGCTATTGGTAGTCTCGTTGGTTGGATTGCGGTCATTCCAAGAATGAATCAGAAGTTCCAGACCACGCTCTCAATAGATTCCAGAGCTGTCTTTTTTTCTTGGATTTTTATTTGTTTTGTTTACCTTCTATTGCATACCATTCAACTATCTTCCTCAGATGAGATAAGGCGATTCGATGCGCCTGTGCGAATTTTTCTGCTGTCAGGTTTGATAGTTCTACCCAGCGTCGCAAATCGAAAATTCGAGGAGTATTTACTTCCGTTGACCGCCTCCGGTATAATTTTTGGTGCTATATCAATATATCAACTTGCCACCACAGCAGAATCGAATAGATTTTTTGGCATGTACGATTATCATAATTTGATGGCATTGGCTGCACTGGTCAATACAATCACATTACTTTGGATGTTGAACTATAAATCATTAACAGTCAGCAAGTATTTGGTCTCATTGGGTCTTTTAGGTAGTGTGGTCGCATGTTTACTCTCAGGAACCAGGGCATCGTGGCTGTTGGTTGTCGCTGTTACCGCGTACTATTTGATATCTCAAAGAGAAAAAAACATTTCAAAAAGACTCTTTCTTCTTTTATTTGGAATAATTATTGTTGTTAGCTGCATATTACTTCTGGACTCATTTGATGCACGAATTCAGTCCACACTCATCGACATCAACAATATATCGAATGGTGATCGCTCTGGTTCAATTGGTTTGCGGTTTTTAATGGCAGAAATGGCTCTCAATAAAATCATGCTTCACCCGTTTACCGGCAATGGGTTGAGCGACTTTCATCATGAAATAGTTCGCTGGGCAGATGCCAACAGTTTGCCGGCTCTGGCCATGGAGCGAGGCTTTCAAAACTCGCACAACCAGCTCTTGCATTGGGCTCAATCGCTGGGAATTCCCTGCGCCCTGCTGTCCGTGTACCTGCTCATTGTTTGGCCGCTGCGCCTGAGTCGGAATGTGCAAGATCCCTCTGCCGAGTTGGTAAAAGTCATTGTTTGTGTCTGTCTGCTGTTCTTTTTTACCGAGGCCGTATTGGATCGGCATCACGGCAGTACCTGGTATGGAACGCAGCTCGGACTGATGCTTGGCTTCTTGTTGCACGCCAAACATCGATCCGCCAAAGAATCGGCCTGAGGACTGATCAGTGTCAGAACCCACCGACCCGCAAATCAGTCTTTCCAAACCGGCCCGCCGCCTGTTTGGATTTGTGAAGCCGCACAAATGGGGCTTGGCCGCCTCGACGGTGGCATTTTTATTGGCCTCTGCCACCGAACCCGTCATCCCTTTCCTGCTGACAAAAGTACTGGATCAAGGATTTGCCAGCGAACTGCCCTTTCCGATATGGATGGTGCCCTTGGCTCTGATCGCCCTGTTCGCGGCGCGAGGGTTCTTCACTTTCTGCGGCAGCTACCTTTTGAGCCGTGTGGCGTCTCGCACCGTGCTTGACGTTCGTAGCGCGCTCATTCAATCCCTTCTGCGCGCCGACGCCCGCTTGTATGCCCGCATCAGTCCGGCAGAAGCGGTCTCGAAAGTGGTCAGCAACCCGCAAGAGATGACGGGGCTGATGGGCGGCGCGTTCACGACGATATTGCGCGATGGCACGACCACCTTGGCCATGCTGGGCTACCTGTTCTATGTGAATTGGAAGCTCACACTCATTGCGCTGATCACCCTGCCCTTGCTGAGTTATGCCGTTCGCCGTATTCACAAACGTGTGAAGTCCTTGGGCGGTCAAGCCTACGATTCGCAGATGCGGCTGGTGTCGGTGGTCGACGACATCGCACGAGCCTGGAGGGTCGTGCGTACGTTTGACGCGGGGGGCTGGGAGGCAGAACGATTTCGTCGTGAGGCCGCACAGTTGCAGCGTTTGACCTTGAAGAACGCCGCGTCTTCAGCCCTCATGAGTCCGGTCTCTCAATTGATTGCCAGTTTTGGCATCGCCACGATTTTGACCATGGCCCTGGTACATGCCAGGCAAGACGGCACCACCGTCGGCGAATTCGCTGGGTTCATCACCGCGCTGCTGTTGTTGGTATCCAAGGCAAGGCACCTGAGCGACGTCTCACAACCCATCATTGCGGGCCTGGTGGTGGCCAGAGGTTGCTTTGAACTGCTGGATGCGCCACCAGAATCCGACACTGGCACCACCGTGCTGCAGCAATGCCAGGGATCCGTTCAATTGAACAAGCTCACGGTGATCTACCCTCAAGCACACACGCCGGCGCTTGACGGCATTTCCTTGAACATTGAGGCGGGACAAACGATTGCGCTTGTTGGGGCGTCGGGCTCAGGCAAAACAACCGTTGTGAATTCTTTGCTCGGTTTCCTGCGCCCTGAACAAGGCCATATTCTTCTGGACGGCGTTGACATCAGCAGCCTTCGCAAATCCTCATTGCGGCAACAGTTTGCCGTGGTGTCTCAAGACATCGTCTTGTTTGACGGCAGCATTGGCGACAACGTGGCTTATGCCCAGACCAAGGACAACGCCAAGCTGGAGCAGTGCATCAAAGCCGCCAATTTGTGGGAGTTTGTATCGGCGCAGCCCGAAGGCATGGATGCGTCGATTGGTGCCAACGGAAGCAAGTTATCAGGCGGCCAGAGACAACGCCTGGCCATTGCCCGAGCCCTTTACAAAGATGCCAAGATTTGGGTCTTTGATGAAGCCACGTCTGCTTTGGATACCGAGTCAGAACGTGTGGTTCAGCAGTCCATTGAGCAGTGGCACGGTGATAAAACCTTGGTGTTGATTGCCCACCGCCTCAGCACAGTGCGCCGCGCAGACTGCATTTACGTGTTGTCGCAAGGAAGGGTCGCGGAGTCAGGTCGACACGAAGAGCTGATGGCACAAGATGGTCTGTACGCCAGCATGGTTCGCGCTCAAGCCATGGAATAGGTTGGCGGACACTGCGTCCACCGCCGCCGCAAAAAACTATCGAGCCGCTTTGGCTCTGTGCATCACCAACCAACGCGGTGTTTTGAAACGCACGATGCTCCAGTAGAGCAGCACATAACCCACCATGAACAAAAACAAAAACAGCGTCAGCATCGCTGTGTTGTTCCACCAAATCACGCTGGGCACCACCGAGCTCAAGCACAGCAGCCACAGGTAGGGGGAAGTCATCGCGTTGCGCACGGTTTGTTGGGGTTGGTGCGGCAATTTAGGCAGGGGCTGCTGAGCGGGCCAACGCACCACGCGGCGGTGCAAGAGGCTGTGCAAGTGGATCCCGTCGGCCAGACCAGCCGCCACGCCCTTGAGTACACGGCGACGGTAAATGGTGAAGAGCGTTTCAAAAATAGGGTAAGCACACAAGGCCAGCGGAAAGATGGACGACACCTCTTCATTGCGCGCAACGAGCAAGATGCTCAACTCGGCCAAGACGAAACCCAGCAAATACGCGCCCCCGTCACCCAAGAAAATACGCCCCGAGGGGTAGTTCCAAATGAAGAAGCCCAGGGCGGCACCAGCCATGATCAAGGCCGAGGTGACCACAAAACCATCGTGCACCTCAAAACCGATGTACACCAGCGCCATCATCATGAGCAACACACACATGGAGGCCAAGCCGTTGAAGCCGTCAATGATGTTGGTGGCATGGGCCACACCCGTGACGCACAACACTGTCAAGGCCACGGCGAAGGGGGTGTAAACGACCAGGTCGTCGATGCCGGGAATCGCGGTGCGGCGCACCACGGCGTCAAGCAGCCAAACGGCCAAACAGGCCGACACAGCAGTGAAAAACAGGCGCTGGCGAGGCGTCACGCTCTTGGTGAGGTCCTCCGTCAAACCGGCTGCAAAGGCCGGGAAACTCGCCGCCAACAACAGCCACATGGGGGCTGTTTCTGTGGATTGGGTCATCTGCACAAACAAGAGCCCCGCCACGATGGCCACGAAGACTCCCACGCCGCCAATGCGCGGCACCGGGTGAGAGTGGAATTTTTGGGGCCCGCTCATGTCGTGGTCCGCGGACAGCACAGCATGCTTGGATGCCGACCATACAACCAGCCAGGTCATCAAAAGCGAAGCGATAAAACTGAATGTCAGTGCAGCCATGGAACGGGTCTCTGGGGGCGCAACTCGGGATTATGACAGGGGCCGATACAAACTCGTTGTATGCAGATGCTTCAAATTGCTAAGCCGCAGCGTCGCTCAAGGAAATTTCGGGCCTGCCAAGCCACCGGTTCAACGCATCACCCGGTCGGCTGGCCGACGAAACAACAAGTAAAACTCAGTGAAAATCGCGGCTTCGGTTGCTCAAGCCTTGCAACCAGCTGGAGTGATCTAGCAATTGTTGGGCCAGCAAATGGGCTACACCGCCCACGCGCTGCCAGCGGCCATAGACCGTCATCAAGCGCGCGCTGAGCAAAACCTGGCGCTGCTGGATTGCCACTTGAGGCCAAACAATCACGTTGACCGTGCCTGTTTCGTCTTCCAAAGTGACGAACACAACCCCTTTGGCTGTGGGTGGGCGTTGGCGGTGGGTGACCAAACCACTGGCGCGAGCCAAACGTCCGTTGGGAAAATGTTGCAACTGGTCGGCGCACACCACCTTGAGTTTGCTCAGTTCTGGGCGCAGCAAGGCCAGTGGATGGCGGTTCAGCGTCAAACCCAGGCTGCGGTAATCGGCCAGCATGTTCTGCGCTTCGTTGGGCGGGGCCAGCGCCACTTCCGCGCCATGCGCAAGGCTCACCTCGGAACTCATTGTCTGCGCCAACAAAGCTGTGGGGCGGGTGTCCAAGCCCGCCACCGCCCAAGCGGCTTGGTGGCGGTGGCCGGTCAAGCCCTGCAGGGCATTGGCGGCGGCCAAGGCTTGTAAATCTTGGGCGTTCAGTTCGGCACGTTGGGCCAAATCGTCCAACTGGGTGAAAGGCTGCTGTTGGCGAGCCTGTGTCACACGCTGGGCCGCAGCTTGGCTCAAACCGGTCACCTGATTCAAACCCAAACGCACAGGCCAAAGCCCTGCCCTGGTGGCCGCCATGCCATGGTTGGTGCTGGGCGGCATCAAACTGCTGTCGGCCAAGCTGGTTTGCACATCCACCGGCAACACCTCCACGCCGTGCGCTCGCGCATCACGCACCAACTGCGCTGGGGCATAAAAACCCATGGGTTGGCTGTTGAGCAGGGACACCAGAAAGGCATCAGGATGGTGGCATTTGATCCAACTGCTGGCCAGCACCAAGAGGGCAAAACTGATGGCATGGCTTTCGGGAAAACCGTATTCACCAAAACCTTGGATTTGTTTGAAGATGCTTTCGGCGAATTCGGGCGCATACCCCTTGGCCACCATGCGGCCCACGAGTCGCTCGTGAAACGGTTCCAATCCCCCTTTGCGTTTCCAGGCCGCCATGGCGCGGCGCAGTTGGTCGGCCTCGCCAGGGGTGAAATCGGCGGCCAGCACCGCCAACTGCATCACTTGTTCTTGAAAGATGGGCACCCCGAGGGTGCGCTGCAGGGCTTGTGCCACTTCCGGGCTGGGGTAGGTGACGGGCTCTTCTCCACTGCGGCGGCGCAAATACGGATGCACCATGCCGCCCTGGATGGGCCCCGGCCGCACGATGGCCACTTCAATCACCAAATCGTAAAAACAGCGCGGCTGCAGGCGCGGCAGCATGCTCATTTGGGCGCGGCTTTCAATTTGAAAGACGCCCACGGTGTCGGCACGACACACCATGTCGAAGGTGGCGACATCGTCCACCGGAATGTCGGCCAAGGACAGCGGCTGCGCCTTGGGCAAACCCAGTTTCTGGCTCACCGTGAGTAAAGCGCGGCGCAAGGCGGTGAGCATGCCGAGGGCCAGAATGTCCACCTTCAAGATGCCCAGAGCGTCGAGGTCGTCTTTGTCCCACTGCACCACACTGCGCCCCGGCATGGCGGCGTTTTCTATCGGTACCAACTGCGCGATTTGCTCGCGGGCAATGACGAAACCGCCGGGGTGCTGGCTGAGGTGGCGCGGAAATCCAATGAGCTGCTCGGTGAGTTCCACCCACAAACGCGTGGTGTGGGCGGATGGGTCAAAGCCGTTTTCACGCAAGCGCTCGGGGTCAATGCGCTTGCCATCAAACCACTGCTGGCTTTTGGCCACCGCGTCGATGCGCTGCAGGTCAATGCCCAGCGCCCGGCCCACATCACGCAGCGCGCTGCGCGGGCGGTAGGTGGTGACCACGGCCGTGAGCGCCGCACGGTGCCTGCCGTACTTGCGGTAAATGTATTGAATGACCTCTTCGCGCCGCTGGTGCTCAAAGTCCACATCAATGTCGGGTGGCTCGCCGCGTTCGGCGCTGATGAAGCGCTCAAAGAGCAAGGTCATGGTGGCGGGGTTGACCTCGGTGATCCCCAAACAAAAACACACCGCCGAATTGGCTGCACTGCCCCGGCCTTGGCACAAGATGCCCTGGGCACGCGCCCACTGCACGATGTCGGCCACGGTGAGGAAATAGGGCTCGTAGCGCAGTTGCTGAATCAAAGCCAGCTCGTGTTCAATTTGTTTCGTGACCTTGGGCGGCACGCCGCGGGGGTAACGCTTGATGGCGCCGCTTTCGGTCAGCGCACGCAAATGGCTGCTGGGTGTGGTGCCCACGGGCACCAACTCTTGCGGGTATTCGTAGCGCAGCTCGTCGAGCGAGAAGCTGCAGCGCCTGGCCCACAAAACCGTTTGCTCCAGCGCTTGCGCCGGATACAAAGCCTGCAGCCGCAACCGCGAGCGCAAATGCGCTTCGGCATTGGCCTGCAATTGCCAGCCGCACTGTGCCACCGGCATTTTCAAACGTGTGGCCGTCAGCAGGTCTTGCAGCGGTTTGCGCGAACGCCGGTGCATCAGCACCCCACCCGCGGCCACCACGTCCAAGCCGGTTTCTTGATGCACTTGCTGCAGGCGCGCCAACATCTCTTCTTCGCCGCTCAAGTGCAGCCGCTGCAGCAACAAACCCGCACGATCGCCGCACCAAGCTTTGAGCCACAAAGCTTGAGACAAGAGCTCATCCAAGGGCTGTTGCAAGCCAGGCAGCAGCAGCAACAAACACTCAGGCAAACCGGCTAAAAACGGCGCGTTGGGAATGGCGCCTTCCAAGTCACTGGGATGCGCCAGGTACTGGCCCTTGGCCGCACGGCGGCGCGCCACCGTGATCCACTGCGACAAATTGCCATAACCACGCCGCGTTTGCGCCAGCGCCACCAGGCGCCCATGCGGCACACCCTCGGGCGTGGTGAGCTGCATTTCGCTGCCAACAATGAAATGCAAGCCCAATTCCTTGGCCTTGACATGCCCCCGCACCACCCCGGCCAACGAACATTCATCGGTGAGTGCCAGCGCGCTGTAGCCCAAATCAAACGCACGCTGCACCAACTCCTCAGGGTGGGAGGCCCCGGTGAGAAAACTGAAATTGCTGCGGGAGTGCAGTTCGGCGTAATGAGGTAGGCGGTGCGGCAGCATACTGTATATTTATACAGTACTTTGCTGCGTGGTGGTTACTCAGGGACGTTGGGGCCAAAACTGTGAAAGCACAGATTTTTCAGTGCCAGTTTTGGCTGCGATACTTCGGCGCTTGCGGTTGAAGCTCCCGCCCGTGGCGTCGGCACCGTCGGCTGGAGCTGCGAATCTCGTTCAATCCGCGTGATCAAAAAACCAAAGACTGCCCACCGTGAACAAGCAACAACTCGCCGCCAAAATCTGGGAATCGGCCAACCAGATGCGCTCAAAAATTGAGGCCAATGAATACAAGGACTACATCCTCGGCTTCATCTTCTACAAATACCTCTCCGACAAACTGGTGCGCTATGCCAAAAGCCAGCGCTTTAGCGACCAAGAAATTACCGCCCTGTCAGAAGACGACGCAGAAGCGGTTGAGCACATCAAAAGCAACATCGGCTACTTCATCGCCTACCCGCACCTGTTTTCCACTTGGATCGAACACAAAAGCGACTTTGGTGTGTCCCATGTGCACGATGCCCTCTCGGCCTTCAGCCGCCTCATTCACCCCCACCACAAACGCCTGTTCGAGGGCATTTTCAAAACCCTAGAGACGGGTCTGAGCAAACTCGGTGACACCGCCGCCAAACAAACCAAGGCCATCAGCGAACTGCTCCAGCTCATCAAAGACATCCCCATGGATGGTCGCCAGGGCTACGACGTGCTCGGTTTCATTTACGAATACCTCATCGGCATGTTTGCCGCCAACGCGGGTAAAAAAGCGGGCGAGTTCTACACGCCGCACGAGGTGTCTGTGCTCATGTCCGAGATCATTGCGCACCATGTGAAAGACAGGGACACCATCCAAATTTACGACTCCACCAGCGGCTCGGGCTCGCTCTTGCTCAACATTGGCCAGTGCATTGCCAAGCACATGGCCGACAAAAACAACATCAAATACTTTGCCCAAGAACTCAAAGAAAACACCTACAACCTCACCCGCATGAACCTCGTCATGCGCGGCATCCATGTGGCCAACATCGTCACCCGCAACGCCGACACCCTGGAAGACGACTGGCCGTACTTTGACGACCACGACCCCGTCAACACCTACAACCCGCTCTACCTCGACGCCGTCGTCTCCAACCCCCCCTACTCACAAAAGTGGGACCCGCTCTACAAAGACAGCGACCCCCGCTACGCCCGCTTTGGCCTCGCGCCCAAGTCCAAGGCCGACTACGCCTTTTTGCTGCACGACCTTTACCACCTCAAACCCGGCGGCATCATGGCCATCGTCTTGCCGCATGGCGTGCTGTTTCGCGGCGGTGAGGAAGGTGCCATTCGCAAAAACCTGATCGAAAACGACCACTTAGAGACCATCATCGGCCTGCCGCCCAACATCTTCTTTGGCACCGGCATTCCCACCACCATCCTTGTGCTGCGGCAAAAACGCGAGCACAGCGATGTGCTCTTCGTAGACGCCTCCAGAGGCTTTGCCAAAGAAGGCAAAAGCAACAAACTCCGCGCCAGCGACGTTAAAAAAATCACCGACACCGTCATTGGCCGCACCACCCTGCCGCGCTACAGCCGCCTGGTGCCCAAGACCGAGCTGCAGGCCAACGACTACAACCTCAACATTCCGCGCTATGTGGACTCCTCCGAGCCTGCCGAAAGCTGGGATCTGTACGCCTCCATGTTTGGCGGCATCCCTCTGAGCGAGCTGAACGCTATGGCGGACTACTGGAACGCCTTCCCCAGCCTGCGCGCCGCCCTGTTTGCCGACAACGGCACGCCCTACGTGGCTCCCCAGGTGGAAGACCTCGCCCTGGCCACCCGCGAACATGCCGAGGTGAAGGCCTACCACCAAGCCTTCACCACCGCCTTTGCCGACTTTACCCCCTGGCTGCGTGGCGAGTTGATCTTGCCCATGCTCACTCTGCCCATCCCGCAGCAAGAGGAGCGCATCAGCAACGAGCTGTTCGCCCGCCTGGCCCCGCTGCCCCTCATAGACAAATACCAGGCCTACCAAATCCTCGATGACCACTGGCAACCCATTTCCATCGACCTGGAAATTCTCCAGACCGAGGGCTTGGATGCAGCCCGCACGGTAGACCCCCACATGGTCGTCAAAAAGAAAGACGGCAAAGACGTGGAGGTGCAAGAAGGCTGGAAGGGCCGCATCATGCCCTTCGAGCTGGTGCAGTCCATCCACCACCAGGAGGAGCTGGCCGCGCTGCGCAACAAAGAAGCGAGCCTGAGCGAAGTCACCGCCTCCATTGACGAGGTGCTGGACAGCCTGAGCGAGGAAGAAAAAGACAGCGCCATCGCGCAAGAACTCGTGAACGAATCGGGCGACAAATTCATTCCCGCTGCCGTGGCCAAAGAAACCAAACTCCTGCTCACTGAAGCGCAAAAGTCGGGTGACTTCGACCCCGAATCCTTCGAGGCCAAAATCATCCAGGCCGCAGACAAGCTCGCCCAAGAAAAAACCTTGAAAGCCGCCATCAAACGTGATGCCGCCGCCCTGCACCTGCAAACCAAAACCACGATTGAAAACCTGAGGGATGCGCAGGTGTTCGAGCTGTTAGAGCGCAAGTGGATAACGCCTTTGATCGAGGCCCTGCACGGCCTGCCCGGCCAGCAGATGGATGGACTGATTGGCAAGCTGGAAGCACTGGTGCAAAAGTACCAAATCACCTACGCCGACAACGCACGAGAGATCCAGCGCACCGAAGCCTCGCTGGCAGACATGCTGGAAGAACTGGACGCCAATGAGTTTGACGCCCAAGGGCTGGCGGAGCTGAAAACCTTGCTGGCGGGGAACTGAGATGGCGGAGCAGACGAGCAGCAAAGTGCCGCAGATTCGCTTCAAAGGGTTTGAGGGAGAGTGGGAGAAGAGAACGCTTGGTGATTTGGGTTCATTCAAGAACGGTATGAATTTTGGCAAAGAAGCAATGGGGCATGGGAATCCCTTTGTGAATTTGCAGAATGTTTTCGGCCAGTTTGAGGTTGATGACAATAAATTGGAGTTGGCGGAAAGCTCCAGCATTCAACGGCGTGATTACAACTTGCTCAAGGGTGATGTTTTATTCATCCGGTCGTCGGTTAAGCCAGAAGGCGTCGGGGAAACTGCATTAGTAACAAAGACGCTGGCGAATACAACGTATTCTGGATTCATTATTCGTTATAGGCCGGAGGTCATGATGTCAGATGACTTCAATCGTGTCGCCTATCGAACGACAGTCGTTAGGAAGCAGGTTCTATCAAATGCCAGTCGTTCAGCAAATACAAATATCAACCAAGATGCCCTAAGAAAAATTGCATTGCAAATCCCGAATTTTGAAGAGCAGGCGCAAATCGGCAAATATTTCCGAGAGTTGGATAGTCTGATTGGGCTGCACCAGCGCAAGCATGACAAGCTGGTGACGCTGAAAAAAGCGATGCTCCAAAAGATGTTCCCGCAAGCTGGTGCCACCACGCCAGAAATTCGCTTCAAAGGGTTCTCGGATAATTGGGATGAGAACGAATTCAAGACTATCGCTTCACGCAGCACCCAGCTTAGTTCTGAAGAATATTCTCCGAGAATTGAATATGAGGACATCGTTTCGGGGAGCGGGCGCTTGAACAAAGATTTGTTCAAGAAGGCGTCTAGAAAAATTGGAATTAACTTTGACGAAGGGGATGTACTTTTTGGGAAGCTACGACCCTACCTGAAAAATTGGTGGCTAGCTGAATTCCCTGGAATAGCGGTCGGAGATTTCTGGGTTTTGAGATCTGCGGCTGCGGTTTCGGATTTCATTTATTGCTTAATCCAAACGGACGCATTCGAGAGAATCGCCAATCAATCAGCTGGTTCAAAAATGCCACGTTCCGATTGGAAACTTGTTTCTAATTCTCTGTTCCGAATCCCATCGTATATCGAAGAACAACAAAAAATCGGCACCTACTTCCGCACAGTCGACAAGCTTATTTCCCAACACGCCACCCAGCTCCAAAAGCTCCAGCAGATCAAATCAGCCTGCTTGGAAAAGATGTTCGTCTGACCCCCTGGCCCCACGATTTGCCAATTTCTATGCTCATCCTCTACACCACAGACGACGGCAAAAGCCAGATTCAGCTCCGCGCCGCAGACCAAACCGTTTGGCTGACGCAGTTGGAAATGGCGGAACTCTTTGATGCCACCAAACAGAACATCTCCCTGCACCTGAAAAACCTTTTTGAGGACGGGGAGTTGGACGCGGCGGCAACTGTCAAGGAATCCTTGACAGTTCAAGCCGAAGGCGCCCGCCAGGTGCAACGCCCGGTCACGCTTTACAACCTGGACGCCATCTTGGCCGTGGGCTATCGGGTGCGCTCACCGCGTGGGGTGCAGTTCCGCCGCTGGGCGTCCACCATCCTCAAGGAATACCTGCACAAGGGTTTCGTGATGGACGACGAGCGCCTGAAGAACCCCGATGGCCGCCCAGACCACTTCGACGAGATGTTGGCGCGCATTCGGGACATCCGGGCCAGCGAGAAACGCTTTTACCAAAAGGTGCGCGAGCTGTTCGCCCTTTCCAGCGACTATGACAAGACAAACCAAGCCACGCAGGTTTTCTTTGCCACGGTGCAAAACCTGCTGATCTACGCCGTCACCCAAAAAACGGCCGCCGAACTCATCACGGCGCGAGCCAAAGCCGATGACCCGCACTTTGGGCTACTGCACTGGCAGGGGGCCCAGGTGCGCAAAGCAGACATTCTGGTCGCCAAAAATTACCTGACCGAAGACGAGATAGACACCCTGAACCGATTGGTGGTCATCTTTCTGGAAACCGCCGAGCTGCGTGCCAAGAGCCGGCAGGAAACGCGCATGGCCTTTTGGAAGCAAAACGTGGATCAGATCATCACGTCCAACGGCTTTGCGCTGCTGACCCATGCGGGCTCCATCAGCCATGCGCAAATGGAAAGCGCAACCAGCGCCCTTTATCTGAACTACGACCAGCGCCGCAAGGCCATTGAGGCGCAGGAGGCCGATGAGCAGGATGATCAGCAACTGGAGGCCACGCTCAAAGCGCTGGAGCACCAACTCAAACACCGCCCTCATTCTTGATGGAAACACCCCACACCCATGAGCAACGCCCTGACACCCTCGGCTGACCCGTCCGCGCCCAGCCCCCTGCTGTTGGCTGATTTGCGGGAGATCATCAGCCGGGGCAAGTTGCAGGCGGCGGCGGCGGTCAACAGTGCGCTGACGCTGACCTACTGGCATGTGGGCCAGCGCATCAATACCGAGGTGCTCAAAGGCGAGCGGGCCGCCTATGGCCAACAAGTGATTGCCTCTTTGTCAGCAAGCCTGGTTGCGCAGTACGGCAAGAGCTTTGAGGCCAAGAACCTGCGCCGGATGATGCAGTTTGCAGAGGTGTTTGGCGAGCTGGACATTGTCGTGCCACTGGCACGACATTTGAGCTGGTCGCATTTTTTGATCCTCATCCCGCTGCCGTCGCAAGAGGCTCGCTTGTTTTATGCCAGCCAAGCCGCACAAGCGGCTTGGGGCAAGCGTGAACTCACCAAACAAATCGAACGCAAAACCTTTGAGCGCTCGCGCATCGCTGACAGCAAGCTGGCCTTGGCCGCCGCGCCTGACGCTGCCCCCGACCCAACCCATGCGCTTGCGGGCTCCTTCAAAGACCCCTACTTCTTGGATTTTCTCGGCCTGCCTGATGGTTATTTGGAGCATGACCTGGAGCAAGCGCTGGTTCGCGAGCTGGAGCGTTTTATTCTCGAACTCGGCAAAGGTTTTGCCTTTGTCGAGCGCCAGAAGCGAATGATCATCGACGGCGAGGATTTTTACCTTGACCTGCTCTTCTACCACCGCCGCCTGAAGCGGCTGGTGGCCGTTGAACTCAAGATTGACCGCTTCAAAGCGGCCCACAAAGGGCAGATGGAGCTTTACCTCAACTGGCTGGATAAGTACGAACGCCAGCTAGATGAAGCCGCGCCCATTGGCCTGATTCTGTGCGCCCAAGCAGGTACCGAACAGGTGGAGCTGATGAACCTGCAAAAAGACAACATCATGGTGGCGGAGTATTGGACCGAGTTGCCACCCAAAGCTGTCTTGGAAGAAAAACTGCACACCGCCTTGATTGAAATCAAAGAGCGCTTGGCAGCGCAAAAACGCATCGAAAAATCATGACGTCATTTGCCAAAGAATCAGAGTTTGAAGCTGCCGTGATCCACGAGCTGCGCCAGCGCGGCTGGGGCGACGCGCCGGTGATCCAGCAACCCAGCGAGGCGGACTTGTTGGCAAACTGGAAGCAGATCCTCTTTGAGAACAACCGTGGGATCAATCGGCTCAACGAGGTGCCACTGACCGATGGTGAGATGCAGCAGGTGATGGAGCAGATCA
The DNA here is from genome assembly GCA_031431125.1 of Burkholderiales bacterium. Lineage (GTDB taxonomy): Bacteria > Pseudomonadota > Gammaproteobacteria > Burkholderiales > Burkholderiaceae_C > JANPCX01. The sequence continues at coordinate 44,505 of JANPCX010000008.1, forward strand.
CCGGGCTACGCACCCCGCTGAAGCTCAATGGTTTTATCAATGGCAAAACGGTGGCCATCACCCGCGACAACCCGCTGGATGCGCTGCACTTTGGCAAGCAGATCAGCCTCAAAATTTACGACCGCCACGAAATTGCTGCCGGCCAAAGCCGCTACCAAATCGTGCAGCAGCCGCGTTATGCGCGTGGTTCGCCGCTGCTGAACGACAGGCGCGGTGACCTGCTGCTGCTCATCAACGGCATGCCGGTGATCCACATCGAGCTGAAAAAAAGCGGTGTGCCGGTGAGCCAGGCCTACAACCAGATTCAAAAGTACGCTGCCGAGGGCTTGTTCAAAGGGCTGTTGTCGCTGGTTCAAATTTTCGTGGCCATGGAGCCCGCAGAGGCGCTTTACTTTGCCAACCCGGGGCCGGATGGAAAGTTCAACAAGGACTACGCCTTTCATTGGGCGGACTTCAACAACGAACCCATCCGCGACTGGAAGCGTTTTACCTCCAGCCTGCTGTCCATCCCGATGGCGCATCAGTTGATTGGTTTTTACACGGTGGCCGACGAGTCCGACGGGGTGCTCAAGGTGATGCGCAGCTACCAGTACTACGCGGCCCACGCCATTTCAGACAAAGTAGCCAAAACCGATTGGAAGAACCCGAGCCGCCTGGGCGGCTACATCTGGCACACCACGGGCTCGGGCAAGACGATGACGAGTTTCAAGTCGGCCCAACTGATTGCCAATTCCAAGGATGCAGACAAGGTGGTGTTTTTGCTTGACCGCGTCGAGCTGGGCACACAAACCCTGCAGGCCTACCGCCACTTTGCGGGAGACAGCAACGAGGTGCAGGCCACGGAGCACACGGGCGTGCTGGTCAAAAAACTCAAAAGCACCGACCCCGCCGACACCCTGATCGTCACTTCCATCCAGAAGATGAGCAAGCTCAAGGATGAAGAGGACGGCCTGAAGGCGCACGACCTGGACACCATGCGTGCCAAGCGCATTGTGTTCATCGTTGACGAATGCCATCGCTCCACCTTTGGCGAGAACATGCTGCCCGACATCAAAAATAGCTTCTCAGGTGCGGTGTTCTTCGGCTTCAGCGGCACGCCGATTCAGCGGGAGAACATGCGCAATGACAACACCACCACCGATGTATTCGGCGATGAGTTGCACCGCTACAGCATTGCCGACGGCATTCGCGACAAGAACGTGCTGGGCTTTGACCCCTGCCGAGTACACACCTACCGCGACCGCGATCTGCGGCAAGCCGTGGCACTGGAAAAGGCCAAAGCGGCCACGGTCGCTGAAGCGCTGGCCAACGCGGCGAAAAAGAAGGTGTTCAACCGCTACATGTTTGAAGTGCCGATGGCGGGACACTGGGATGCGTCGGGGGCTTATCAAACGGGCATTGAAGACCATCTGACCCATGCCCAATACAACCGCGACGAACACCAGAACGCGGTGGTTCAAGACATTAAGGACTACTGGGTCACCCTGAGCCAAGGCGGAAAGTTCCATGCCATTTTTGCCACGAGCAGCATTCCCGAGGCCCTGACCTACTACCGCTTGATGAAGGTGCAGTGCCCGGATTTGAGAATCACCGCGCTCTTTGACCCGCATATCAGCGATGAAGATGGGGGCGTCAATTCCACCCTCAAAACAACCGGGCTGGTGGAGATCATCACCGACTACAACGCCGCCTATGGGCAGAAGTTCGATCTAGGCACGCATGCCAACTTCAAGAAGGACCTGGCCGCACGCCTGGCGCACAAAAAGCCCTACCTGCGAATTGAGGCCGAGCCAGAAAAGCAGCTCGATTTGCTGATTGTGGTGAACCAAATGTTGACCGGCTTCGACTCCAAATGGGTGAACACGCTCTACCTCGACAAGCTGCTGGCATATGAAAACATCATTCAGGCGTTTTCGCGCACCAACCGCTTGTTCGGGCCGGACAAACCCTTTGGCACCATCCGCTACTACCGCATGCCCCACACCATGGAGCGCAATGTGGGGGCTGCCGTGAAGCTCTATTCAGGCGACAAACCGATTGTGCTGTTTGCTGATCGGCTGCCGATGAACTTGGAGCGGATGAACGCCAGCTTTGCCGAAATCACCGCCCTGTTCAGCGCGGCGGGCATCTCGGATTTCATGAAGCTGCCGGACGACATGACGGCGCGCGCGGCCTTCGCCAAACACTTCAACCAGTTCAGCGCCACCCTGGAAGCGGCCAAGATTCAAGGATTTACATGGGCGAAGGCGGTTTATGAGTTCGGCGAAGACCCCAAGACAACAGTCCAACTCACCATCAGCCACCATCAATACCTGACGCTGGTGCAGCGCTACAAAGAACTGGGTGTGGGAGGTGGTGGCAGCGGCGAGAGCATTCCCTTCGAGATTGACAGCCACATTTCTGAGATAGACACCGGCAAGATCGACGCCGACTACATGAATTCGCGCTTTGAGAAATACCTCAAAGTCTTGCAAGGCGGTGATGAACAGGCCAAGGATGCCACCTTGGCCGATTTGCATCGCTCGTTCACATCGCTGTCGCAGGAGGATCAAAAAATCGCTGAAATCTTTCTGCACGACATCCAGCGCGGTGACGTGCAGATCGACCCACAACGCAGCTTTCGAGACTATTTAACCGACTACAAAGCACAGGCCAAGCGCAGAGACATTGCGGACATCGTGGCCTGTCTCGGTGTTGATGAAGCGAAGTTGATCGCCTTGATGAACACCCATGTCACACAAGCCAATCTGAATGAATATGGCCGGTTTGATGATTTGCGGAACACTGTCGATCAGCAAAAGGCCAAGGCCTACTTTGAAAGGTTAGAGGGAAAAACGCTCCCCATGTCCCGTGTCAACATCAAGGTATCTAACCGGCTGCGTGACTTTCTGCTTCGAGGTGGATTTTGTGATTGAACGCACTGCTTTGCGCTCCGCCCCCCACGACGAGCGCTTCATGCGCGAGACCCTCGCCCTGGCCGCGCAAGCGGTCGGCGTGAGCGAGCCCAATCCCCGGGTGGGCTGTGTGATCATGGGCCGAGACGGCCTAGTCATCGGCCGTGGGCACACCCAAGAAGCCGGTGGCCCGCATGCCGAAGTGATGGCGCTGAGGGATGCCCAGACGGCGGGTGCCGATCTGCGCGGGGCCACGGTCTACGTGAGTTTGGAACCCTGCGCCCACCACGGCCGCACGCCACCTTGTTGTGATGCCTTGGTGGCTGCTGGGGTAGGCCGTGTGCTGATGGCCCTGCAGGACCCCAACCCTTTGGTGGCCGGCCAAGGCGCGGCACGTTTGCGCGCCGCTGGTATCGAGGTGGTGGACTGGCCCGAGGGCCCGCTGCGTGAGGAAGCGCGCGAACTCAACATCGGCTTTTTCTCGCGCATGCAACGCAGCAGGCCTTGGGTGCGGCTGAAGATGGCGCTGTCGCTGGACGGCCGCAGCGCCCTGCCCGATGGCCGCAGCCAGTGGATCACCGGCGACGCTGCGCGTGCAGACGGCCACGCTTGGCGCAAACGGGCGGGCGCGGTGCTCACGGGCATAGGCACGGTGCTGGCCGACAACCCGCGCCTGGATGTGCGCCTGGTGCCCACCCAGCTGCAACCCCGGCGCGTGGTGGTTGACGCTCAACTGGAAACCCCAACCGATGCGCGTCTTTTTGAACCTTCCACATCGCTCGCCGCACCTGCACTCGGCCCGTTGATCTACACCGCCCTGTTACCCCAAAACGCACCCCAAAGCGCGCCCCACAATCAACGTGAACAACAGCGGCACGACGCGCTGAAAAATGCGGGTGCCGAACTTTGCTTGCTGCCGGATGCGCTGCACCCCGGCCGGGTGGACTTGAACGCCTTGCTGCTTGACCTGGCCCAGCGCGGCATCAACGAGCTGCACTTGGAAGCCGGCCAAGGCCTCAACGGTGCGTTTGTGCGTGCCGGTTTGGTCGATGAATTTTTGATTTACCTGGCCCCCAAACTGCTGGGCCAAGGCCATGGGCTGGCAAGCATCGGCACCTTGCCTGGGCTGAGCCATGCACCTGCGTTGCGCTTCACCAGCGTCACGCTACTCGAGCCCGACCTGCGCATCTTGGCGCGACCTGTTCTTGCCCCCAAACCCGTTTGAGCAACCGTTTCACCTTCTTCAGTCAAAGCACCCTCTTCCATGTTCACCGGCATCATCACAGGCCTCGGCCACATTGTTCGCATCGACGCCTTGGGCCCCGACGCATCCCATGGCAAACACCTCGTCATTCAGGCCCCCAAGGCTTATATGGCCGACGTGGTGCTGGGCGACAGCATCGCCATCAATGGCGCTTGCATGACGGCCACGCAGTTCAACCGCGACACCGATCAATTCGAAATCGACGTCTCCGCCGAGAGCCTGTCCAAAACCGCAGGCCTGGCCCAACAAGGTCCGGTGAATTTGGAGAAAGCCCTGCGTGCCCATGAACGCCTGGGCGGCCACATCGTCAGCGGCCATGTCGATGGCCTGGGCCTGGTGACGCACTTTGCGCCTGTGGGTGAATCCTGGGAGCTGCGCGTTCAAGCGGCCAAAGACCTGGCGCGTTTCTTGGCCACCAAAGGCTCCATCACCGTGAATGGCGTCAGCCTCACCGTGAACCGCGTGGTTGATTCAGACACAGGCTGTGAGTTCAGCATCAACTTGATTCCGCACACCCTGCAGCACACCACCTTGGGCCTGCTGGCTGCGGGTCAGCATGTCAACTTGGAAGTGGATTTGATCGCGCGTTATGTTGAAAGAATGCTCGGCGCAACCCGATGAGCGGCGGCAAAACACGATGGGCACGGCTTGCAATCCTTGGCTTCGGCGCCGGTCTGTTCGGTTGCGACCAACCCACCGCCCATGTCAGCGAACCCGTCACCTACGCCCAACACGGCATTGACTTCAAACACCCAAAGAATTGGACAGTGCAAGCACAAGCGCTGTCACCAGAAATCACTTACCTCACCGTCGACACGGGCGGAAGCGCCACACTGATCGTCACCGTGCAGCCCGCACAAGACGCCCCTGGGTTGCTGGCGTATGCCAACGACATATCCAAAGGAACTGCGCTTCAAACACCATCGCTGATTCAAAAGCAGTCGTCCAACATCGTGCTTGACCCCTCCAATAAAAACAGAGCCATGCAGAGTTTTTCAATGAACGTATTGGGTGTGGAGGTGCCGCACCAGGTTGAGTATCGACTCATCCTCTCTCCACAAAATAAGAACCAACGCGTTGCGTTCTTGATGTGGCAAACAGCGGTCGACGATGCCAGCAAGACCCAGCAAGGCGCGTCGTTGGTCTTCGATTCGTTCAACTTCGCGCAATAAATGAAAGTGAACGTTGCGCGATCAGCGGGCCACCCGCAACACCCGCCCATTGCTGTTGTCCGTCAGTAAATACAGAGCCCCATCCGGCCCTTGGCGCACGTCGCGGATGCGTTCGCCGAGCGACTTGAAGAGCTCTTCACGCTTGACCACCGTGGTGCCATTGAGCTCAACGCGCCACAACGCCTGCCCCGCCAAAGCCCCCAAAAACAAATGGCCTTGCCATTCGGGAATGGCGCTGCCGGTGTACCAGCACAAACCGCTGGGGGCGATGGAGGTTGGCACCCAATAACTCACCGGTTGCTCCAAACCAGTGGCGCTCGTGGCACCACCGATGGTTGTGCAATTGCCTACCGGCGCACCGTAGTTGCAACCATAAGAAATCAGTGGCCAGCCGTAGTTGCGGCCGCGTTGAACGCGGTTGAGTTCATCACCACCTTGCGGGCCATGCTCGGTGATCCACAACTCGCCGGTGGTGGGGTGCAGCGCGGCGCCTTGCGGATTGCGGTGGCCCAAACTCCAAATCTCGGGGCGGGCATTGGGTGTAGTCACAAAGGGGTTGTCGCTGGGCACAGCCCCGTCGGTGCGTATGCGCACCACCTTGCCATGGTGGGTGCTGAGGTCTTGTGCTTTCGGGCTTTCAGATCCCGCAGCCCGCTCGCCCAGGGTGATGAACAAAAAACCGTCGCTGGTGAGCACCAAACGAGACCCATAGTGGTTGGTGCTGATGCTGGTGGCGACCTTGGGGGTTTGGCGGAAGATGACCTGCACATCCAACAAGGCATTGCCCACCAACCGTCCTCGCGCCACAGCAGCGCCATTGCTGCCCGCCTGAGCACCGGTGCCTGCTTCTGCGTAACTCAAGTACACCCAGGTGTCACCGCCCACCACCTGCACGGCCACGTCGAGCAAGCCACCCTGCCCTGCATTGAGTACCGCCGGCACGCCGCTGACATTGGGGTGCGGCACCGCCGCCACCGACGAGGTCACGATGCGCAAGCGCCCGGCTTTTTCTGTGATCAGCATCCGGCCATCGGGTAGAAAGGCCAAACCCCAAGGGTTTTCTAAACCGCTGGCAAAAGTATTGACGGTGGGCGTGCCCGTCCCCGTTGTAGGGCTGGGCGGGGAGAAAGCAGGCGCTGTGGACGCAGGTCCAGGAGCAGCCGCCTCGGAACCACCGCCGCATGCGCTGAGCAAACTGCCGGTGGCCACTGCATGCCACAGCGTGTTCAGCGCACCGCGCCGAGAAGCGTCCACTTTTGTCGGGTCCAATGCCATGTCAACCTCGCTTCAAACATGTGATTCAGCCTAACCCCAATCGCAGGTTCAGCTGCTACAAAGTGCAACAAACGGCCGCAAAGTCCTGAGCCAGTTGGGTAGAGACCTATCTCTGCTCCACTTCGGTTTTTGAGGCCCACAACCGCTCCAGCACATCCACCAAACGCGCCAAGTCCGCCGCGTCGTTGTACACATGGGGCGACACCCGCACCGCGCTGCCACGCACAGCCACATGAATTTGTTGCTGCGCCAAGTGCTGGCGGCAGGCTTCAGGTTCCAGCCCAGCCGGTAGTTTGACTCCAAACAAATTGGCGCAGCGCTCGGCTTCATCGGCCACCTCAAATCCCAGTGCACGCAAACGGTCTACGGAGGGGCGTGTGATGTCCAGCAAATACGCGCGCACGCGTTCGGGCTGCCATTGGAGCAGCAGCTCGCAACTGGCCTCCAACATGGAAATCAAGATGGGGTTGGCACGCAGGCTGGTGTCGTACCTGCGCATGCCAGCGGCGTAACCGTCTTCATAGTCGACCAGGCGGGAAAAGTTGTCGCTGCCCGCGCGCATCAACCAGCTTTCTTCCAAGGGACTGCCGTTCAAGAACCGCTCGCCCATCACTGCAAAGCCCAGGCCGTAGTTGGACAACATGGATTTGTAGCTGTGCACCACGAGCAGGTCGGGCTGAACCTGGCGCACATCGAAGGGCATGGCCCCGACAGTTTGGGTGGCGTCCACCACCAAGACTGCGCCCACCTCACGGCAGCGGCGGCCGATGGCCTCCAGGTCGAACAAGCTGCCATCGGTCCAGTGCGCGGGCTCGGCCGCCACCAGGACGGTGGCGTCGTCAATGGCATCCATGACGGCGGCGTTCCAAAGCGCCGCGCGACTGCGTCCCGGCGTGGGCGACGACCATGGTGCATCCGGCGCCGCAACGGCCCGAATCTCCACCCCCAGCTCGCGCCAGTTGCGCCAGGCGTAGACATTGCTCGGAAACATGTCCCCCAACATCACCACGTTCTGACCCGCTTGGGGTGTGATGTTTTTGGCGACGATGGCGGTGGCATAAGCGACTGTGGGCACAAACGCCACGCGCTCGACATCGGCATTCACCAACTGGGCGCAGAGGCGGCGTGTGCGCTCGGCCGGCTCGAAAAAATCACGCGGCGTCAAGCCGATCGGAGCTGCCCTGGCGGTCAGTGCATCCGCACCCGCCTGCTGCACCCGTTTTGGCAAGGGCCCCATGTAGGCGCTGTTGAGGTAGGTGTGTCCCTCGGGGATAGAAAATTGATCCCGTTGGCAACTCAATAGATGGGTTTGCTTTTGCATGATTCACGACAAGTTGGACACAGAACCCTATGATGAGCGCATGACGGGCGCAACGCTATCAAGAAATTTCAGGCAGGACATTGGCCCATGAACATCGACCTGGGTTGGGCCCGTGTGGAACTGCTGCCGAGTGCGCCCTACTCTGTGCAAAGTGCGTCGCCGGTTTGGGTCATCGGTTTGGCTTTTGAGCGCCAACGCGGTGTGCATGCGGTGGCCAATGACCATCGACAAGATTTCGATGCCTGGCCTGGGGCTCTGGCCTGCACAGCGCCTGGCGTGAACGTGTTTTCTGAGTCGCCGTGCGGTGGCGAGTACCTGACCTTGCATGTGGACGCTGGCATGCTGGAACAGCACCGATATCGCCCCGGGCAAGCACCACGCACGGTTTTCCAAGGCTCGCGCCAGGCGGTGGCGCTGGGCATGGGTTTGCGGCGCCTGTTGTTGGTGCCTCAGCCTGACATGCCACAGCTTGACGAACACGCCGCGGGGTTGTTGGCGCACAGCCTGGTGCTGCTTGATGGGCCCGTGCCAACCGCGGCAGGTCCAACAGCGAGGGATCGACAACGGCTTTCAGACACGCTTGACCGCATCGAACAAGAGTTGCCCAAGCGCTTGACGCTGCAAACCTTGGCCGAAGACGCCGGGCTGCCGCTGCTGCGTTTTCTGCGCCTTTTCACCCAAGTGGTGGGCACCACGCCCCATGCCTATATTTCAGAGCGGCGTTTGCACCGTGCCCGGCAACTGCTGCGCACCAGCGATTCATCACTTGCCAGCGTCGCCTTGGACTGCGGCTTCACCCACCAGTCACACATGGGGGCTACGTTCAAAGAACGGTTGGGGTGCAGCCCAGGGCAGTATCGCCGGCTGAAGATGCAGCCCTAGCGCCCTTCTCCAAACAAACCTGCGTTGGACATAGAGGCCTTGCGCCGACAGTCATTTGGGGATGAGCGGTTCACCTGCAATCGGTTCAGCCGGAATCACCACAATTTGCATCTGCAATGACGTGAACCCGAAATCGACCGATGTCGTCAGCGTCACCGGTTGATCAGAAACGGGCCGCTGACGCAACTCCTCAACCGCCACACTCAGGACCACACGCATTTGCTCCACTGAGCTGCGAACTGCTTTTTCATTGATGGCAGAGGCCGCGGCCCCCGTCACGGTGACGATGTTCTCGGCACCCTGCTTCACGGTAGAGGTCACCCCATCGACAGCATCTGTTGCCAAGTTCGTCAACTGGTTTCCGAGTCCTTTGATTTTTTCGAGCATGGGCGGAGAGCTTTCCTGTTGAGTCTGGGGTGTGAGCAACGCCTAAGTCTGCCAGTATTCCAGAACTCCGAAACACTGAACCCGATGTTTGCACGCGCAGAGCAAACCGGAACCGGGCTCAAGCCCAGCCCCGTGTTCACATCAGCTGTTCAGCCCGAGGCCAGCGTCCAACTTCAAGTCGGTGCGACCGCTTTGCTGCCCACGCACTCACGGCACACTGATTCGCGTCACCCCGCCGCGCGTCAGCACATACAAAGCCCCGTCTGTGCCCGACAGCAAGTCCACCGGTGAACCAGCCACATTGGCAAACGCATAACTGGCGTTGTTCACCACGTCATAGCGGCCCACAAAACGGCTGACATAGTCGGCAAAGTAATAGCTGCTGCGATAACCCGCGGGGAATGGACCGGTGTCGGGGTAGAAGGTGCCGCCCGCGATTGCAAAGCCCACAAAGAAGCCGCCAGGGCCTGAACCGGCAGGCAACGCCGCGCTGTGTTTGTAGGTGAAGAGCGGCGCGGTGACGCCTGCGGTCACGTTGCTTGGCCCTTCCGAGGCGGGCCAGCCGTAGTTCGCGCCTGGGACACCCAGGTTGATTTCTTCCCAGGTGTTTTGCCCCACGTCATTGATGTGGATGCGACCTGTGCCCGGTTGCACTGCAAAGGTGAAGGGGTTGCGCAGGCCATAGGCCCAGATGGCGCGCGCTTGTCCGGCTTGGGTCGTGAAGAAGGGGTTGTCGCTGGGGATGGAACCGTCGTCGTTGAAACGCAGCATCTTGCCAAAAACGCTGTCCAACCTGGGGGCGAGAGAACTGTTGGCGTTGTCGCCCACAGCCACATAGAGCTTTCCGTCGATGCCAAAGTGCATGGCGCCCCCGTTGTGGTTGGTGGCACCGGACAAAGTGGGCAAGTCGACCAAAGGCGTAGGCGCCGCAGCCGCCACATCGCCACTGGCCACAAAACGGCTGATGCGGTTGTGTGTGCCGCCTTCGGTGGTCGTGTGATAAATGTAGACAAGCCCATTGCTGGCGAAGTTGGGGTGCAAGGTCACGCCGATCAAACCGCGCTCGCCGCTTGAGTCCACCGCCACACTCACCATCGGTGTCGCCAGCAAGGCCCCTGCCTTGATGACACGCAAGGCACCGCCCTGCTCTGCCACCAACAAACGACCATCGGGCGTTTGTGCAAAGGCGGTCGCGCTGTTCAAACCTGTGATCCACCCGTCATTGCGCGTGAACCCAGCAGGCACCGGACGGCTGCCCCCAAACTGAACCGTGGCGCTGGCCCATGCCGACAAATTGCCAGCGGCATCGCGCGCTTGTGCCCGCACCACGTGCTGGCCAGAGGCGTAGGCATTGGTGTCGAGGTTGACGGTGTTCGATCCGCCACTGCTCACACTGCCCACCTGAACACCGTCCACCTGTATTTCAATGCCGGTCACACCCACGTTGTCGGTGGCGGTGGAAGTCAGTGCGATGGTGCCTGTCAACCCGGTGGCGAATGCGGCTGGTGTGGTGAGCAGGGCCACAGGTGACTGCGTATCGACCGCTGACGGGTTGATGGTGACCACGACGGCGGCACTGGTTGCCGTCAAACCAAAGTTGTCGGTGGCGCGGGCGGTGATGTTGCGCGCGCCCACCGCTGTGGGCGTCCAGCTGGTGCTGTAGGGACTGCTCAGGTCTTCACCAACCTTGGTGGCCCCGTCGAAGAATTCAACTTTGCTCACACTGTCGTCGGTGTCGGTGGCCGTCGCGTTCAGCGTGATGGGCATGCCCACGGTGCCGGTGGAGGGTGTACTCACCAGGGCCACCACCGGCGGGCTGTTCACCACGGGGCCGATGTCGGTGAAGGTGGCGGTGTAGGTGGTGCTGGTTGAAGGCGTTGCGATGGTGTGGGTGGCCGCACCACCGTCACTCCAACCCGCGAAAACATACTTCCGTCCGTTGGCGTTTTGCGCCGCCGCACCCAGTGCACGCTCGATGCCGACCACGCCGGTGACCGTGAACGGCGACGTCACCGGTTGGCCATCCAGCGTCAGGGCCAGCCCTGCAGGAGCGGTTTGCAGGGTGAGCACCGATTTCAGTGGAACGATGTCACGTGTGACCTCGTGGGTCAGCCCCGCGCTGTCGGTGGCCCGCAAATGAAAGCGGTAGAAGATGTTGTCCGACGTTTCACCGCTGGTGGGAATCGATACGCTGCCGCTGCCACCCACGGTGAGGGGCTGAAACGGATGCGTGTGGTCGTCGTGGTGCAACTCGGCCCACCATGTCAGCTTGGACTGCGCCAACACGCCATCTTCTGCATCCGAGCCGCTGCCGGCAAAGGTGATGGTGTCGCCCGCTTTGAAGGTGGCGCCACTGAGGGGGCTGGAGATCACCGCCACCGGCGCTTGGTTCGTTCCACCTCCGCCTGCGGGTTTGAAATAACAAGACTTGACCACGCCCACCAAGGGGTCACCGAAAATTGAGTTGTTGCAAGCCACAGCGAACGTAAAACGCTGCGGCGTGGTGTAGCTGCCCAATGCACCGTAAACCACGTCGGCGGCCCCTGTGAAACTGCAAACCTGACCCTCCAGTGCGCACACGGAGTAGCCCGCCAGGGGGTCGACACTTGAGGTTCCTGGAAAACGCAGCGCGCCGCTCCAGTAAAGCGTCGACAAACCGGGCAACACGTCCGCACCATCAAACGCAGCCGCACCAAAACCTCGGTCGAAGACCACACCGGGCGCGTTGGCGGGCGTGGTCACGCCGTCCACCGTGATTGACGCCACATACAGATTGCGGTCCTCGCCATTGATGAAGGCATCGTTGGTGAAGACCACATCCACCGTGGCACCGGCAGGAACGTTCACTGTGCTGAAGTCATAGTTCTGATAGCTGTCAGCGCGCACCTCGCTACTGCCCACCACAACCCCGTTCACACGCACTTCCATCAATGGCCCCACATTGCCGGCCAGGTTGGCACTGGCACGCACACTGATGCCCGTGGTCGGTTGCGACACCGCAAGGGTGAATCGCAAGGCACCGCTCCAGTACAAGGTAGACAACCCAGGCAGCACATCGACGCCGTCAAATGCGGCATCGGCCGCGCCGCGGTCAAATCTGACTTGGGACGCACTGGCGCTCACGGTCACACCGTCGACAGTGATCGAATCCACATAGAGGTTGCGGTCCTCGCCGTTCACGATGGCGTCGTTGGTGAACACCACATCGATGGTTGCACCGGCAGGTATCGGGCCAGCGTTGAAGCTGTAGTCCTGAAAGCTGTCACCACGCACCTCGGTGCTGCCAACCACGGTGCCATTCACGCGGACAGCCATGACCGGCCCCAAATTGCCCGCCAGGTTGGCACTGGCACGCACGCTGATCACGCCGGTGCTGCTGGCCAAGGAACTGAGACCGCCGGGTGTTCCCGGCTTCGATACCGACACCGCACTGCCCGAACTTTCATTGCCAGATGACGTCCTGCCGTCTGGGCCCTCGGCTCCGCCGCACGCCACCAGCAAGGCCCACAAACTCAGCGACACCCAATACTTGATCCGCCGTGCATTGAACAGGTTGGTCATGGCCGCTCTCCCGAAACGCTTTGATAAGCGGTGCAAGCATAGGAGTCAAATTGCAGCGAAGTTGTTTCTGTTGGAAACCGAGGTTGCAGGTTCAGCTCGGTGTCTCTCGGCCGGTGTCAGTCCGCGCCTCAACCGCCCGCACCACCGCCACCATGTCCAAAGCACCGTGGCCCAAGGCTGCCGTTTCGCCATAGAGCGCAAGGCAAACATCCAGCAAGGGCGAGGCGATGCCCGCGTGCCGGGCTTCGTCGGCCACCAAACGGTTGTTCTTCAGCACATCCAGAATCGCCGCCTGCACAGAGAAGTCACCCGCCACCAGTTTTTGCACTTTGATGCGAGAGACGCTGCTGGCCATGGGCCCGGCATCGAGCACACCGAGGAATTTCTGCAGGTCGAGTCCGTGGCGATCGGCAAAGTGGAAAGCCTCGGCCAGCCCGGTGACCATGGTGATCAAAAACAAATTCACCGACAGTTTCATCAGCAAGGCATTGGGCACCGCGCCGCAATCCACCGCCTCTCGGCACATGGGTTTGAGCATGGGCAAGACCGCTTGCACATCAGCCGCATCGCCTGCCACCATGGCCACCAATTGGCCCGCTTGGGCCGGGACGCGCGAACCGGACACCGGCGCTTCGACATAACGCCCACCAGCCGCGCGAATGTCGGCATCGAGCGCACGTGAGTACTCCGGTGACGTGGTGCCCATGTGCACCACGGTATGGTCGGCCACACGCTGCGCAAACGCTGGCGTCCCGCGGCCGAGGGCAGCATCCATGGAAGACTCATCGGCCAACATCAAGATCACCGTTTGAGCCTGCACGAACACTTCATCCAGTGAAGCAGCGACTTGGCTGCCTGCCTCACCCAAGGGTTCGCACTTCTCAGGCGAGCGGTTCCACACCACCAGCGGTGTGCCCGCACGTGCCAAGTTCAGGGCCATGGGTTGTCCCATGACGCCCAATCCAATAAATCCAGTTTTCATTTGCAACTCCACCACGGACTGACCCCAAGCCAACTTCTGAGACGGAGTTTGCCGCAGCGGAGAACAATCTGCAGACAAGGCTTCGGTTCAAGGAGTGTCGACGCTGCCAGCGACCTTGGGCTGGCGGCAAGTCGGACGAACTTGGCATGTCAAGGCCCAGCACACGGTCGGCGCCCGGTGAAGCAATAGGAATGAGGGCGCCGCGTGCTCAGTTGCCTTGGCGGGCACAGTACCGCGCTATGAAAATGCCCCGGGTACACCGGGGCATTCAAAGAGAATCAGCGCCAATCCGCGATCAACGCTCGCCAATCGGCTTGACGTTGCGAGCCACCGAGCCGTTGAAGAGCTGACGCGGACGACCAATTTTGTATTCGGGGTCGCCAATCATTTCGTTGAGCTGAGCGATCCAACCCACGGTGCGCGCGAGCGCGAAGATCGCGGTGAAGAGGCTGACCGGGATGCCCACGGCGCGCTGCACGATGCCGGAGTAGAAGTCCACATTCGGATAGAGCTTGCGCGAGACAAAGTACTCGTCTTCCAAGGCGATTTTTTCCAAGGCCATGGCGAGCTTGAATATGGGGTCGTTTTGCAGGCCGAGGGCGTTCAAGACCTCGTAGCAGGTTTCGCGCATCAGCTTGGCCCGTGGATCGTAGTTCTTGTACACGCGGTGGCCAAAACCCATCAGCTTGACGCCGGAGTTTTTATCTTTCACTTGTTTGATGAACTCGCCAATCTTCTCGACACCACCGGCGCGCTGAATGTCTTCCAGCATGTTGAGCGCTGCTTCGTTTGCGCCGCCGTGGGCCGGACCCCACAAGCAGGCCACACCGGCTGCGATGGCCGCAAAGGGGTTGGTGCCCGAAGAGCCGCACAAACGCACGGTCGACGTCGACGCGTTTTGCTCGTGGTCGGCGTGCAGGATGAAGATACGGTCGAGGGCACGAACAATGACGTCGTTCGGCTCGTACTCTTCGCAGGGCGTCGCGAACATCATGCGGGTGAAGTTGGCGGTGTAGGACAGCGTGTTCTTCGGGTAGATGAAAGGCTGCCCCATGGCGTATTTGTAGGCCATGGCCACCAGGGTAGGCATCTTGGCGATCAGGCGGATGGCCGAAATCTCACGGTGCTGCGGGTTATGCACGTCGGTACTGTCGTGGTAGAAGGCCGACAGGCCGCCGACCAAGCCTGTCATCACCGCCATCGGATGGGCATCGCGGCGGAAGCCGCGCAGGAAAAACTGCATTTGCTCGTGCACCATGGTGTGGTTGGTGACGAGTTTGACGAAATCGGTTTTCTGCGTGGCGTTGGGCAGGTCGCCTTTGAGCAACAAGTAGCAGGTTTCCAAGAAATCACAGTTGGTCGCCAACTGCTCAATCGGGTAGCCGCGGTAGAGCAACTCGCCCTTGTCGCCGTCGATGTAGGTGATGCTGGAATTGCAGGACGCCGTGGACAAGAAACCCGGGTCGTAAGTGAACTTGCCGGTTTGGCCGTAGAGCTTGCGAATGTCGATCACATCGGGACCGACGCTGCCCTTGTAGATGGGCAAGTCCATGCTGGGGCTGCCATCAGAAAAAGACAGGGTGGCTTTTACGTCTGAGGGTGTCATGAGCGGCTTCCTTGAAGTTCAGATGAAGTAAACGGGTTTTCTCAATGCAACTCAATGCAAGATCAGTGCCGGGGCTTGCGCATCATGCTCAGCACCAGGCTGACCTCTTCGGTCAGCAAGTCCCCTTCGGGCTCTTTGCGTGACAGCAAGAGGTCGAGCAAGTCGTTATCGGCCAAATCCATCAACAAATTCAATCCGAGCGCATGTTGCTGCGTCAACGTGGCCAAATGTCGCTCAAAAAACCGCTCGATGAACAGGTCGTTTTCCAAGAGTCCACGGCGACAGCGCCAGCGCAGTTTGCTCAAACTGCGCTCGTCCAGCAGGGCATGCGGAACGTAGGGCGTCAAGGTGGCTTCCATGGTGGGGCGTTGGGAATCAGACGGCGCGGCGCACCATCAACTCTTTGATCTTGCCATTGGCCTTGGTCGGGTTCAAGCCCTTGGGGCAGACATCGACGCAGTTCATGATGGTGTGGCAACGGAAGAGGCGGTAAGGGTCTTCCAAGTTGTCAAGGCGGCCTGCGGTGTCTTGGTCCCGGCTGTCCGCAATGAAACGGTAGGCCTGCAAGAGCCCGGCTGGGCCAACGAATTTGTCGGGGTTCCACCAAAAACTGGGGCAGCTGGTGGAGCAGCTGGCGCACAAAATGCACTCATAAAGGCCGTTGAGCTCTTCACGTTCTTCGGGCGACTGCAGGCGCTCTTTCTCCGGCGGCATGGTGTCGTTCACCAAATACGGTTTGATCGAGTTGTACTGCTTGAAGAACTGTGTCATGTCGACGATCAGGTCGCGCACCACGGGCAGGCCGGGCAGCGGCTTGAGCACCACCACACCGGGCAAGGTGAGCATATTCGTCAAACAGGCCAAGCCGTTCTTGCCATTGATGTTCATGGCGTCGGAACCACACACGCCTTCGCGGCAGGAGCGGCGAAAGCTCAACGTGGGGTCGACGGCTTTGAGTTTGTTCAGCGCATCGAGCAGCATGCGTTCGCTGCCATCGAGTTCGACCTCCAGCGTTTGCATGCGCGGTTTCTCGCCGGTGTCGGGGTCGTAGCGGTAAATCTGAAATACACGTTTGGTCATGACTTGTCCTGCAAAACAGGTTGAGGGCTGTCGCTTATTTAGAAGGAACGAACCTTGGGCGGAATCGACTCGGCGGTGAGCGGCTTCAAGTTCACGGGTTTGTAGTCCAGGCGGTTGCCTTCGGCGTACCACAGCGTGTGTTTCATCCACTCTTTGTCGTTACGGCCATTGGGGCACTCTGGCGTGTCCGCATAGTCGTCGACCGAGTGGGCACCGCGGCTTTCACGTCGGGCTGCCGCTGAGATCATGGTGGCCAGTGCCGATTCGATGAGGTTTTCCACTTCCAGCGCTTCAATGCGGGCGGTGTTGAACACCTTGGACTTGTCGCCCAAATGAATGGTCTTGACGCGCTCGGCCAGGGCCTTGATCTTGACCACACCCTCGTCCATGGACTTCTGGGTGCGGAACACACCAGCGTGTTGCTGCATGGCGGTGCGGATGTCGCCCGCCACGTCTTGGGCGTAATAACCGCCCGTGGTCGCTTCAAAACGATTCAGACGCGACAAGGATTGATCCGCCGCGGTCGCGGGCAAGGCCTTGTGGCTCTTGGTTTTCAGGGCCGCATCGACAATGTGGTTGCCAGCAGCCCGACCGAACACCAAGAGGTCGAGCAAGGAATTGGTGCCCAGGCGATTGGCGCCATGCACGCTCACGCAGGCGCACTCACCCACGGCATACAGACCATTGACCACGGTGTTGGGGTTGCCATTTTTGGGCGCCACCACTTGGCCGTGGATGTTGGTGGGGATGCCGCCCATTTGGTAGTGGATGGTGGGCACCACAGGAATCGGCTCGCGGGTGATGTCGACGTTGGCGAAGTTGTGGCCGATCTCGAACACCGAGGGCAGGCGCTTCATGATGGTCTCGGCGCCGAGGTGGGTCATGTCGAGCTGGATGTAGTCCTTGTTGGGGCCACAACCACGGCCTTCTTTGATTTCCTGGTCCATGCAGCGCGAGATGAAATCGCGTGGTGCCAGGTCTTTCAGCGTCGGCGCATAACGTTCCATGAAACGTTCACCATTGCTGTTGCGCAATATCGCGCCTTCGCCACGGCAGCCTTCGGTCAGCAACACACCAGCGTTGTGCACGCCGGTGGGGTGGAATTGCCAGAACTCCATGTCTTCGAGCGGAATGCCCGCACGCGCAGCCAAGCCCAAACCGTCGCCGGTGTTGATGAAGGCATTGGTCGAGGCGGCAAAAATGCGGCCGGCGCCACCGGTGGCCATGAGCACGATCTTGGCTTCCAAGATGTGCAATTCGCCGGTTTCCATTTCCAGCGCGGTCACGCCCACCACGTCGCCTTCGGCGTCGCGGATCAGGTCCAGCGCCATCCACTCGACGAAGAAATTGGTGCGGGCTTTGACGTTTTGTTGGTAGAGCGTGTGCAACATGGCATGGCCGGTGCGGTCGGCCGCCGCGCAGGCGCGTGGCACTGGCTTTTCGCCGCGGTGGGCCGTGTGGCCGCCGAACGGGCGCTGGTAGATCGTGCCGTCGGGGTTGCGGTCAAACGGCATGCCCATGTGTTCAAGCTCGTACACCACGCTCGGTGCTTCACGGCACATGAATTCGATGGCGTCTTGGTCGCCGAGCCAGTCGCTGCCTTTGACGGTGTCGTAAAAGTGGAATTCCCAGTTGTCCTCGGACATGTTTCCGAGGGACGCACCGATACCACCTTGCGCGGCGACGGTGTGAGACCGAGTAGGAAATACTTTGGAAAGACAGGCCACATTGAGGCCGGCACGTGCCAACCGCAGCGAAGCCTGCATACCGGAGCCACCGGCACCGACGATCACGACGTCAAATTTGCGTTTGGTGATGTTGGATGAAGAATAACCTGCGCCTACGTTCATTATCAAAGTCTCCACAGCACTTGAATCGCCCAACCGGCGCAGCCCACCAACCAAACAATCGTGAACACCTGCAGTGCCAGGCGAATCGCCAACGGCTTGACATAGTCCATCCAGACATCACGCATGCCCACCCACACATGCATGAGCAGGGCGATGATGACGACGAAGGTCAACACCTTCATCCACTGGCTGGCAAAAATACCTGCCCACTTGTCGTAGCCCATCTCACCCGGGAGCAGAATTTGCACGATCACCACGACAGTGAAGAGCGCCATGAGGGTGGCCGTGATGCGCTGGCTCAACCAGTCGCGAAGGCCGTAATGCGCACCAACGACGATGCGTTTGGAGCCGAAGTTGTCAGACATGCATCGCTCCTTAGAAAAACAGCTTGTAGCCCAGGGCCACGGTCAGAACCACACTGGCACCGAGCGTGAACAGGGCGGAGGAATGGCCAAACTCTTTGGTCACCGAGTGCGTGGCATCCATGTAGAGGTGGCGCACGCCAGCGATGAAATGGTGCAAGTAAGCCCAAATCAGTCCCAGTGCCAGGAGCTTGAAGGCCCAACCAGGAACAAAACCGACGCCAGCATGAAACACCGACGTGAACACGGCATAGCTAATTTCAGAGGTGACGCTGGTATCGAACATCCAAATGATGAAAGGCATCAGCAGAAACATCAGCACACCGCTGATGCGGTGAAGGATGGACACGATGCCCGCAGGCGGCAGCCGGTACGAGGCAATCTGTGAAACATGGATGTTGCGGTAGACCGGCCGCCCGGGCCGAGGTTTTGTAATGTCTGTCATTCCCAACCTTGTGTGATTCAGAAAACTTCGAGAGTTTATTGCAATGCATCAACATGAAACTGACAAGTAACTCAATTGCCCTGCCAAGCTGTACAAATTGGAGTCAACTCAGTTCATTGCGGTAATGGTGGGCCGCGGTGTTGTAGAGGCCACGTCTAAGCTCGACGGCTTCGTCGCCATAACTCAAGGACAGCCGCTCGACGCTGAGCAGAGGTGAACCGACGGGCACGCACAGCAATCCGGCCGCCATCTCATCAGCCACCACAGCGCGAATTTTTTCTTCGGCACGAATCATGCGCACGCCGAACTCGGATTCAAACAAACCATACATCGGGCCGCGGTAGTCGCCCAGCCGCTCGGCTGTCAAACCTTTGAACTTGCCCCCCGGCAACCAAATGTCGTCGAGCACCACCGGCACGTCACGGAAAGAAAGCACACGCCGAACTTGCAACACCGCGTCGCCCGCTTTCAAACCGAGGGCGCGGGCGATTTCGGCGGGGGCTCGCAGGCGCCGGCAATCAATGAAACGGCGCTGCGCACCGACAGCATCGCCATCGTCAGCTGCCAAGCGCAGAAATCGGTACTGCACTTTTTGCTCGGCATGTGTGGCCACGAAGGTGCCCTTGCCTTGGCGACGCACCAGCAAGTTTTCTGCCGCCAACTCATCCACCGCCTTGCGCACCGTGCCCTGGCTGACCCTGAAACGCGCGGCCAACTCCATTTCACTCGGAATGGCCTCACCCGGCCCCCACTCGTTGTCTTGCAAGCCGCGCAGCATCAAGGTTTTGATCTGCTGGTACAGCGGACTGAAGGCTGGCCCAGCACTTTTGCTGCCACCCGCGTTCAACTCCAATCCATGGTTGCTGCTTGTCATGAAACAGATTGCAGCACACCACGCCGCCTTTCGTCCATCAATAGTTGACTGACATCTTGTATAAGACATAAGACAATTGACCAAACTCGGGTTCACCCTTAGACTCGGGCGCAATACCGCTAAACTTGCGCGTCTTTTTTCCTTCCCCAACGCATACGCATTTTGGAGATCTCCATGAGCAAGAAACCCGTACGTGTCGCCGTCACTGGCGCTGCTGGTCAAATTGGCTACGCACTGTTGTTCCGCATCGCCTCCGGCGAAATGTTGGGCAAGGACCAGCCGGTGATCTTGCAACTGCTGGAAATCCCCGACGAGAAAGCGCAAAACGCCCTCAAAGGCGTGATGATGGAATTGGAAGACTGCGCCTTCCCCTTGCTGGCCGGCATGGAAGCCCATTCCGACCCCATGACCGCCTTCAAAGGCACCGACTACGCCCTCTTGGTAGGCGCCCGCCCCCGCGGCCCCGGCATGGAGCGCGCCGACTTGTTGGCCGCCAATGCGCAAATTTTCACCGCCCAGGGCAAAGCCTTGAACGCAGTGGCATCGCGTGATGTGCGCGTTTTGGTGGTGGGCAACCCAGCCAACACCAATGCCTACATTGCGATGAAGAGCGCGCCTGATCTGCCACGCAAGAACTTCACCGCCATGCTGCGCTTGGACCACAACCGCGCCTTGTCACAAATCGCCGCCAAGACAGGCAAACCCGTTTCCAGCATTCAAAAGCTCGCGGTTTGGGGCAACCACTCGCCCACCATGTACGCCGACTACCGCTTCGCCACGATTGACGGCGCATCGGTCAAGGACATGATCAACGACCACGCCTGGAACAAAGACACCTTCTTGCCCACCGTGGGCAAACGCGGCGCCGCCATCATTGCCGCGCGCGGTGTGTCTTCCGCCGCATCGGCCGCAAACGCCGCCATCGACCACATGCGCGATTGGGCACTGGGCACCAACGGAGGCTGGGTGACGATGGGCATTCCGTCGAATGGCGACTATGGCATTCCGAAAGACGTGATGTTTGGTTACCCCGTCACTTGCGCTGGCGGCGAATACAAAATCGTTGAAGGTTTGGCGATTGATGAGTTCTCGCAAGGCTTGATCAACGTCACCTTGGCCGAGCTGCAAGGCGAACAAGACGGCGTCAAACACCTGCTCTGATCTACGGGGCACCGAGCCAATCGAGCCGACTCACCCAGGGTGTGTCGGCTTTTTTCATGACTGGTACTGAGTTTGACCAAAACGTTGACATGAAATCGCGTCTTCGCCTGCCGTGCGTCGCAAGCAAATCCGCGCGATACCACGGGGTATCACTTTGGTTTGCGCCTAGCCTGGCGAACGAATCCATCGATTTCATTTGTCAACGTTTTGGTCAAACCCAGTACCAGGCAAACCGCCAAGCGCAAACCTTGTCCTGAATTGATTGAACCATGAACACACCGTCCGCAATTCACCCACAACAGGCGCTCTTTGGCGGTGGCCCGATGGCGACCGACCTGCCGGTCTGCGATCACTACTGCGGCGTTGAAGCGCGCATGCAAAAGAGCTTGGAGTTGCAAGCGGAATTGGGACCGGTGTTCGACATCACCCTCGACTGCGAAGACGGCGCGCCAGTCGGCGGCGAAGCGGAACACGCTCACATGGTGGCGGAGATAGCCACATCGGCTGCGAACCGTTTTGGTCGTGTAGGTGCGCGCGTGCATCCTTTTGGTCACCCCGCTTTTGAGGCCGACGTTCACACCCTGGTCCAACGCGCCGGGTCGCGCCTGGCCTATTTGATGGTGCCCAAACCCCACGACGCGAGCGATGTGCAAAGCGCTTGCGAACAGATTGACCACGAGTTACGCGTGCACGGCCTGAGCACAGAATTGCCTGTGCATGTGCTGATTGAAACCCATGGCGCATTGCGCGAGGTGCAAGCCATCGCAGCCCATCCTCGGGTGCAGTCACTGTCCTTCGGTTTGATGGACTTCGTATCTGAACACCGGGGCGCCATCCCGGCCGCCGCCATGGGGTCCACAGGCGCGATCAATCAGTTCACCCATCCGCTCGTGCTTCGCGCCAAACTCGACATCTCTGCAGCCTGCCACGCCTTCGGAAAAACGCCGTCGCACTGCGTGGTGACTGAATTCAAGAACCAACACGCCATCAGCAAAGCGGCGGAACAAGCCAACCAGTGGCTGGGCTACGCCCGCATGTGGAGCATCCACCCCAACCAAATTCGCCCCATCGTTGAGGCCTTCTCGCCCACCGCGGCCGAGATTGATGTCGCCATTGACATCATTCACGCTGCCCAGGCGGCCGATTGGGCGCCCATCCAGCACCAAGGCAATTTGCACGACCGCGCCAGTTTTCGTTATTTTTGGCATGTGCTGGCGCGGGCTCACCGCACGGGCCAACCATTGCCCATCGAAGTGGAAAAGGCTTATTTTTCGGTGCCACCAACGGCTAGGGCCTGTTAACACTAAAGATGCCAGTGCGAACGTGGCCATTGGGGCGCAGAGCAAGGCGCACGGCGCTGCCAAGGCTCGGCCTTGGCGAGACGTGCAACGCCGCGCTGCGCCCCAATGGCCACGTTCCCGAAGGGTTGTTCCCCAAAAGGCCTTGCGCGGCGTTGCAAAGCCTCGCCGGGGGCCTGCCCCGGCTTCGTTTTGCGCCTTGCTCAAGGCCTTTTGAAGAACAACGCATCTGGCATCTTTAGTGTTAACAGGCCCTAACTGAGCGCCCGTCGACGCAGTTTGTTTCATTTTCGCGGGCTTGCCCGATTTCGCGCCCAAGGCGCCAACCCGACAATTCGTCCACCTTCACCTTGGGCCCAGCTCATGAAAACAATCTCACGCATTTCCGCAGCGCTGTTCAGCTTGGCTTTTTGCGCCTCCACATGGAGCCAAGGCATGCCCAGTGGCGCACCAGCCAAAACCCAGGCAAAACCTGTCCGCACGGCGCCCCCGCCAAAAACAAACCCGCTGACACCGCCAGCGACACAAGAACAGATTGATGCCGCCGAGCGCACCCACTTTGGCGACTACCAGTGCGAGTTCAATCAAAAAATTCACGTGTCGCTGGCACCTACCGCGGCGGGCTACATAGAAGTCAAGCACTTGAAAAAGGTCTACACCATGAAACCCGTGATGTCGAGCACGGGTGCACTGCGCCTGGAAGACGTCCGCGGTCAGACCCTGCTGCTGCAAATCGCCAACAAATCCATGCTGATGGACGTGAAAGCCGGTCAGCGCATCGTGGACTCCTGTGTGCACGCCATCCAAAGTGAGTTCAACCGAACGGCACCCGCTGCCACGTCGGTACTCAACTGAACCCATCCGGCGATTGGCGCTCGCCACCCCCAAGGTATGCAGACTTGAGTATGTATTGATTGGTACGTATAATGCAGCCGTACCCCCTTCATGCACCAGCCTGCGGAGCCAGCCATGGAAGCCACCGTTGCCGAGCGCGGCCAAATCACCCTGCCCAAAGCAGCACGTGATGCCTTGGGTTTAACCAAGGGCACCTTGCTCAAGGTTGAAATCGAAGGTGGCCGCCTGATTCTGAGTAAAAACGTCAACGACGCCATTTCTCGGGCCCGCGGTAAGTTCAAGCTGGCGGCAGGCGTCAACGCAGACCAGGTGGTAGAGCAATTGCGCGGCATCCATCCCGCCACCGCCGCACCCAGCAGTAAAACCCGCGCAGTCAAAAAAGCATGATTGCGGTGGACTCCTCCGTGCTGATCGACCTGCTGGGCGATGGCCCCCATGCTGACGCGGCCGAAGCCTGTTTGCGTCAAGCTTTGGCCAGTGGGCCGGTGGTGGTCTGCGACGTGGTGGTGGGTGAGATCACCGCCGGCCTGGGCCACGGCGCCGAGGTGATGGACGTGCTGGAAGACATGGGCGTGCGTTACTCGGCCGTCGAGCAGCGTTCAGCGATACGCGCTGGCGAAATGCAGCGCAAATACCTGCAGCGGCAACACGCCAGCCCGGCACACCCGCAGCGCACCATGCCCGATTTCATCGTGGGTGCCCACGCCATGCTCCAGTGCAGTGCCCTGGTCACCCGGAACCACCAGTTTTTTCGCGACTATTTCAAAGGCCTGAAGTTGATCTTGCCCCATTGACTTGGACGATCGTTGGCCCATTTTTTGCACCACTGCCTTCTCAGTAGCCACCACATCTAACCCCTAACGGAGATTCCCATGCTTGCTGCCTACCGCCAACACATTGCCGAGCGCGCCACCCTGGGCATTCCGCCCCTGCCGCTGTCAGCCAAACAAACGGCTGAGCTGATTGAGCTGCTCAAGGCACCCCCCGCAGGCGAAGAACAAACGCTGGTGGACCTCATCACCCACCGCGTGCCCGCCGGTGTGGACGACGCCGCCAAGGTCAAAGCCAGCTACCTCGCCGCCGTGGCCCATGGCACCGAGGTGTGCAAGCTCATCAGCCGCGAAAAAGCCACCGAACTGCTGGGCACCATGCTGGGTGGCTACAACATCAGCCCTCTGGTGGATCTGCTGGACGACGCCAAAGTGGCTGCGGTGGCCGCCCAAGGCCTCAAGCACACGCTCTTGATGTTCGACCAGTTCCACGACGTGAAGGAAAAAGCCGACAAAGGCAATGCGCACGCCAAAGCGGTGCTGCAAAGCTGGGCCGATGCCGAGTGGTTCACCTCCAAGCCCGAGGTGCCCAAGAGCATCACCGTCAGCATTTTGAAAGTGGGCGGCGAAACCAATACCGACGACCTCTCCCCCGCCCCCGACGCCTGGAGCCGCCCCGACATTCCACTGCACGCCCTGGCGATGCTGAAGAACAAACGCGACGGCATCACGCCGGAAGAAGACGGCAAACGCGGCCCGGTCAAGTTCATCGAAGACTTGCGCAAGCGCGGCAACCTCGTCGCTTATGTGGGCGATGTGGTGGGCACGGGCTCCAGCCGCAAGTCGGCCACCAACTCGGTGCTGTGGTTCACCGGTGAAGACATCCCCTTCGTACCGAACAAACGGTTCGGCGGTGTTTGCCTGGGCGCCAAAATTGCGCCCATCTTCTACAACACCATGGAAGACGCTGGCGCCCTGCCGATTGAGCTGGACGTCAGCCAAATGAACATGGGCGACGTGGTCGAGCTGCGCCCCTACGAAGGCAAGGCGCTGAAAGACGGCCAAGTGATCGCCGAATTTTCTGTTAAGAGCGAGGTGCTGTTTGATGAAGTGCGCGCTGGTGGCCGCATTCCCCTCATCATTGGCCGCGGCCTGACCACCAAAGCGCGCGAAGCGCTGGGCCTGCCGACTTCCACCTTGTTCCGTTTGCCCCAAGTTCCCACCGACACCAAAAAAGGCTTCACCCTGGGTCAAAAAATGGTCGGTCGTGCCTGCGGATTGCCTGTGATCAATGGCAATCAGCAAGGCGTGCGCCCCGGCACCTATTGCGAACCGCGCATGACCTCGGTGGGCTCGCAAGACACCACAGGCCCGATGACACGCGACGAACTCAAAGACCTGGCCTGCCTGGGCTTCAGTGCCGACCTGGTGATGCAGAGTTTCTGCCACACCGCCGCCTATCCCAAGCCGGTGGACGTGAAGATGCACCACGAGTTGCCCGACTTCATCAGCACGCGGGGCGGCATCAGCCTGCGCCCGGGTGACGGCGTGATTCACTCTTGGCTCAACCGCTTGCTCTTGCCTGACACCGTGGGCACCGGAGGCGACAGCCACACCCGCTTCCCGATTGGCATCAGCTTCCCCGCAGGCTCGGGCTTGGTGGCATTTGCAGCAGCCACCGGCGTGATGCCGCTGGACATGCCCGAGAGCGTGCTGGTTCGCTTCAAGGGCAGCATGCAGCCGGGTGTGACCTTGCGCGATTTGGTGAATGCCATTCCGCTTTACGCCATCAAGGCGGGCTTGTTGACGGTCGAGAAGAAGGGCAAGAAAAACATTTTCTCCGGCCGCATTCTGGAAATCGAAGGCCTGCCTGATTTAAAAGTGGAGCAAGCCTTTGAACTCAGCGATGCCTCCGCCGAACGTTCCGCCGCCGGTTGCACCGTGCACCTGAACAAAGAGCCGATTCAGGAGTACATCAACAGCAACATCACGCTGATGAAGAACATGATCGCCAACGGTTATGCCGATGCCCGCACCTTGGCACGCCGCATTGCGGCGCAAGAAGCCTGGCTCGCCCAACCCGAGCTGCTCAAAGGCGATGCAGACGCCGATTACGCCGCCGTGATCGAGATTGACCTGGCCGACATCCACGAGCCCATCGTCGCTTGTCCCAACGACCCTGACGATGTCAAAACCTTGAGCGAAGTCGCCGGTGCCAAGATCGACGAAGTTTTCATCGGAAGCTGCATGACCAACATTGGCCACTTCCGCGCTGCTTCCAAATTGTTGGAGAACAAACGCGACATCCCCGTCAAACTTTGGGTGGCACCACCCACGAAGATGGACGCGCAGCAGCTTTCTGAGGAAGGCCACTACGGCGTGCTCGGTACCGCCGGTGCCCGCATGGAAATGCCGGGTTGCAGCTTGTGCATGGGCAACCAGGCCCAGGTGAAAGAAGGCGCCACGGTGTTCTCCACCAGCACCCGCAACTTCCCCAACCGTTTGGGCAAGAACGCCAATGTGTACCTGGGTTCGGCCGAACTCGCGGCCATCTGCGCACGCTTGGGCCGCATTCCGACCAAGGCCGAGTACCTCACCGACATGGGTGTGCTCACGGCGGATAGCAGCAAGATTTACCAATACCTCAACTTTGACAAGATCGGGGAGTACGCCGACAAAGCCAAGACCGTGACGGCTTGATCGGCGGCTTTTTGCCCTCTCATCCAAGCGGCCTTCGGGCCGCTTTTTTTTACCTGAATGCCTGCACCCGTCAACCGTTGTATCCAACACTCGCCAGCATTTCCCCAGTTTTCCCCCCTGGTCCGGCACGCTGCCCTCCCCTACACTGCCACGATGCAGCCCGCAGCACACACCCACAATGGCCCGTCGCCGTCCTCGCAGCAAGTCATGGTTCACCACCTGCGCCAGGCCTTGTTGTGGCCCTTGCGGCTGATCCCCGACACGCTCAGGGAGGACTCCGAGAAGTACCAGGCCCCTTGGCAGCGTCTGCGTGACCTGGGCGACGCCTCCCCATGGCGCGAGCATGTCGATGAGTACAACGGGGCCTCGGGCGGTTTCAAAGAGCGTCATTACAACGAGTTCGTCACCTTCTTGCCCTATGTGCAGCGTTTTCTCTACGGAGAAGGTCGTGCTGGGCAACACAGCGGGGACGGCAGCAGTGGCTCACCGATGCGTGTGTTTCGTCGACGTGACATCGCGGCCGTGCGCCTCGTAGCGCGTCCTGGTGACGCGCCCATCACGCTGCAAGTCGTGCATGTCGACCTGTACTTCTTTTTCGGCGTCGACATTGTCTTGCTCAATGTCGAGGTGGCGGCCGACAACTTGCCGCTGGCGCTGGCCCAAGAGCTGATGTACCGTTTCGGCCGCGCCTACCCGGCTGGCTGGGGCGTTGATGGGCAAGCCCTGCACTGCCTGGCCGAAGTGGAGTGGCTGGCAGCCGATGGCAGTGTGCTGTCGCGCAGCGACGCCCAATCGCAAGCCGCCTTTCTGGCCCACGTGGCCGAACACCGTGCGCCGCGTATTTCGGCGCACTGGGACTTTGTGCTCGCCCCCTTGGTCAACCACCATTCCACTGCGACGGGAGCATTGCGCTACCGGCAGATCGAGTACTACCGCATGCCCATGATGGCCTACCTGGCCGTGGACGAGCCGCGGCAGCTCAGTCGCGCTGATTTCGTACGCCTCGGCCTGGTCACTGGCGGCGTGGATGCCTCGTCGGGCACCGACCCCGCTTTGCCTCACAGCGAACAACACCTTGCCGACTTTGAGCAGCAGTTTTGTTATGACCGATTTTGGCTAGACGGTGGCGCCGCCCCCAATACCCGGTACTTGTGCTCGGGCCTGGCGCTGGTGGTCATTGGTGATGCACAAAGCGAGTTTTACCGCTGCGGTGAGCGGGGTGTGTTGGCCCAGTTTCGCCACCAGCACTTCCTACTTTTTCTGATCGCCCATTTTCAAAAAGCCACACTGCTGATGTACTCCGACCAGCTGGCTGAGGCACTGACTGCGCTCGATGTGAGGCGACCTGGAAGCGTCAAACGCTTCAAACGCATCATCCGCGCGACCTACGTGGGCTTCTTGGGTTTCACGCACCGCTATTGGTTCCACGAGGTCAGTGAGCAGGCCCACGTGAAGGCCCTGTTTCACCTGTGTACCCGACATCTGCAGATTGACGGCGTGTATGAAGAAGTCAAAGAGCGCATCCGCGACATGAACGCCTATTTGGACGCAGACTCGCTGCGCCGCCAGGCCAATACCGTGGTGCGCCTGACCGTGGTCACCATCTTCGGCCTGATCGGCACCGTCACCACCGGCTTTCTGGGCATGAACCTGATTGCCGACGCGGATGCGCCCTTGTGGCAACGGGTGGCGATGTTCTTTGCTGTTCTGGTTCCGGCCATAGGCTTGACCATGTACACCATGGTCAAGTCCAAACGCCTGTCTGACTTCTTGGATGTGGTCTCCGACGAGCGACTGTCCGTTTGGACCAAAACGAAAGCTTTTTTTGCGGTGTGGGGTCGCGATCCGATCTAGTGTCCTGTCGCAGTAGTAGCCCCCCCGTTGGAGCGCCCTCTTTTCCTTGCCGAGGCCTCCCCCTCGAAACGCCCGGCAGGGGGAGTGTCAAAGAAGGACTTGGTTTTCAGAATGGCGATCAGCCGATGGCAACTCGTGCCAAAGGCAACAACCATTCATCCTCAAGGAGAAAATCATGTTCAAAAAACTTCTGCTCGCCGTGTTGGCAGCTGTTTCCATGGCTCTGTTCTCGGCCACCACACTGGCAGCCACCGACATCAACAAAGCGAGCCAGGCTCAGCTGGAAGAAGTCAAAGGCATTGGTCCGGCCATGTCCACACGCATCTTGGATGAGCGCAAGAAAAGCGCCTTCAAGAATTGGGACGATGTCGTGGAGCGCGTCAAAGGCATAGGCCCCGGCAACGCCACCAAGTTTTCTTCGAATGGGCTCACAGTCAACGGAGAAACCTTCACCGCCTCCACCACGGCAACGGCAAAACCAAAGGTCGAAAAAACCAAGGCGGATCGGAAATCGACCAAGGACAGCAACACCAAGTCTTGAGCGCTGCCCGACAAGAGTCGCCGCAGATCGCGGCGACTCGCCTCCAGCAGACTGGCACCCCGGCGCCCTTCAATCCGCTTGTCTTTCAGCACCGCTGCATTGATCACCGGTCGGTACGGCGCATCGATCTAAGCGCCGGGTTCACAAGCGCAACAAGTCCCCTCGTTTGGCGCTGGCCCAGGGTCCAGTGGTGGCGTCAACGCCAAGCGCCCAGAGCGCTTGCGCGTGGCTGTCGTGGACCACACCTTCAGCCATGACCTGCGCACCCAAGCCATGCAACATGGTGGCCAAACCGCGCACGAAAAGACTGCGCTGGGTATCATCTTCGATGTCAGCAACCACCGCGGCGTCGAGCTTCACATAGTTCAAACCCAATTCAAACAGACGCGGCACACGCTCCAAACGTTCACCCGCATGCTCCAGGCCCAAACGCACGCCCAAGGGACGCAGTTGCCGTCCCAGTTCCTGCAAAGCTTCAAAGTGCTCCAGCGCCGCCGCTTCCGGCAACTCGACCGACAGCTGAGCCGCCGCGCCAGGAGACGCTTGCAACAAGGAGCGCAAACGGATGGGAAAGGCGCTCTCGGCCAGGGATGCAGCGGAGAGGTTGACGCAGCGCGGCAGACCGTCGGCCGCAATGGCCTGCAAAGCCAAAGCGGCGGCGCGTTCGTCGATGTGCGCTGTCAGCCGAGCCCGCAGCGCCAGGGGCAACCAGCGCGCGGCCGAAACAAAAGGCCCTGCCGGGTCCAGTTGCATTCGCAAAGGGCATTCCAAATGCACGAGTTGGTGCGCTGGGTCGAGCACCGGGAAGGCCACGAGTTGCAACCTGTCTTGCGCCAACGCGCTGTGGATGGCTTGGCGCCAAGCCACTTCACCGAGCATGGCCGGAGCGTTCACCGTATCGTCGCCGAGCGCCACGGAAAATCCGCCTTGGCTTTCTGCGGATGCCAGCGCCGCATCTGCCGCGCTCATGTGCTGCGGCAAAGGCCGCTCGCTGTGCATTTCCACCGCACCGGCGACAACGGCAATGTCGGCACCGAGTGCAGGCAACACGGCTCGCAACGCATCGACCAAAGCCTTCGCGGTTTCCTGCGCCAAACCACCCACGGGAAGGCACAAGGCAAAGTCACTGCCGTTCAAACGTCCGGTGTGGCAGCTGCTGCTGCGGTCTTGGTAACTCGCGAGGGCTTGGGCCACGGCCAACAAAACGCGGTCGGTGGTGTCGTGTCCGTGCAAGCGGTTCAGCTCGGCCAGGTTCAGCACACGAAGCAGCACCAGGCCCCCATCGGAGCTGCCGTCTTCGCGCTCGCGCAAACCACTGAGCTGGGCCATGAAGTGTTTGCGATTGGATAAACCCGTCAGCCCGTCGCAATGCGCTTGGTGGCGCAGCGACTGCACTTGTTTGGCCTGCGCTTCAAACACCAACTTCAGGCGAGACACCATGCTGTTCATGGCACGGGTCAATCGCTGCATCTCAGGCACACGGGGCTCGGGCACAGTCACAAACTCACCCTGCACCAAAGCGTGAGCCTGCAGCACGGTTTGATCGAGAGGACGGCGAATGCGCTGCACCAGGGCGCTGGCCACCAATGCGGCCAGCACGCCGACAGCAGCCAGTGCAGCCGCACTCCACAGGCTGGCACGCCAAAGCTCGTCATGGGCATAGGCGGTTTGGCTGCTCAAGCGCACCGAACCGATCGCCCGCCAACCGTCGGACACCTGGGCCACACCGGGCGCAGAAGCAATGGGCAACATCGAGACAAACCAACTGGGCGCGTGACGCGGACGCTGCTCAGCGACGCGTTCGAAGATGGTCTTGCCGTCCACACTTTGCAGCCGAATGGTTTGGTAAAACCCCGTGTCAAACTGAGCGGACACCAGCAAGCCCATCAACTCCGCATCCCCCTTTTGCTGGGACAGCACCATGGCCAGGGCGGCTGCGTTGTCGCTGTTCTTGAGATTGAGCTGGGTTTGCAGCACATCACGCGTGGCCCCCACATGCACGGTGACACTGCCCACAAAAGCCAGCAACAAACTGCCCAGCAGCAGCAGCAAGAGTTGACGTATCAGTGACATGGTGGCTCCTTGATGGCTACTTTGGCGTGCTCGATCGGGACAGCAAACGTGGTCAATCTCATTGGAACCCCTCCGCCTTGGCCTTGGCCAGCAAATCACGCCAGCGCGACAAGCGTGCCACCGGATCACCGCTCGCCGCTTGGCTGCCCACACCTTGCCACAAACCTTCGCTGTTGAAACTGAACACAGGGGATAAATCGGGACGGCGCGATGCAGCTCTGACTTCGCTCACCAGATTGTCCAAAATAAATGGTTCTGCATTGGCGGACTCATAGTAGGCCAGCACCATATGGGCTTGAGTCGGGCCGCCCGCCCCGCCCAATTGCGCCCTGACGTACACCAAACGCAGTTTGGTCACAGGCACCCCCAAACCGAGCAAGCTGAAGTATTTGGCGATGGCATAGTCTTCGCAATCGCCCGCCCCTTTGTCCAACATTTCCAACGGCGTGGCCCAGTAGTCGGCTTGACCCCAAATGTCGATGTCGTCTCGAAACAGCACCCGGCGGTTGAAGAACTCGTTCACTCCGCGCAGCTTGCCTGCTTCATCCGCGCCCTGAAGTTCTGCATGCAAGCTTTGTAAGGCGCGAGCCCCTGCCACCGCGCGCGGGCCCATTTTGGCCGCTGCTGCCAGGGTACGGTCAACGTCCCAAGCCCCACCGCAAACCGACAAGACGGTGAGCACAAAGGCAACAAAGCCGGCCTGCCATGGCTGCGGTAACCAAGGCAGCAGCTGACGCCCGGCGGCTTGCCGAGGCATCAGTTCAAGGCCGACGGTCATGGGGTTGGGCAGCGGCAGCAATGTTTGAAACCCTGTTTTCGTCCATTGTCGTGTCATCTTGACCACAGCCAAGATGCCCTGACAGGGGCACCGCATGATTAGCAGACTGCTGTGCACGGGCAGGCACGACGTTTGTGAAATACTACCGGCCTGCCCCCCTAACAAAGGGGGGTTTGCAAACCGGTCGGCTTACGTTAGAGACCTAAACTCGGCGCGGTCCACAGTTGATTGCGGCGTACACAGTGAGATTCCGGCGCTTGCCGTTTTCAGTGAACCGCTAAACGACTGAAATTGGTTCTGCAATCAATCCTTCTGACTTAACAACTCTCACATCGCCCATGAAACTTTCTCCTTTGCTCCCGAATATGGTTGTCTCGGCCCTGGCATTGATGTTGACCGTGAGCCCCGCGCATGCGCAGGTGGACGGCGCGCTGAAGAAAAGTGTGGAGGCTGCACTTGCGACCAACCCCGATGTGGCGGCAAAACTCAATGCCTACAAAGCGTCGAACGATGCGATTGATGTCGCGCGTGCCGGTTGGTTGCCTCGTGTGGACTTGTTTGCAGGCGTGGGCCGTGAGAACGACCGAATCAAAACCCGCAACCCGCAGTCCGACACGGTGAGCCGCCACGGCCTTGGTTTGTCGTTGACACAAGTGCTGTGGGATGGCTTGGGCACAAGAAACGAAGTGACGCGTACCGGGCACGAACGTTTGGCACGTTACTTTGAACTGATCGACACCACCGAACAAACCGCACTGGAAGCCGCCCGCGCTCACTACGACGTGCTTCGATTCCGCCGGTTGGTTCAACTGGCCGAAGACAACTACGTTCAGCACAAATACGCCGCGCTGCAAATTCAGTCGCGCTTCAAAGCCGGCGTCGGCCGGGGCGTAGACGTCGAACAAGCCAATGCGCGTTTGGCACTGGCCGAGTCCAATTTGTCCACCGAGCAGGCGAATTTGCATGACGTGATGGCCCGCTACCAGCGTGTGGTGGGCGACGCACCACCGAACGGCGCTCCCTTGGCCGCGCCGTTGAAACAAGCCATGCCCGCGTCCGCCAACGAAGCAGTTGGCCTGGCGGTGAATCGCAGCGCAGCTGTGTCAGCCGGAATTGAAAGCATGCGCGCCGCTCGGGCCGCTGTGGCCAGCCGCGAGTCGGTTTACCAGCCGCGTGTTGAAGCCCGCGTGCGCGGCGAAGGTGGCAAAAACTTGGAAGGCATTCGCGAGCAGAGCCGCAATACCACCGCCGAATTGGTATTGAACTGGAACCTCTACAACGGCGGAGCCGATCAGGCACGCGTGCGCCAGCAGGTCAACGCCATGAGCCAAGCCGCCGACCTGCGCGACAAAGCCTGCCGCGATGTGCGCCAAACCACGGCCATTGCCTACAACGACACGCGCAAGCTCACTGAGCAGTTGGCCTACCTTGACCGCAATACCCTGTCGATTGAAAAAGCCCGCGACGCCTACCGCCAGCAGTTCGACATCGGCCAGCGCAGCTTGCTTGATTTGCTCAACGCAGAAAACGAGCTGTACACCGCCAAACGTTCGTATGCCAATGCAGAGTACGACCTGGGCATCTCCTACGCTCGCGCCCATGCTGCGATGAACCAGTTGCTGGCTCAACTCGGCTTGGCCCGCCCCACACCGAATGAGCCTGCTGCGGACAACTGGTCAGCCGGCCAAGACGCCCCCGGCCGCTGCCCCACCACCGCGCTGCCACAAGCCACCACGGCACGCGCAGACTTGGACGCCAGGGCCGAGCGCATTGTGGCCAGCGTGCCTGCTGCGCCTGCGCCGAAACCGGTTGAGCCTAAGAAGTGAGCTGAGTCCTCAACGCTCAACAAAAAGTCCGCCCGTTGGCGGACTTTTTTTTAGCAACCACGATGCAATCCGCGAACAAGGCTCAAACGAAGCCACGCACCTCCTTTAGAAATGGGTGTTATTGGGCGTAGTATTGGTTTTATGCTTCGCGCCGACACCCTCCAGATCACCCCTGAAATCTTGAGCCTCATCGCTCGGATTGATGAGTTCAAAGGCGCTTGGCGCGCCTTGGGCAGCCTCGCGCCCGATCGTCTGTCGGCCTTGCGCAGAGTCGCCACCATCGAGAGCATCGGGTCATCAACCCGAATCGAGGGCAGCAAGCTGTCCGACAAGGAGGTGGGGACACTGCTTTCCAATCTGGCCATTCAGTCTTTCCAGACCCGTGATGAGCAGGAGGTGGCTGGTTACGCCGAACTGATGGACTTGGTGTTTAGCAGCTGGCGCGACATCCCCTTCAACGAAAACCACGTCAAACAACTGCACCATATCCTGCTGCGTCACAGCGTGAAGGACGCGCGGCACCGAGGACAGTACAAGACCCACTCGAACAATGTGGCCGCTTTCGATGAGCACGGTGCGCAGATCGGCATCGTGTTCGAGACAGCAAGCCCGTTCGACACGCCACGCCTCATGTCTGAATTGGTGACTTGGGTGAACCTGCAGCACAACAAAGCGCAGTTGCACCCACTGTTGATCATTGCGATTTTCGTGGTGGTGTTCCTGGAGATTCACCCATTCCAAGATGGCAACGGCCGCCTCAGTCGTGTTTTGACAACTTTGTTGCTCTTTCAGGCGGGCTACGCCTACGTGCCCTACAGCTCACTGGAGAGCGTGATTGAACTCAACAAGGAGGCCTACTACCTTGCCTTGCGGCTGACACAAGCGTCGATCCGGACGGACGCGCCCAACTGGCAACCGTGGCTGGTTTTTTTTCTGCGCTCTCTTGCCGAACAGGTCAGGCGATTGGAAAAAAAGGTAGAGCGCGAAAAGATCGTGCTGGCCACCCTGCCAGAGCTGTCACTACAAATCGTCGAATTCGCCCGAGAGCACGGCCGCGTCACGATCGGCGATGCGATCCAATTGACGGGTGTCAGCCGAAACACGCTGAAGCAACATTTCCGCAGCCTGGTCGAGCGCGGCCATTTGAACCAGCAGGGCCGCGGCCGCGGCGTTTGGTACGAACTCAAGTGATGGGATTGATGGATGTGCACTTCAACTGAATCGCCCCGGGGTTTGAACTACCACCCCAGAAGTTGGTTGACCGCCCAGGTCTTGTGCGAACCTGTGCCAAAATTTCTTGGTATTCAGTTTGTGTTTATCTTGTCGGCCAACCTGATTCAGCCAGATTTGGCGACGATCTGAATTACGTCAGGCCACATGGGAATCTGAATGCCTACGCAACCGAATCCGTTCTACCTCGACTGGACCTTCTGGGCAGCAGCCTTGGCGCTGCTCGCCATAGTCTTATCGCAGCTGCCACCGCTGCATCTGCTGTTGCGCCCGAAGCGTCTTGAGGTTGAGGTTCACAGCCGGATAGGAATCACACACAAGGTCGGGAATCCCAACGCGAGCATGGTTGTCAGCATTCGGAACACCGGTGGCCGCGAACTTCGAGTCAAGAGCCTGAGTCTCGATGTCGTTCGCGACGGCAAGCCACTCGCAGCACTGCCGGCACAGAACTACTTCGAAACTCCATCGTCTCAATCGTCCGTTCTCTTCGTCCCGTTCTCCATTAAGCCTGGAGAGACCTGGGCACACAGCGTCGCCTTCTTGAATTTCTTCGATCGCCTCACCGAGAAGCAGTTTCGTGAGAACCTCTCTGCGCTGGACTCGGATATTCGGCGCAAGTTGCGTGCGCGCTCGGAGGACGACAAACGCGCTGTCGTCGCAGAGAAGGAGTTGGTTCAGCCGTTCATTGACATGGTCAAAAAGCTCTTTGTCTGGCTGCCTGGGGAATATGTCGTGAACCTCAAAGTCAACGCGGAACCCGGTTCAGCCTCATACAGCAAGAAATACCGCTTCACCCTTTATGAATCTGACTCCGCGGATCTACAGGAGCACTTGGAAGACTACCCCTTCGGCGGTGGGCTGACGTATGACGTAGAACGCCATGTAGGGATCAACGTTCCGCTCACCGAGCACGTGGCCTGACCCCTCCATCGAGCGGACGCCCTACGGCATGCTTCGCATGCCTTCGGTCGCCGCTCATGTCGAACGTTGAGCACTATGAAACTCAAGGGCTCACGGTCTGATCTTGAATATCAACCCCTGCCCCCTGCAGCGCCCAACCAAACAACCAGATAACACCTCCCTCGCCCAACAAAAAGCCCGCTGATCGGCGGGCTTTTTTTGGCGACAGCGACAAACAACTACCGCTTCACCGGCGGCAAGTCCGTGCAAGCACCTTCATAGGCTTCTGCCGCCAACCCAATGCTCTCACCCAAGGTGGGATGGGGATGGATGGTTTTGCCGATGTCCACACCGTCTGCGCCCATCTCAATGGCCAGGGCCACTTCGCCGATCATGTCGCCGGCATGGGTGCCGACGATGCCGCCACCGACGATGGCGTGGGTTTCTTCGCTGAAGAGCAGTTTGGTGAAACCTTCATCGCGGCCATTGGCAATGGCGCGGCCTGAGGCGTTCCAGGGGAAGAGGCCTTTTTTGACCTTGATGCCCTGGGCCTTGGCTTCGTCTTCGGTGAGGCCGACCCAAGCCACTTCGGGGTCGGTGTAGGCCACACTGGGAATCACGCGTGCATTGAAAGCCGAGGCGCTCAATTTGGCGTCGTTCAAGAGTTCACCGGCAATCACCTCGGCGGCCACATGGGCCTCGTGCACCGCCTTGTGTGCCAGCATGGGCTGGCCGACGATGTCGCCGATCGCGAAGATGTGGTTCACGTTGGTGCGCATTTGAATGTTCACGGCAATGAAACCCCGGTCGCTCACCGCCACACCGGCTTTGTCTGCCCCAATGCGTTTGCCATTGGGCACACGGCCCACGGCTTGCAGAACCATGTCGTAAAGCTGAGGCTCTTTCGGAGCGCCCTCGCCTTCGAAACTCACCAAGATGCCGTCTTTGGTGGCTTGCGCGCCCACGGTTTTGGTCTTGAGCATGATGTGGTCAAAACGCGGTGCGTTCATCTTCTGCCACACCTTGACCAAGTCGCGGTCAGCGCCCTGCATCAGGCCATCGAGCATTTCCACCACGTCCAGGCGGGCGCCCAAGGTGGAGTAGACCGTGCCCATTTCCAAACCAATGATGCCGCCGCCCACCACCAACATGCGTTTGGGTTGCTGGCGCAGCTCGAGTGCACCGGTGGAGGTGACCACACGCGGGTCGTCCTTGGGCAAGAAGGGCAACTTCACCGCCTCGGAGCCCGCCGCAATGATGGCGCGTTTAAAGCGGATGGTTTGTTTTTTTCCGTCGGACAGGGACACGCTCAGATTGAACGGGTCGAGGAACTCGGCCGTGCCTTGCACCACGGTCACCTTGCGCATCTTGGCCATGGCGGCCAGGCCGCCGGTCAGTTTGCCGATGACTTTTTCTTTGTGGGTTTTGAGTTTGGCCAGGTCCACCTTGGGGGCTTCAAAGGTGACTCCCAGATCAGCGAAGTGTTTGACTTCGTCCATCACTGCCGCGACATGGAGAAGCGCTTTGGACGGAATGCAGCCCACGTTCAAACAGACGCCGCCCAAGGTAGGGAAGCGCTCGACCAACACCACCTTGAGTCCGAGGTCGGCGGCGCGGAAGGCAGCGGAGTAACCGCCGGGGCCTGCGCCGAGCACCATGAGGTCGCATTCGACGTCGGCACCACCGGCATAGCTGGCCGCGGGGGGGGCCACCACAGCGGCGGCAACTGGCGCTGCGGCAGCAGGCGTTGGTGCGGCCACGGGCGCAGCAGCGGCAGCAGCGCCGGCCACTTCCAGCGACAAAATCACCGAGCCTTCACTCATGGTGTCGCCAAGCTTGACCTTCATCTCTTTGACCACACCGGCATGCGAGGACGGAATTTCCATCGACGCTTTGTCCGACTCCACCGTCAGCAGGCTTTGCTCCACACAAACCGTGTCGCCGACTTTGACCAACAACTCAATGATGGCCACGCCTTTGAAGTCGCCAATGTCGGGAACCTTGATATCAATCAGTGCCATGTCCAGCGCTCCTTACAGCAAGACGCGACGGAAGTCGGCGAGGATTTGACCGAAATAGGCGTTGAAGCGGGCTGCCGCCGCGCCATCCACCGCGCGGTGATCCCAGCTCAGCGACAGCGGCAGCATCAAACGTGGCTGGAACGCCTTGCCATCCCATTTCGGCTCGATGGCACTTTTGCACACGCCCAAAATCGACACCTCGGGCGCGTTGATGATGGGCGTGAAATAACGCCCGCCAATGCCGCCGAGTGACGAGATGGAGAAACAACCACCGCTCATCTCGGCTGGTCCGAGCTTGCCGTCGCGGGCCTTCTTGGCCAGCTCGCCCATCTCGGTGCTGATTTGAAAGATGCCTTTTTTGTCAGCGTCTTTGATCACCGGCACCATCAAGCCATTAGGCGTGTCGGCGGCGAAACCAATGTGGAAGTACTGCTTGAGCACAATCTGGTCGCCGTCGAGCGAGGCGTTGAATTCGGGGAATTTCTTGAGTGCAGCCACGGCGGCTTTGATCAAGAAAGCGAGCATGGTCACCTTGACGCCACTCTTCTCGTTCTCTTTGTTCAACTGAACGCGGAAGGCTTCCAGTTCGGTGATGTCGGCGTCGTCGTGGTTGGTGACGTGCGGAATCACCACCCAGTTGCGGTGCAGGTTGGCGCCGCTGATCTTCTTGATGCGCGACATGTCTTTGCGCTCAACCGGGCCGAACTTGCTGAAGTCCACTTGAGGCCATGGCAACAAGCCGGGGAACGCACCACCACCGGCGGCACCTGCTGGGGCTTTGGTTGCTTGCGCGGCGGTTTGCACGCTGCCAGCCATCACGCCCTTGACGAAACCTTGCAAGTCGCCTTGAGTAATGCGGCCTTTGGGGCCACTGCCTTTGACTTCGGCCAAGGGCACACCGAGCTCGCGGGCCAGCTTGCGGATGGACGGCGAAGCGTGGGGCAGAGTGCCTTTGGGAGTGCTGGGTTCATGGGCTGGCAGTGCAGCCGTCGGAACCACACGCTCGGCCGCTGCGGGAGCAGAGGCGGCTGGGGCAGGCGCAGCATTGGCAGCAGGTGCAGCAGCAGCGGCCGACGCGGCCACGGCTGCACCGCCGCTGGCTTGCATCACCACCAAGGGGCTGCCCTTGGCGACTTTGTCGCCCACTTTGACGAGCAATTGTTGAATGACGCCAGCGTGTGATGACGGAATTTCCATCGACGCTTTGTCGGACTCGACGGTGATCAGGCTTTGTTCGACTTTGACCGTGTCACCCACCTTGACGAAGAGTTCGATCACGGCGACTTCGTCGAAGTCACCGATGTCGGGGACCACCACCGTGACAGCTCCACCACCCTCACCCCTGCCCTCTCCCGTTTTCACGGGAGAGGGAGTTGGAGCGGCGGCTTCTTGGCTCCCTCGCCCGCTTGCGGGAGAGGGTTGGGGTGAGGGTGCTGGCGCGGCAACCGCTGCCACTGCACCCTCGGCCTCAATCATCAACACCAAGGAACCTTGGTTGACCTTGTCGCCCAGCTTGACCTTCATTTCCTTGACCACACCCGCATGGGTCGAAGGAATTTCCATCGACGCTTTGTCGGATTCGACGGTCAGCAAAGACTGGTCGACCTTCACCACATCACCTGCTTTGACCATCACTTCGATGATCTCCACATCCTTGAAGTCGCCGATGTCGGGAACTTTGACTTCTACCAATGCCATGTTGTTGTCTCCGAATTTTTGTTAGGCGTACAGCGGATTAATTTTGTCGGCATTGATGCCGTACTTCTTGATCGCCTCAGCCACCTTGGCCATCGGCACCGTGCCCTCGTCGGCCAAGGCCTTCAGGGTGGCCACGACGATGTAGTGGCGGTTGATCTCAAAGTGCTCGCGCAGTTTGCTGCGGAAGTCGCTGCGACCAAAACCATCGGTGCCCAGCACTTTGTAGGTGCGGCCCTTGGGAATGAAAGCGCGGATCTGCTCGGCGTAGTTCTTCATGTAGTCGGTGGAGGCGATCACGGGGCCTGCTTGCGTCTCCAACTGCTGCGTCACGAAAGGCACACGTGGTTTTTCTGTGGGGTGCAGCAGGTTCCAGCGTTCGCAGTCCTGGCCATCACGGGTGAGTTCATTGAAACTTGGGCAGCTCCAAATGTTGGCCACCACGCCCCAGTCTTTCTCCAGCAACTCTTTGGCGAACATGGACTCGCGCAAGATGGTGCCGCTGCCCAGCAAGTTAACACGCGGCAGTTTCTTGGCACCCGCGCCTTCTTCAAGCAAGTACATGCCCTTGATGATTTGTTCTTCCGTGCCGGCTTTCAGGCCCGGCATCGGGTAGTTTTCATTCAACAAGGTGAGGTAGTAATAAACGTTGTCCTGTTTTTCCACCATGCGCTTCAAGCCATGGTGCAGGATGACGCCCACCTCATGCGCGAAGGTCGGGTCGTAGCTGATGCAGTTGGGAATGGTGCCCGCCAAGATGTGGCTGTGACCGTCTTCGTGCTGCAAGCCTTCGCCGTTCAGCGTGGTGCGGCCCGAGGTGCCGCCCAGCAAGAAGCCGCGGGCTTGCATGTCGCCCGCCGCCCAGGCCATGTCGCCGATGCGCTGGAAACCGAACATGGAGTAGTACACATAGAAGGGCACCATGATGCGGTTGTTCGTGGAGTACGACGTCGCCGCCGCAATCCAGCTGCCCATGCCGCCTGCTTCGTTGATGCCTTCTTGCAGGATCTGGCCGTCCTTGCTTTCGCGGTAGTACATCACCTGGTCTTTGTCGACCGGGGTGTAGTTCTGACCATCGGGGTTGTAGATGCCGATCTGGCGGAAGAGGCCTTCCATGCCGAAGGTGCGGGCTTCGTCCACAAGAATTGGCACGGCGCGGGGGCCCAAGTCTTTGTCGCGCAGCAGTTGTGTCAGGAAACGCACATAGGCTTGGGTGGTGCTGATCTCACGGCCTTCGGCGGTGGGCTCCAAAACGGCCTTGAAGGTGTCCAGCGGCGGCACGGTGAGTTTTTCATCGGCCTTGGTGCGGCGGTGCGGCAAATAACCCCCGAGGGCCTTGCGGCGCTCGTGCAGGTACTTCATCTCTGGTGTGTCGTCGGCGGGTTTGTAGAAAGGCAGTTCGCCATCGATCTGCGCGTCGCTCACTGGAATGTTGAAACGGTCGCGGAAGGCCTTGATGTCGTCGTTGGTGAGCTTCTTGGTTTGGTGGGCGGTGTTCTTGCCCTCGCCGCTTTTGCCCATGCCGAAACCTTTGACGGTTTTGATCAGCATGACGGTGGGCTGACCCTTGTGGTTCACCGCGCGGTGGTAGGCCGCATACACCTTTTGTGGGTCGTGGCCGCCACGGTTCAAACGCCAGATGTCGTCGTCGCTCATCTTGGCGACCATCTCCAGCAACTGTGGGTGCTGACCGAAGAAATGTTTGCGCACAAATGCGCCGTCGTTGGCCTTCATGGCTTGGTAGTCACCGTCGACGGTGTCCATCATGACCTTGCGCAGGATTTCTTCCTTGTCGCGTGCCAAGAGTGGGTCCCAATAGCCGCCCCACAGCAGCTTGATGACGTTCCAGCCCGAACCACGGAACTCGCCTTCGAGTTCTTGAATGATCTTGCCGTTGCCCCGCACCGGGCCATCCAGGCGCTGCAAATTGCAGTTGATGACGAAGATCAGGTTGTCGAGCTTTTCGCGTGCCGCCAAACCAATGGCGCCGAGTGATTCCGGCTCGTCCATCTCGCCGTCACCGCAGAAGACCCAAACCTTACGTTTGCTGGTGTCGGCAATGCCGCGGGCGTGCAGGTATTTGAGGAAACGCGCCTGGTAAATCGCCATCAGTGGCCCCAGGCCCATGGACACCGTCGGGAACTGCCAGAACTCAGGCATCAACTTCGGATGCGGGTAGCTGGAGATGCCTTTGCCATCGACTTCCTGGCGGAAGTTCAGCAACTGCTGTTCGCTCAGACGACCTTCTAGATAAGCGCGTGCATAGATGCCGGGCGAGGAGTGGCCCTGGATGTAGAGCAAGTCACCGCCGTGCACGCCGTCATCGGCATGCCAAAAATGGTTGAAGCCGGCACCGAACATGGTGGCCAGCGAAGCGAAGGAAGAAATGTGGCCACCGAGGTCACCACCATCCGCAGGATTCAATCGGTTGGCTTTGACCACCATGGCCATGGCGTTCCAGCGCATGTAGGCACGCAGGCGCTCTTCCACTTCCAGGTTGCCGGGGCAACGTTCTTCTTGGTGAGTGGGAATGGTGTTGACGTAGGCCGTTTTGGCCGAGAAGGGAATGTCGATGCCCGCTTGTCGCGCGTGGTCAATCAACTGCTCCATCAGGAAGTGGGCACGATCGCCACCTTCCGATCCGATCACAGCGGACAGCGCGTCCAGCCATTCACGTGTTTCTTGGGAATCGGTGTCGCCGTCGGCGGCACCCAGAAAGGACTCAGGCATGGCGGACATGTTGTCTCCTGTGTAGGGTTTAGGTATTCCGATAGTGTGGCACAAACTTTCCACTTTTCAAATAGTGCCAGTTGATTTCATATTGTGATATTTAATAGAACTGTCGTACTTTTCCCTTCTATCAGGGCGAACTCTCAGCTTTATCCAAGGCAAGCCGGATAATTGAAACCATGTTCCTCGGCAAACAATTCGCACCGTCCCAGCTGCCTGGCACCCAGGTGCCGCGTCGTTTTTTTTGGCGCTGGTGGCGCAAACAAAGCCACGCACAGCAAGACCGGTTTGCCACGCTGGGACCCCTGGTGTCGGTGTTGTTATTCCTTGCGGCCATCATTTCGGCCTTTTGGTATTTACGCAACGAAGAGTTCGAACGTGAGCATGACTCGGTCAGACGTGACACCGAAATCTCACAACAGCAGATTCGTTTGCGTTTGATCGAGAACCAAGAGCAACTGGTGCGCATGGCGCGCGAGCTCGTCACCCGTCCCCCTGAAGCCAAAGAATTCATTGCGCAGACGCGCAGCTTCAGCCGTGACCGGCCCGAAATCGACGCCGTGGTGTGGCTGAACAGCCAACGTGTGCGGCGATCGGTGTATTCCTCTGGCCATCATTGGGTGGACGCCAGCGCGGTGGTGCTGGACTCCGAGTTGTCCTTGCCTTTGCTGGGCAGCGATTCGGCGGGCGAGGCGGCCTTCTTGGCAGCATCACGGCTACGCCAACCCGCCTACTCCAAGCCGTTTCGGGATGAAAACGGCAACACCATCATTCAGCTGCACGTGCCCTTGGTCGAGCGAGGGGCCTTCGTGGGTGCCTTGGTGACCCAATACTCTGTCGAAAGCTTGTTGCGCCACTTCATTCCACCGGACGTGAGCAAGCGCCACGCCATCACACTGGTGGACGACCAGGGCGGCGTGCTGGCAAGCACGGTCGCTGCCGCACCAGGGCAGCGCGTCCAACCTGCGCAGCTTGTTCATGAGATTCCGCTCGCTCCGGTGGGCAATGGCCTGCTGCTGCGCGGCCACGGCTACCGCACATCCATCGGCTTGATCAGCAACACCTTGTTCTGGATGGTGGCAGCCCTTTCAGCGCTCACCGTGTGGATGTTGCTCGGTACCTGGCGGCACATGCGCCGGCGCTTGCAAATGCAAAACG
Organism: Burkholderiales bacterium; assembly: GCA_031431125.1. Taxonomy (GTDB): domain Bacteria; phylum Pseudomonadota; class Gammaproteobacteria; order Burkholderiales; family Burkholderiaceae_C; genus JANPCX01. Next base: position 88,050 of record JANPCX010000008.1, read on the forward strand.
CCTTGGTCACCGAAGCCAACTTTCGCCGCGCCATGGAAAACTCCATGCTCACCGGCATGCGCGCCATGGCCATGGACGGGCGCATCACCTATGTCAACCCGGCATTTTGCGAAATGACAGGCTTTTCTGAAGCCGAATTGGTGGGCCGCGTGCCCCCCTTCCCGCACTGGCCACCAGACCGGCATGAGGAGAACACCCGCCTCTTGCAACAGGAGCTGCAAGGCCGCAGCCCTGCGGGGGGCTTTGAAGTCAAGATCATGCGCAAAGAAGGCGGCGTTTTTGATGCACGCATGTATGTCTCTCCACTGGTCGATCCCAAGGGGGTGCAAACCGGTTGGATGACCTCGATGACCAACATCACCGAGGCCAAACGTGTGCGGGACCAGCTCTCGGCCTCGCACGAACGTTTCACCACCGTGCTGGAAGGTTTGGACGCCGCCGTCTCGGTGCAGGCCGTTCAGCAAGGTGAGCTGCTGTTTGCCAACCGCTCTTACCGTTTGTGGTTCGGCGCCGATGCCAACGGGCACGCCACGCTGGCCGGCGACGACCCGAAACTGGCCATGCTGCCCGCGGAATCCGACGATGAAGTCGACAACCTGGGCGGGCTTCCCACCCAAGAGCTCACTGAAGCGGGCTCAGACACACGCGAAGTGTTCGTCGTCACGCTGAACAAATGGTTTGATGTTCGCGCTCGTTATCTGCAGTGGACAGACGGCCGCTTGGTGCAAATGCTCATCGCCACCGACATCACGGCACGCCGCTCAGCAGAAAGTTTGGCGGCTCAACAAGCGGAAAAAGCGCAAGTCACCAGCCGCTTGGTCACCATGGGCGAAATGGCGTCTTCAGTCGCCCACGAGTTGAACCAGCCGCTGACTGCCATCACCAACTACTGCAATGGCATGGTGTCGCGAGTGCGCTCGGGTGCGATTGAAACCGACGACCTGATTGCTGCACTGGAGAAAACCTCGCGCCAGGCGCAGCGTGCGGGACAAATCATTCACCGCATCCGGGCTTTTGTAAAACGCAGCGAACCGCAGCGCCAACCCACAGAAGTGCGTTCCATGGTGGACAACGCGGTGGAATTGGCGGGGATAGAGCTGCGCCGCCGGCATGTGGCCATCCACACCTATGTCGCGCAGCGCTTGCCTGTGGTGGAAGTCGATCCCATCCTGATTGAGCAGGTATTGCTCAACCTGCTCAAGAACGCAGCAGAGGCCATTGACATGGCGCGTTTGCCCAAAGCCCGGCGCAACATCGAGCTGCGCGTGGTTCCCAAACGAAGCGACGACGAGGGCAGCGTGGTGGAATTCAGCGTCACCGACTTGGGCCCCGGCATCAAAGAAGAAGTCATCAGCCGCTTGTACGAAGCTTTCTTCTCGACCAAGGCCGAAGGCTTGGGCATAGGCCTGAGTTTGTGCAGAACCATCATCGAGTCCCACCGCGGACGTATTCGAGGACAAAACCTCTACAATGGCAGCTCCGTTGTAGGTTGCTGCTTCAGTTTCACACTGCCTGTGCAAACAGCTGAGCCCACCGACTCAGCGGCCACTCCTCCACCCGCCCAACTTCCCGCCGAGATCCCATGAGCCTGATTCCGAAAAAAGGCACTGTCTATGTCGTCGATGACGACGAGGCGGTGCGCGACTCCCTGCAGTGGTTGCTCGAAGGCAAAGACTACCGCGTGAAGTGTTTTGACTCCGCCGAGTCCTTTCTGTCGCGCTTTGATTCGCGTGAAGTGGCTTGCCTGATTGTGGACATCCGCATGGATGGCATGAGCGGCTTGGAGTTGCAGGACAAACTCCTGGAACGCCGGTCCCCCTTGCCCGTGGTCTTCATCACCGGCCATGGCGACGTACCCATGGCCGTCACGACCATGAAAAAAGGCGCGATGGACTTCATTGAGAAACCGTTCAAGGAAGACGAACTGTTGAGTTTGGTGGAGCGCATGCTTGACCAAGCCCGCTCGTCTTTCTCCAACCAACAAGAGGCGGCCAGCCGTGACGCTTTGTTGTCGCGTTTGACCACCCGCGAAGCCCAGGTGCTGGAACGTATCGTCGCGGGCCGTTTGAACAAACAAATCGCCGACGACCTCGGGATCAGCATCAAAACCGTGGAGGCACACCGTGCCAACATCATGGAGAAGCTCAATGCCAACACCGTGGCCGATTTGCTGAAAATCGCCCTCGGCGCGCAAGCAAAACAGTAGCCCCCCAGTCGCTACGCTCCGCCTTGCAGGCCGCACCATGCCAGAGGGCCTGGTTCCTCAACAGGCACAAACAGTCCGCTGGACTGTTTGTGTCCGGTCTCGGCCCCCAAGGGGCGCCACCTTCGGCCCGGCAAAGCCGGATCCTCGGCGTTGCTTGATGTTGCAATCGCTTCGCTCTTGCAGGCTCGCGACGGCCACATTTCGAGTACCTCCTCCAAGGATCTAACGATGACCGCACAACTCATTGACGGCAACGCCCTGTCCAAAAAAATTCGTGCTGACGTGGCGCACCGCGCCGCGCTGCTGACGGCCAAGGGGCATCGCCCCGGTTTGGCCGTGATTTTGGTGGGCGAAGACCCGGCCAGCCAGGTCTATGTCCGCAACAAAGTCAAAGCTTGTGAAGACAACGGCCTGTATTCCGTGTTTGAGAAATACGAGGCCGATCTGAGCGAAGCTGCCCTGCTGGCACGCATCCAAGCCCTGAACGCCGACCCCCGCATTCACGGCATCTTGGTGCAAATGCCACTGCCCAAGCACATCAATCCACACAAAGTCATCGAAACCATCGCCACGCACAAAGACGTCGATGGTTACGCGACCCTCAGTGCGGGCGAACTCATGACAGGCCTGCCGGGGTTTCGACCCTGCACGCCCTATGGCTGCATGAAACTGATTGAAAGCACGGGTCTGGATTTGCGCGGCAAACATGCCGTGGTCATAGGCCGCAGCAACACCGTTGGCAAACCAATGGCTTTGTTGCTGCTGCAAGCCAATGCCACCGTCACCATTTGTCACAGCGCTACAGACGACATCGGTTTTCACACCCGACAAGCGGACGTGGTCGTCGCAGCCGTTGGACGGCCCAACACCTTGACCGCCGACATGCTCAAACCCGGCGCCGTGGTCATCGACGTGGGCATCAACCGCAAGGCGGACGGCAAGCTGTGCGGCGACGTGGACTTTGACAACGTCAGCCAAATCGCTTCAGCCATTACCCCTGTTCCCGGTGGTGTGGGCCCGATGACGATTACGATGTTGCTCGTCAACACCATTGAAGCTGCTGAACGCGGCCTGAGCTGATGTCCACTTCCTCCACGACCACCCCATCCGTTTTGCCCAGCAACCCCTTGCTCAGCACGGGGGACGCCAATGAATTGCCAGCGTTTGCACGGGTCCAACCTGAACACGTGGCACCGGCTTTGGATGTCTTGCTCGCGCAAGCCGCCTTGGCTTTGGAAACCGTCACTGCAGCCAGTTTTGTCGCCGACTACGATGCGCTGTCTAAGGTGCTGGATATCGCCACCGTCCGCCTCGGCCACGCTTGGGGCATGGTGACCCACCTCAACAGCGTGGCCGACACCCCCGAGCTGAGGGCGGCCTACACCGACAACCTCGCGCGCGTGACCGAGTTCTATACCGGGCTCGGTGCCGACGAACGGTTGTATGCCAAGTACAAAGCAGTGGCTGAAAGCACTCATGCGGCGACCTTGTCTGCACCGAGAAAACGCGCGCTGTCCAACGCGCTGCGTGATTTCGTTCTCTCGGGTGCAGAACTGCAAGACGACGACAAACTGAAGTTCGCGCAGTTGCAAGAAACCCAAGCACAGTTGGGTCAAACTTTTTCCGAGCATGTGCTCGACGCCACCGACCAATTCAGCCTCTATGTGACCGCTGAACAAATGCAGGGCGTGCCCACCGATGTGCAACAAGCTGCGGCTGCCTTGGCCCAAGCTGACGGAAAAGACGGCTACAAAATCACCCTGCACTTTCCCAGCTACTTCCCCATATTGCAGTACGCCGACGACCGCGCTTTGCGGGAACAGGTGTACCGCGCCAACGTCACCCGCGCCAGTGAGTTGGGCGCGCCCGAACTCGACAACAGTGAGGTAATGCAACAACTGCTGGCCCAGCGTCAAGAAGAAGCCCGTTTACTGGGCTACGCCAACTATGCCGAGGTGTCGCTGGCCACCAAAATGGCCGACAGCCCGGACCAGGTGATGCAGTTTTTGCGCGACCTGGGGCAGCGCGCCCGCCCCTATGCAGAAAAAGACTTGGCCGAATTGCGCAGCTTTGCCCAAACAGAGCTGAACCTGCCCGAGCTGCAAGCCTGGGACATCAGCTATGCCGGCGAGAAACTCAAAGAAGCACGTTACGCCTTCAGCGAGCAAGAGGTGAAGCAGTACTTCACAGAACCGAAAGTGCTTGAAGGACTGTTCCGCATCATCGAAACACTTTTTGGGGTGTCGATCAAACCCGATGTCGCACCGGTTTGGCACGAGAGCGTTCGTTTCTTCCGCATTGAACGGCCCCAAGCGGCAGGGCATGGTCAAGACAGCACCTTGGTGGGTCAGTTCTACCTCGACCTCTATGCTCGATCCGGGAAACGGCCTGGCGCTTGGATGGACGGGGTGCGCGAACGCTGGGCACGTCCAGAAGGCCTGCTGCAAACCCCGGTGGCCCACCTGGTGTGCAACTTCGCGCCGCCTATGGAAGTCAACGGCCAATTGCGTCCGGCTCTGCTCACCCACGACGATGTCACCACCTTGTTTCACGAGTTTGGCCACGGGCTACACCACATGCTCACGCAGATCAACGATGTGGGCGTGTCCGGCATCAGTGGGGTGGAATGGGATGCGGTGGAGTTGCCCAGTCAGTTCATGGAAAACTTTTGCTGGGAGTGGGATGTAGTCAAACGCCTCACCGCCCATGTAGACAGCGGCGAAGCGCTGCCGCGCACGCTTTTTGACAAGATGCTCGCGGCCAAAAACTTTCAAAGTGGCTTGCAAACCTTGCGCCAAGTGGAGTTCTCACTCTTCGACATGCGCTTGCATGCGGAGCCTGGCAGCGAAAAACGCATCAACGCCGTTCTGGCCGAAGTTCGCAACGAGGTCGGCGTGCTGCGCCCACCGGAGTTCAACCGCTTTCAACACACCTTCTCGCACATTTTCTCTGGTGGATATTCAGCCGGTTACTACAGTTACAAGTGGGCCGAAGTGCTCAGCGCCGACGCTTGGAGCGCTTTCGAAGAAACTGCTGCCCAAGACGGTATCTTGAGTACGAACACCGGCCGCCGCTACCTGCAAACCGTGCTCGAAGTGGGCGGCAGCCGCCCGGCCATGGAGAGTTTCAAAGCCTTTCGAGGCCGCGAACCGCGCATTGATGCACTGTTGCGGCACCAAGGCATGGCGGGCAACCCGGAGTCCGCCTCCCCATGAGTCGCCCTTGACCCTGTAGCACAGCGCGTTGAGATGGCGCAAAATCCCATCGACGCTCATTACGTCTGTTGCCAACGATCGATGCCCATTTGCCACGAAAGATGCACCCGATGCTCGAACTCAAGCCCGCTCACCCCGCATTGAAACTCTCTGGCCTGTGCATGGGATTGATGCTGTTGGCCAACCCGGCACACGCTTTGTACAAAGTGGTGGGGCCGGACGGCAAGGTCAGCTACACCGACCGCCCGCCCATCGCCAGCAACGACAAAATTTCTACCGTGAAGCCCAGCGGCGTGACCACCGCCGTGGACAACCCCAGCACCTCATTGCCTGCCGCGCTGCGCCAAGTGGCCACCAAGTTCCCGGTGGTGCTCTACGTCACAACACCCGAATGCGAGCCATGCAACGCCGGCCGCAGCTTTTTGCGGCAACGTGGCATTCCCTATGTTGAACGCTCTGTGACCACCACAGAAGACTCTGAAGCCTTCAAGCGCATTGCGGGGGCCAACGATGTGCCCACCTTGACCATAGGTTCGCAAGTGTTGCGTGGGTATTCAGCCAGCGAATGGGTGCAGTACCTCGACGCTGCGGGTTACCCACCAACGTCCACCTTGCCCACGGGCTACAAACACGCCGAGGCCACGCCGCTGGTTCCACCGCGCACGGTCACCCAAGCGCCCGCAGCCCGCCCAGTAGCTACTCCAGCCCCCGCCGCAGCCCCAGCGGCACCCGCCGCACCACCCAATCCCTCAGGCATCAAATTCTGATTCCACTCATGAGAAAACGCCGGGCCGCTCCGAAGTTTTCTCATCGCCAAGGGCCTCGAAGGGGACCTTTCTGGCCCCTGGGGGCCTGGCGCAACGCGACAGGTCTGGGGGCGCTCAATGGGGCTGGGCCCAGCGGCCCATGCCTTTAGCGCCGACGCTGCCCGCAGCCACCACCGCGCCCATGGCCCAAAACAGCGGGTCCGCGCCAACGGTTGATCCCACCAACCCAAAGAGCAGCGGCATGACGGTGCTGGACAAGTTCACCACCATCGACCGCAGAGCAATCACCTCGCCGTGGCGGCCCGTCGGCGTGATGTGATGCAGTGTGGACATCACCATGGGCTGCACCGCCCCCAAGGCCAAACCCAACACCACGGCGCAACAGGCCATCAAGGTGGCGTTGTGCGCAAACGGGTAGGCTGCAAACACGGCCGCCGTCAGCAGCATGGCGCCGCGCAACACTTGGGGCTGGCTCAGTCGGTGGGCCAACAGCGGAATTAACAGCCTCACCAGGGCCACTGCCCCAGCGAACAAGCCCAAGATGCCACCAATCACCGACGCGCTCAGGCCGCGTTCGTGCCCCAAAACCGGCAAGACGAACAAGTGCACGTCCCAACTGGCCGACATGATCCAGTTCAACAGCAGCAGCTGCAACAACGCGGGCGAGCGCAGCAAACTCCAGGCCGTTTTCGGCAGCACGGCTTGGGCGTTTGGCAGGTCAGGCCCTGCGTCTGCGCGAGGCACCCAGCGCGACCAAAACAAAGTGGCCAGGGGCAAGAGTGCCAGCACAACAAAAGCCACTTGAAAGCCGGCCGCATCAATCAACACACCCGCCAACACCGGACCGACCACATTGGCCAGCGCTGGTGCCAAGCCCAGCCAACTGAAAATCTGCACCCGCTGGGTGGCGTCATGGGCCATCAAGCCCGCCGTGCGCTGGCTGGCAATCACGCCCATATTGGCCGCCCCGCCGACCAAAAGTGCGGCCACGCACAACACCGCATAGTGTTGGTCCAGAGCAGCCAGTAGGGCCTGTTCACACTAAAAAGGCACCCGCGCCAGTCCAGAGGCAGGTGCTGGGCAAGGCGTGGTTGAGGCCGTGTGCCTCGGGCACACAACGAAACCGCAACGCCGCCCAGCACCTGCCTCTGGACTGGCCCTCCGGGTGATCTCAGGAAACGGACACCCTCGGCGTTGCAAGTGCTCGCTGTAGCGCACTACAGCTGCGCCTTGCGCCTTGATGGTGTCCGTTTCCTGAGTCACGCGGGTGCCTTTTTAGTGTGAACAGGCCCTCGCCCACCGACCAATGCCAATGCCACGGCAATGTAAATCGGCCGGTGGTAGCCAAAACGGTCGGCCAAACGCCCTGCATACAGCGCCAGCACCACTGGAGCCACGGCAAACATGGCCAACAGCACTCCCACAAACCAAGCGCCCTGCCCTTCGCGAAGCGCCAGCAACGGGGCCGCCACCCGCGTGCCTGTCATGCAGGCGTGCAAAGAAACCTGGGCCGCGATCAACGCCAACAGCGGCCGCGACAAACCAACGCTCATCCGCCGTCCTGCGTTTCGCTTTCGTCGCCAAGCTCGGGCAAAGGCAGCAGCACTTGGGTCCGTCCGTCTGACAGCCCTTCCACCGACTTGAGCTTGCGGTTCATCACATTGGCACGGGTTTGCGCTTGCTCAATGGTGCTGCTGGCTTCGTCCAATTTCTTCTTGGTTTTGGCCAGCACATCACCAAACTTGGCGAACTCGGTTTTCACCGCACCGAGCACCTCCCACACCTCGGCCGAACGCTGCTCCAGCGCCAGGGTGCGAAAACCCATTTGCAAGCTGTTCAGCGTGGCCAGCAGGGTGGTGGGCCCGGCCAACATCACCTTGTAGTCGCGCTGCAGCGACTCCATCAAACCCGGCCGGCGCAATGCCTCTGCATAGAGGCTTTCGGTGGGCAAAAACAAAATCGCAAAGTCGGTGGTGTGCGGTGCCGCAATGTATTTTTCTTTGATGGTGCGCGCTTCCATGCGCAGACGCGCCTCAATGGCCTTGGCAGCGGCGTCGGCCGCCACCACGTCGGCGCGGTCTTGGGCATCCAGCAGGCGTTCGTGGTCTTCACGCGGAAACTTGGCATCAATCGGTAGCCACATCGGCAGGCCATCGTCACGGCGGCCTGGCAGCTTCACCGCAAACTCCACCCTGGCACCGGAACCAGGCACGGTCTCCACATTGCATGCGTATTGTTCGGGCGTGAACACCTGTTCCAACAAACCCGCCAGCTGCACCTCGCCAAATATCCCGCGGGTTTTGACATTGCTGAGCACACGGTTGAGCGAGCCCACATCTTTGGCCAGCAACTGCATTTCGCCCAAGCCTTTGTGCACCTGCTCCAAGCGGTCGGCCACTTGTTTGAAACTTTCACCCAAACGTTGTTCCAGCGTGGCGTGGAGTTTTTCGTCCACCGTCAGGCGCATTTGTTCCAGCTTGGCTTCATTGCCTTGTTGCAGAGCGGTCAGGCGTTGTTCCACCGCACCGCGAACCTCGTTCAAGCGCCGCTCGTTGGCCTCGGACAACAGCCGCAGCTGCTCATTCAAAGTGTCGGCAAAACGTTTGAAGGCGCCGTCCTGCGCATCGCGTGAGCTCTGCGCTTGGTGGGCCTGCGAGCTCACCGCCGATTGCAGCGCTTGGCTGACGGCCGTTTGCAGTGAGGCCAATTGAATGCGAAAGCTGTCAATCTGCTCGTTCTGCGTGCGCGCCACGTCGCCTTGTTGGTTCAGCAGGGTTTGCTGAAACAAACCCAGCGTGCCCGCGATCTCCTGCCGAGTGCCCTGGGCACTGCGGCCCACTTCATCACGCAGCTCACGCTCCAGGCGCTCGGCTTGTTGCTGCGCTTGCCGGGGGTCAGGACCACGCGAGGCGCGTAGCGCCCACCACAGCAACACCAACAAATTCAAGGCGGCCAGCAGCACCGCGATCCAGGGCAAATAGCTCATGCCAGCGATTGTCGCAGGCGGACAGATCAAGCCTTGCTCAGCACCTCAGCATTGATAGGCGTGGGCGGCCGCCCCGCCTCGGGGCCACAGCCCAATGCCGCAATCAAGTTATCCGCCGCCAAGTCCGCCATGGCCCGGCGTGTCGCCAGGGTGCTGCTGGCAATGTGGGGGGTGAGCACCACATTGGGCAGCTTGAGCAACTCGGGGTGCACCTGCGGCTCGCCTTCAAACACATCCAAACCCGCCGCGGCGATGCGCTGTTCCTTGAGGGCCTGGGCCAAGGCGGCATCATGAACAATGCCGCCGCGTGCAATGTTGGTGAGCGTGGCGGTGGGTTTCATCAAGGCCAACTCAGCCGCGCCGATGGCGTGGTGGGAGGCGCTGGAATAGGGCAGCACCAGCACCAAATGATCGGCTTGGCGCAGCAGATCTTCTTTGCTGACGTAACGTGCGTTCAGCTCAGCCTCAGTGGATACATCGATTGGGGAACGATTGTGATAAACCACCTTCATGCCAAAACCCCAAGCGCCACGCCTTGCAATGCCCTGGCCGATGCGGCCCATGCCGAGGATGCCCAGGGTGGCACCGTGCACATCGCTGCCAGCGAGCAGGTTGTAAGTCCATTTTTCCCACTGGCCGCTACGCAGAAAACGTTCGCCCTCGAACATGCGGCGTGCGGTGGCCATCATTAGAGCGAAAGCAAAATCAGCGGTGCTCTCTGACAGCACGTCGGGCGTGTTGGTGCACACCACACCCGCCGCAGTGCAAGCGGCGATGTCGATGTTGTTGTAACCCACGGCCATGTTGGCGATGGCTTTGAGTTGCGGGTTGGCAGCGAGCAAGGCGGCATCAACTTTTTCGCCCGCCGTAATGAAGGCACCTTGTTTGCCGTGCAGGCGTTGTCTCAATTCGGCACTTGACCAGACCTCGTCTGCCTCGTTGATGTGTACCTCAAAGTGCTGACGCAGGCGCTCAATGACCTCGGGGAAAACCGCCCGGGCCACGAGCACCTGTGCACGCATGGTTCAGTTCGACTGTGGGGCGGTCACCGCAGGCGCGGTCACGGGCGTGGAGGCACTCGTCGCTGGAACCTGTCCACGCGGCGTGGAGCCTGGATTGAATCCAATGACGGCCACCATCACAAAGAAACCCACCACATAAGCCACTGCCACAAACCAGCCGTGACGCAACCACTGGCCCACCGAACGCGCCTCGGGGTACATGTTGGAAAGCGCGACCCCTGCACTGGAGCCAAACCACAACATGGAACCACCAAAACCGACCGCATAAGCCAAAAAGCCCCAGTCGTAACCGCCTTGTTTGATGGCCAGCGCCGTCAAGGGAATGTTGTCAAACACCGCCGACAAGAAACCCAAGCCCAAGGCCGATTGCCATGAAGCCACCGGCAATTGATCCACGGGCATCATGGAGGCGCACAACACCAGCGCCAACAAAAAGATAGAACCACGCAGCGCCCCTGGCAGCAGCGACCAATCAGGGGTACGAATGACCAAACTCAACAAGATGGCGCCCCAGACTGCGGCACCTAAAAACGGAAACGAGTCTGACACCGCATTGAATTTCAAGTTAACAACAATGTTGACGGTAACGGCAGAAATCAAGATGAAAGCCACCACAGCCAATCGCGGATAGTCCACATGCGCGCCCGGCGTGGCGTTGGCTTGAATAGGCGAGTAAGCCTGTTGCTTCAGGGCAGCCGGAATGCCGAAGATGAAGAGCGCCACACCCGAGCCGATGAATGCTTCCAGCACTTCCACGGGCGAGATCCCGGCAATCCACATCATGGTGGTAGTGGTGTCACCGACCACACTGCCAGCACCGCCACCGTTGGAGGCGGCCACGATGGCGGCCAAATATCCTATGTGCACCTTGCCCTTGAACACGGTGTGGGCAATGGCCCCACCAATCATGGCGGCGGCTATGTTGTCCAGAAAACTGGAGAGCACGAAAATCAACACCAACAGCACGAAACCGCCCTTCCAATCGTCGGGCAAATAGCGCGGCAAGATGGCCGGTACCTCGGTGTCTTCAAAGTGCTTGGCCAAAAGCGCAAAACCCAATAGCAAGAGCAGCAAGTTAACCAAGATCACCCACTCGTGTCCCAGGTGGTTCACAAAGCCACCCACGCCCGCACCAAACTTGAAGGGCGAGAACACGATTTTGTAGAGCGCAATGACGACCGCCCCAGTCACCGCCGTTTGCAAGGTGAAGTTGTGAAAGAGGGCCACACATGCCAGCACGCAGGCGAACAAAATGAACTCGACCGGCACCGAGCCCACCGTCGGCCCCGCGAAGGGGACTGCTTCAGCAGAAGCCCAAGCCAGTTGCGGGCTTGCGAAAAGCAAGAAAACCGCACAAGCGGCCGAAAAGACTTTGGACATGGGATCCCTCAAAAATTGTTTGACCTGAACCAAGCCTGAATAGGCCCACTAAAAGCAAGGAATTGTAGTGAGGGAGCACTCGGCGCGCTACGTAGGTAACAACCCGTGCGCCGCCAGGCGAGCCTAAGCAGGCGCAGCTGCGGCGTCCAGCGGACGCTTCAGGTCATGAACCGCGTGTAGCCTTCAACCGGCTCTCTTTCAGTCACCAAACTGTTCTCCACTGCATCGGGATCGGCCCAGCCCAAGGACATGCCGCACACCAACATGTCGCTCGCGGGTGCCTCGATGTGCTCCAGGATGATTTTGTGAAAGGGCGTGAAAGCGGCTTGCGGGCAAGTGTCCAGGCCACGGGCGCGCGCTGCGACCATGATGTTCTGCAAGAACATGCCGTAGTCCATCCAACTGCCTTGTTGCATCACCCGGTCAATGGTGAACATCAACCCCACGGGTGCATCAAAGAAGGTGTAGTTGCGGCCATGCTGGGCATGCATGCGGGCTTTGTCGGTTTTTTGGATACCCAGCAAGCCATACAAATCCCAGCCCACTTTGCGCCTGCGGTCGATATAGGGCGAGCGCCATTCGGTGGGGTAATAGGCATATTCCTCGGTGTGGGTGGCGGCGACAGCCGGGTCATCAAAAGCCGCGTGCACTTTGCTCGCCAGCGACGACAAGGCGCTGCCGGTCAAGACCGTCACTTTCCAAGGCTGGGTGTTGGTGCCCGAGGGTGCGCGCCCCGCCACACGCAAGATGTCCAGGATGGTTTCCCGCGGCACGGGTGTTGGCAAAAACGCGCGGATCGATGCGCGTGAGGTGATGGCAGCATCAACGACGGCGGTTTGGTCAGGCGTGAAACTTGGGCGTTGGGACATGGGAAAGACTCCAAAACAAGGGACTGATTGTTTCACTGCGTGGCCCAGCGAGACCAACTGTCGACAGCGATACGGTAGGTATTGACTTGCACCGCCACCGTGTCTTCGATCACACGCCCATAACCTCCGGCCATGGAAAAGGCCAGCGGAATGCGGCGCTCGCGCGCAAAGTCGAACACCCTTCGGTCGCGCTCGGCCAAACCCGCGGTGGTGAGTTTGAGCCGCCCGAGCCGGTCGCCTTCATGCGGATCGGCCCCAGCAACATAAAAGATCAAACCCGGCGGGCCATCAAGGTGGCGGCGTTCCATTTGCAGCAGCGCGTCGTCGAGCGCAACGAGATAGTCGTCGTCAGCACAGCCATCGGGCAGGTCAACATCCAAGTCGCTGGCCTCCTTGCGAAATGGAAAATTCTTCTCGCCGTGCATAGACAGGGTGAACACGGTGGGATCGTCGGCAAAGATGGCGGCAGTGCCATTGCCTTGGTGCACATCCAAATCCACCACCGCCACCCGCAGCAGTTGCCGGTGCTGGCGGTGCCACTCGGCTTGCATCAAACGGGCGGCCACGGCCACGTCGTTGAACACGCAGTAACCGCCGCCCTTGTCTGCATAAGCATGGTGGGTTCCTCCGGCCAAATTTGCCGCCAGGCCCTCACGCAACGCCGTGCGTGCGGCGGCCACCGTGGCGCCAACGGATCGCCTGGAACGCTCCACCATGCGTGGCGTCCAGGGGAACCCAATTTCCCGCTGCGCCGCCGCGCTGAGCGTGCCGTGCACCACTGCTTCGACATACGAAGGTGTGTGGGCCAGCGCCAGTTCGCCGTCGCTTGCCGCAGGCGCTTCTTGCAAGGACACCGCCGCAAGGGACGCCTGCAATTGCTCGCGCAGCAAACGGTACTTTTGCATCGGGAAGCGGTGCCCTTCAGGCAGTGGCAAAACGAAATGGTCGGAGTAATAAGCCTTCATGGACGACAAGTGGGGGCAAAAAAAGGCAGGGCATAAACCCGCCCATTGTCTCTAGATGTTCCATTGCTCGACGGACTGCTTGGCCCCACCTATCCTGCCGCCTCCATCGGTTTTTGGGGAGAGCCCTCCAATTTGCTGCAATGCAACAATAAACGCTTGATTTGTCATGTTCAAGCCTTATACTTCCCTCCATGGTGCAGCGCAACATAAGCCTGTGTCAGATAGTGCAGACGGCCAGATTTCTTGCAGTACCCGCCCGTTGTCCATCGTTGTACCTTTTTCATCCATTGATTCTTAGGAGAACCCCATGAGCTTCACACCTGAACAACTGATCGCCGCCCACAAAGCCAACGTCGAAACCCTCTTCGGCCTGACCAACAAAGCCTTCGAAGGCGTTGAGAAGCTGGTTGAACTGAACCTGCAAGTGGCAAAAGCCGCTTTGGGCGAAGCCGCAGAAACCACCAAAGCTGCCATGTCTGCCAAAGACGCGCAAGAGCTGATGGCCCTGCAAGCTGCTCTGTTGCAGCCAGCCGCTGAAAAAGCCGCTGCCTACAGCCGTCACCTGTATGACATCGCTGCTGCCACCAACGCTGCAGTCGGCAAAGTTGCCGAAACGACCGCCGCTGAAGCCCAGAAGAAATTCACTGCTGCCGTTGACGCTGCTGTGAAAAATGCACCTGCTGGTTCCGAGAACGCTGTTGCTTTGGTGAAGTCGGCTGTGGCCGCTGCCAACAACGCGTACGAGAGCGTGAGCAAGGCCGCCAAGCAAGCTGCTGACGTGGCTGAAGCCAACTTCACTGCTGCGACCAACACCGCTTTGAAGACCGCTCAAACCGCTTCCAAGAAGCGTTAATCACCACGATACCTAGCCTTCGGGCTGGGTCGTGTGATTCAAAAAGCCCGGTGTTGAACCGGGCTTTTTTTCGTCACAAGGTTTTTTCTGCCAACTTGGCGCGCAGCTGGGGCAACAGCGCCTGCATCGCCTCGCGGCCTGCCTGTATGGACTGCTTTCGCGCCGCAAACGCTGTGGCAGAGACGCCAGGCAGCAGGGGCCGAACGACCACATCAGCGTCGCGCAATTCAAAGTGGTTGATGCTGCGGCCCATGATGGCAAAGGTTTGCAGCAACATGCGAAACGGGTCGCCCGTGGGGCCGCCCTCGGGCGGCGCAGAAATATCCACGGCAATCACCACCTCGGCCCCCATTTGCCGGGCAAAACGAACCGGCACCGGCGAGACCAAACCGCCATCCACATACTCTCGCCCCGCAATCTTTACCGGCTGAAACACCGCTGGTACGCTGCTGGAGGCGCGAACCGCCATGCCAGTGTCGCCGCGCACAAAAAGGATGGGCTGCCCGGAGTCCAAATCCGTGGCCACGATACCGAGCGGCAGCCGCATTTGCTCCATGCTGCGCCCGCTGACCTGGTCACGCACGTATTTGGCCAGCGCCTCACCCCGGATCAGGCCACGACCCGGGAAACCCCAGTCCGTGATGGCGGCCTCGTCCATCTCACCGGCCAACTGACCCAAGACCGTGCCCGACTTGCCGGATGCGTAAAGCGCGGCCACCAAGCTGCCGGCCGAGGTGCCCACCACCAAGTCCGGCGCGATCCCCGCTTCTTCCAGCACCTGAATGACGCCGATGTGGGCAAAGCCGCGGGCCGCTCCCCCACCCAGGGCCAAGCCCAACCGAGGCGGTTTGGGCGGCGGTTTGGGGGCCGCGACGGGCACAGGAGCTGGAACAGGTGCAGGTTCAAGCGCTTTGGGTGTGCTCTGGCACCCCACCAAGGCCAGGCAAAGGGCGAGCAGCCCCAGAATCCGCTTTATATTCTTCATTCGCATAATCACAGTACAAATATGTAGTTCCCAAATATATAGGGACTGCCTACAGTCGCGCCTTCAGCGCTGAAATGCGCCCAAGAAAGCGACTATGGACTGGATGGCGATTTTGAGCGGGCTGGGTGTCGGCATCATTGTCGGCATGACGGGCGTGGGCGGCGGCTCCCTGATGACGCCACTTTTGCTGTCCGTCTTTAAACTCAGCCCGGCGGTGGCCATCGGCACCGACCTGTGGTTTGCGGCCATCACCAAGATTTCGGGTTCTGTGGCCCACCACCAGTCCGGCCATGTGCAGTGGAAGCTCGCCACCTGCTTGCTCGCGGGCAGCATTCCGGCATCCCTGGCCACCATCGCCTTGATGCATTTCACCGGCATCACCAAAGGTTGGGCCAGTGCACTGACCTTCTCTTTGGGCATCGCCCTCTTGCTCACCGCCGTCACCGTGGCCTACCGTGAAGCCTGGCACGCCGTGGGTTTGAAGCTGGAGCGCTGGATACCCGACAATCGCAAACCCGCCATCACCGTGGTCTGCGGTTTGATTTTGGGCGTGTTGGTGTCCCTCAGCTCGATTGGCGCCGGGGCCATTGGCGCCACCATGATCATGCTGCTCTACCCGCGCTTAGAAAGCCACAAGGTGGTGGGCACCGACATTGCCCATGCAGTGCCACTGACCTTGGTCGCCGGCATTGGCCACGCAACCCTCGGCCATGTGAACTGGGGTTTGTTGGGGTGGTTGTTGGTGGGCTCGGTACCCGGCATTTGGTTGGGTGCCAAGCTCACAAGGCGCATGCCAGAAAAACTCGTTCGCACCTTGTTGTGCATTTCGCTGGTGACCGCCGGCCTCAAAGTGATTCATTGAGAATTCGTTCAAGCCACCATGTACACCTACACCGATTTCGACGCCCAGTTCGTGCGCCAACGCGCTGGTCAGTACCGCGACCAGTTGCAGCGCCACTTGAAGGGCCACTTGCCTGACGAAGAGTTTCGCGCCCTGCGCCTGCAAAACGGCTGGTACATCCAGCGCCATGCACCCATGCTGCGTGTGGCCGTGCCCTATGGCGAACTCAGCAGCCTGCAGTTGCGCGCCTTGGCCCGCATCGCGCGGGACTACGACAAAGGCTACGGCCACTTCACCACACGCCAAAACCTGCAATACAACTGGATTCCGCTCACAAAAAGCGCCGACGTGATGGACGCGCTGGCCGCCGTGAACATGCACGGCATTCAAACCAGCGGCAATTGCATCCGCAACATCACCAGCGACTGCTTCGCGGGTGTGGCGGCCGACGAAATCGTCGACCCACGCCCTTACTGCGAAATTTTGCGTCAATGGAGCACCTTGCACCCGGAGTTCGCCCACCTGCCGCGCAAATTCAAGATTGCAGTCAGTGGCGCCAAAGAAGACCGCGCCGCCATCGCCTGGCACGACATTGGCCTGCAGCTGCTGAAAAACGCCGCCGGTGAAGTCGGCTTCAAGGTGCTGGTGGGCGGCGGCATGGGCCGCACGCCGGTGATCGGCTCTGTCATCCATGAGTTTTTGCCTTGGCAACAAATCTTGGTGTACATCGAAGCCATCGTGCGGGTTTACAACCGCTATGGTCGTCGCGACAACATGTACAAGGCGCGCATCAAAATTTTGGTCAAAGCCGAAGGCCAGGCGTTTTTTGATGATGTGAACCAAGAGTTCAACAACATCTTGACCCGCGACGTGGAGGGCAGCGCCCACCTGATCCCGCAAGCCGAGTTCGACCGGGTGAACGCGTGTTTTGTGCGCCCCAAGGGTGTGGAGCACCACGCCAGCTCTCACCCCGTGGCGAGCGATGCACCCGTGGCCTTCAAACGCTGGTTGGAGCGTAATGTGCATGGCCACCAAGTCAGCGGCTACCGCGCAGTGACCTTGTCGCTCAAACGCTCGGGACAAGCACCGGGCGACGCCACCGACGCACAGATGGACCTGGCCGCCGACCTGGCCGACCTTTACAGCCACGGCGAGTTGCGTGTGTCGCACGACCAAAACCTGGTGCTGCCGTGGGTGCGCGAGTCTGAGCTCTACGCCTTGTGGCAAGCCGCGCGTGACGCGAGTTTTGCCACACCCAACATTGGCTTGCTCACCGACATGATTGCCTGCCCCGGCGGCGACTTCTGCTCGCTCGCCAACGCCCGCTCCTTACCCCTGGCCGAAGAACTCACCACGCGTTATCAAGACCTGGACGAGCTGTACGACATTGGCGACATCGACCTGCACATCAGCGGTTGCATCAACTCCTGCGGCCATCACCACAGCGGCCACATTGGCGTGCTCGGGGTGGACAAGGACGGCACCGAGTGGTACCAGGTGACGCTCGCGGGCTCGGACGGCTCTACGCAAAGTGGCGACTCCGTGCCGGGCAAGGTGATTGGGCCGTCGTTTGCTGCCGATGAAGTGGCCGATGCCATTGAGGCCGTGATCGACACCTACCGCGAAACCCGCGTGTTAGCAGGAACACGCAATGAGCGTTTCATCGACACCGTCAAACGTGTGGGCCTGGACCCCTTCAAATCAGCCGCCAACGCGATTCGCCGCTCGACGGCCAAAGCCGCCTGAACCACGCGGCTTGATGAAAGACATGACCATGAAATTCATAGACCCCCAACGCGACCCCTGGCACAGCGTCATTGGTGAAGATGGCCCCATGGTCACCCTCACACCCAAAGAACACAGCCTGCTCACACTGTTGCAGTGGCACGGTGTGCGCGCCCATTGGCCGCAAGACATGAAGGTCGGGGTGATCTTCCCTAACGACGCCGACATTGAAGAACTGGAAGCCGACCTGCCCCGCCTGTCCTTGATCGCCTTGGAGTTCCCCAAGTGGGTCGATGGCCGCGCCTACAGCCAGGCCCGGCTCTTACGCAACCGCTACCGCTTCCAAGGCGAAGTGCGCGCCACCGGCCAGGTGCTGGTGGACATGCTGCAACTGCTGCAGCGGACAGGCTTTGATGCCGTGCAGTTGCGTGCCGATCAATCGCGTGAAGCCGCCGAACGTGCCCTCACCTTTTTCCCCGCTTACTACCAGGCCGATGTCAGCGAACATCGCCCGGTGTTTGCTCGCCCAGAAAGCGGTAAAGCAGCGGCACCAGAGTTCAACCAGGCGGGCTCCTCCATATGAGTGCCATCAGCCTGTACGCACGCGCCACCGCTGGTTTCGATCAACGCGTGTCAAATGCGCTGACGGTGCTGTGCCAGGCGGCCACCGAACACGTCGGCCATGTGGTGCAAGCCACCAGCCTGGGTGCCGAAGACATGGTGATCACCGACTTGATCGCACGCCATCAAATCCCCGTGGCCATTGGCACGCTGGAGACCGGTGCATTGCATGAACAAGCGGTGGCGTTGATTTCGCGCATCGACGCCCACTACGGCCTGTCGGTCGAGGTTTACCGCCCGCAAGCCGAAGCCGTGATTCAGTTCGTCAAGACGAATGGCGAACGTGCCATGTACGAGAGCATGGATCTTCGAAAAGCCTGCTGCGGAATTCGTAAGCTGGAGCCACTGTCGCGCATGCTGGATGGCCGCACCGCCTGGATCACCGGCCTGCGCCGCGAGCAATCCAACAACCGTGGTGAGGTGGCCTTCAGCGAGCTGGACGACAAAGGCCGCACCAAATGGAGCCCGCTGGCTGATTGGAGCTGGGCCGACGTGTGGCACTACATCGCCACCCACAAGGTGCCCTACAACCCACTGCATGATGAGTTCATGCCCAGCATTGGCTGCGCGCCTTGCACACGAGCAATTGCTGTTGGCGAAGACTTCCGCGCAGGCCGTTGGTGGTGGGAAAACGAGGACGCCAAAGAGTGCGGCTTGCACAAGACGCACCTCGACGCGCCAGCGGCGAGCGCCTTGCGCAGCGAGGCGTCTGGCGACCTCGTTTCGGCGCAGGCTAACTTCGGTACGTCCGAAGTTAAGGGCTCGACAGAGCCCGGCCGCAGCCACGATGAAAAGGCCAAAGAGTGCGGCTTGCATGTGCACGGCGCAGAAGAAGCCGCGGTATCAATGATTGGAGATAGCAAATGAACGCCCCCCTGACCATCGAGCAAATGTTGCCCCAGCTCGACCACAGCCACCTCGACTGGTTGGAAGAAGAAGCCATCTTCATCCTGCGCGAAACCGTGGCCGCGTTTGAGCGCCCTGCCCTGTTGTTTTCGGGCGGTAAAGATTCCTGCGTGGTGCTGCGTCTGGCCGAAAAAGCCTTCAAGACCAAAGACAAGAACGGTGAATTCAAAGGCCGTCTGCCCTTTCCCCTGTTGCACGTGGACACTGGTCACAACTTCCCCGAAGTGATTGAGTTCCGCGACCGCCGTGTGGCCGAGATGGGCGAACGTTTGGTGGTGGGTCATTTGGAAGACTCCATCAAACGCGGCACGATTCGCCTGTCGCACCCGCTGGAGTCCCGCAACGGCCACCAAACCGTGGCGCTCTTGGAGGCCATTGAAGAACACCGTTTCGATGTGCTCATGGGTGGCGCCCGCCGCGACGAAGAAAAAGCCCGCGCCAAAGAACGCATCTTCAGTCACCGCGACAGCTTTGGCCAATGGCAGCCCAAGGAACAGCGCCCCGAGTTGTGGACGCTCTTCAACACCCGCATCAAACCGGGCGAGCACATGCGCGCCTTCCCCATCAGCAACTGGACTGAACTCGATGTGTGGCTCTACATCGCTCGCGAAAACATTCCGCTGCCGAATTTGTACTTTGCGCACGACAGACAAGTCATTCGCCGCAAAGGTCTACTGGTGCCGTTGACCGAGGTGACACCGCCCGAGGGTGACGAGCAAATTGAAACCGCACAAGTGCGCTTTCGCACCGTGGGCGACATGACCTGCACCTGCCCCGTGGAGAGCCCTGCCACCAATGCGACCGAGATCGTCGCCGAGACGCTGAAAGTGACGGTGAGCGAACGTGGGGCGACACGCATGGACGACCGTACGTCCGATGCTTCCATGGAGCGCCGTAAAAAAGAAGGCTACTTTTAACCCACCCCTGGGGGCGCTTCGCCCCCTCACCCCAACCCTCTCCCCGAGTACGGTGGAGAGGGAGCCGAAATGCCCCCTCTCCCACTTGTGGGAGAGGGTTGGGGTGAGGGGGATGGGGCAAAGCGAACTTTGTCGTGAAGCAAAAAATTGAATGAGTGATTTGATGAATATCGCAACGATGCAAAAGACCCAAGACCACCGCGCCCTGCGTTTTCTCACCGCAGGCTCGGTCGATGACGGCAAGAGCACCCTCATTGGCCGCCTGCTGTACGACAGCCGCGCCATCCTCGCTGACCAGCTCGACACGCTCGAGAAAAAAGCCGCTGGCGCACCCATCGATTTGTCCCTGCTCACCGACGGCCTGGAAGCCGAACGCGAGCAAGGCATCACGATTGACGTGGCCTACCGCTATTTCGCCACCAAGTCGCGCAAATTCATCATTGCCGACGCGCCCGGCCACGAGCAATACACCCGCAACATGGTGACCGCCGCTGCAGGCAGCGATGCCGCCGTGGTGCTGGTGGACATCACCAAGCTCGATGTGAAAGCCCCCGTGCTGTTGCCGCAAACCCGCCGCCACGCTTTGCTGGCGCATTTGTTGCGTGTGCCCAGCATCGTGTTTGCCATCAACAAACTCGACGCCATCGACAACCCCGGCGCCGCCTACAACACCGTTAAATCGGCGCTGGAGGCATTTGCACAGCAAGCCGGCATAGCAGTCGCAGGCATCATTCCCGTGTCCGCCTTGCGCGGTGACAACGTGACCCAACCCTTGGATGCGGATTGGTACAACGGCCCGTCCCTCTTGCAACTGCTGGAGAGCCTGCCCGCCTTGCAAGAGCGCAAAGACGGCGACCTGCTCATCCCCGTGCAGTACGTCAGCCGCGAAGGCGAAGGCACCGGCAACCAGCCCCGCACCTTGTATGGCCGCATTGCGCATGGCCGCGTCAAAGCGGGTGACGCAGTGCAAATTTTCCCCAGCGGACAAACCGCAGTGGTCGCTGAAGTGCGCCTGGCCGCCGAGGTGGTGGACGTGGTGGAAGCCGGCCAAAGCGCCGGTGTGGTGCTGGACCGCCAGCTCGATGTGTCGCGTGGTGACTGGATCAGCACGCCACAAACCATCCACGAAGCCCAGCGTTTTACCGCCACCTTGGCCTGGCTGGACGTGGAGCCCGCCGTGATCGGCCGCAAATACTGGCTTCGACACGGCAACCGCTGGGTGCAGGCCCGCATCAGCAGCATTGAAAGCCGCCTCGACATCCACAACCTACAAACCATCGACGCACACGAGTTAGCCGTGAACGACATTGGCTACGTCACCATCGAAACCCAACAAGCCCTGCCGGTGGAGGCCTACACCGACAACCGCGTCGGCGGCTCCCTCATCATCGTCGACCCCACCAGCAACCGCACCAGTGGTGCGTTGTTGGTGAAGGCGGCGGCGTAAGAATCACTGGGTTCAGCATGATGACGCCCACCTCCTCACGGCCGTCATTCCCGCGCACGCGGGAATCCAGCGCGTGGCACAGACTGGATTCCCGCCTGCGCGGGAATGACGGTGTGGGGTGTGTTTTCAAGGTGCTCGGCTCATGAAATCGGGCCACGTCATCTTCATCGGCGCTGGTCCCGGCGCGGCGGACTTGATCACGCTGCGTGGTGCGAACGCGCTGAAGCGGGCCAATGTGGTGCTGTTCGACGCGCTCACCGACCCGGCCTTGCGCGAGTTCGCGCCGCAAGCCCAGTGGATCCACGTCGGCAAACGCGGTTTTTGCGACAGCGTGGCGCAAACCAAAATCAACGCGCTCTTGGTGCAACATGCCCAAGCAGGCCAGTGCGTGGTGCGCCTCAAAGGTGGTGACCCCAGCGTGTTTGGGCGTTTGGAAGAAGAGCTCTTGGCCTTGGCGCAAGCCGGCATCCCGAGCGAAGTCATCCCAGGTGTCACCGCCGCCATCGCCGCTGCCGCCGCCACACAGCGCCCGCTGACGCGCCGCGGCACAGGCCGCAGCGTCAGCCTCACCACCGCGATGACACGCAGCGGGCAATTGACAGTCCAACGCTCTGCCGACACCGAAGTTTTTTACATGGCGGGCAAACAGTTGGCGGCGCTGTCACGCCAACTCATGGCCGCCGGTTGGGAGGGCAGCACGCCGGTCAGCGTGGTCTCCCGCGCGGGTTGGCCTGACCAACTGCACAGCGACCATTCTGTCGCCACCTTGGCCCAGGCCAGCTTGTTGCACGCCGGGCGGCCCACCGTTGTCACCGTGGGCGCGGGCGCGGCTGCGCTCACATCCGACGCGCCAAGGAACACCGAATCCAAGGGCTTTGTACTGCCTCAGCCCCTGGTAAAAACCCCGAGCCTTTAAACTCATGGGTTATTCAACAGCGACCGCCGCCCAACACCCGTGCAATGGCCGCTGAACGTTTTTCATTTAACTTCCGAGTTTGAGTCATGACCCACGTTGTCACCGAAGCCTGTATCCGCTGCAAATACACCGACTGTGTGGACGTGTGCCCTGTCGACTGCTTCCGCGAAGGCCCCAATTTTTTGACCATCGACCCCGATGAATGCATCGACTGCGCCGTCTGCATTCCCGAGTGCCCGGTCAATGCCATCCTGCCCGAAGAAGATGTGCCCAGCGACCAGCAGCACATGATCAAGATCAACCTCGACCTGTCCAAAAAATGGCCCAGCATCACCAAACGCAAAGCGCCTTTGCCGGATGCGGATGATTGGAAGGACAAGACGGGGAAGTTGGGTGAGTTGATTAAGTAGTCATGCGTCACGGAAAGAGAGATTGACTCCATGCCGGCGTGCGCAATCCAACCTGCGGATAGAAAAAAACAAATTCGACTGGTCGGCAACGACTTGGTCAAGAACCATGGCAAGAAGAAGTTCTACACCGTCCAGGAGGTGAAGAACGCCAACCGGCGCCAGGGCATCAGCTACGACTTTGCATGTTGGTCTCATGCATTTTTCAACACACATATCGACTTCGACGACTATCACACCCGTATCGGCGAGGCGTGTGACTATGTGAGCATGAAGCGAGAGATGTTGAACTCGATCACAACGTCATCGGACTCATCCTCGTTTTTCGATGTGAACTTCGATTTCGATCTGTCCTGGCTCGAACTCCCAGACGTTGACTGGTCGATTTTTGATTTCTTCGACCTCTGAATGCAAGTAGAAACCGACGCCCTCATCATCGGCGCCGGCCCGGTGGGTTTGTTCCAAGTGTTCGAGCTGGGCTTGCTCGGCATCCAAACACATGTGATTGACACGCTGGACCACCCCGGCGGCCAGTGCGCCGAGCTCTACCCCGACAAACCCATCTACGACATCCCCGCCCTGCCGGTGTGCACAGGCCAAGAACTGGTTGATCGTTTGCTGGCCCAAATCAAACCCCTGGGTGCCACCTTCCACTTGGGCCAAGAGGTTGCTTCAGTTCAGCAACGCGACGACGGCCGGTTTGATGTGGCGACAAACCGAGGCCAAGCCTTCATCACCAAAACAATTTTTGTCGCGGGCGGCGCAGGCTCCTTCCAACCGCGTTTGCTCAAAGTGGACGGCATCGACAAGTTTGTCGGCACCCAAATTTTCTACAGCGTCAAAGACCCGGCGTTGCTCAAAGGCCAGCACCTCGTCATCAACGGTGGCGGTGACACCGCCCTCGACTGGGCCTTGTACTTTGCGCAACCCGGCCCACACCAGGCGGCCAGCGTGACCTTGATCCACCGGCGTGATGGCTTTCAGGCAACGCCCGCAAGCGTCGCCAAGATGAAGGCCCTTTGCGATGCCGGGCAAATGCAGTTCAGCGTCGGCCAAATCACCGGCTTCAACGAAGACGGCGGAAAACTCCAGCACATTCAAGTCACCGGCAGCGATGCCGTCACCCGTAGCGTGCCGCTGGATGCGCTGCTGGTCTTCTTCGGTCTGTCACCCAAACTCGGCCCCATTGCGCAATGGGGCTTGAGTTTGGAGCGCAAACAAGTGGTGGTCGACACCGAGAAGTTTCAAACCAATGTGCCCGGCATTTTTGCTGTGGGCGACGTCAACACCTACCCCGGAAAAAAGAAACTCATCCTGTGCGGTTTTCATGAGGCGACGCTGGCCGCTTTTGCGGCAGCGGCCATCATTTTTCCGGACCAGCATATTCAGCTGCAGTACACCACGAGCAGCACCAAGCTGCACCGCGTGCTCGGGTTGGAGCAACCTGCTGTCAACGGTGCTAAGGAATGAGGCGATAATCCGCTCGCTGCAACCAAAAGTTGCGGCATTCGCTAGGGGTGTTGGGCCGTGTTCGCCACGGTTCGACTGAGAAAGTCCCTTTGAACCTGATTGAGGTAATCCTCGCGCAGGGAAGCATGCTCCAAGCATGGCACTCACTTTTCGTGAGGCCGCCGGTATGGAGCCCGCCGACCTGCCATCGCACCACGGAACCACGATGGCAATTTCTTATCAATCGCAACCACACCGCCCGATCATGCTGCAGCGACTGCCTTTGGCACAGGCTGCATTTTTGCTGTGCATCAGCAGCACTGTTTTGGCACAAAACACGGATCCAAACGCACCGACCACCGCTGCACGCACACTGGACACGGTGACAGTCACCGGCCGCACCAGCCCACACGTCGATGTGAGCGGCTGGGGCGGCGTACCCGCAAGCAAAGCACCGTTTCAGGCCAGCAGCATCAACCTGGAGACCCAGCGCGACCGCGGGTTCTCACGTTTGTCGAACACCACCAAACTCGATCCGTCTGTGAGCGACGCCTACAACAGCGAAGGTTATTGGGACTACCTCACGATTCGCGGTTATGTGGTGGACAACCGCAGCAACTACCGTCGTGATGGTTTGCCCATCAGCGCGGAAACCTCGCTGCCACTGGACAACAAAGAACGCATCGAGATCCTCAAAGGCACCAGTGGACTGCAGAGTGGCGTCAGCAGCCCAGGCGGCTTGGTGAACCTGGTCGTGAAACGGCCCTTGGCTGAACCGCTGCGCAGCGCTTTTCTGGAGTGGCGTGGCCATGGCGGACTGCTCGGTGCTGCCGACATCAGCCAGCGCTTTGGTAAAGACCAAACGTTCGGCCTGCGGGTCAACGCAGCCTACGAACGTTTGGATTCTTTTGTGCGTCAACTGCAAGGGCACCGCAAGATGTTGGCAGTGGCGGGCGATTGGCGCATCAACACCGACACGCTGTTGGAAGCCGAGTTTGAAACCAGCCACCGCAGCCAGCGCAGCCAACCTGGCTTCAGCTTGTTGGGCAACACCGTGCCCAACTTGAACGATGCGCGCATCAACCTGAACAACCAGCCTTGGTCTTTGCCCGTGGTGATGGACGCCGACACCTACTCACTGCGATACAGCCAGCGCATCAATTCGCAGTGGCGCTGGACAGCCCATGCCGCCAGCCAGCGCCTGCTCACCCAAGACCGCCTGGCATTCCCCTACGGCTGCAGCGCAGAGAACAATTACGACCGTTACTGTTCTGACGGAAGTTTTGACCTCTACGACTACCGCAGCGAAAACGAACACCGCCATTTGCGCGCCCTGGAAGTGGCCGTGCACGGTCAACTCAAAACCGGTACCTTGGAACACAGCGTTTCGTGGGGTGTGCAGCAGAACAAGCTGATCCAACGCTTCCAAATGCAGGCCTACAACTATGTGGGTACGGGCAATGTGCAAGGCACAGCCGTCACGCCCGCCGACCCGACATTGCTTGATCAAAACACGAACCGCGACGAGCGCAGCACGGAGTTTTTTGTGCGTGACGCCATCAAACTGACACCGCAACTCACCGCCTGGCTGGGCCTGCGACACAGCCGCTTGGAGCGCGACAGCATTCGCACCAACGGCTCGCGCGCCACCCGCTACCAGCAGTCCTTCACCACCCCGTGGTTGGCCGCGAGCCTGGCCTTGAACGACGACACGACGGCCTACGCCAGTTGGGGCCAAGGCGTTGAAAGCGACGTGGCGCCCAACCGAGCACGCTTCACCAATGCAGGCCAGGCCCTGCCCGCACTGCGCAGCCGCCAAACGGAAGTGGGACTCAAAAACAGCGGCCGACCAGTGGCATGGTCCATCGCCTGGTTTGACATCAACCGCCCGGTTTCAGCAAGCGTGGGACCGGATTGTTTCAGCGACACGCCGGGCGGCACCTGCACACGCCAGACCGACGGGCAAGCCCGCCACCGAGGCATCGAGTTGACCAGCAACCTGCGCAGTGGCCCGTGGACACTGCAAGGCGGCTTGCAATGGCTGCACGCCAGAAGGCAAAACAGCCAGGACCCGACCATCGACGGCAAAACCCCGGTCAACGTGCCCACCACCACCCTGAAATTGCAAGCGCGTTACGACGTTGCAGCCTGGCCTGGCTTGGCCTTGTTGGGCGATGTCGTCGCCGAGAGCCGCCGCCAGGTGCTGCCCGACAACAGCGTCGGCATTCCCAGCACCCAGCAGGTGGATATAGGCTTGCGCTACCGTAGTGCAGGCGTGGGCACCGGCCAGTGGATTTGGCGTGCTGGCGTGAGCAATGTGTTCGACCAGCGCCGCTGGCGCGAATCGCCCTACCAGTTCGACCATGTTTACCTTTACCCCATGGCACCGAGGACCTTCCGTTTGTCGGTTCAAACGGATCTCTGAAGGCGGTAGCCAAGGGGCTGATTTAAAGGCTATAATCTATGGCTCAATTCCTCGATAGCTCAGTTGGTAGAGCGCCGGACTGTTAATCCGTAGGTCCCTGGTTCGAGCCCAGGTCGAGGAGCCATATAAAACAACGGGTTACGCCAAAAGCGTGACCCGTTTTGTTTTTCTTGCCGTGCGGAACACCACGCCATCAGTGGCGTGCTCGATCCGGTGTACCCGTCATCAAACGCAACATCAGCTCAATACGCGCTTTCTCGGGCGACAGCGGCGTGGCTGGCAACAAAAGGGGGCCAGCGTCGCTGGCCGACCTCGGGCCGCTGACCACACTGCCCAGCACACACCGGGTACTGCGCCACACCACCACGCCTTGGGCTTGCGCTAGCTGCAGCGCCACTTCCAGCTGGGCGTGCACATTGCCATTGCCGCAACCGGCCACCACCAGCCCTTGCGCACCCGCGTTCAACAGGGCTTGAACCACTCGGCCATCGCTGCCCGCATGGCTGATCAGCAACTCCACTCGCGGCCAAGCGGCCGGGTCAGTGGGTAAGGCAGACAAACCGACCGCGTCCTGGCCCACAGGCCAAGGTCGAAGTGAACGAAGCTGCCCTTCTTCAATCAATGCGACCGGACCACTCTGGCCTGAGCTGAAGGCGTCCAGTTGGTAGGGATGGGCCTTGAACACATCAACAGCGCTGTGTACACGCCCGGCCATCACCACCACCACACCGGCAGCACCTGCGGTTTGCGCCAAGGTGGTGGCATCGACCAAGTTTTGCGGACCGTCCGCTTGGCGCGAGGTGGCTGGACGCATGGCCGCAGTCATGACCACTGGTTTGGTGGGCGCCAGCACACGGTGCAGGAAATAGGCGGTTTCTTCGAGCGTATCGGTGCCGTGGGTGATGACCAATGCGCCGACTTCAGGTCGCGCGAGATGGGCCGCCGCCTGTTGCGCCAAACGCTGCCAGGTGGCGTGGTCCATGTCTTTGCTGTCGAGTTGGGCCACTTGCTCGAACTCCAGCGGCAAGGACTGCAAAGCGGGTATGGCCGCCACCAAGTCGGCAGCCGTGATTTGCCCCGCTTTGTAGCCGGTGTTGTCCTCGCTGCTCGCGGCCCGGCCTGCAATCGTCCCGCCTGTCCCAAGCACCACAGTGATTTTCTTTTGCATTTTTTTGATAACTGGATAAAAATACAGCTACTGGATAAATTGTCAGCCTAACCTCGCACAAGCGGCCGCGCAAACCGCCCAAGGAAACCCACGATGTTTGACGCCCCCAAACTCACAGACCGCCAGCAGCAAATTTTCGACCTGGTGCAAAGCGCCATCGAACGCACTGGTGCGCCCCCGACACGGGCCGAAATTGCCTCTGAACTGGGCTTTCGTTCAGCCAATGCCGCCGAAGAACACCTGCAAGCCCTGGCGCGCAAAGGCGTGATTGAACTCGTAGGCGGTACCTCCCGCGGCATTCGCTTGAAGTCTGACACATTGCGGGCTCTGAACCAAAGCCGGATCAAGCAGTTTTCGCTGCCGCTGCCCAGCCTGGCCCAACTGACCTTGCCTTTGATCGGCCGCGTGGCCGCAGGCAGCCCCATCTTGGCGCAAGAACACATAGCCAACACTTACGTGATTGAAAGCAGCTTGTTCGCCCGCCGCCCGGACTACCTGCTGAAAGTGCGCGGCATGAGCATGCAGGGTGCCGGAATCATGGACGGCGACCTGCTGGCGGTTCAAAAAGCGGTCGATGCAAAGAATGGCCAAATCGTGGTGGCGCGTTTGGGCGACGAGGTCACCGTCAAACGTTTCAAACGCAGCAAACATGGCATCGAGCTGCTGCCCGAGAACCCCGACTTTGAGCCCATCTTGGTCGCCGATGGCGATGCCAGCTTTGCGCTGGAGGGTTTGGCGGTGGGGCTGATACGCAACCACATGCTGATGTGAGAGAAGGCCATGGCCACCAGTGCACGCGGGCCGCGCCGCAAACACATTAAAAGCCCGAAAGCAAGCTGCCCTGCCGAATGCAGGGCGTTGGAGCAACTGCCCAACATTGGCCCTGCGCTGGCGGCTGATTTGCGTTTGGTGGGTATCGCGCACCCCCAAGATTTGATTGAGCAAGACGGCTACCTTCTGTACCGACGTTTGTGCGAGGTGACCCGGGTGCGCCACGATCCCTGCGTGCTCGACACGTTTTTAGCCGCCACGGATTTCATGCGAGGCGCACCCGCCACACCTTGGTGGCAATACACCCAACAACGAAAACAGCTCTACGGGCTTGTTTGATTGGGCTGCGGCGCCCCTGCATCCCCCCGACGACGTCCCGTGGCGCACGGCCTGGCGGCAAACCAGGGTCTGTCACTCCGATTGATGGCCAAAAGGAAGCCTTTTCCAGCGTTTGCCGCGGACACATCTGTTGACAATTTGTTCACCGACTGCATTGGCCTGATGTGGCCCAGCAGAACGATCAACAACATCTTCGTCAACCGAATGCCATGTTCTCCTCCTGGATCTATTCCTTGCGTCAACGGTTTTCCATGTGGCGCTCGCAACGCCGCAAACCACGTTTGAACGCCAGCGGCAAAGTACGGATCGCCGTTCGCCCCCCGGCGTTGCAGCCGTGGTTGGACAGTGATTCGGGCTTGAACAACCTGCCCGACTCCAGTTGGTTGGACAGCAGCCCTTATGTTGCCAAGGAAGATACGCGGCGATCGCCGCTAGCGGCACTGCGCCCCCGACACATCACCCCGCTTCCCGCGGTACGCAACGAATTTCTGTCGTCACTGCAGGACTTGCCCGGCGAGGTTTGTGACGACCTGGAGAGCCGCATCCGTGGCTCCCGGTCATTGCGCGAGCTGTGGCATTTGCGTACCGAGCTTTTCAAACTGGTTGCCGTACACCGCGATCAACGCGCTGCGCAAGAACGGTTGGCCCGGCTGAATCGCCACTTCCCGAGCAATGTCATGGGTGGCGGTGTTGGCTCCAACGTTCAACCCTTGCGGACTGCACCATGATCATTTCGTCTACTGCCTATGCGCAAACCCAAACCGGCATTGAACTCGCGCTGAGCGGCGCCGCTGCCCAGAGTTTTGGAATGCCCAGCGAACGATTGGCCCGCGTCGCGGCGCGCCGCGCATTTGTAGAAATGAAACTGCGCTTTATGCAAGCAGCCAAGGACATTCCCGGGCCCCGGGGCGAACAATTGGCGGCACGCGTGCGCAGCAGCACCCAGGCGGTTGAGCTTTGGCGTTTGCGAGACGAACTCTTTGACGCTCTGGACTGCGGCATCGAACGCAACGAGCTGCACCGGCAGGAAATACGCCAACAACTGAGCCAGGTTTTTCAGTTCTGAGCCCGAAGCGCAGCAGCACGCTGGCCGCTCGTCTCGCAGCAGGCACAATCGCAGGACTATTCCCGTGTGCTGCGACTGCCTGTGAACATCATCATCCTGGACGACTACCAAGACGCGGTGCGCAAACTGCCCTGCGCCAGCAAACTCGAACACCTTCACGCCAAGGTCTTCACCAACACCGTCAAAGGCATAGGCCAACTCTCGGTTCGACTGCGCGATGTGGAGGTGCTGGTCACCATCCGGGAACGCACCCAGTTTCCGCGCCAGTTGCTTGAAAAACTGCCTCGCTTGAAGCTGATTTCACAAACAGGACGCGTTGGCAGCCACATCGACGTGGAAAGCTGCACACGCTTAGGGATTGCCGTGGCCGAGGGCGTGGGCTCGCCCATTGCCCCCGCCGAGCTCACCTGGGCGCTGATCATGGCCGCCATGCGCCGGCTGCCGCAATACATCGGCAACTTGAAACATGGTGCCTGGCAACAGTCGGGACTGCGCGCTGCCTCCATGCCGCCGAATTTCAACTTGGGCATGCAGCTACAAGGAAAGACCTTAGGGGTTTGGGGCTACGGCAAGATTGGCCAGCGTGTGGGCCAGTATGGCAAAGCTTTTGGCATGAAAACCCTGGTGTGGGGAAGTCGCTCGGCGCGCGATCAAGCCGCGCTGGACGGCCACGACAGCGCCGAGAGCTGTGAAGAGTTCTTCGCCGAGTGCGATGTGCTGTCCCTGCATTTGCGCCTCACTGACGCCACGCGCGCCATTGTCAAGCCCGAGCACTTGTCCCTCATGAAGCCCACGGCCTTGCTGGTCAACACCTCGCGTGCCGAACTCATCGTAGAAAGTGCCCTGGTTCATGCGCTCAACCGTGGCCGCCCGGGCATGGCGGCCGTGGACGTGTTTGAAAGCGAACCCATACTGCAAGGGCACCCCCTCTTACGGTTGGAAAATGCGGTGTGCACGCCCCACATTGGCTATGTGGAACAGGACAGCTACGAGCTGTACTTCAATGCGGCGTTTGACAACGTGGTGAACTTTGTCACCGGTGAGCCCAGCAACATCGTCAACCCTGAAGCACTGAAAGTCATTCGCGGCTGAGCCGCGCCCCTCGTCAACACGCTCGGAGCTCCTCGACGTGCACACCGAACAGCGCAGCCCCGCCTCCTGCACAGAGTTGTTCTGGGTTTTTACCCGGCTGGCGCTGCAAGGTTTCGGTGGCGTGCTGGCGGTGGCGCAGCGCGAGCTGGTCGAGAAACAGCGTTGGCTCACGGCCGACGAATTCCTGCAATCGCTCTCGCTGGCGCAGGTGCTGCCCGGGCCCAATGTGGTCAACCTGGCCCTGATGCTGGGTGATCGGTTTTTCGGTTGGCGTGGTGCGCTCTCGGCCTTGGCGGGCATGTTGTCACTGCCCTTGGTCATCGTCCTGGTATTGGCCAGCAGTTATGAACAAAGCCGCCATCTGCCTTTGGTCAGTGGTGCCCTGCATGGCATGGGCGCGGTGGCGGCTGGATTGATCGCCGCCACCGCCCTGAAGCTTGCGCCCAGTCTGCGGAGCAACCCGCTCGGGTGGGTGCTGTGCGCCCTGTTGGTCGTCGTCACGGTGTTGACTGTGGCGATTTGGCGTTGGCCCTTGTGGACCGTGGTGCTGGGTTGCGGTGGGTTCGGCATGGCAGCTGCTTGGTATGCCTTGCGACAACAGCATGGTGATGAGGACCCCCCGCATGCATGACCTCACCTTTCACGAGCTGTGGCAGTTGTTTTTTCATTTTTTGAGCTTGAGCCTGTTGGCCATCGGCGGGGCCATCACCACCACCCCGGAGATGCACCGCACCCTGGTCACAGAGAACGCTTGGCTGAGCGAAGCGCAGTTCACGGACTCAATCGCCTTGGCACAAGCAGCCCCCGGCCCCAACGTGCTGTTTGTGGCCGTGATGGGTTGGAATGTCGCAGGCGGCTGGGGCGTGCTGGCGGCATTGAGCGGCATCTTGTTGCCGTCCACCACCTTGGCCCTGTGGGCGGCGCGGTGGCAAGGCGCGAACCGCAAACACCCTGCTGTGGTGGCTTTCACCAGCGGCATGGCACCCATCACGATTGGCCTCTTGTTCGCGACCTCATGGTTGTTAATCGAACCCCAGCTTCGTGGCTTGTGGCAGCGACCCGTCGACGCACCAGACCACACGTTCACGCAAGCCGCCCTCAGCGCCTTGCTGTTCATTGTCAGCATGGTCGCCATGGTGTGGCGCAAATTGGGACCACTGGCTTTGATTGGATTGGGCGCGGCTGTGGGGGCCGCCATGACCCTTCCCATTAAGGGATAGTTTTAGCCTATTGATGCGGCCCCTTAAAGTCTGAGCTGCCGGTCTGGGGGGACCATCGTTTGGTGCGGGACAGCCGTTGTTTGATGCACCGCGCCGGGTCTCGGCCCGGCATGCCGAGTGACTTTCTTGCTGGTGCAAGAAAGTCACCAAAGAAGCACCTCAACACCAGCCTATTTGAGGCGTGACAGAACGAGCCCGGACCAGGGTGGATGCGCTGGTTCAGCTTGGCACCACAAGCCCTCGGGCGACGTTTTCTCGGCGGCTTGTCGCACCAACCGTTGAACGCATCTGCCGCAGCTCCCGGCCTGCCAGCAGCTCGTGGCGTTTCGCAGTGTTTGGATAAGACGCCGAGAAAACGTCGCCCGAAGGCCAGTGGCTACTGGTCGAATCCAGACCCCACGTCTGCACTCCAACACCAAGCCACCCCTCCCCAAATAGGCTGGTGTTCAGGTGCTTCTTTGCTTACTTTCTTGCACCAGATAGATGAGTAAGTCGCCGTGCCGGGGCGAATTCCCGGCGCGGTGCATCAAGTCAAGGCTGCCGTCCACCGGGGCTGCCTTGCGAGAGACTCAACCAGTCCGGCAGTTCAAACTTCAAGGGGCCGCATTAATAAAGCCCATGTGCGGGAAACAAAGGCCCGATCAAAACAAACCGCCAGCAGCCAGCACAACCAGGCCGACCACAAGGTGTGGCTCACATAGTGGGCTCCGCGGACCAACTGGGCCAGACCAAACAACAAGCCCATCAGAAGCACGGCCCATAAGCACTGACGAGCGCGTCGCGGCGCATCACGGCGCAAGGCGAAATAAACCGGAAAAAAAGCAAAGGCGGCCACCGCATGGCCGGACGGAAAACAGCGGCCTGGCCCGGCGTCCCGCATCCCCTTGAACACCGCATCCCAGTGTGAAACATAGGACGCGACACCGCCAAACTCTTGCAAGTCCCAGGGGCAACTGGTCGCGCTGAACTGTTTGAGCGCCGGGACAAAAGCAACACACAGCAACACCGCCACCAGCATCAAGAAGCGCTGCCTTCGGTTCTGCGCCACTGAAAAAAGCGGAAGCGGTCGCCAGCAATGAAGGAGCAACAGGGCGACCATGCACCAGGCCAAGACACGCCCACCTTGATGCAACAAGGTGCTGGTTAGCCACGCATCGCGCCAGGAAAAACCGGTCGCGTCACCAAACCAACGTGAAGCCTCGCGGTCCCATCCCAATTGATCCCAGCACAACAGCAAAACCATACCGAAGACCAACACCAGGCGGTCAACGCTGGAGCGATCGTGAGCGACGGGCCGCGCGCAGGGAAAAACAGCGCTCATGGGCTGGATGCAGGTCCGCTTGCCGCGGTTTGTCGGCAGGCTGCCGTCACGTCCCAGGGAGATTCATACAGCGATGTTTTGACGTCAAGCAAGCCCAGCACGGTGTGGAACAAGTGGTCGTGCGCGGCGGGCTCGCGTGCTCGGCGCTGCAGGCACTGCACATCCAGCTCGGTGTTGTGCGTCATTCCAGCGGAAGACCACATCACCATCGGAACCTTGGACTGCACGTCGGGCGCGATGGCGTAGGGAATGCCGTGCAAGTAAAGGTTGTTCTCGCCCAGCGACTCACCGTGGTCAGACACATAAATCATGGCCGAATCCACGCGACCCTCGTGCTGTTTCAAGTGTGCAATCAGACTGGCCAGCACGTGGTCGGTGTAGAGCAAGGCGTTGTCAAAGGCGTTGACAATTTCTTCCCGACTGCATTGGCGCAAATCGTCGTTCTGGCAAGCGGGTTGAAACTTCGCGAAGGCTGGTGGATAACGCCGGAAGTAGGACGGCCCGTGGTTACCCAGCTGATGCAGCACCAGCACATTCACCCCTTGTGCCGACTTCAGTCGCTCCTCCAAACCGTAGAGCAAACCCTCGTCCATGCAGTGCCCGTTTTCACACAAACCCGGTGCGTTCGAGGACTGCACGGTGTCATTGGGCAAGTGATCACACACGCCTTTGCAACCGGACTGGTTGTCGCGCCAAAACACATTCACACCCACGCGTGCCAATACATGCAACAGCGATTCGCTGCCACGGATGCGGGCCTCGTCGTAGTCACGTCGCCCCACGGGCGCAAACAAACAAGGCACTGAGGTTTCGGTGTTGGTGCCGCAGCTCTGCACATCAAAGAAGTTGATGACATCCAAGGCCGCCAGCTGAGGCGTGGTTTGCCGTGCATAACCATTCAAGCCCCAATTGGCGGCGCGCGCCGTTTCGCCCACCACCACCACCAGAAATTGGGGTTTACGGCCTGGGTCGGCCCAAGAGGGACCTGGCGCAGCATCGAGCCCAATGGCCTGGCGCGGCTGCGCGGCCGCACGGGAGTCGTCCGCCACCACCTTGGCCAGCGACCACAAGTAGTTGGCCGGTGTGATGAGGTAACGCAGCTCTTTCTGATTGCGTGTGAGCGAGGAAAACGGCTGAAAAATGGCCCACAAGCTGCACGCCGCTACGACCAAAGCCAAGAGCGCCGCGCCCAAGCGCCAGGCCAGCGCACGCGCCAACGGAGCGCGAACAATATGCACCTGGTGCAACAAGGCCAACGGCAACACCGCATACACCAAGAGATGCGGCAGCAACGACCAGGAAAACAGCTCACGCGCCTCGCTCACATCGGTGCGCAGCACATTTCTCAGCATGCTGGGGTCAAGGTAGACGCCAAAACGCTGCATGTAGTAGCTGGCCATCGCCGTGGCCACAATCAGCACCGCCAGCACCGGCTTGACCGACCATCGGTTCATCAGAATCGACAGGATCAAAAAATGGCCTGCCGCGAGCAGTGCCGTCAAACCCAACAACCATCCCCAGGTGGTGAGGTCCACGAGGAGTCGGTCTTTGAGTGCGGCAGAAAAAAACGAGGCGTTCGCAACCAATGTCCACAGCACGCTGGCGACGAGCACCACCTGGTTCACGCTGGCAGAGAGGGTGTGTCGAGGTGATTCACGGGAAGTCATTGCCCGAAGTGGGCCCACCTCACCTGAAGACCACCTGAAGATCGCAGTGCGATTCAAAGTGATGTGTTGCAAGGTAAACGACAGCCGTCATTCCCGCGAAAGCGGGAATCCAGGGAGGTGTCCTATCGCGTCCCCCGATTCACCTGCCGCCACCGCCTGGATTCCCGCCTTCGCGGGAACGACGACAGGAGGGGTATCGACACATCACTTCGAATCCGGCCCGTCTCGTAGCCTGAGCTGTAAAGTGCTGAAGAATCCTCGCCTCAAATACCAACGCCCATGCGACTGCTGCTGATTGAAGATGACGACATCTTGGGTGAAGGCCTGCGCGATTTTTTGCAGGCCGAAGGCCATGTGGTTGACTGGTGCCAAGACTTGCGTGCCACCGAGTCTTACCGTGGCGAAGCCTTTGATGCCTTGCTCGTCGACTGGCAACTGCCCGACGGATCAGGACTGAACTGGCTGAAACAACGCCGCCTCGCCGGTGAAACCACACCCGCACTGATGTTGACCGCCCGCGACTTGCTCAGTGACCGCATTCAAGGCCTGGACGGCGGTTTTGACGACTACTTGGTCAAGCCTTTTGCGCCAGAGGAACTGTCGGCCCGCTTGCGTGCCGTGTCTCGGCGGCACGCCGGAAGCAGCATGCACAAGTTGCAGTTTGGTGCGGTGGAGGTTGACCTGACGGCTCGCTGCGCTTTGCTCGCCGGTCACACCGTGGCGCTGACGGCACGTGAGTGGGCGGTACTGGAAGCTTTGGTTCTGCGCAGCGATCGCATCGTACCCAAGGCCGACTTGGAACAATTGGTGCTGGGCATGGACGCGGCGGTGGCGAGCAATGCCCTGGAGGTGCATGTATCGTCGTTGCGCAGAAAGCTGGGCCGCGATTTGATTGAAACCGTGCGCGGTTTGGGTTACAGAATCAACCGAACAAACCAAGAGCCGACCGCCTGATTCAGATGAACACCAAACTTCCCTCCATTCGCCTGCGTTTGGCGCACTCCCTGTTGATCTGGGCCGTGATTTGGGGTGTGGCCGTGTCCTTGGCGGTGTGGTTGGCCGTGCAGCAAGAGGTGGATGAACTGCTGGACGACACCCTGGCCGCATCGGCGGCTTTGCTGGGATCGGTACTGCCAGGCGACGAGCCAGGGCTGTCGCCAAACGATTGGCTGGTCCGCCAAAAGAGTATCCAGGCTTCGGCCCCCAAGGGCGATCAGTTCGCTTGGCAAGTGGTGGGGCCAGACGGTCAAGTGCTGCTGCGTTCACCCTTGGCGCCCATGCAGGCGCTGCACCGAGCGCCGCAAGGCGGTTTCACCAACGTGCCCGGTTGGCGGGTTTTTGGTTCGGCCTTGGGTGCGACGCCAGCTGCGCCCACTGACCCCGCTCAGGCGACCATCGCTGGACGCATGCTTTACGTCGCTCAAGCCCGTGAAGAACGCGATGAAGTGCAAACCGAGATTGGGCTGAGCGCTGCGCTGATTGCCCTGGCCGTCGGTTTGCTCGGCCACTTATGGCTGCGCAGCAAAGTGCAGCACGAACTGCGCCCCTTGCAGTCGCTGTCAAGCCGGCTCGGCGATTACGACCCCTTGGATGCCAGCGCCAAGCTCGGGATGGCAGAACGGGTAGAGCTGGAGCCGATACACCAAGCCATCGACGCCTTGGCGCAGCGGCTGAAAGTGCGGCTGGCCCACGAACGCGCATTCACCGCCCACGCGGCCCATTCTTTGCGTACGCCTTTGGCGGGCATCGACGCCCAACTGGCCGTGGCACTGCGTGAATGCCCGCCCGAACTGCAAGCCCGGTTGCAGCGTGTGCGCGATGGCGCAGGACGGTTGCAACGTGTGGTGGCAGCCCTGCTGACCCTGTTCCGCACGGGCGTGGACATTCAGCGCCACAACGTCGATCTCAAAACACTGCTGACGCGGTTGCCTTTGGACGGGCTGCAGGTCGAGGTGGTGGCCAACCACCCGGTTCAGGCCGATCCGGACTTGTTGGCCGCAGCTTTGTTGAATTTGTTCGACAACTCGCTGCGCTGTGGCGCGCGCCAAGTCACCTTGACCACACCAGCGCCCAACACCGTGCTGGTGTCAGACGATGGGCCGGGTTGTTCAGCACAACAACGTGAAGCGCTGGAGGCCGCTTTGGCGGCACAGTCCTACGAAGGCCAGACTGGACTGGGATTGATGCTGGCCGACTTGGTGGCTCGCTCGCATGGCGGGCGGCTGCAATTGCGGCCCTCAGAGGCCGGGTTTGCGGTCGCCTTGGTGCTGGAGTAGAGACGCACTTGGACAAACAACCCCCGTCATTCCCGCGCAGGCGGGAATCCAGGAGTGTGCCGGGTCGTATCCGCCGCTTGCCCAGCCACCACCGACTGGATTCCCGCCTGCGCGGGAATGACGGCTTCACAGAGGATGGGGCGTGACACACCACTTTGAACCTAGAAACGGCAGTTGACCGCTCATCTCCGCTGGCAACACCTGATGAACCCTAAGAATTCTTCACACGAGCCGCATCACCTCTTGGGTGAAAGCGCTACGCGCCCGATTGAGCCGCGCTGCGGCGTGCTGGCGGCGTT
>JANPCX010000009.1:0-29313 GCA_031431125.1 Burkholderiales bacterium
TCTTACTCGTTCCTCTGTTGTTGGCTGTCAAACAGATAACGCCAGCTCATCCAGAAAGTTGCATTCACACGTTGAACAACTGCGCTGGATTTATTTGTTAAACCTCCGAGCGTTGGCGTTAGGTACGCCCGATTTGCCGGCAACCCAGTGCTGGGGAGTTCGCGCGGCTAGGGGTGTGGACTGGGTTAAATGGGTCTTTGTGCCCGCCCGTTTCCACCCAGCTCCCAATGGCGGCTTGGCAGTAGCGCGTGCTGAACCGCTGGATTTATTTTTTTTAAGCTTTGCAACTTTTACCGCGCACTTGAGTAATACAGGGTTGAGCGCTGAAACTGGCGCGCAGGGTTTCTCAACGCGCCAATCCAGTTCTGTGCACGCACAGCGTGGTGCAGAGGGTTTGTGGTGAAAAACCCAGTACTTGCAGATACCGTCGACGCTGCGCTGGTTGCTCGGGCCCAGTGTGGTGAGAACGTTGCGTTCGAAGTGCTGGTCGTGAAGTACCAACGCCGGATCGCTGCGACGATTCGCCGGTTCGTGCGCGACGATGCCGTCACAGAAGAATTGACACAGGAGGTTTTCTTGAGCGCTTTTCTTGCTTTGACGACTTTCAAGCCGGATGGTGAATTCGCAGCTTGGCTATTCACGATCGCCCGCAACGCAGCGAGAAGTTACCTGCGCAGTGGGCAAAATCGGCAAGACGATCAGCCCGTTCCAGTGCTCACCGATGCGAGCGACGATGAAAGATTCGGAGCCGCTCCCAGCCCTGAGGAAGAGATCATGGCGCAACAGTTGTTTGAACTCATTGACACTGAATTCTTAACCCTGCCCGAGGTTCAGCGCAAAGCCCTGGCGATGCGCGAAATCGACGGGCTCGATTACAAAACGATCGCGGTGGCTCTGGGGCAGCCCGTGAATACCGTCAAATCCCACATCTTTCGGGCGCGAGATGCGATTGCCAACCGAGTACGCCCCCATCTTGCACCCACGCGCGACAGGCGCTGGTAGGAGCCTCACCATGAACGACGCCTCGCGCCTTTTGAACGGTGACCTGACCGATGCCGAGTTGGCAACACTACTTGAACGCCTAAAACACGATGCAGCGCTGCGTGACGAAATCTCGACACAGCAGCTGATCAGCGATGGCTTGGTTGGACTTTGTTCCCCAGACGACGGCTATACGCTGCGAATCCTTGCAGCATTGCGCCAAGCGCATCACCGCAAGGCTTGAACGAAATCTTCTGCAGATCCTTGCCGGGGAGAGTTCCGAGGGTTGGTCGAGTTCAGAGGTGCGCTATGTGAACTGGTCGACCGCGTGCGACCAGTGCGTCGATCCGCGCCATGACCAGCGCGCCGCTTACCGAGTAGGGATCGAACTCTGGCCAGGCAATCTTCGTTTGTGGATCCACGTCGGACAAACTGACGCTTGCCATAGACCATCCACCGTAGCGCCGCTCGGTAATGCTTTCGCAGTGAAGCAGCTCCAAGTCTTTGTGGCGTTGATCCGCATGAATACGCGAATACAGACCTGTGACCGTGTTGCGCTCTCCTTCAAGGGCCTGCAAATACACGCCTTGTCCTTCACAGAGCATGCCTGTGACGCCGTTCTGCACATTCCACGAATGAGCCTTACGCAAGATGGAATCGGTGAGCGCCGCGCTTTGCAGGCCGACCGGTCTGCTCAGGTAGATCAGGCGGATCAACATGCTTTAGGTCTCTTTAAAAAAAATTGTTTCGAACTGCCCGTCCAGCCACAAACCGACGTCGATTAATCAAACGCAACCAGCAGCGAAATCATAACAAGCGGATGGCTCCGGCCGCTTTGAATGACCCTGCCGCGCGCAAATGCAGAGCGGCTTGCGCTCTGTGCTCGGCGGTGTAGGCTCTCTCGCTGAGTCACGACACTGGGACACTGAACCACTGCCGATCACACATTGCGACAAAGTGTGGCTCGCGCAGTCGATCCTTCAATGGCCCTACTGACCGCTGTACGAGCGAAGTCGAATACCCTCAAAGCTCAGTACGCGTGAGAGCAGAAACCACTGAATATTTCAACATCAGACCATTGAGAAGCGCGTGCTGTCTCTCTGCATCTATCCCGAGCAGAGTTTATTAACGGTTTGCCCAAGGAAATTCACATGCATGACATCATCGACACCGCCGTTGCGGCGGGCACTTTCAAGACTCTGGCAGCTGCAGTCACTGCCGCTGGTTTGGTGGACACGCTCAAGAGCGCTGGTCCTTTCACGGTATTCGCCCCCAGTGATGACGCCTTTGCCAAGTTACCGGCCGGCACGGTGGAAGGCTTGCTGAAAGATCTTCCTAAGTTGACCGCCATCCTGACCTATCACGTCATCGCGGGTAAGGTCATGGCCACTGACGTGATGGCGATGGACGGTAAAACTGCCGCTA
The DNA here is from genome assembly GCA_031431125.1 of Burkholderiales bacterium. Lineage (GTDB taxonomy): Bacteria > Pseudomonadota > Gammaproteobacteria > Burkholderiales > Burkholderiaceae_C > JANPCX01. Next base: position 2,407 of record JANPCX010000009.1, read on the forward strand.
CTGTCAACGGCGCACTTTTGAAGATCAGCACCACAGGGGGCGTGAAGTTGAATGGCGAAGTGAACGTCGTCACCACCGATATCTCGTGCACCAATGGCGTGATTCACGTCATCGACTCGGTGCTATTGCCCTCAGCCTGACAGCCAGTTTTTCCAGGCCCTTCACGGCCTGCGTTTCACATTGCCCGCAAGCCTACCGGCCTGCGGGCTTTTTTAAGCCGCTGCCCTGTACTCTCGTTGCCCCTTACTGGTACCTGCTCAGGGCCAGACGGCACCAAGTAGCGATGTCTTAGCTGCAACGGCCACAAAGGCAACCGCTTGCCCGAGGAGGCGAACATGAGTTTGCTTTATTTGCCCTATGTGCCCAGCCTGCACGAAGACATGATCCTGCGCGGCCGGCGCATCCTCGTTGACCAGAGTTGGTTTAAGGCTTCGTGGCCAGGGCGGGTGTGGCGACGCACCCTTCGTTGATCGTTCGCTGAATCACGCCCCTCACCTTGTCGGCTGAATTCCACGGCAAGAAGTGATTTTTACCTTCCAAGATTTCCGTGCGCACGGTGCAGGCACCGGTGAGCCTGGCCTGCATGAAGGGCACATTGGCCACGGGCACCAAATCGTCTTTGTCGCCGTGAACGATGAAGACGCGGGCTTTGATTTGCGGCAGCAAAGTGGCCAGGCGCTCCAGCTCGGGCTTCAAGGCCATCAACTCCGCGTTGGCATTGCGCATGGCCCGGGGCAACAGCTTGCGCACGGGCCACCACAAGCCCACATGCTGCATGGGGTGGATTTCTTCCAAGCTCGGATCGAGCGAGGCTGACAACAACACCACTGCCGCGACGGCGCTGGGATGTTCCGCTGCCACTTGCGCCACGATGGGGCCGCCCAGTGAGTGGCCCAAGAGCACGGCGGGTCGCCCGTCAGTGGGCAGCAAGGCCGCCACGGCGGCCGCTTGCGCCGCCAAACTCGTCAACGCGCCCTCGGGTTCACTGCGGCCAAAACCGGGGCGGTCCAGCGCCACCACCTCCACACCGGCCGGCGGCTGCAACACATAGTCGGTCCACGAACTGGCCGACCCTGGCGTTCCATGCACGAGGATGAGGCGCGGGCCTTTGGCATCTCCCGAGCGCAAGTAACTCAGGGTGGCATTGACGGGCGGCCCCACTCGAATGCTTTGACGATAGGGTTCTGTCATCGCTGCAGGTGAGGCGGGGCCCGGCGGTGCACAGCCTATGGTTGCCAAGGCCACGCTGATGGCGCTGAGCAGGCGGCCCGGTGCGCCGTGGGGGCGTCCGCGCTGAAGAGTGGCTGGGGTTTTGTCGGAGTTCAGCATCGGGAGGCCGCCATCTTTGAGGAAATCACCCAGGTAGGTCGGGACGCATAGAATTTTCTGACGGCCTCAGCCGCGCGCGGCCTTGCACGCCGGCAGGTCGCGCGGCCTCCACTGCCTGGCTTTCGGGTCTGACAAGGTGCGCAAAAACGCGACGAGATCGGCCACTTCGGCTTCGGTCAACTTCAAAGGCTTCAAGACTTGTTCGCCGTCGGCGTGCAGCCGGTCGAGGTTCAGTTCCGAATAGTGGCGCACCACTGCCTCCAGCGTGGCGAGTTGGCCGTCGTGCATATAGGGTGCGGTCTCGGCCACATTGCGCAGGCTGGGCACCTTGAACTCGCCGAAGTTGCGGTGAGCGGGCGCCAGGTGCTGGGTTTTGACTCGGGTCTGCGCATCCGCAGCATCGCTCCACCGCGACAACAAGTTGTAGGGGCTGGCACGCAACTGCTCAATGCCGCCATGGCGGCCTGCGTCCACCACACCGGGGCGCACAAAAAACGGTACTCCGATGTCGGCGAACTCGCCGTTGCTGAACATCGGGCCATGGTGGCAGGTGCTGCATTGGCCCTTGCCCACGAACAGACGCAGGCCGCGCTGTGCGTCCACCGGATACCGAGAGGCGGCCTGGCGATCGCCTCGGCCCAAGGCCCGAACAAACTGGTCAAACGCAGTGGGGCCCGATTGCAAGCTGCCCACAAAAGCACCCAAGGCTTTGGCGGCGTCCACCAAGGCGGCCTCATCAAGCACGGTTTCGGGTTTGCGACCCGTGCTGCGCTGGTAGCGGCGGCTCAGCTCCGCATCCGTTTGCAGCAGCTGGCGAATGTGGGCACCGCTGCTGGCCATCTCTTGCGGATGGGTCAGGGGTGCGATGGCTTGCGACCAGAGGCTGTCAAAAGCGCCGTCCCAGGCCCACCAGCGGCCATGCCCTGCGTTCCACAACGAAGGCGTGTTGCGGCTGAGTGTGTCGCGGCCCACCGCTCGGGCTTGTCCGTCGGCAAAAGCCAAGCCCGGCACATGGCAACTCGCGCAGGCTAAACGGCCGCCCTCGGACAGGCGAGTGTCAAAAAACAAACGCTGCCCCAGGGCCACGGCCTGCGGATTGGTTGCCAGCCCATTGCCCGGGTCACGCGCGGGTGTGGATGAGGTGGCGGGTGGCCAGAGGCCGTGGCTCTGAATGCGGCGCAACTCTGTGGGCGTGAAATCCAGCAGCACATCAGCAGCGTGAGCAGGCCAAGGCACCGCAGCAGCCAATGCCAGGCTCAGCAGGCTCCAGCGCAGCCACAAGATAAAAGCGCCGCCCTTCATTCCAACAGCAACTCGTGTGTCCATCGTTTGGGGGGAGTGCCGGCGCCGCCATCAACATCAAAGCTCAAACGCCAAACCCCGGGCATGTGAAACATCAAGCCTTCAGCGCGATAAGCCCCCGCGCCTGTCAAACGCACCGTGGCCAAGTAGTTCATGCCGTGGCGGTGGGCGGGCATGTCGGCATCGACTTTGAGCAGCCGCAGCTGGGTCTTTGTGGCCGCTGTGGCAGGACACAAACGCACATCCAGCGAAAAGTGTTGGCCCACAGCGATGGGGCCAGGCACCGGTGCGAACACGAGCACGGCATCGCTGCCGCGAATTTCTTGTCGTGTGGCCGAAGGCAAACCGTCGCCGCAGGCGGCGCTCACCGAAAGAGAAATCATCCACAAGGCTGGGCACAGCAGTAGAGCGCCAAGGTGGCGAAACATGATCAACCTCACCCTTTGACCGCACCAGGACGGGTCAGGGTTTTGAGCAGGGTCTCGGCATTACGCCAACCTATGCCTTGGGCCACGGCAGCAGGCAAATCGGCCAACCACTCGCGTGAATACCGGGCATGGGCAGCGATGTAGTGCCAACGTTCGGGGGTGAAGGTGTCGGTGCCGATCATGAAACGGTCGGGGAACTCGGTGAAGGCCTCGCGCCATGCCGCGTCCACTTTGCCGGCCGTGGCCTGGTCGCCACGAAACGCCAGGTCGCACCACAGGCGGGGGTGGCGGCGCAGCACTTCGCGCACGGCTTCGGGCCGGTCAAAGCCCGAGTGCGCCCACAGCACCTTGGCCTCGGGCCACTGTTTGAAGAGTTTTTCCACCGCCGCCACATCGGAGTGGGCATGCAAGACCAAACCTTGCTCACGTGCCATGGCCACCAAACGCTGGGGCACGGGCAAGTCGGCCTCGTCGCCGAACAGATGAAACTCGCCTATGCCCACGTAACGGAACTTGGCCAGCCGCTCTTCCAAATAACGCAGCACGCTGTCGTCGCGCACCCACGTGCTGATCTCGCCCCGCGTGCGGTAGGGGCGCAAGGCCGGCACGATCAAGTCAGGCGCTTCGGCCACCAGCATTTGGGTGCCTTGGTCGTTAGACGAAGAAACAAAAGCGCCGCGCAAACCGGCTTTGCGCAAAATCTCGACCGCTTGTTTGGGCGGCACCAATTCCCAAGCATCGTGGCTGTAGTGGATGTGCGCATCGAACAGCGGCAAGTCGCTGGCGGCCTGGGCCAGAGGCCCCACGCCCAAAGCCGAGGCGGCCAAGAGGCTTTGGAATTGACGGCGGCCCATGCGAGCGCTTGCGATTTCACCTTGCTTCATGAACTCTCCACAACAAATGGACCGGCCCATCTTAGTCAGAACAACTCGCCTTGTCCTGCGTCCACGACGCTGCTGCGCCGCTTTTTGACGCGAGAGGGCGGCAAGCCGCTTTTGCGCGAGCCGTGTTTGTTTTGGATTTGAGCCGCTTCGGTGTGCGCGGTGCTGGACTTTCTCAAACCATACAAGCGTTCTTTGGCCTGTTGAAGTGCGCGCTTTTCGTCGACGATGGGTGGAGGGTAGGCGCTGGTGCCGAATTCCGGCACCCACTGCCGCACATAGACGCCTTGCGGATCGTGGTCACGCGCTTGTTTGCTGGGCGAGTACATGCGCAAGGTGTTGATGCCCGTGGTGCCAGACTGCATTTGCATTTGGCTCCAGTGGATGCCGGGCTCAAAGTCTAAAAACTGGCGCGCCAGAAACACGCCCGGTTCGCGCCAGTGCAGCCACAGGTGGTAGGCGGAAAAACTCACCAGCATGGCCCGCATGCGGAAGTTGAGCCAGCCCGTGGCACGCAACTGACGCATGCAAGCGTCCACCATGGGAAAACCGGTTTGCCCTTCGCACCAGGCTTGCAGACGCACGCGGTCTAGCTCGCCTTCATTCACACCATCACCGGCACGCAGCCCATCGGCAGACCGCGCGAAATTGCGAAACTCGATAGAGGGTTGGTCTTCGAGCTTTTGCATGAAGTGGCAATGCCAGCGCAAGCGACCGGCGAAACCGCGCAGGGCATAGGCCAGGCTGCGGTCGGTCGTCGATGCGATGCAGGCCTCGGTGGCCTGGTGCACGCTGCGCATGGACATCGTGCCAAAAGCCAAATGCGCACTCAAGCGGCTGCAGCCCGCCTCTGCCGTCAGCGGGCTGGACAAAGCGCGGCGGTAGTCGCGGCCTCGGCCGGCAAGAAAACTGTTCAAAGTCGCCCACGCCGCATGCTCGCCAGCAGCAGGCAATGGCGTGGACAAAGGCGCCAGCCCCAAGGAAGTCAACGAGGGCAGCGGGGAAGGTACAAGGCCAGGCGGCGCTTTGAAACCACGGCTGCAATTTACCTCCGGCGCGTTCATGCGCTGTGCCCAGCGCGCGGCCCAGCCATTGCGGCTTTGCAGCCGCCGCACCACACCGGTTTGCGGCAACTCCGTCCACAACACACCTTGGTGGCGGCACCAATCGGCCACACGCAGGTCGCGGGCGTAACTCCAGCCTGTGCCGGTTTCTTCATGGCTGAAGAGGTGGCTGAAAACAAACTCGCGCCGCAGGTCTTGCAGCACCTGGGTCAATTCACCGACTCGAAGCAGCAAAGGCAAACCGCGTTGGGCCAGATCCGCTCGCAAGGCTTCAGCGTTGCTCAAAAAAAAGGCCACATGGCGCGGATCGCATTCGGGGCTGTCAAGCCACTCCGGCTCAATCACCACCAGGGCAGCGGCGGCCTCGAAGTGTTCTGCCGCCGCCAAGGGCGCATGGTCGCGCACGCGCAGATCGCGTTTGAACCATACCAGCGCACCGGTCACTCGGAACCTCGTTACTTCACCAGCGGCCGCACGGTGGTGAAGCCGCCATCCACAGCGATGATCTGGCCCGTGAGGCGGGATGCACCATCGCTCAGCAACCACGCCATCGCGTCGGCCACTTGTTCGGCGGTTTGCACCCCGCCGAGGGGGTACTGTTTTCCCGCACCTTCGCGCATCGCGGGCAGCTTGAGCATGTTGGCGGTCATCGGTGTTTCTGTCATGCCAGGCGCGACGGCATTGATGCGCAAGCCTTGGTTGGCGTAAGTGGCTGCGGCGCTTCGCACCAGAGCCTCTACACCGCCTTTGGCTGCTGCGATGGCTTCGTGGTTGGCCACACCAATGCGGGCCACGACCGAGCTGGCAAACACTGCCGCCCCGGGGCCGCCCTGCAGCGCATTCACCCACGCCTGCAGCATGAACACCGCGCTGTCGAGGTTGATGCGCATGACCTCGCGGTAAGCCTCGAGTTTGGTTCGATGCAGCGGCGCAATCAAGGTGCTGCCCACAGCATGGGCCAGCAAAGTGGGCGCCGCGCCCAGCGCTTCCTGGCAGGCCGTGATCGCCCACGCTGCACCCTCGGGTGTGGTGGTGTCAGCGCTGATGCGCAACGTGGCCTCGACATCAGACAGGCGGTCAGCGTCACGCCCAACGGCGACGACCTGGTGACCCTGGGCGTGTAGTTGCCGTGCCAGTGCACGGCCGATGCCGCCGCTGGCACCTGTGATCATGGCGATTGAACTCATAAGGTGCTTTCGATGGTGGAGGTAAGAAACAAGGTAGCGCGGACTTCAGCGCTTCGAGCTGAACCGGTCCCAACGCCGCACCATACGCTGCATCAGCGGCCGCACGCGGAGAAAGAACAAATAGAGCCGCTCCAAAGTCCAAGCCGCCCCCGGCAAACTGCCCAACTTGGCCAACCAGCGCCAGCCCGGCAGGGCAGCCCACAGCAGCAAGAAAGCGCGGGCGCCGCTGCGCAGTTGGCCGCTGCTGTCCTGCACATGGAAGCGCGCCAGCAACTCGCCTCGGGTGAGGTTGGCAGGCACAGCCAGGCCGGTCTGGTTGACATCGACATAACAAACCGGTGTGTTCGATTTCATCCCCGCGTACAAGGCAATTTCGCAGCGACACAGCGGGCAATCGCCGTCGTACAGCACAGTGAGCGGGGCTGGGTTTGAAAGGAGCGGTGGCTTGTTCAGCATGCGGGTACCTCGTTGGCGGCCGGTAAATCAGCAGTGGATTCAAAACCGCGCTGGGCACGCGTCCACCATTTGGAAAACGAGTCGCAGCGCATGTCAACGGCCGGGAACAAAGCGGGTTTGGCTTCGCACTGGGCCCAGCCCGCCAACCAGTGATCCAGGTGCGGTTCGCTGATGCTGCGCACTCGGCGGGCACTGGCCAGCGCCTGGCCTATCGACTGGGCATCTCCCCACCAGCGCAAGCCGGTCAACGCCCTCATGCGGGTGTCGACAAAACGCCAGCGCCCTTCGCTCCAGGGCCAGGCACGGTGAAAGTCCGCCACATAGACACCCAGCACAAAAACGCCTTCGGGCAAATCGGCGGGCAGTACACCCAAAGACCAAGGGTGCACCAACCACACCTCACGGCCCTGCACATCGCTGCCTTGGGGTGATTGAAGGTTGAGGTGATCGGGAGGTGCGGCTTGAAGCGCCAACCCGCCGTGCAAAGCATCACCTCGGTCTTGGTCGCGTCTATGGTGCTCTCGCGATGCAGGTGCTCGGGCCCACTCGTCCAGCGATTGATAGCTGGTGTCAATCACCGTCCCTGGGCTGTGCCACTTAGGCGGCGCATAACGCGCCACGTTCTCGGCGTTGAACAAATAGGGCTTGCTGCTGCCGGTGCCTGCCACCCATTGCCAGCTCAAGTGGTTGCTGGCCAAGTCGCCGTCGAGCAAATGGCCATAAAGCCAGTCGGCCCCCACACGCCAAAAAACCTTGCGCACGTGCACCACATAGCTGGCCAGCCACATGCGGGCATGGTTGTGCAGCCAGCCTGTGGCGTAGAGGCAGCGCACGGCGGCATCCACCACAGGTACCCCGGTGCGCCCTTGGCGAATGTCGTCGGGCAACTCGCGTGCATAGGCCTCATCCGGCAACGGCCCTTCGCGCATGGATTGAAATATGGCGTCACCCCGGTGCTGCCAAACATGGTGGAAGTAAGCCCGCCAGCCCAACTCAAACACCAATTTGTGCTCTGCTGGCAGCGCGTGGCGCGTGACCACATCGTTCAGCATGTCGGTCATCGAGACAAAACCGTGGGTGATGTAGGGCGACAAGCCCGTGACCGCGCCGTCCAGGGCATTGCGGGTGCGCGCGTACGCTGCCGGCTGAATGGCGCGGATGCGGGCCCAAGCCTCGGCCAGTGTGGGAGGGTGCGACTCAAACATGCGTTGTCGCTCCCACCTCACCCCGGCGTATCGCAACGGCGCGTTCGTTCACCACCTGTTTTTCCTGCACCGTCAGGCGGGCGAGGTTTTTCACTTGCAAGGCCATGCGTGGGTTCTTGGCCAGCAGGGTTTCGTGGCGCATCAGAAAGTCCCAGTAGAGCGTGGTGAAGGGGCAGGCGGCCTCGCCACTGCGCTGCTTTGGGTCGTAGCGGCAACCGGCACAGTGCGGGCTCATGCGGGCGATGTATTGGCCGGTGGCAATGTAGGGTTTGCTGCCCATCACACCGCCGTCGGCGTATTGGCTCATGCCCAAGGTATTGGGCAGCTCCACCCACTCCACAGCATCCACATACACGGCCAGGTACCAAGCGTGCACTTGGCGAGGTTCGACACCAAACATCAAGGCAAAGAGACCCGTCACCATCAAACGCTGGATGTGGTTGGCGTAACCATGCTCCAAGGTTTGTGTGAGCGCATCACGCAAGCAAGCCATGTCGGTGGCGGCTGTCCAGTACCAGTCGGGCAAGGACTCATTGGCATTCAGTGTGTTGCGCTCCAAATAGTCGGGCATCTGCGTCCAATAAATGCCGCGCACGTATTCACGCCAACCCAAAATTTGCCGGATGAAACCTTCCACGCTCGACAGCGGCGCATCACCCGCTTGCAAAGCGGCTTCTGCGGCGGCCACGACCTCGCGCGGGTTCAAGAGTTTCAGGTTGAGAGCGGCCGACAAATGCGAGTGGAAAAGCCATGGGTCATCCGGCCACATGGCGTCTTGGTAGCGGCCAAACAACGGCAAACGTTCTTTGATGAAACCTTGCAGTGCTTGCAGCGCCTGGACTCGCGTGACTGGCCAAGCAAAACTGTCCAACCGGCCAGGGTGCGCGGCGAAATGCTTTTCAACCAACGCCGTCACCTCTGAGGTGATGGCGTCGGGCGTGAACGTGGCGCGCTGCGGCACCGAGCCGGGTCCGCTCTTGCCAAAAGACTCGCGGTTGTCTTCGTCAAAATTCCATCGGCCACCGACCGGCTGCTCAGGCGATGTCGGTTGCATCAACACGCGATGGCGTTTGCGCTGCTCACGGTAGAAAAACTCCATGCGCAAAGACTTGCGCCCTTTGGCGTGCGCGGCGAACTCGCGCACGGTGCAGAAAAAATGCCGGTCTTCCCGGATATCGAGCGGCAATCCCTTGTGCGCCGCCACCGCTTTCAGGGCTTGCAGTACACGCCAGTCGCCCGGCGCTGTCATCACCAACTGCTGGGGTTTCAAGCGCTCAAGGTCTGCGTGCAACTGCGCGGCCAAACTGCCTTCGTTCCTTGCATCGCTGAGCTTGGCGTAGTGCAAGCGGCGGCCGGCATTCTCAAGCGCCAGCGCGAAATGCCGCATCGCCGACAAAAACATTACCGTTCGTGGTTTGCTGGACCACACATGGGTGGACTCTTCATGCACTTCGGCCATCCACACCGCATCCAGTTCGGCGTCAAAGCCATCAAAGGCAGCAGCATCCAGATCGAGCTGGTCGCCTAGGACGATGACCAATGAACGCAAGTTAGCCGCCCGTCTTTTTTTTACGGCGACAGGCCTCTGAACACACTTTCACCTCGGCCCAGTTTTTGGCCCAGCTTTTGCGCCAGGTCATGCTCAACCCGCACACCGCACACAGTTTGCTCGGCAACGCACTTTTGTTGCCGCGGAATGAAGTGGCGCGGGAGGCGGGGCCAGGCGACGCGGCCATCTCAGCCTTTTTTGGCCCAGGCACTGCACCAACCCGGCCCGGCCACTTGTTTGGCGCCAAAGAGCGGACAGCCGGCTTGTTTGTCGGTCGCCTTGCCTTGGTAAAGCGCGCAGTTGCTGCACAGCTGACCGGCGGCGTATTTGGGAAATTTCTTGGCGTCCACTTTTTTTGCGTCGGCGACGTAACCCAGCGCCACCGCCTGTGGGTCTTTTTCGTCAACGAGGGCTTGCGCTTGGGCTGCGGTACCGAGGCCGGCACCGGTGGCGGCGACGGTCATCAAAAAAACACGTCTTTGCATGGTCATGGAGAACTCCTTGGCTTGAGGCTGGGGGACAGGTGGCACGAACATCGAGAGGTCAAAACCTGTAAGGGGCCGTCCCTGTGGCCTCATGGCGAGCGTTTTGCACCTGACGCATGAATGATACAGCGTACCGCGTCATAAATGAGTCAATTCGACTACTAACCCCTGCTTTTGTTGCATACTCCGATTCAAATACAGTTCATAGCGACAAATTCATGGCCAAAGACAACAAAACACCGCGTCACCGCAGCGGCGCCGTCGCGCAGATGTTGCACATGCCCGTGGCCACACTGCGGGTGTGGGAGCGGCGTTACCAGGTCAGCCAGGCCGTCCTGACCGCCAGCGGGCAGCGCCTGTACAGCGCCGCTGACGTTCAGCGCTTGGCCTTGCTCAAACAGCTGACCGACCTGGGCCATGCCATCGGCAGCCTCGCCGCACTGGACATGCCCGAATTGCTGGACGTGGCGGCAACGCATGCCGGCGCAGAAAACGTGAGCCAAGTTCACCGCGCCGCGCCCGCGCCGCAAGCCACCGGGGCTTGGCGCGTGGCCGTCATCGGCCCTGCCCTGGCCCGGCGGCTGCAGCGCCCCGCCCTGCTGCAGCATTTAAAACGCACCTTGGTTTTGCTCGGCCCATTTGACAATGCAGCACAGGCCAATCAAGCGCTGCAAGGCGTGCCTGTGGACGCCCTGCTGGTGCATGAACCCAGCTTGCATTCCGATTGGTTGACTGCGCTGCGCGCCGATGCGCCCGAGCTGCAAGCCACACCCAAGGCCTTGCTCTACGGCTTCGCGGCCGACGCGACCTGCGAGGCGCTGGCCCAAGCCGGCGTCGCATTGCTGCGTGAACCTCAAAACGACACCGTGCTGGGCCAGTGGTTGCAAAACCTGCTGTCGGCCAAGAGCACAGCGCCCTTACTTGCCACGAAACCCAGGCACGCTGCTTCGGCCGAAGCAATCACCGCCCGGCGCTGGACCGATGCCGCACTGGCCGAGTTCGTGAGCCAGTCATCCACCATTGCCTGCGAATGTCCGCGCCATGTGGCGGAACTTTTGGTTCAGTTGGCGCACTTCGAGGCCTACAGCGCCGAGTGCGAAAACCGCAGCCCGGCAGATGCCTCCCTGCACAGTTATTTGCGAGAAGTGGCGGCCCAGGCCCGGGCCCAATTCGAACAGGCACTGGCCCATGTGGCGCAGCAAGAAGGGCTGGCCCTGCCAAGCGCTCAAGCGCCACAGCAACGCAACCCTCTACCATCGGCACCATGAACGACAACACCCCCCTGGCCGACTCACCGGCCACCAAGGAGCCGCGCCTGTGGCAAGACAACGGCTGGACCGCGCGGGTCGTCAAAAACGAAGACGACGAAGGCTGGGCGGTGGAGATGGTCAAAGACGGGGAGCCTGAACCTGCTTTGGTCGGCCCCTGGACCATGGGCCGCGACAAGAAAAACCCCAAGCCCCTGGACACCGCCGCCTTCAACACCTTGGTGAAAACCGCCTGCGAAGTGGTGCGCCGCCACGAACAAGCCGAGCACGCTCGGCTGCACAAAAACCTCAGCATCAACACCAACAGCGGGCGCATCACGGTCAGCCTCGACCTGATCGCCGATGAAGACGACCCGCACGCCCTGCTGTCGGCCACGAACGCGCTGGGCGAGCCCCTGGCCCAATGGCGCGTGCCCGCCAGCTTCAAACTCAATGTAGACAGCGCCACGGCTTGGATAGACGGCGGCTTGCGCAAACCGGTTTAGGGCCTGTTCAGTCGCTGCGCATGCCCCATCCACCCACCTTCTTCCATCCCAAGGAGACCCCATGACCGAAGACCCACGCTGCTGCGGCTCCGGCACCTGCATCATCGACGACGAGGGCCGCTGCTGGTGCGGTCAACAATGGGATGGTCAAAAAATGTGCTTCCAGCCCGCGCCGAGCGGCCAACAAGGTGACGGGCCGCCCAACGAAGACAGTTCAGACAACGGGGGCTCAGACGGTGGCGATTGACAGGCAAAACAGCCGCCTTAGCCCCCACCAGCCTGCCAATATCCCTACGAAGAACGGGCCCTTGATTTCAGCCCGCCCGCAACCATGTATTGTCCTAGACATGAATGTCACCCTCCTTAGGAGAACCCAAGTGAAACGCATCTTCCTGACTTTGTCTCTGGCCGTGATGAGCCTGAGCTTTTTAGCCACCTCCATGCCCGTTGAAGCCAAACGCCTGGGCGGCGGCAACAGCTCGGGCATGAAGCGCCAGTCGCCTCCGCCCAACCAAGCACCTCAAGCCACGCCCAACACCCCAGCCAACCCAGGTGCAGCCGCTGCTGCCCCCGGCGCGGCCGCAGCCGGCACCGCCGCCGCCGCGGGCAAACGTTCGTGGATGGGCCCGCTTGCTGGTTTGGCCGCAGGCCTCGGCATCGCCGCGTTGATGAGCCACCTCGGCATGGGTGAAGCCTTCGGCAACTTCCTGATGATGGCCCTCTTGGCCGTGGCCGCCATCTTCTTGGTGCGTTTCTTGATGCGCCGGTTTGGCAACAACATGGGCAACCACACGGCCAACACCGTGCCCGCCGCACCACAAGGCATGCAATTCGCTGGCATGCCCATGCCGCGCGAGAACAACGCCCCGGGTTTTGGTTCGGGCAGCATGAACACCGGTTTCAACTCGACACCCGCACAAGCAGCCTCATCCACAACCGCGCCGGCGGCCATCGCCCCGGTAGTCCATTCCCTGCCCGCAGGTTTTGACGCCCCGGCGTTTGAGCGCATCGCCAAACTCATCTTTATCCGCATGCAAGCCGCGAACGACGCCGGCAACCTGGACGACCTGCGCCAATTCGCCACCCCCGAAATGTTCGCCACCTTCAAGCTGGAGCTGCAAGACCGCCAAGGTGCCAAACAAGAAACCGACGTGGTGCAACTCAACGCCCAGGTGCTGGAGTTTGTGCAAGAAGGCGACCAACAAGTCGTCAGCGTGCGTTTCCACGGCCTGATCCGCGAAGTGAAAGACCAACCCACCACCACCTTCGACGAAATCTGGCATTTGGTCAAACCGGCGGACGACAGCCGTCAGTGGGCGATTGCCGGGATTGCGCAGAGCGAAGCGACTTAAGCGCTTCCCTTCCTACTCATACAAAGCCCTTCGGGTGCGCCGGTGACGGCGACTCGAGGGGCTTTTTCTTTTCCGCTGGCGCTGCTAAAGCCATCGTCAAAAATGGCCGCAAACGTTCGACCGATAAAAGATCCTCAAGTTGATTTCTTTCTTTGAACTGCAACCGCTGCACCCAAAGCCAGCCATGCCAGTGCGCGTGTTTGAGGCTCCGGTACCGAGGCGACCACATCGTCAGGGCGAACTGCCACAGCGAAACTTGGCCCCAACCCATTGACAACGAACTGGCTTAAGAGTAGGTCGTATTTGAGCCAACACCCACCCAAGCACCCACAACATCACGGCCCCAACCACCTCACCATCTCCCCATACCCCCGCGCCCGCGCCAAGTCCAGGGCGGTTCGGCCGTCGCGGTCGGTGAGGTTTTTGTCGGCGCCGGCTTCCACCAAGGCGCGCACGGTGGCCACATGGCGGGGGCCGCCTTGGCCGAGGACCACGGCTTCGATGAGGGCGGTCCAGTGCAGGTTGTTCACATGGTTGAGCGGCGCACCGGCTTTGATGAGCTGACGCACCACACCGTCGTGGCCCAAGTGGGCGGCGGCGATCAAGGCGGTGCCGTCGTAGCGGCTGGTGACGAGCTTGGCGCTGGCGCCCAAGGACAGCAGCAGGCGCAAGGTTTCTTCGTCGTCGGCCACGGCGGCGATGGTGACGGCGTCGTAACGGTCGTTCTCCAATGCGCCCAAATCGGCGCCGGCTTTGGCCAAGGCGGCAATCACCTCGCGCTGTTTGGCGAAGGTGGCCACATGCAAGGGGGTGCGGCCTTGGGGATCACGCTGGTTGACGTCGGGTTTGGTGGCGAGCATTCGCATCAAACCCACCAGGTCGCCGCGGTGGGCCTTGGCATGCAGCCCGGTGTAAAGCGCGGCTTGTTCGGCGCTGGGCGGCACTTGGGCCTGGCTGCTGTGGGGCCACAGCAGCGCCCATGTCAGCGCCCAGGTCGCCCAAAATGTCAGCCCGCGCATCGGCCCGCGCTTCAGCCGGCCCTTCGGCCCAAACATCAGCCCACTAAAGGACAGCGCCCGGCTTGCGCCGAGCCTTCGTGCCACCTTGTGGGCCTGCGGGTTCACTTGAGCAAGTCCTTGACCTTGTCGATGCCCGCCATGGCGCATTGTTCGTCGAGGTGGCCACCGGGTGCACCGCCCACACCGACAGCGCCGATCACTTCATTGCCCACTCGGATGGGCACACCACCACCGAGCAGCAAGAAGCCGGGCATGTAGACGAGGTTGGCAGCCGCTGGGTTTTTCTGTGCGCCTTCCATCATGGCCAGCGTATTGTTTTTGGCCGAGGCCGAGGTGTAGGCCTTGGCTTGGCTGCTGGACAGGGTGTGTGGGCCTGCGTTGTCGGCACGTTGCAAGGCACGCAAGCTGCCGGCACGGTCGACCACGGCAGCGGCCACGGAATAACCGTTGGTTTGGCAAGCCGCCACGGTGGCCGCAGCGATTTGGTTGGCCAGCTCCAGCGACATGTTGCGCTCGGTGCGCACGGTCGGTGTTGGCATGGCGGCTGGGGCGGCGGTCTGGGCTTGCGCTGCTGCTGCAGCCAAGCTGGCAGCGATGAGGACAGACAACGGGAGTGTGGGACTGCTGTTTTTCATGGGTTTCTCCTGGTTCGGTGCGGCCGCATCTTGGCCGTGGCTGAACTTTAGGAAGGGTGCATGGCGCCCACCATGCGGGCGGCTACTCGAGTGCGTCCGTAGTTCTACGGAGCGTGCGGTGCATCAGCCGGCCTGCTCCACGAGCAACGCGTACTGCCGAATCAATTGCGCCAGCGATTCGGTTTTCAACTTGGCAAACAGATTGGCGCGGTGGCTTTCCACGGTGCGCGGGCTCAGGGCCAAGGCGCGGGCGATTTCTTTGTTGGTCAGGCCGGCCACGATCAAACCGAGTACCTCTTGTTCGCGGGGCGACAGTTGGGCGTAACGCTCGCGTGCGCTGCGGTCGGCCTGGTGGCGCTCGCGGGAGCGCACATGGGCACGCACCGCGTTTTGCAAGGTTTCAAGCAAGAGCTCGTCGTTCACCGGCTTTTCCAAAAACTCGGCCGCGCCAGACTTGAAGGCCCGCCGACACAGTTCCACCGTGGCGTGGCCGGTAAGCATGATGATGGGCTGGTCCACCCCCTGCGCCAGCAATTGCTCCAGCACGGTGAGGCCGCTGATGCCGGGCATGCGCACATCGAGCACGATGGCCCCAATGGCCGAGCGGTCAAACCCCACCACAAACGCTTGCGGGTCGGCCCAGGTTTGCACGCGCAGGCCCACGGTGCTGATCAACAACGCCAGGGCGTCGCGCACCGCGGCGTCGTCGTCAATCAAATGAATGAGCGGCGAGATCATGGGCGTCCTGCTGCGGGAATACTGAGCGTGAACTCAGCCCCATGTGGCGACAGTGAACGGCAAGTCAACCCACCCCCCATGCCCGTGGCCAGGGTTTCGCACAAACTCAAACCCAGGCCGAGGCCGCCCTCTCGGGTGGTGAAGAAAGGCTCAAACACACGGGGCAGTGCCTGCGCCGAGATGCCAGGGCCGCTGTCTTTGACCAAGAGCTGAACCGGACCACCGGCCACCTCGGCGGCCTTGAGTTCCACCGTCAAATCACGCTGACCCACCGGCATGGTTTCCAAGGCTTGCAGCGCATTGGTCAACAGGTTGTGGATGATTTGTTCCAAGGCCACGGGGTCGGCTTGGGCCTGCGGCGATGCGGCAGGAAACACACACAAGGGCAGCACACCGAGGCGCTGGCATTCCGGCTCCAAAAGGTAAAGCATGCGCCGCACCGCGTCGGGCAAGGAGACCACTTGACTCGCTGCCGCGGTGTCCGGGCGCTGCACCGAACGGCGCAAGCGGCCCAGCACATCACTGGCGCGCTGCGCTTGTTGCACCGCCTGCGCCATGGCACCACGTGCGGTGCTGAGGTCGGGTGCGTCGTCACTGAGCAGCCGCTGGGCGGCTTGTGTATTGGCCAAGAGGGCGGTCAGCGGTTGATTGAGTTCATGGGCGAGGCCCGCCGCGAACTCGCCCAATGCATTCAAACGCCCCACCTGCCCCAGCCGCAACAACTCCTCGGTGCGGCGGTGCGCTGTGCGCTGGCCTTGCCAAACCGCCAAGGCCCAGACCGCAGCCATCGCCATCACCGCCCACAGCAGCAGGGCCGCCCAAGGCAGTTCGCGCCAACCCACCGCACGTTCGACCACCAGCTCCAGGGGCTGGCTGGCGGCGGCCAGTTTTTTACTGGCGCTGAAGGTGCTCACAGCGTGCGGCATGGTCTGACCCGCTTGCGCCACCCAGGTTTGGCCCTGGTGGCGCAGCAGCACACGCACTGGGCCGCTCCGTTGCATCGGCCACTCGCCCCAGGGCACAAAACGTTCCAAGTCCAACTCCAGTGCGTAACTGGCGGGGTGGGCGGCGTGCACCACGGTGTAGCGCCCTTTGGACAAATCCATCAGGGCCAGTTCGGCACGCCCGGCGCTGCGCGAACGGGCTTCGGCCGCGTGCATGTCGGGCTCGGGCCAGAGGGTGTCGCGTTCACGCTTGAGCACGCGCAGCACCTGTGGGTAGAGGGCAGGCAAACGCTGCTCGGGGGCGGCGTTGGCGCCCTCGACCTGTGTCTGCAAGAGTGCCAAGGTGGCCAAGACGGCGTCAATCTGCGCCACACGCTGGCTGAGCAAACGGTGGGCAATGCGGGCGTCGGTGTCAAAGGTTTCGCGCTGCTCTGCCAGCGCTTGGCGCGCGATCCACACCGCACCCGCCAGTGTCAGCGCAAGCCCCACAAGCCACCAGGTCCAGGTTGAGCGCAAGGCGAGTTTCATGGGGGCATTTTGCCAACGGGCTCGCCAATCACGCCGAGTCGGGTTTCGCATCAAACACTGGGAGGGCCCCGGCGTCCCAGCCCAACAGCTCGGCCAGTCGGCAAGTGACCCACTGCGCCTCATGGGTTTCCACCCCGCCGGCACCGGCAAACAAACCGGCGTGTATGCGTTCCAGCACATCGGATTCAGAAATGCCCAGCTCCCACAGTTTGGTTTGGGCGGTGTCGACAAACATCGTCGCCAGGTCTTCGCACAACTCGTAGCGCTGGCGGATGTGCTCGCGCGAGGCGGTGGGTTTGATGCGGCCTGGGGGCACGAACAAGGCGATGAAGGAAGGCGGGACTTCGATTTGGCTTTCGTCGGACATGCGGACATTGTGTCAGCCGGGAGCGTGACGGCCGCACCAAGAGACAACGCCAAGCGTTACCGCGCAGGGGCACCTGTCTATGACAACCGTCACTCCCGCGCAGGCGGGAATCCAGTCGGTGTGGGCAGACGCTGCAGTCGTTGCGACTCGATGCACTTCCTGGATTCCCGCCTGCGCGGGAATGACGAAAGGGTTGCTTCGCTCAAAGCGTTGGGCTTGGAAACAGACGCTGCCGCATTGCCGAGCCGCCCAACTTGGCGACAATGCGCCATGGCCAAACCCATTCCCCGCCTCACCCCCGACGAAGTCAGCCGCATTGTGGCCACTGCCTGGGAAGACAAAACACCTTTTCACCGCGTGCTGATGCAACACGGCATCAGCGAAGGTCAGCTCTTGCCGTTGATGAAACGTGAGCTCACGCCGAGTGCGTTCAAACTGTGGAAGCAGCGCGCGGGAAAACGTTGAGACGACGCCGAACACGTCCATTGGCGTGACCGCCGTGTGACAAGCAGCGGTAAGGTTCACTTTAGGCACAAAACACGGACGCCGACATGCTGATGTCACAGTCAGCACACAGACTGCGCAGCATGTGGTCGAACCTTGGAAACACAAGGTTCATGACCTGAGTCTGTTCAGAAAGTGTTTGCACCATGCGCCGTTCGACACCTCCTCACTGGATGCTTTTTTTGCGCGGCGCTGCCGCCACATCGCTGGCCTTTTGGATGGCCTTTGCGCTGGTTCACACCAACGCACTGGCCCAAACCACAGACACGCCGATTTACACCATTCAAGGCACTGGCACCACCAGCCCGCTGGTGGGTAGTTTTGTGACCACCACCGGCGTGGTCACGCGGCTGATCAACAACGGTTACTTCATTCAAGACCTGGTGGGTGATGGGAACCCGGCCACCTCGGACGGTCTCTTCATCTTCACCAGCAGCGCACCCACCGTGGCCGTTGGCCAATTGATACGCATCACCGGGCGTGTCACCGAGTTCAACACCGGCGCGGCCACCAATGCAGTCACCGCCGCACGCCCCATCACCGAATTGACCAGCCTAAGCAATTTGCAGGTGCTGGGCACGGGTTACACCACCGCGCCCACAACGGTCACGCTGCCCGAGTTGGTGAACGACGAGTTGGAGCGCTACGAGGGCATGCTGATTTCCATTGCCGGGCCGCTCACGGTGTCGCAAAACTTTTTTCAGGGCCGCTTCGGCCAAGTCACCTTGTCCGTCGGTGGCCGCTTGGAGGTGCCCACCAACCGCTACCGTCCTGGACCGCAAGCCCAAGCACAAGCCGACGAAAACGCACGCCGCCGTTTGATCCTGGACGACGGCACCTCGGCACAAAACCCCAACCCCACGCCGTACTTCGCCGCAGACAACACTTTACGCGCAGGTGACACCATCGCGTCTCTCACCGGCGTGCTCGACTACGGCTTGGTCACGGCCAGCAACGCCGGTTTGGGTGACTACAAACTGCACCCCACGGCGGTGCCGGTGTTCGTGCGCGCCAACCCGCGCACCGCCGCGCCCGAAAACGTCGGCGGCAATGTGCGGGTGGCCAGTTTCAATGTGCTGAATTTTTTCACCACCTTCACCAATGGCAGCACCGCCTCGGGACAAACGGGGCAAGGTTGCACCTTGGGCAGCTCCACCGCCGCCAGCAACTGCCGCGGTGCCAGCAACCTGGCCGAGTTCCTGCGCCAACGCGCCAAGATCGTGGAGGCCTTAGCCGCCATCAACGCCGACGCCGTGGGTTTGATGGAAATTCAAAACAACGGCAGCACCGCCGTGCAAAACCTGGTGGATGCACTGAACGCGCGTTTGGGCAGCGGCACCTATGCAGCCGTGCCCGACCCCGTGGGCCTCGGCGGTGGTGTGGGTAGCGCGGGCACAGGCACCGACGCCATCAAGGTGGCCATGATTTACAAACCTGCGCGCCTGACCTTGCTCGGCGCCTCCAGCAGCGACACCAGCCCCATCCACAACCGCCCGCCGTTGGCGCAAACCTTCGGCCTGGCCAATGGCGGTGCCAACAGCGAAAAATTCACCCTGGTGGTGAACCACTTCAAATCCAAAGGCAGTTGCCCTGCTGCGGCTGATGCAGACGCCGCTGGTAATGTGGACAGTGGCGACGGCCAAGGCTGCTGGAATGCACTGCGCTTGCAACAAGCCCAAACCCTGCGCACTTTTGTGGCGGCACGGCAAACCAGCAGCGGCAGCAACGATGCTCTCATCATCGGTGACCTGAACGCCTATGCCCAGGAAGACCCGGTCTACAACCTGACCAGCAGCGGTTATGTCGACGAGATTGCGCGCTTCAACACCTTCGGTTATTCCTTTGTATTCGATGGCGACGCGGGCCGCTTGGACCACGCCATCGCCACCGCGTCGCTGTCACCCAAGGTGAACAAGGCGATTGAGTGGCACATCAACGCCGACGAGCCTTCGGTGCTGGACTACAACCTGGAATTCAAACAACCTGCTTGCGCGGCCTGTGCGCCCGACGCCTACGCCGTCAGCCCCTACCGCGCTTCCGACCACGACCCGGTGGTGGTGGGACTGAACCTCTTCAAACCCATCAACGGCACCGCAGGACGCGACAGCTTGGTCGGCACCGCTGCCGACGAAGTGTTCACCGGCGGCCCCGGTGCCGACGTGATGACAGGCGGCAGTGGCATCAACGTGTACCGCTATCTCAGCATGGCCGATGTGGGCGACACCGTGACCGACTTTTTGCCGGGGCGAGATCAAGTGGATTTGCGCACCTTGCTCGGCAGCTTGGGTTTCGTTGCTGCCACCTCGGCAACAAACGCCTGGGTGCGCGTGGTCGACAGCAGCAGCGGTGCCCAAGTGCAAATCGCCACCGCAGGCCCTGGCAGCAGCTTTCGCAGCCTGCTCACCCTGCGCGGCGTGAACGCCTCGGCGCTGGACCTCGCACGCGACGTGCTGTCGCGTTGATCTCATTCACTCAAAGACCCCCCATGAACACCATCCAATTGTTTGCCGCCACCGTGGCGTCTGCCGCGCTGTTCAGCGCACCCAGCCACGCCGCCATCGTCAATGGCGGTTTTGAATCCGGTCTCACAGGTTGGAGTACCTACGGCGACGTCAGCACCCAAGCTGGTGCCCCACAAGGCAATGCGCGCTTGTTGTTGACCACCGCAGACACCCTGGCAGACGAGTTCGACAGCAGCGGCGCCCCCATCGGCCCCTTCAACCGCTCGGGCAACAGCCCTTTGCTGGTGGGCTCGCCGGGCGGGCTAGAAGCGCAGAGCGGGTTCGCCATCGGTGCCTTCGACCCCGTGGGGGAATTCGCCCAAGAAGGGTCCTTGGCTTCGCAGTCGTTCACCGCAACCGCGGGTCAAACCCTCAGTTTTCTTTGGAACTTCGGCACCCGCGACACCTTGGCCGACTATGCCTTCGTGGCCATCGACGGCCTGGTCATCCGTTTGGGCGGCGTGCCAGAAGCCTTGTTGCCCGGCAGTGGCGACAACTTGTGGGAAACCGGCTATCAAACCTACAGCTTTCAGTTCGCCAGCAGCGGGTTGCACACCCTGGCTTTTGGTGTGGTGGATGTGTTCGATGTGGCGGTGATGTCTTCCCTGTCCATCGACCAGGTGCAACTGAGCAACACCGTGCCTGAGCCCAGGACCGCCTTGCTGGTGTTGATGGCCCTGGGGCTGATGGCGGTGGGTGGGCGCCGCTTGCCTTGAGCGCGCCCGGCGGGTAGTCGGAGCGTCACAACCTCTGCGAGCCGCCTGTCATTCCCGCGCAGGCGGGAATCCAGTCGCTGCGCAGCGCTGCTGCACCGACCATTTCGTGTGGCACACCGGCGGGATTCCCGCCTGCGCGGGACTGACGGCGCCCAAAAGGTGTCGTCGTGACACACCCGATGAAATCGCAGTTCGGCAGCAAGGCCTATCGATGGCGCGGTAAGCTCGGGTCTAAACGACTTGGGCGAACCGCCCGCCACCCTCATGCGACTTCTCCACACCATGCTGCGCGTTGGCGACCTGCAGCGCTCCATCGACTTCTACACCCAGGTCATGGGCATGAAACTGCTGCGCACCACCGAGCGCCCCGAGCAGAAATACAGCCTGGCCTTCGTGGGTTATGGCAACAACCCCGACCACGCCGAACTGGAGCTCACCTACAACCATGGCGTGAGCAGCTATGAGCTGGGTACCGCCTATGGTCACA
The DNA here is from genome assembly GCA_031431125.1 of Burkholderiales bacterium. GTDB lineage: Bacteria > Pseudomonadota > Gammaproteobacteria > Burkholderiales > Burkholderiaceae_C > JANPCX01. The sequence continues at coordinate 23,837 of JANPCX010000009.1, forward strand.
TTGCGATTGCGGTAGCGGATGTTTATGACTCCTGCGCCCGCATCAAAGCCGCTGGCGGCAAAGTGACGCGCGAAGCCGGGCCTGTCGCCGGCGGCAGCACGGTGATTGCGTTTGTGACCGACCCCGATGGCTACAAGATTGAGTTGATTCAGCGCCAGGCGTGACGCTGCAGCGACCGCACTTTCTGACCCAGCCTTACGCACCCGCCATGGCACATCCGCACCACGACCATCATGACCATGGACATGGTCACAGCCATCACGGCGGCGACCACGACCACAGCGGTCACGCCCATGCCGCAGTGCCCACCCATAACACACACCACGCGAGTCACGGCCACGCACACGGACACCACCACCACGGCGACCCACTCCAACAAGGCCGCGCCTTCATCGTCGCCATTGCGCTGAACTCGGTGTTCGTGGCCGTCGAGTTCATCTACGGTTTCATCGCCAACTCCACCGCCCTCATGGCCGATGCCGGGCACAACCTCTCCGACGTGCTGGGTTTGGTGTTGGCCTACGGCGCCATGCTGCTGGCCCGCAAACCACCCAACCAGCGTTACACCTATGGCCTGCGCGGCAGCTCCATCTTGGCCGCCTTGGGAAATGCCATGCTGCTCTTTGTGGCCTGCGGTGCCATCGGCTGGGAAGCCGTGCAGCGCTTGGCCCACCCGCCTGCAGTCGTCAGCACCACGGTGATGTGGGTGGCGGGTTTGGGCATCGTCATCAACGGCTTGTCCGCGTGGTTGTTTGTGAAGGGCAGCAAAGGCGACCTCAACATCCGCGGCGCTTACCTGCACATGGTGGCCGATGCCGCCGTGTCGCTGGGGGTGGTGCTCTCGGGTGTGCTCATGCTTTACACCGGCTGGTTCCTGGTGGACCCTTTGATGAGCCTCGTCATCGTGGCGGTGATTTTGTGGAGCAGCTGGGCCTTGCTGCGCGAATCGGTGCAGTTGGCCCTGAACGCGGTGCCGCCCCACATCGACCCCGCTGCTGTAGCCCAGCACTTGCGAGCCATGCCCGGCGTGGCCGACATCCACGACCTGCATGTGTGGGCCCTGAGCACCACAGAAAGCGCCCTCACCGTCAACCTGGTGATGCCTGCGGGTCACCCCGGTGATGCGGCGCTGATCCACATCAGCCAACAACTGCGGGACAACTTTGGTGTGCAGCACAGCACCTTGCAAGTGGTGCTCGCCGCCAGCCCCCAAGCCTGCAGCTTGCAACACCCGCACGATGGTGCCCACGCCCACTGACCCCAACGCGCGGCCCGCACGCATTCCCAAAGGCGTGTGGGTGCTTGGTTTGGTCAGCATGCTGATGGACATCTCCAGCGAGATGGTGCACAGCCTGCTGCCCCTCTTCATGCTCAATGTCTTGGGAGCCAGTGCGCTCACCATCGGTGTGGTGGAAGGTTTGGGCGAAGCCACAGCCCTGATCGTCAAGGTGTTTTCCGGCACGCTGAGTGACTACCTGGGCCGACGCAAAGGCTTGGCCGTGTTCGGCTACGCCTTGGGTGCGCTGACCAAACCCCTCTTCGCTTTGGCACCCGGCGTAGGCATGGTGCTCACCGCCCGTTTGCTCGACCGCGTCGGCAAAGGTGTGCGCGGCGCCCCGCGGGATGCCTTGGTGGCCGACCTCACACCCCCCGCACAACGTGGCGCGGCCTTTGGGCTGCGCCAGTCGCTCGACACCGTGGGCGGTTTTTTGGGTCCGCTGTTCGCTGTGGGTTTGATGCTGCTGTGGGCGAACGACTTTCGCGCTGTGTTCTGGGTGGCCGTGGTGCCGGGTTTGCTGGCCGTGGCGTTGTTGTGCTGGGGCGTGACAGAGCCTGCACGGCCCGCAGGCGAAAAGCGCGTCAACCCCGTCACCCGCGCCAACCTCGCCCGACTTAGCCCTGCCTACTGGCAGGTGGTATTGCTGGGTGCGGTGTTCACACTGGCCCGTTTCAGCGAGGCCTTTTTGGTGCTGCGCGCACAACAATCGGGGTTGCCACTGGCCTGGGTGCCCCTGGTGATGGTGGCCATGAGCGCCGTCTATGCCGCCTCGGCCTATCCGGCGGGTGTGTTGTCCGACCGCCCCCTCTTCGGCCGCCCGCCGCACCGCACCTTGTTGGCCGCCGGTTTGGTCGTGCTGATCGCTGCCGACCTGGTGCTGGCCAGCAGCGCCCACTGGAGCGCCCTGCTGGTAGGCGTGCTGCTGTGGGGCCTGCACATGGGCTTGACCCAAGGCCTGCTCGCCACCTTGGTCGCCCACACCGCACCCGCCGACTTACGCGGCACCGCCTTCGGATTTTTCAACCTCGTCAGCGGTGTGGCCCTGCTGCTGGCCAGCGTGCTGGCCGGTTGGTTGTGGGACCAGTTCGGCGCGGCCGCAACCTTTCAGGCGGGGGCGGTGCTGGCGGGGGTGGCCTTGTGTGGGGTGGTGGCGCTTCGTTCGGCGGCTTCCCCAACGCAAACGGCAGGCTGACGGAAACACAACTGCCACACCGCTTCGGCGCACGCCCCTCGTCAACCCCACGCACGCAAAACTACGCACGGGTAATTCACAGCCCCTCAAACCAGGGTTGGGCATGGGTTATGCATAACTCTCATCTTAAGATGCGCATTGCGCATTACCAGCCCGATTTGAGAGCCCCCCCCCCCATGACCCACCGCCCCATCCGTTCCATCTTGATCGCCAACCGCTCCGAGATCGCCATTCGGGTGATGCGAGCAGCTTCCGAGATGCGCATACGCACCGTGGCGATTTACTCGCAGCAAGACCGGCAGGCGCTGCACCGCTTTAAGGCGGACGAAAGTTATTTGGTGGGCGAGGGCAAAAAGCCGCTGGCCGCTTATTTGGATGGCGAAGACATCCTGCGCATTGCCAAACAAGCCGGCGTCGACGCCATTCACCCGGGGTATGGCTTTTTGTCGGAGAACCCTGACTTCGCCGAGAGCGTGATCGCTGCGGGCCTGCGCTGGATCGGCCCCTCGCCCGAGGTGATGCGCACCCTGGGCAACAAAGTGGCCGCTCGCCATGCAGCGGTGGCGGCGGGTGTGGCCGTCATGCCGGCGACACCACCCCTGCCCTTGGACGTGTCTGAGTGCGCGCACTTGGCCGCTGGCATCGGTTATCCGGTGATGCTCAAAGCCAGCTGGGGCGGTGGTGGCCGCGGCATGCGGGTGATTGAAAACGAAGGTGAACTTGCGGCCTCGCTGGAAGCCTCGCGCCGCGAGGCGCTGGCGGCCTTTGGCAACGACGAGGTCTATTTTGAAAAACTGATCCGCCGTGCCCGCCATGTGGAAGTGCAAATTTTGGGTGACCAGCATGGCAACGTGGTGCACCTGTATGAACGCGACTGCACCGTGCAGCGCCGCAACCAAAAAGTGGTGGAGCGCGCGCCCGCGCCCTACCTCGACGCCGCAGGCCGCGCCGCCTTGTGCGACAGCGCCCTGAAGCTGATGCGGTCGGTGAGCTACACCCATGCCGGCACGGTGGAATTTTTGATGGATGCCGACGACGGCCGCTGTTATTTCATTGAGGTGAACCCACGCATTCAGGTGGAGCACACGGTCACTGAAATGATCACGGGCGTGGACATCGTGAAGGCGCAAATTCGCATCACCGAGGGTGGGTACATCGGCGTGACGGGTGACGAATCACCGGACGAGAACGACGACAAATTGCGCCATCCCACGGGTGTGCCACCGCAGGCCCTGATTCCGCTGAACGGCCACGCGCTGCAATGCCGCGTCACCACAGAAGACCCCGAGAACGGCTTTTTGCCCGACTACGGCAAACTCGCCGCCTACCGCAGCGCGGCGGGTTTTGGCATTCGGCTGGACGCAGGCACAGCCTATGGCGGCGCGGTGATCACGCCCTATTACGACTCGCTCTTGGTCAAGGTGACGGCCTGGGCCCCCACTGCGCGGGAGACCATCCAGCGCATGGACCGTGCTCTGCGCGAGTTCCGCATTCGCGGCGTGTCCACGAATTTGCAGTTCCTGGAAAACCTGATCAACCATCCCGCGTTTTCAAACGACACCGCCGGTGTGCTGACCACCCGCTTCATAGAAAACACACCCGAGTTGCTGGCCTTCGCCGCGCGGCGCGACCGCGCCACCAAGTTGCTGCGCTTCTTGGCCGAGGTGGCGGTGCATGGCAACCCTGAAGTGCAGGGCCGCACCTTGCCCGCCTTGCCCCTGCCCAAACCGGTGTTGCCGAAAATCGCTTTGGAAACCCCCATTCCAGACGGCACCCGCCAGCGCCTGAAGGCTCTGGGCGCCCCGAAGTTCGCCGAGTGGATGCTGGGTCAGCGCCAGGTCTTGATCACCGACACCACGATGCGCGACGCGCACCAGTCGCTCTTAGCCACCCGCATGCGCACTGCCGACATGCTGCCGATTGCGCCCTTTTATGCGCGCGAGCTGTCGAATTTGTTCTCGCTCGAATGCTGGGGTGGGGCCACGTTTGATGTGGCCCTGCGCTTTTTGAAAGAAGACCCCTGGCAGCGCCTGGCCCAGCTGCGTGCGGCCATTCCCAATGTGCTCTTTCAGATGCTGCTGCGCGGCTCCAACGGCGTGGGTTACACCAACTATGCCGACAACGTGGTCCAGCACTTTGTGCAGCAAGCCGCCAAAGGCGGCGTTGATTTGTTCCGTGTGTTTGATGCGCTGAACTGGGTGAAAAACATGCGTGTGGCGATTGACGCCGTGGTGGACACCGGCGCGTTGTGCGAAGGCGCCATTTGCTACAGCGGCGATTTGTTCGATGTCAAACGTGACAAATACAACCTCAAGTACTACACAGCCGTCGCACGCGAACTGCAAGCCGCCGGCGTGCACATGCTCGCCATCAAAGACATGGCCGGCATCTGCCGCCCGCGCGCAGCCGCTGCTTTGGTCAAAGCACTGAAAGAAGAAACCGGCCTGCCCGTGCACTTCCACACCCACGACACCAGCGGCGCAGCCAGCGCCTCGGTGCTCGCTGCGGTGGAAGCCGGTTGTGATGCAGTAGACGGCGCGATTGATGCGATGAGTGGCCTCACCTCGCAGCCGAATTTGTCGTCCATCGCGGCCGCGCTGCAAGGCACGGTGCGTGACCCCGGCCTGTCGCAACACGCCTTGCACGCCACCTCCATGTACTGGGAAGGCGTGCGGCGGTTTTATTCGCCGTTCGAGTCCGACATCCGCTCCGGCACCGCCGACGTCTACCGCCACGAGATGCCCGGCGGCCAATACACCAACCTGCGCGAGCAGGCGCGCGCCATGGGCCTGGCCCACCGCTGGACGGAGGTGTCGCAGACCTACGCCGACGTGAACCGGCTGTTCGGCGACATCGTCAAGGTCACGCCCACCTCCAAGGTGGTCGGCGACATGGCGCTGATGATGGTGGCCAGCGACCTGACACCCGCCGATGTGCTCGACCCGGCGCGCGAAGTGGCGTTTCCGGAATCGGTGGTGTCGCTGTTCAAGGGGGAACTGGGGTTTC
>JANPCX010000010.1:0-2827 GCA_031431125.1 Burkholderiales bacterium
CGTTCTCCAAACCAGCGTGGCCACAGCCCCTTCAAAGGGCCAGTGCGTCGCGCATGAGGCGCTGCTTACAGCCGCTCACGGTGAGCGGCTGGGCATTCACTGCAAGGAGCAGCCTCATGTCCACCAACGGAAAACACGACACCAACAACCACGCGCCAAATCCACCATCACCGCCACCGACCACCGTCACGCTCACGCTGCCCAGCGTCTTTATCGAGCTGTGCCAAGGCCACCAGGTGCAGCCCGGCACCGTGCTGCAAGGCTTCATTGCTGACCTGTGCGGCTTGAATGAACCGGAGGCCGGCTATCTCGCCAATGGCGAGCAAGCCGGCGACTTGGCACGCTGGTATTACGCGCAAGTCGGTTATGCGTGGTGGCCACGCTGACCACCGATGAATAAGTGATTGACGAAAGAGCAAACGCGCTCTCATGCGGTGCAAGGCAAGGACTCGCCTTGCACCGCACTGGACAGCGTCTTGATGACGGTGGCGCGTCAAGGGTTCGCTGCGCCGCTTCGCGCCCTTGACCCGATGCGCCACCGAGGCACGCCACCAGCCAAGCGAGCAGCTAAGAAAAAAATGCTCACGGGATGACGCTGCTGTGACGTGCTCTGAACTTCTTCTTTTAGTCGCTCGCTTTTGTTTGGTGTCTCGGCTTGGATGAGGTGGTCACAGTTTGTGATCACCTCACGCTGCGTTCATCACGAGGGCCGATTCTTTGAGGTCGCAGGCTGCGACCTCAAAGCCGTGTGCATTCTCAAAACCGCGCCTCGCGCGCGCGGGGCACAATCCAGCCCCATGCTGGCCTTGCAGACTCCTCGCCGACCCGCGCCGTTCCTCGCGTGCAGAGGAGTTCGTCTACGACCGAACGTCAGACCCAATGCCTTTGGCAATGCGCTTGGCAATTCAATCGCTCAAGGGATCGCAAGCAGTGGGTCTCAGCAAGCGGCCACGCTGGCCAATAACCGCTCGGCGCTCAATGCGGTCAACCAGGTGAGTGATGCGGATTACTACGCGCCAAGCTACAGCCACTGGCCGGATCAAACCGGCGCCGAATCGGCGCGGCTGGCCATGTATGAAGACATGGCAGGGGGCGGGAACCTCAAACGTGCACAAGCCTTCTTGGACACAGAGCCGATGGCCGATGCGTCGAGCAAGTTGACCTTGTCAGACAAGCGTCGCGATACTTCGGAGGAAGCATCGATCTCCAGGCGCACAGCATTTTTAAACACCGCAGAAGAATTGGAGCGCCAAAACAAATGGATTCGAGATCGGATGGGATCAATTCAAGGGCAAAATCCATCTAATGCTTCTGGCAGAGGTAGTGGCTCGCGTGGCAGTGGCGCGTCAGCGCTGTATGCCAGCGGTGCCGGGGATATCCGCGCTACGTTCACGCCAATGCCTTCCACCAACTACAGCGACTACAGCTACGCACCCTACGAGGGTGACCTGTTCACCTGGGATACACCTGCAGCCGTAGCAAATGTGGGCATCACCGCACCGACCGAGGGTTTCATGGCAGGTCTGACGGGCCATGAACGCAACGTGCTCGACCCCACCGGCCCTGCCTCCTTCGCAGAAAACGCAGGGCTCTACACACGCGGCTTGGCTACAGGCCTCATTAACGGCGCGTGGAACTTTGGGCGCGAGGTCGTCAATCAGTACCGCGACGCCTACAACATGGTCACCACGCCGAGCGTCAACTTCCGGCCCAGCAGTGGGCTGTTCAACAGCTACCAGCAAAACGGCGTGGGCCGCACCATGCTCAATGGGGCCATCAACTTGGCGTCTTCGCCAACGCAGCCGATCTTTGATGCGCTAGAAGGTAGGTACAGCCAAGCGGGTGCGGGGACGTGGGGCATGGTGGGAGCGGGCTTAGGGCTGGCACGTCTGCGCAGTGGTTTGGGCTTGGGTGGCGCAACGCCGAACACCACGCCATGGAACAGCTTCTCGCCCAATGTGAACTGGGGTCATGTGTTCACTGGCGAGTTGCGCTACAACGCCCAAGGTGTCCCGCGTGCCCTGGGCTACCACCACGAGTCGAGCTTCTCACCGAATACCGCGCAAGTGGTTCCGGGGAGTCGGACGGCGGTGGATGCTAATGGGGTTTATCGGGCTGACGTTCTGATTCAAGACCCGCGTACAGGCGCGTGGGTTCCCAAAAATTCCATGTCTAGTTTCTTCCCGCGTGCTTGGACACCGGATCGAATCAATACCGAGGTAATGGCTGCGTTTGAACAAAAGGTTTGGACGAACAATCCTGCAACGCCGACCGCAGCCCGTGGCTGGGAAGGCATCACTCCAAGTGGCGTGCGTGTTCGCGGTTTCTTCCATAACGGAGCCATCGACACCGTGTTCCCGATTTATGGAGGTCAGCCATGATGCTAGATGTCCGCTTATGGAAGGGGCCAGCGGACCCAAAAGGATGGCGGCAATCTCTGGCCTCAGTGGGCGCTGAAGAACGCGGCCATATGTTGGCAGACTTGCTGGAAGGCAACCTCATGGGCAAAGAAGAGTGCCAGCGCATGATCAGTACAGCCCAACAAGCGGTTGCTGATCAAAGTTGGGAATACGACGCGGGCTTTGGCAACTCAGTCGGCGTCTACTTCAAACAAGGCATGGCCATGCTGGATCACGTGGTGCCTTCATACGGTCAATTCACGCTGCCCGCTGGAGAACTCATCAAGGTGGTTCAGGCGTGGGAGCGGGTCTTGATGAGCAAAGAGCCAATGGAGTGCCAACTTCAAATTGAGGTGTGAGGGAGTCAGCGGCGTGGTTGAGGAACCCCGGTGGTGAGACAACACCGAGGAGCCGCACGAGGGGACAAC
>JANPCX010000011.1:0-7042 GCA_031431125.1 Burkholderiales bacterium
AAGAAAGGGGGGGGCCTGCGGCGCCCTGGCAGGGGCCTTGAGGGCATAAAAAAACAGACAACAGAACACGCCAAAAATGAACCGCGTAAAGCGGACAATCTACTTGCTACAAAAGCGGACAGTTCTATTTGCTCTCAACACGCCTGGAATCCCGGCCCAAGGCCATAAAGCGGCGGCCGCCATGGCGGGTAGCGCAAAACGAGTGAAGAACATCAACCCCCGTGCAGGCAAGGCCAAACAACGTTCGGCCGGCCACCACAGCAGCGTGATCCAACGGGAAAGTGTGTTCAGTTTCATGCGGGGTGCTTAGAGTTGTTATTGGCGCTCAAGCCTGTGACCTGTGCCACGGCTTGAACCAGAACATGGGGCAAAAAGGGTTTGGACAACCAAGCCCGCACGCCAGCATCTCTGCAGCGCGCCATCTTGCTGACATTGGCTTCGGTGGAAAACATGATGATGGGCACCTGCGCCTGCCTGCTGTGTAAACGAACGTTTTCAACAAAGGTAGCGCCGTCCATGCGTGGCATGTTCAAGTCGCTGACGATGCAAGACAGGCGTGGCCCATCCAGCTGTTTCAAACCCGCCTCGCCGTGCTCGGCCTCAATCACTTGATGCCCAGCGCGCTCCAATGCCATGCGCGCCACCGTGCGGAAGCTGGCGGAGTCATCAACAATGAGGATGAGGCTGAGGGTTTTCATCTCCATGGGTATCGGCTTGCGGTCGGCGCTCTTGAGGGGCTTGCATTCAAAACAACCACCGCGTGGTTCTGCCCACTGTTTGTCTCAAGTTGGGCCAGGTCAGTCCGAAGAACACCCTGTGAACCTAGTACTGCGCCTCAGGAATAACGAAACATGAAAGCGTGTAATCGACCCAATGGCGGCGTTGCAAATCCTCGCGATACCTCGGTATCGCTGCGGTTTGCGCCTTGCCCTTGGGCCGCTTCCACTACTTTCATTTGTTCCGTTATTCCTGAGGCGCAGTACTAACCCTGCGGCCATTGCCCAATGAACAAAACTCTTGATCCCATGCTTGCGAACACCGTCTTGCCGTCACAGCTGTGCGTCGGGTTGTTTGTGCATTTGGATTTGAAGTGGTCACAGCACCCCTTTCCCTTTTCCAGCTTCAAGATCAAAACCCAAGACCAGATTGCGATCATCCAGTCCTTGGGCTTGGAGCGGGTGCGTATTGCGCCTGAAAAAGGCGACTGTCAGCCGCTGGCGGTACCGACGGGGCCAGTGACCGCGTCAGTCGCTTCGACTCCGGTGATTCGCTCTGCTCCTGACATGGCTCCTGTGCTCGCAGCCAAGGCCTCGCGCTTGGAGCGTTTGCAAGACCATCGCCAGCGCATGGCGGCTTGTGAGCAGCAGTTGCTCGCCAGCGCGAAAGTTGCGCAGTCTGTGGGCAAGAATTTGCTGTCGCGTCCCGATGATGTGAAACGCGACGTGGCCAAACTCGTCGATTCCATGGCCGACTCCATGCTGATGGAGGCCGACATCGCCATCCATTTGATGGGCGACCGCGTCAAAGGCGAAGTGGCCTACAACCATTCATTGAACGTGGCGGTGCTGGCCATGATTTTGGCGCGCGAGATGAAATTGCCCGCGAGCACCATCCGCGCCATTGGGCAAGGGGCCATGTTCCATGATGTGGGCGAGTACGACTTGCCGCCACGGCTTGCCAATCCGTCCACGCCCTTGACCCAGGCAGAGTTCAATGCGTTCACGCAGCACTGTGCAAAAGGAGTGGATGCGGTGAAACGTTTGGCACTGCCGCACGAGGTGCTGTCTGTGATTGCAGAGCACCATGAACTGGCCGATGGCACCGGTTACCCGCGACGCCTGCGTGGCGCCATGATGCAGCAGTCGGCCAAGGTGGTGGCGATTGCCAACCGCTACGACGAGTTGTGCAACCCGTCCATCGTCGCGACCGCACGCACACCCCATGAAGCCTTGTCGCTGATGTACAGCCAGCAACGCAACCAGTTTGATGCCACCGGGTTGATGGTATTTGTGCGCTGTGTTGGTATCTACCCGCCGGGCACGCTGGTGGCACTGAACAACGGGTCCATCGGCATGGTGACCTCAGTGAACAGCTCACGGCCGCTCAAGCCGAGCGTGCAAATTTACGACCCCAATGTGCCCAAAGACGAGGCCATCATCATTGATATGGAAAAAGAACCTGACTTGGTGGTGGCCCGCACGCTGCGCCCGTCGGAACTTGATCCCGATCCAAGAGAGTACTTGTCGCCGAAAAAACGCATGACCGTATTCTTTGACGTGCAGCCGAGAAAGACCTAGTGTCTCGAGTCAAAAAATATCGAGACAAATGAAAACGATGGATTCGCTCCGAGGGCAAGGCGCAAGCCGCAGCGATACCGTGGTATCGCGAGGATTTGCAACGCGGCCATCGGGGCGAAGACGCGTTTTCATGCCTCTATATTTCTGACTCGCGACACCAGTGTCTGTTGACACCTCCGAGCTCAGTGCGAACGCAGACCCAACCAAGACAGCCACAGGCTGCGCCGCATCCATAACAAAGCCGCACAGCAAATCCAAACGCCACAGGCCAGGGCGAAGAGCTCACCACCATCACTGCTGCCGTCGGTATTAACCACAGCAATGCCCAGCGGTGTGAAGAGGTGGAAAAAAATGGCACCAGAAATCACACCCAAACCCAGCGCTGCGCCCAGCACCTGCAGGGCGCGGTTGGACGACCAGGCGGCACCGGCAATCAGCAACAAGGAGGCGATCAACTCCATGGTGCCCACCACCTTGGCCGAAAAAATGCCACCGGGCGCGAACACACCAGGGAATCCCAGGCTGGCGGCCCAAGGGTCTAGCTTGCCTTGGAAGATGTAAACGGTTTCGGGTGAACCGGTGAACTTGAAGAACAAGGACTGGATGAATACAAAGGCCACAAATGCAGTCAGCAACCAGTGTCCGTTTGATTTGAACCACTTCATGACATTCCTCCGTGCGATCTGTTGTTTTACTTCTTCAGCAAGTTTGCAAACTTTGCGTCTGCTTGTTTGATGTAGCCGGCAATGTCTTTTTGCCACTTGTCTTGAACACTGGCGTCGTAGTTCAAATAGAGCTTGCCATCCACAATTTTGAATTTGTCGGGTTCTATGGTGACGAGGTTGTCTTGTGAGACACCATAAGCGCAATAGCCGCCGTACTGCGGTGCGTATTTTTCGGGTGTGGCCTTGAACAAATCAAGGTGGGCCTGGGATGCAAACTTCCATTTCGCGCCCATCCACTCGGTGACAAAACCATCTTGTCCTTTGACGGGTTTTCCTTCGGTGAAATAGGCCACTGTGTCGTAACCCAAGATGGCGGTGTCGCTGCGTCCACCGAAGAGGCCGCTCTTGAGCGTATTGATGGGCGGCGCGGCCAGGGCCGATGTCATGGACAAGACCAACAGCACAGGCAGGACAAGAGCAAACCGAAGCCAACGAGTGAGGTTGAGATGGGGCATGTTGGATTTCCTTGGGGTCAGAGTTGAGCGGATCAGCGGGGCTGTTTTGAAAGACCGGCCTCGTAGGCCAACGTCGCTGGCGCTTTGCCGAGCTGGGGAGGCAAAACAATGCCTGTTGCCGCGCAGTGCAGTTGAATGATGGCGAAGTGATGCACCGCATGGCTGGCCACAAACAGCAGCTCGCGCTGAAAACTGGAATCGGCGGTGAATTGGTGCTCTGCACGCAGTCCGCCCAAGAAACGTACTTGCAGCGGTGCGTGCAACAGACTCTGCGCTGGCTGGCGAAGTTGGCTCTGAATACCCAGTACACGCTGTAGCGCGACTGCCGGGTCTTGTTCTACCCGGCGGTCGCGTTCCCGGCTGTCGTAGTCAATCAGCTTGGAGGTGCTGAACACCAAGGCTTCGTAGTGCTCAACCACGTGGCGTAAGTGGGGTCCAACCACGACCGCGAAGGTGTCGGTGGCTTGGGTTTTGAACACGTCGATGATGGTCGCCGCCTGGTCCAGCAACTGGATATTGAAGTTGATCAAGTCCAGCAAAGCCTGGTTGGGAAGGGGGCGGGGTGTGAGTGCGTGAACGGGCGGCATGGGGGTTCTGGGGTTTGATCAATGACGACGTTGATTCAAGAGAATCTCTGAGTTTTTTAGCAACAAGTCGCGTTTGTCGGTGTTGTTGTGTCGCGCAGGGGAGAAATTTCTTACGAGGACAGTGACGCTTGCCTTGATTGGGGTTCAGTCCGTCGCCGGGTACAACGGGGTCAAGGCTTTCTCTTTGCGCCAAGCCCGCCAAAAATCCAGCAGCGGCATGGGTTTGAAACCACGCTTTCGGTTGGCATGGCCAATTTGAAAGAGCGCACGGTACTGGCGCATCAGGTCGCGCCAGGCCTGCAGCAGGCCACAGTTTCGGTCCCAAATATGGGTGCTTTCTGCGCCTGCGCCATTGACTTCCACGATGGTAAATGCGCCACCCGTTTGCACCTCGGAGAAGTCCTTGAAGCGAATGTCGAAGCGCCCAAAGTGAAACTCTGGCAAACGGCTGGCCAGCGATTCAAACCGCGACTCCATGGCCGCTGTGACCAGTGCGGAGCCATTGCGAAAAATGGCCCCCCTGCTGTGGCTGCCTGCAAACGCCAATCGAATGGCTTGCCCGGCTTTGGGCACGGTGTGCAAACGGCTGGCATGGCGTTTGAGGTAGAGGTGGGGCACACGGGCGGCACGTGGATCGTCCAGGATGAGCTGCTCCAAATTGCGCCTGCCGTCGCCCACCACATGCGGAAAGTATTTCAAGGTGAGTGAAACGATGCGCCCCCTGGTTTGGCCGGGCAGTCGGCAGTAAAAAACGCCGGCCTCACCTTCAAAGGGCACATAGTGTTGCAACAGGTAGCGGGCACCAGCGGGAAAAGATTGGATGTAGGCCAGCAAGTCGTCCTCGGTGCGAACGAGTTTGACGCCCGCACCGCGGCAACCCAAATCAGGTTTGGCCACCAAAGGCAAAGCCAAACCAGCCTTGCGTACGCTTTCTAGCGCATGTTGAAGCTCTTGCGCCGTGTCGCTGAGCTGGCCCACGCCGGGCCGATCCATGGCGACAAAGGGAGCGACCCATTCGGGTATCTCTTGCACCGCCATTCGCAGAATGTCGGCTTTGGACTCACCCACCATCCCGCCAGCAGGAAACGAAGGGTTGGCCACAGTGGGCAGGAGGGGCCCGCGGTAGCGCAGCATCAACCACAGGCAGTACAGGGCCACCGGTGGGTAGAAGGCCCACATCGGCCAAAACTCAAAAAAGCTGGTGGGCGAACCCGACTCGTCCAGCGGCGGCATGCCTTGATGCGGGCGTGTCTGCGCGGGGCCGTTCTTATCGGGTTCTATCGCGGGCTGATGGGGGCGCATGGCCATCTGTGTGTTCATGGGTCAAGGCACCGTCTGGGCATGGGTGGCACTGTATTGGCGACGTCGAATTTCCCGCACCAGAGGGACAGCCAATGCCAGGACGACGATGGGCAGGGCGACCGCCACTGGGGTGGGCCAACCCAGGGTTTTAGCCAACCAGTCGCCGATGGCTGCACTCACGATGTAGAGCCCGGCCGTCCACGCGAACACCGCCAACAGCACCCAGGCAGAAAACGGACCCAAGGGAACGCGCAGGAATCCGCAGGCGGTGTAGGTCACCAAGCGCAAACCGGGTATGACACGTGCAAGCAACACGGCACTGAAAAGACGGCCAGTCAGTCGTTCCTGCGCCCATTGACCGCGTTGTGTTCGTACATACCGTCGGTGCAGAAAAGGAATGGAACGGGCACCCGCACCCAGTGCGTACAGCGCCAGGTCCCCGAGTGCGATGCCGCCCGCAACAGCGGCAAATGACGCAGGCCAAGACAACATGCCTTGAGCGGCCAATGCCGCCCCGGCCGCAATGGCCAGGTCTTCAAGCAAAAAGGTGCAGAGAACCAGGGCCGTCACGATGACGGCAGGTTCCGCCGCACCGGCCAATGCGGCTTGAAACCAGCCGGACCAGTGTGCGGAAGTCAGCATGGGCCAGCCAGCTCGGTGATGGTGTGTGGCATCCCTTGAGTTTGAGCGGCTGGTTGTGGGCTTGTTTGCTCTCGCATACCTATAGTGTCGCTTGAGATTGTGGCTTTCTTACATTCAACACTGAATCCAAAAAATACACTTGTAAGAAGTTGGGGGCTTCCGCCGACGATACCGAACACGTATTCTCACCGTCTCACCGTCTCACCGTCTTAGTGCTTGTTCATGGAACATTGCGAAACCACCCACGCTCCACCGCAGTCGGCCGCGGCCCAGTCCTACCGCATGCGTTTGGCCAGCACCCCTGCCGATGTGAAGTCGGCGCAGCGGCTGCGTTTTGAAGTGTTCAACTTGGAGTTGTGCGAGGGCTTGCCCCAATCATTCGACAGCGGATTGGACGTCGACCCCTTCGACGCGGTGTGCGACCACCTCTTGGTCGAAGAGGTCGCCACAGGCCGAACGGTCGGCACCTATCGTTTGCAAACCGGCCACTCTGCGCAGCAGAACTTGGGCTACTACAGCGAACGCGAATTCGACTTTAGACCACTCGAAGTGCTGCGGCCCCAGTTGTTGGAATTGGGCCGCGCGTGCATTGATACAGAGCACCGCAGCTTCGCCGTGCTGAACCTGCTGTGGACAGGCATTGCCCGCTATGCCAAGCAACATGGTCAGCGCTACCTGGTTGGTTGCAGCTCACTGAACCTGCAAGACCAAGCACTCGGCGCGGCCGCTTACCACCAGATGGCAGAACACTGGACCGACCCACGCTGGCGTACCCAACCCCGAGAGGGTTTTGTGTGCTCCTTGGATGTGGTGGCCGACAAAGCGCCGAAGATTCCGCGCCTGCTGTCTGCTTACTTGGCGCTGGGCGCCGAGATTTGCGGCCCGCCTGCCATCGACAGGGAGTTTCGAACCATCGACTTTCTCACCATGGTCGATCTGCGTTCCCCCGCCATCATGGCGGTGCAGCTTCGCGGGCGGTTTGGGGGCTAGGGCCTGTTAGCACTAAAGATGCCAGTGCGAACGTGGTCATTGGG
>JANPCX010000012.1:0-71596 GCA_031431125.1 Burkholderiales bacterium
CACCAGCCTCACAGCCTCTAGCTTGAACTCCAGCGTGTATCTGGCCCGATGCTTCATTCCGTCTTTCTTGCTCATCTCTCGTTCTCCATAACTGCATTTTTATCATCAGCTATGAACTACGTTTTTCGGGGGCAAGGTCACTGCCCCCTCAGATTCGTGCCAGCCAAAAGGAACAATATCCGCGCGACCAAGAGGAAGCGCGATGCGCAAGAGCAGATACACGGAAGAGCAGATCATCGGGTTCATCAAGCAGCTTGATGCAGGGATGAATGCAGCGGAGGTTTGCCGCAAGGTCGGCTTCAGCACGGGCACGCTGTACAAGTGGCGAGCCAAGTTCGGCGGCATGCAGGCCAGCGAGGCCAAACGGCTGCGGGATGTCGAGGCCGAGAACGCCAATCTGAAGAAGCTGCTGGCCGAGGCAATGCTGGACAACGAAGTCCTGAAGGTTGCCTTCGGGGTAAAGCGTTGAGCCCACCGGCCAAACGACGCGCGGTGGGCATGATGAGGCGAGCAACAAAGATCAGTGAACGGCGCGCCTGTTCGCTGGTGGGGCTGTCGCGGGACAATTGGCGTAACCCGCCAGAACGCCCTGAGAAGGGCCAGCGGATCGTCAAGGTGGCACACGAGCGCAGGCGCTTTGGCTACAGATGCATTGCCGACATGCTGCGGGCAGATGGCACGACGGTAAACGACACGCGCGTGTACCGGCTGTATCGACTGGAAGACCTCGCAGTGCGCAAGCGCCGTGGCAAGAAGCGCTTGAAGCTTGAGCGCGTGCCGCTACCGCTGCTTGCGGGCCAATGAAGTTTGGAGCCTGGACTTCGTCAGCGACAGTCTGGCCGGCGGCCGACGCATCAAGTGCTTAGCGATCACAGACGACTTCAGCCATGAATGCGTGGATCTGGCGCCAGGACTACAACGAGGTACGACCGCACAGCAGTTGCCAGCGCATGCCGCCTGCTAAATTCGCTGCCATGCATCGCCAGCATGCTGGCGATGCATGGCAGGACGACCACGTTAAGGAGTAATCCCCTTCAACCCAGCAGATTTGTTCCCAATACTTGGTACGGGAATCGGGGGCAGGTCGGCCCAGTCGGTACCCGAATACCGCGCACGGTAAAGCGCCGCGTCCCAGACGCAGCACAGCCAAACAAAAGGCCGCTGACGCGGCCTTTGTGGTTGAAAGATCAGCCTGTTCAGGCTTGGCGGCGTCGCACGCTGGCACCAATGGCCAACAAGGCTCCGCCCATCAACAGCACCGAAGAAGGCTCAGGCACCGTGGCGCTCCCGAAGGTGAAAGCGTGCCAGTTCTCAGCAGTGGAGCTGAAGGTCAATGAGGTCACGGGCGCGTTGAACAGCAGCGTGCCGTGAAACTCCCGCATCGTCAACGTGTCGCCAGCACCCATGATGCCGTTGGTGGTGTCGTTGCCCCAGAACCCTGCGCCTTCGCTGTCGATGGTGAAGGCTTGGTTGAAGTCATAGGTCACGGGCAAACCGGCTTGCCCCACACTCAGCAAGGCCATGTAGAGGTTGTTGACTGCCGACGAAAAAGTCACTGTCACCAAATTTCCGCTGGCCAAACCGAGCTGCTCGCAAGGGGTGGGGGCGTTGCTGATGTTGCCGTCGGTGTAGGCGCGGTCGGCAGCGTTAGGCTCGGTCCAGAAATTGGTGCCGCAGTTCCCGGCGCCAGAGAGTTGGGACACGCCATTCATCGCCGTGCTGGCGCTGACGGTGACGGTGACCCCACCCATCGTTCCGGTAGCCGATTGCAAGTTGCTGCTCAGGGACGTCCAGTCTGCCCACGAGACAACGGCTGCATTGGCGCTGCCCAACGCCAAAGTCATCAATGCCGCGCAAAGCAAACGGCATGTTTTGTTGAATCGAGGTTTCATGGAGTTTTTTCCGGGTTGAGTGTGTGAAGATGGGCTGCTTACAACTACTTACGACACTGTAACCAAGACCGCTGCCCAGAATCAAGCTCCATTGCGGGGCACTGGATGAATCCGATAAATCGTTCACGTTGATTTGCCCCGGCAAGCCGCCGCCACAACATTTTGAGAAGGCCGAGACGAAGAAAGGGTACTGGCACCTCATCGCGCCCTTGAGTTGGTCGCACAACCCCACCTCTCTATAATTCGCGGTTTGCCTCGTTTGTCTCCCGTTTTTCGAAGAAAGTACCCCATGCCGATCTACGCCTACCGCTGCGAAACGTGCGGCCACGCGAAAGACGTGCTGCAGAAAATGTCCGATCCGGTGTTGACCACCTGCCCTTCGTGTGGCGCTGAGGCGTTCAAGAAACAGGTCACGGCAGCGGGGTTTCAGCTCAAAGGTTCGGGTTGGTATGTGACCGACTTTCGCGGTGGCACGACGGGAGCACCCGCTGAAAAGGCCGACGAGACTGCGACCACCCCTGCTGCAACGGCTACAGCAGAAGCAGCCAAAAGCACCGACGCGGCAAGCCCAGCGCCGGCCAGCGCGCCTGCGGCTTCCCCCAGCACCGGCAGCACAGCCTCCGCACCCGCCACATCGCCCGCCAGCCCGCCCAAAGCGGCCTGACCTGGCTTTGTTGGCACCCCATCATTCGGCATCGAAGGCGATCACCCAAGGATTGATGTGAAGAAATACCTGCTCGCCGGCCTCTTGGTTTGGCTGCCTCTGGCGATCACGATTTGGCTGTTGCATTCGGTACTGGGGCTGCTGGATGGCCTCTTTGCGTTTTTGCTGAGCACGTCTCAAGCCGTGCTGCCGGAGTCGGCACGCGCCAGTTTGGAGATGCTGAAGAAGCCCGGGGTGGGTGTGGTGGTGATGTTGCTCGGCCTGCTGCTCACCGGGGTCTTCGCCACCAATATTTTTGGCCAATGGGCTTTGCGCCAAGCCGCCAAATTGTTGCATCGCATTCCCATCGTCAAATCGATTTACAGCTCGATCAAACAGGTCTCGGACACGCTGTTCTCCAGCAGCGGCAATGCGTTTCGTGAAGCGGTGCTGGTGCAGTATCCAAGGCAAGGCAGCTGGACCATTGCTTTTGTCACTGGCAAACCCGGCGGTGAAGCGGCTTCCCATTTGACCGGCGACTACCTCAGCATTTATGTGCCCACCACACCCAACCCCACCTCGGGTTTCTTTTTGATGGTGTTGCGCAGCGATGTGATTGAACTCAAGATGAGCGTGGACGAAGCGCTGAAGTATGTGATTTCCATGGGGGTCGTGGCACCACCGACCACCGCGCCAGTGGTCGCCGCAGAGCCCGCACGAAATTGACGCGGTTGAGCGCACGGCCCGCGCTCAACCGCACGGCATCGTTGAACCACAGCCAACGACGCACAGGGCTACACACATTGAACGGCAAACGCTCTGTCAGAGAGATGCCACCGAAATTTGAATTTGGAGTGAAACCATGAGAACAACCTACTGCGGCTTGGTCAACGAAGCCTTGATGGACCAGACGGTCACCTTGATGGGCTGGGCGCACCGCCGCCGCGACCATGGCGGCGTGATTTTTGTGGACCTGCGCGACCGCGAGGGTCTGGTGCAAATCGTTTGCGACCCCGACCGTGCTGACATGTTTAAAGCCGCTGAGGGCGTGCGCAACGAGTTCTGCTTGAAGGTCGTCGGCAAGGTACGCGCGCGCCCCACCGGCACCGAGAACAGCAACCTCACCAGCGGCAAGATTGAAGTGTTGTGCCATGAGCTGGAAGTGCTCAATCCCAGCGTCACCCCACCCTTCCAACTCGACGATGAGAACCTCTCCGAGACCACGCGCCTGACCCACCGTGTGCTGGACCTGCGCCGCCCGGCCATGCAGAAAAACCTCATCCTGCGTTACCGCGTGGCCATGGAGGTGCGCAAGTTTTTGGACGCCAATGGTTTCATCGACATTGAAACCCCCATGCTCACCAAGAGCACCCCCGAGGGGGCTCGTGACTACCTGGTTCCGAGCCGTGTCAACGAAGGCATGTTTTTCGCGCTGCCACAGTCACCACAGCTCTTCAAGCAGCTCTTGATGGTGTCGGGGTTTGACCGTTATTACCAAATCACCAAGTGTTTCCGCGACGAAGACTTGCGCGCCGACCGCCAGCCCGAATTCACGCAGATCGACATTGAAACCAGCTTCCTCACCGAGGAAGAAATCCGCGCCATGTTCGAGGGCATGATTCGCCATGTGTTCAAGACCGCGATGAATGTGGACTTGCCCGCCTACCCGGTGATGAAATACGCGGAGACCATGCACCGCTTCGGCTCCGACAAACCCGATCTGCGCGTGAAACTGGAATTCACCGAACTCACCGACGTGATGGGTGATGTGGACTTCAAGGTCTTCAGCACCCCGGCCACGATGAAGGGTGGCCGTGTGGTGGCCTTGCGTGTACCGGGCGGAGCAGAAATCAGCCGCGGTGAGATTGACGCCTACACCGAGTTCGTGAAAATTTACGGCGCCAAGGGTTTGGCCTGGATCAAGGTCAATGATGTGAGCAAAGGCCGCGAGGGCCTGCAAAGCCCCATCGTCAAGAACCTGCACGACAAAGCCGTGGCAGACATCCTGTCGCGCAGTGGTGCGCAAAACGGCGACCTGCTTTTCTTCGGTGCCGACAAAGAAAAAATCGTGAACGACGCGATCGGCGCGCTGCGGGTGAAAATTGGCCACAGCGAGTTTGGCAAATCGCACGGCCTCTTCGACGATGTGTGGGCCCCGCTGTGGGTGGTGGACTTCCCCATGTTCGAACACGATGAAGAAGGCCAGCGCTGGAACGCGGTGCACCACCCCTTCACGGCGCCCAAAGACGGCCACGAAGACTACATGGACACCGACCCCGGCCGCTGCATCTCCAAAGCCTACGACATGGTGCTCAACGGTTGGGAACTCGGTGGTGGCTCGATTCGCATCCACCGTGCCGAGGTGCAAAGCAAGGTGTTCAGCGCGCTGAAAATCACCCCCGAAGACGCGCAGCTCAAATTTGGTTTCTTGCTCGATGCCTTGCAATACGGCGCGCCACCCCATGGCGGCTTGGCCTTTGGCCTGGACCGTTTGATCACCTTGATGACCAAGGCCGAAAGCATCCGCGACGTCATCGCCTTCCCCAAAACCCAGCGCGCCCAGTGTTTGCTCACGCATGCGCCGAGCGGGGTGGACGAGAAACAGCTGCGCGAGTTGCACATTCGCCTGCGTAATCCACAAGCGAATCCGCAGGGCTCCGGCAGCCAAAGCTAAGCCAGCGCTGCAGCACTCACCCATGAACACCCGCCCGCCGAAAATTCCCGAGTCGGTGTTGGTGGTGATTCACACCAGTGACCTTCAGGTGCTGCTGCTGGAGCGCGCCGACCAGCCCGGTTTTTGGCAAAGCGTGACCGGCTCCAAAGACCTGGTGGACGAGCCGCTGCTTGAGACCGCGGCCCGTGAAGTGACTGAAGAAACAGGCATCCATGTAAGCCCCAGGGCGCCTGAGCTGCGCGACTGGCAGCTGAGCAATGTCTACGAGATCTATCCCGTGTGGCGGCACCGTTACGCGCCGGGCGTGACCCACAACACCGAACATGTGTTTGGACTGTTGGTGCCCGCTGGCACTGCGGTTGTGCTCGCTCCCCGCGAACACCTGAGCTTTGTTTGGCTGCCGTGGCAAGATGCCGCAGACCGGTGTTTTTCGCCATCCAACGCGGAAGCGATTTTGCAATTGCCGCAGTTCGTGTAGACACCCCACCCATTTCATGCGTTTTCCCGCTTCCACCCTGCCTGAAGGCCAGCGTTTGCGTGTGGCCACCTACAACATTCACAAAGGCGTGCGCGGCTTTGGTGGCAACAAACGCCTGGAGATTCACAACATTGGCCTGGGCATTGAGGCCCTGGACGCAGACCTGGTTTTTTTGCAAGAGGTGCGCCACTTTCACCACGGTGAGGCGCGGCATTTTGACCGCTCCTCTTTCGGTTGGCCCGCTCAAGGTCAGGCGCATTTCTTGGCACCGGAAGGATATGAAGTTGCCTACCGCACCAACGCGGTCACGCGCCAAGGCGAGCACGGCAACGCCCTGCTGTCACGTTGGCCGCTGGGTGATGCGGGTCACCACGACGTGTCCGACCACCGCTTTGAGCAACGCGGCCTCTTGCATGTGCCTGTTCAATGGGCGGGCCTGCGCCTGCATGCCATCGTGGCGCATTTGGGTTTGATGCATGCAAGCCGGGTGCGCCAGGTGCAGCGCATTGCGCGTTTCATTGAAGCACAGGTGCCGAACAATGAACCCTTGCTGCTCGCCGGAGATTTCAACGACTGGGGCGAACGTCTGGACGAGCCCATGCGCCAGCTCGGTTTGGTGCGCGCCAGTGTGGAGGGGGTAGCCGCCCCTCGCACTTTTCCCTCGCGGGTTCCCGTGTTCTCGCTCGACCGCATCTACACACGCGGTTTTCGCTGCGTGACCAGCTTTTCGCCGCGCGGTCCAGCATGGGCGCGCATGTCAGACCACCTGCCGTTGTTGGCAGACTTGGTGCCCGAGTGAATCACCGGCTTCCCATTCAGGACAAGGCGTCATGAACACGGAAGACGAGGACGTGCCCCATTCCCTGGACCGCTTGTGGAGTCTGGTGCCTCGCCCCGTGTTCACGGGTGGCAACCAAGTGCGGCTGCTGCAAGGCGGCGACGAGTTGTTTCCCAGCATGTGCGAAGCCATAGACCAAGCGCAAAACGAGGTGTGGCTGGCCACCTATATTTTTCACAATGACGACGCGTCCTTGCGGGTGGTGGCCGCACTGGGACGCGCGGCCGACCGCGGCGTGCGTGTGCGTGTGGTGGTGGATGGTTTTGGCTCCAAGGCCACCTTGTTTCAACTGAAAGAACGTTGGGCGCACAGCGCAGGCGGCACTGGCCTTTTCTCGCGGCGCCATGCCCAGCGCAATCCCAGCGGTGTCGCGATGGCCGTATTTCGCCCCATGCACGGCTGGTGGAGTTGGTTGCACCCCGGCCAAATGCGGCGTTTGCATCAGAAGTTGTGCGTGGTGGATGGTCGCCACGCGTTTGTCGGCGGCATCAACATCATTGATGACAGGCTGGATCTGCGGCACGGCCGCACGGAGCAACCTCGACTGGACTTTGCGGTGAGTGTGCAAGGACCGGTGGCACTGTCCGTTGAACAAGCGGTGCGGGCCGTGTGGACCCGGGCCTGGTTGGGTCGCGACTTTGGTGAGGAGTTGCGTGCCCTGGTGCGCAGCAACGAACCCATGCGCCGCGTCAAACGGTTGGTCAAACAACTGCGCATGCCACGCGGCGAAGGTCTGCGGCAAAAACCCGGGCCCATGCCGGCAGTGCAAACCGCCTTCGTGCTGCGAGACAACCTGCGCCAGCGCCGCACCATCGAGCGCAGCTACATCGCAGCACTGCGCGGCGCACAGGAGCGGGTGGACTTGGTCTCGCCCTACTTCTATCCGGCCACCGCTTTTCGCAGGGCCCTGTGCGCGGCCGCGGAGCGCGGTGTGCAAGTGCGGGTCTTGCTGCAAGGCAAACTCGACTACCGCATTGCTGGTTTGGCAGCTCGGGTGCTTTACGACGAGTTGCTGACCAGCGGTGTGCAGGTGTTTGAGTACACCCCCGCTTTTTTGCACGCCAAGGTTGCCTTGGTCGACACACACTGGGCCACCGTGGGCAGCTCCAACATCGACCCGCTGTCCCTGCTGCTCAATCTGGAGGCCAATGTGATCGTGCGTGATGCGCAATTCAACCGAGAGCTCAGCGGCCGGTTTGAGCAGGCATTGGCAGTTTCCAAACAGGTAACAGCGACCACGTCCAGCGGCAAAGGTTTGTGGCCGGTTCTGATGCGCGGTTTGGTGGCCTGGGCAGCGCATGTCTACCTGAGACTGGCTGGCGCCAGTGGCAAGTACTGACAAACTTTTTTCTGCTTCCAGCCACACCCCCTTGAATCAGGGGTTTTACCTGGGCACGGCTTGGACAAGCGGGCTACCAGGGGTCTCCTGGAGCCGCTAATATCGCAGCCGGGGTCACAAATTGTGTTTTCTCGTCAGTGCCACACTGAGTTTTGGTGGGCCTGTTTTTTGCATCCACTTGCGTCAGCCCATGATGGCCAGCAGCTTCCACAAGTTGCTCTGTTGAACTCACATATTCAAGCCAGGCTGCAGGCGGTGCAGCCAAGCTTGTCGCGTTGCGGAGAGTGGGAATGTCAGTGAGACCGCCAGAGTTTCAGGCGCCTGTTGAGGGCATGCCGTCTGAAACCTTGCTCTCGGGCGCGGCCATGGCTGCGTCCGTCCATGCCGGCGCAGGTTGGGACACACAGCCCAAAAACCTCGCGCCAGCTGCTGCATCTTGGCTCGACAAACTGCCCGGTGGTGTGTTTCAGTTGCACCGCGACGTGGACGGTCGCTGGACCTTCCCCTATGTCAACGCCGAGGTGCAACGTGTTCTGGGCATGTCGGCATCTGGGTTGCGCCGCGATGCGCGTTCAGTGCGCGCCGTGCTGCACGCCGATGATTTGGCTCAGCTGAAACTCCGACTCGATCAATCGCGCGAAACCGGTGTCACCTGGAAGGCACGTTTTCGCTTGGTGCGACAAAACGGGCCGCAGCCTTGGGTAGAAATCACCGCCACCCCCGAGAGCCTTCCTGACACCAGCACGGTATGGAACGGCTTCCTGTTGGACGTGAATTATGAACAACACCGCCTGATCGCGGCGCAAGACAAATGCGAGCGCCATGCACAAGCCGTGCAGGCCTGCGAACTCGGGGTGATCGAGGTGGACACGGCCGCGAAACGGGTGCGTTTAGACCCCCAGGCACGGCATCAACACGGGCTGGATGCCCAGCAAGGTGATATTTCCTTGACCCACTGGCTGGACTTGCTCCGCCCCGAAGACCGCGATGCGGCCCACCGCGCGCTGAACCCAGACGTACCCGTCGCGGACCCGCCCCACAACGACATCTTGGTGGTGCAGGTGGGCTCCGTCATGCAACCTTACTCACGCACCTTGGAAATCACGCTCATTCGCGGCCATGCGGCACCCTCGCACAATGACCATGCAGCACCGCGTTTGGGCCTGTGCCGAGACATCACCACCCAGCAACAAAAACTGGCTGAACGCAGCTACCAGCACGCGGGTGAACTGGCTGAACGCAGCCGCAGCGAGTTCCTGTCACGCATCAGCCACGAGCTGCGCACCCCGCTCAATGGCGTGCTCGGTTACGGTCAACTCATGGCGCTGGACCGCGAGCACCCCTTGCCACGCACACAAGCGCAACGTTTGGCTGTGCTGCAGGAATCCAGCGCCCGTTTGTTGTCCATGATTGACCAACTGCTGGAAGTCAGTGGCATAGAGCAAGGTCAGGTGGAACTGCGCCCAGAAGTGGTGGACCTGCGCCCCTTGATTGCGCGCTGTGTGCAAAATGCTGCGCCCATGGCCCAGGCACGCGACATCAGCATCGAAGTCTCCCTGGGCGACGAGGAAGTGGACTCCCTCGGTGCCATCGAGCCCGCCCATGTTCGCGCCGACCCGTTGGCCTTGGAGCAAGTCATCAATGCCTTGCTGTCAAATGCCATCAAATTCAACCGCAGCCCGGGCCGCGTGCGCATTCGTTATGTGAAGGCCGAAATGGGCACGGTGTTGATCGATGACACGGGTGAAGGTTTGTCCACAGAACAACTCAGCCAACTTTTCCAGCCACTGAACCGTTTGGGCGCCGAGCGCACGCGCATCCCTGGCCATGGTCTCGGTTTGACGACAGCACGCAAACTGACCCAGGCCATGGGCGGAAAACTCAAGGCATGGTCGCAAATGGGCACGGGTTCGCGTTTTGCGGTGTCGCTGGCCTTGGCCAAGGCTGAGCGACCAGTAGGTGCACCAGAATCTGATTTCACAGGTCTCGTTCCCTCGCAATTCGATGGCGGTGTACAACACGTGGTCCTCTATGTGGAAGACGACGAGGTCAACACCACCCTCATGGAGCAAGTGTTTCTGATGCGCCCCGAATGGCGTTTGGTGACTGCGGCCACTGGCGAGGATGGCATTGCCGCCGCCCTCACGCACTTGCCTGAACTGGCCCTGATCGACATTGGCCTGCCTGGCATCTCGGGCATCGAAGTGATGCAGAAAATCAAAGGGGATCTGCGAACCCAGCACATCCACTGTGTGGCGCTCAGTGCTGACACCTCGGCCGAGTCCATAGCCCGCGCACAAGCCGCAGGCTTTGAAGACTACTGGACCAAACCCTTTGACATTGTCACCATGGTCCACCGGCTGAAAACGCTGTTGGGCACGACCGAGGCTCACCGACAATCGCTGGGATGAATCTGATCGGTGTCGACTTTTCAAGCAGCCCCAACAAACGCAAACCCATTGTGGTGGCCCACGGGCAAAACGTCGCCCAAGGTTTACTTCAGCTGCAAAGCCTGCAAAGTTTCGAGTCGCTCAGTGCTTTCGGCCAGTGGCTCAAGCAGCCAGGGTCCTGGGTCGGCGGATTTGACTTCCCCTTTGGCCTGCCGCGCGAACTCGTGCAACACCTGGGCTGGCCGCTGCAATGGCATGCATTGATCACGCACTACAGCCGCCTCACCCGCGCCGAGATTCGCGACACATTTGCAGCGTTTTGCAATGCACGTCCCACTGGGGGCAAATTCGCCCACCGTGCCTGTGATGGCCCTGCGGGCTCCTCGCCTTCGATGAAGTGGGTCAATCCACCCGTGGCCTACATGCTGCACGCTGGCGTGCCGCTGCTGCTGCAAGCAGGCATTGACCTGCCAGGCCTGCACCAGGGCGATGCCGAGCGCGTAGCGCTGGAGGCCTACCCCGGTTTGTTGGCAAGAGAAATTCTCGGCACCCGCTCCTACAAAAGCGATGACAAGAACAAACAGACACCGGAGCGCCTGATCGCACGCAAAGACTTGGTCAACGCCTTGGAGCTGGGTCAAACCCGCCTGGCCTTGCGTCTGCGCTTGAGCCATGCCCAACGCGAAACCTTGGTCGCCGACGCTTCGGGTGACCGCTTGGACGCGGCGCTTTGTTTGATGCAGGCGGCGTGGGCGCAAAACCAACCCGACTGGGGGCTACCGGATGACGTCGATGCACTGGAGGGTTGGATTGTGTCGGCGGTGGCGACGACCAGCTGAGCACCCGAGGTCGCAAAAAATAAACACCCATTTAATTCTGTATTGACAGAATTAAAAGACAAGATTAGATTACCTCCATGGACCTCTCGCCTCCCCTTTCACGCTTCGTGCTTCACTGGGGCGAAATGGGCGCCCGCTGGGGGGTGAACCGAACCGTGGCGCAAATTCATGCCCTGCTCTACATCACCGGCCGCCCCATGCATGCTGAAGAAATTGCCGACACCTTGGGTGTGGCGCGCTCCAATGTGAGCAACAGCATTCGGGAGCTGCAAGGCTGGAATCTGGCCAAACTCACGCATTTGCCGGGGGATCGGCGGGACCACTTTGAAACCTCTGTTCATGTGTGGGAATTGCTGCGCACCATCGTGCGCGAGCGGCAACGCAGGGAAATTGCTCCCACCATCGACGTGCTCACCGAGTTGTTGGCCGACCCCGCCATCAACCGCGAAAGCGCCGAGGCCAAAGTGCGCATGCGTGAAACCTTGGAGCTGCTGCAAACCCTCACGGCCTGGAGCGACGAAATGCTCAAACTCGACACCGGCACCTTGACCAAGGTACTCAAACTCGGCGCCAAGATCAAAAAGCTGCTGGGCCGCGATGGCGCAGCGCCCGGTAGCACAGCGGGCGCTGCACAGAAAACCGCGTCGTCCTGATTTTTTTGCCTCAATATTTCTCTTTCAACAGAAATAACAGTTTATTCAGGAATCCTCGATGACTGCCGCCTACCCCCTCACCTTGCTCTATGACGCGAACTGCCCCATCTGCTCGCTCGAAATGGACCACCTGCGCGAACGTAACACCGAAGGGCGTTTGGTCTTTGTCAACATCACCGATCCGGGGTTCGACGCCAGCCATTACGGCACCAGCTTGGCAGACATGAATGCAGAAATTCACGGCGTGCAACCGGGTGGTCGTTTGCTGCGCGGCGTTGAGGTGCTGCGCCTGGCCTATGCCGCAGTGGGATTGGGCTGGGTGATGCACGCCACCGGCTGGCCTGTGCTGCGGCCCATGTTTGACCTCGTCTACCGCCTGTTTGCCAAACACCGCATGCGTTTTTCTGCCGTCTTTGGGCCCGTCATCCTCGCAGTTCGACAAAGACGGGCCACACACCGAGCCCGAGACCTGGCGCGGCGAATGCGGGAATGCAAGGACCGCTGCCCCGTGCCGTCGCAGGACGACTCACACACACCCAATACTCAAAGAACCAAGGAAACATCATGAGAGTGCTTGTTGCGGGTGCCAGTGGTTGTGTCGGACACGCGGTGGTGCGGGCGCTGCGCTCGCGGGGTCATAAAGTGATTGCCGCAGGTCGGGGACTCACAGACAGCGCGAACACCCTGCACCTGGACTACAGCCATGCAGTGAACCCGACACAGTGGTCACAACGTCTACGCGAACGACACATCGATGCGGTGGTCAACTGTGTCGGCATCCTGATGCCATCGACTGGGCAAAGTTTTGAACGGATCCACACCCAAGGCCCCATCGAGTTGTTTCGTGGCGCAGTGGCGGCAGGAGTCACCCGCGTGGTTCAAATCTCCGCCCTGGGCGTAGGTGCTGATGCCGACAGTGTGGCAACACCCTATCTGCACAGCAAACTGCTCGCCGACGAAGCACTGGCCACACTGGCGCTTGGTTGGGCCGTCCTGCGGCCCTCTCTGATTTATGGTCCAGGCAGCCAAAGCGCGGCTCTCTTTGCCACATTGGCCAGCATGCCCATCATTGCGCTGCCGGGGCGGGGGGAACAGTCTGTACAACCCATTCACGTGTACGAAGTGGCCGAAGCAGTGGCGCGATTGATCGAACAGCCTGGGGCGTTGGCGGATGTGTTTGAGATTGGCGGCGTGATCGCTCTGAGCTACCGCGAGATGCTGGGACACTACCGCGAGGCGATGGGATTGAGCCCCGCACTGTGGTTGCCAGTTCCGATGGCGATGATGCGTGCATCGGCCTGGGCCTGTGAAGCCTTGCCTCAAAAAGTGTTCTGCCGCGACACGATCAACCTTTTGGCACGTGGCCATTTGCCGCTGCCCAACTCCGCCCATGCCCTGCTTGACCGCAGCCCCAGCAGTCTCGCGCAAGGTTTGGCTGTGACACCGCCACAACCCTTGGTGGATCTGCAAGTTCACCTCAGCCCGACCGTATCGCTGCTGCTGCGCAGCAGCCTGGCCTTGATGTGGATTTACACGGCTCTCGTTGCCTTGTGGTGGCCCGAGGAGTCGGGGGTGCTCAAATTGTTGGCCTTGGGCGGGTTCTCCGGCGGCTCAGGCACAGCCGCCATGCTGTTCTCGTGCACCTTGAACACGGTGTTGGGGGTGTGGACACTGAAACGCCCCGGACCACTGGTCTACGCCTTGCAGTTCGGTGCTGTGCTGGGGTACACCGCAGCGGCAGCATGTTTTGCGCCAGCGATCGCCATCGACCACTGGGGACCGTTGGTGAAGAACGTACCCGTGCTCGGACTGATCATGCTGCTGTGGTTGGCCCCACCATCAGTGGGGCGAGCCGCCCCCCTGCGCACCCGAGTCGCCGCGTTGCCTGGACAGCGTTCAGTTTGGGGTTGAATTTGTTCTGGTTGGCCATCTCCGGGAGAACGCCATGCGCCACGATGTCCCCACTGTGATCCCAGGGCCGGGCGCGAGCCCGGTGCTGGGTCGGGTCCACTGGTCACCTGTCAAATCACTGTGGTGGTTTGCAATGACGGCAGGCGCAGTAGCCGCACCGGCCTTCTATTGGAGCTGGACAGGGTTGGCGCTTTTTCTTTCTTTCAGCGCCGTCACACTTTGCCTCGGACATTCCTTGGGCATGCACCGGCGCCTCATTCATCGCAGCTACGAATGCCCCCTTTGGATGGAGCACCTGTTTGTCTACCTGGGTACCTTGGTCGGCATGGCCGGTCCGGTTGGCATGATGCGCACACACGACTTCCGCGACTGGGCACAGCGTCAACCTCACTGCCACGACTACTTCGCACACCATCGCTCGTTTTTCCACGATGCCTGGTGGCAGTTGCATTGCGATCTTGAGCTGTCGCACCCGCCTCGTTTTGAAATACCGGAATCGTTGGCCCAAGACCGATTCTTGATGTGGGTAGAACGCACATGGATGGCACAGCAACTGCCTTGGGCATTGCTGCTCTACGGGTTGGGAGGCCTGGCTGCCGTGTTGTGGGGGGTATGCCTGCGGATGTCTGTCAGCCTCACGGGACATTGGTTGGTGGGCCACTTTGCTCACCGCAGTGGCTCACAGCACTGGCATGTTGAAGGCGCCGCAGCGCAAGGCCACAACGTTGCAGGCTGCGGCCTCATCACCTTCGGCGAGTGTTGGCACAACAACCACCATGCCTTTCCAGGGTCAGCAAAACTGGGGCTGTACCCTGGGCAGCCAGACCCGGGATGGTGGGTCCTCCAAACGCTCAAAGCCGCTCGATTGGTCTGGAACATCAGCCTTCCAGAATCGTTTCCACAGCGCAAAGAACTGCGGGCCGTGATTGAGAATCGCCACTACACAGGCGGCACCTGTCAGCCGTGCGGTGCAGTCACGGGTTTGCGACAACAGCCGTCACCCAAATCCACCGACACAGGCCAAGCGCATGAAAGATGAACTGAGCGGCTTTCCACCCGAAAACCCCTATAGACCCGCCACGAAGGAAGAAAAGCTTCCCTTCGCGATGCGGTATCCAATTTTTGCCGGCATGTGTCTTGGACTGCTATTTCGGTTGGTTTTTTCCGGACAGGCAGGCAGTAACTGGTCCGCCATGGCGGGAGCTTTTATCTACGTCACGCCCATCGCCGTCGGCATGATGACCGTATACCTTGCCGAGCGGGTGCGCCGCAGAAGTTGGCTCTATTACTTTTTTGCCCCCATGCTCGCGACCGCTTTATTTGTTGCAGGCACCTTGCTGATCCTGATTGAAGGATGGATATGTGCGATCGTCATCATTCCAATGTTCAGTGCACTCGGAGCACTGGGAGGTTTGGTGATGGGGCTGACGTGCCGGATCACGAATTGGCCCCGGCCCATGATTTACAGCGTAGGCGTGCTGCCACTGCTGCTGGGGGCATTCGGTTCTCACATCCCAACGCCGGACAATTTCAGCGGGGTTGAGAGAAGCATTCACATTGCAGCGCCGCCCGCGGTGGTCTGGCAACGGTTGATCCACACCGCCGAGATTGCGCCTGAAGAGTTTGAACAGGGCTGGGCCTACCGCATTGGCGTGCCACTGCCGCTATCGGGCGAAGTGAGCGACACAGCCCGAGGCAAAGTGCGCCAGTTCCGCATGGGAAAAGGGGTTCACTTTGAAGGCGTGATCACTGACTGGGAACCTGAAACATTTGTGCGCTGGACCTATCGCTTCCAGCCAGATTCTTTTCCATCTGGCGCACTGGACGATCACGTCTTGATTGGTGGTCACTACTTTGACCTGCTAGACACCAGCTACCAACTCTCGCCACAAGGAGATGGCACACGTTTGACCATCCAGGTGCATTACCGCGTCAGCACCCAATTCAATCTTTATGCGAACTGGGTCGCTCAAAAGCTACTCGAAAACTTCGCCGATGTGGCGTTGTCCTTTTACGGCAGGCGCAGCACCGCGGCACGATCCGCTGAAGACACCTTCAATACAAAACATTTCGGACCATGAACTCAGTACTAGCGGCCACTGCAGCCTTGTGCGCCATCACGCTAACGCTCGCCTCGGCGTCGTCCATCGCCCAAGCACCGACCGATTTGCCACGGGCAGTTGTCACACGCGTCTCCGACGGGGACACCTTGTGGGTTCGGCGCGTGACCGACAGCGCCTCACATCGCCCCATTAAGCTGCGGCTACAAGGCATCGACGCACCGGAACGCTGCCAAGCCTGGGGGCCGCAAGCGCAACAAGCCCTTGCCAACAGGGTGCTGAACAAAGAAGTGCAACTGCAAACGCGAGGGCATGACGACTACGAGCGCGTGTTGGGCAATGTCTGGCTGGGCGATGAAGACGTGAGCGCTTGGATGGTGGAGCACGGGCATGCTTGGAGCTACCACTACCGCCGAAGTGCGGGGCCATATGCGATGCAAGAAGACAAGGCCAGGAAAAACAAACGCGGGCTCTTTGCTGATCCGCAGGCTGTGGAGCCGCGTCAATTCCGAAAGAACAACGGGCCTTGCACGTGATGTTTTTAGCCCGCATAGTTCAGCAGGGACGCGCCCGTGCGGCGGTGCATGGGCGAGCCGAGGTGGCCGAGACGGCCACAGCAAATGTCTGTGGACATTGGCAAGGAGTTGAGGCCGCATCCGGCCGGCCAGACGCCGTCGCATGGGTGCGTAGCGCTCGGGCCCAACTCGATTGGGCACTCGAGGCCATTGAACCTAGATCCGGCAGTTGAACGCGCCCGAATGGGCTGTGATGCGGTGCGCTGGCAAGGCGAGACGACGCTGCGGGCTCGTGCCCGCGAGGAGGAGCAACGCTGACAGCGTGCCGCAGCGCAGCTCAATCGGGTGTGTAGCGCTTTCACCCAAGCGGTGAAAATGGTCGTGGTCAGCAATGGCAACACCCATGCGGTGTTGCCAGCGGATGAAAGCGGTCAACTGCCGGATCTAGGTTGAAAGTGAGTATTTAGGCGTTGTTGCTCGAAGCAAGAGAGCGCCCTGGTGAAATATGCGGGCTACCGGTGTGCTTCTTTTAAGAACGCCACCGCATCGGACAGCACACGGGGTGCTGAAGTACCCAAGTCGTTGTGGCCGGCCCCAGGAACCACCAGCAGTTGAGACCGAGCGCCAGTGGCTTGCAGCGCGTCATGCAGTTGCAGGGCTTGCGACAGCGGTGCGACGGGGTCTTTGTCACCGTGCAATACCAATACTGGCGCCGACTGTCGGTGTGCGTAGGTGGCGACGCTGGCACGGCGCAGCGCCGCTGGATCGCTGCCGCCTGCCATCGCCGCTGCACCGCGCTGCGCGTCAGACGCCACCGCTGCAGCCGGCTCCAGCGCCGTGTTCAGGTCGTAAATTCCGCTGTGGGCGATGACCGCTTGAACGTGGCTGCCGGTCGGGTTCGCGTGGCTGCTTGAGCCCGCTGACCAGGGTGCAGCAATCACTTGGCCCGCGCCTTGCAAATCGGCGCGGTTGGCCGTGACGGCCAACAAGGCCGCCAAATGCGCGCCAGCAGAGTGGCCCCAAACGCTGATCTGGTCCTGGGCAATGGCATGCACCGCCGCCTGCGAGCGCAACCAGCGCACGGCGCATTGCACGTCGTGCAAGGGCGCAGGAAACACCGCATTCGGGGCCAGCCGGTAGTCCACGCTGATGGCCACAAAACCTTCTTTGGCGAGCAGGAACTGCAAGGATCGCAGTTCATTGCGCTGCCCAAACATCCAAGCGCCGCCATGGATCAAGACCACGGCGGGTCGGGGCGTTGTCTTGGTATCGGGTTCAGCCCAGTCCAGCTTCAGGGTTTGGCCTGGGACTTGGCAGTAAGGCAGGCCCTTTTTAAACACCACACCGAACGGCACAGACAAGTGCTCGTCCAGCGCTTCAGCGTGGCGGGTTTTCCAAAGCACTACGGCAGCACCCATCGCTGCCAGGGCGAGCAACAGGGCCAGCGTAAGTCGCCAGCGCTTCATAAAACGCCCAGGCTCACAGCCTGCGTCATTCCCGCGCAGGCGGGAATCCATGCGGTGTGGGCAATCGATGCGGTCGATCCATGTTCATGCCTCGGCTGGATTCCCGCCTGCGCGGGAATGACGGTTGAAGTACCTGTCATGGCGCAATGCATCACTGCCAAACCTACCCAACCCTTCTCGGGCTCAGATGTCAGACGCGTACTCACCAGTTTGGGTGTCACCGGCCTCAAAACCATACTCTTCGTCGAGCAAGGCCCAGGCTTCCTCAGCGGTCTCGACAAAGTTGAACAGATTCACATCGTCGGGCGAGATCATGCCGGTTTCAATCAGCAGATCGAAGTTGATCAGGCGCGACCAAAAATCGCGGCCAAAGAGCAAGATGGGGCGCCTGCGGCATTTGCCGGTTTGAATCAAGGTCATGGTTTCGAACAGCTCGTCGAGCGTGCCGAAACCGCCTGGGAAACACACCAGTGCAATGCTGCGCATCAAAAAATGCATCTTGCGCAGGGCGAAGTAGTGGAACTGAAAACACAACTCGGGCGTGATGTAGGGGTTGGGCGCCTGTTCATGCGGCAGCACGATGTTGAGGCCTATGCTTTGGCCACCCACTTCATAGGCGCCGCGGTTGCCCGCCTCCATGATGCCGGGGCCACCGCCCGTCACCACATACACCGGTGTCGCCAAACGTTTGGTGCGCTCCGTTACCAAACCCGCAAACGCGCGCGCTTCTTCGTAGTAACGAGACATTTTCAAACGCATTTCGGCGCGAGCCAGTTGTACCGGGTCGGCCAAAGTTTTCGCCTGCGCCAATGCAGCCTTCGCGTCGTCATGCGAGGCGATGCGTGCGCTGCCGAAAATCACGATGGTGGATTCAATCCCGCGTTCGGACTGCACCAGCTCGGGCTTGAGCAGCTCCAGCTGCATGCGCACCGGGCGCAGCTCTTCGCGCAGCAGAAATGCGCTGTCGGTGAACGCCAAGCGGTAGGCGCTCTCGGGACCGTCGTAACGTGAGGGCGGCACCAGGCTGGCGGCCTCTTGCTGCGCAGAAGGAAAATTGCGTGCTGTCAACTCGCCCCGTTTGGGTGTCGCAGCGGGATTCACGGGTTGGTCCATGGGGGATTTGTTTTGGTGCATGGGGTGCGCAGCTTAACTGATGGCTGCTCTGGCGGCGCCACAAACGGGGCAGCCAGGTGCAGCGATGGTGCGCATGTCCTGCCAATGCATCTGTTGCGCGTCGAACATCAAGAGCCTGTTGGTAAGTGCGCTGGTGAGACCACCGAGCAGTTTCAAAGCTTCAGCCGCCTGCGCGCTGCCCACCATCCCCACCAGCGGTGCCCACACCCCCATGGTGGCGCAGGCCACTTCGGGTGGCGCAGGCGATGGCGGAAAAACACAGGCATAGCAGGGGCTGCTGGCCTCACGTGGGTCGTAGACCGCAAGCTGGCCGTGCAGCCCCAAGGCCGACGCCCAAACCAAAGGTTTGGCGAGCCGAACGCAAGCCGCATTGATGGCTTGCCGGGTGGCGAAGTTGTCGCTGCAATCAAGCACCACGGTGCTTTGCGCCACCCAGGGCGGCAGGTTGTCTGAGTTGGCACGCATGACATGGGCGTGGACCGTCACATCGGGATTGATGTCGTGCACGGCCTGCTGCACTGAATGTGCTTTGGCTTGGCCAATGCGAGCCGTGGTGTGGGCAATTTGCCGCTGCAGGTTGCTCAGCTCAACCACATCGTCATCGACCACCGTGATGGTGCCGACACCTGAGCTGGCGAGGTAGAGCAAAGCGGCACTGCCTAAGCCGCCTGCACCGATCACCAGAGCGTGACTGGCGAGAACGCGCTCTTGGCAATGCACCCCCCAGCTTGGCAGCATGAGGTGTCTTGCATAACGCAGGAGCTGCTCGTCAGTCACGGGCTGGCCGGTTGCTCGGCCCATGAGGCAGGCGCAACCGCATTATTTGTTGGTATCGGCCTCGGCCTTACGTTCCACCAAGGTTTTGCTGGCTTGCACCGGCTTGCCCTTGAGTTGATTCAGAGCCTGAATCAGCTGGAAGTCTTCTGGGGCGCCAAATTCCGGGGGCGGCTTGAGATCAGCGCCCTTGTTGCGTTTGGTCTCTTCTTCGAGTTTCTTGCGGGCTTCATCGCGGGCTTTTTCGCGGACCGCGTCTTTTTGCTCGGCGCCTTGACCGCTTTGAAGGTGTTTTTCCAGATCCGCCTCGCGCATGCGCAGGGCGGCGAACAAATTACCTTCAGCAGTCTCGTCCAGCATCACATTGGGGATGATGCCGGTGGCTTGGATGGACTTGCCCGATGGGGTGTAGTAACGCGCCGTGGTGATTTTGAGCGCAGTTTCTGCGGAGAGCTGGCGCACGGTTTGCACCGAGCCTTTGCCGAAACTCTGAGCGCCCATGATGGTGGCGCGTTTGTGGTCTTGCAGCGCACCGGCCACGATTTCACTCGCAGATGCCGAGCCTTCGTTGATCAACACCACCAAGGGCACAGACTTCAGCGCAGCAGGCAAACGTTTGAGCGGGTCGCCCTGACCTCGGCGCTGGTAGAACTCGGGTGATGCTTTGAAAACCGCCTTGGAATCAGCCACTTGGCCGTTGGTCGAAACGACCACCACATCACTGGGCAAAAACGCCGCGGAGATGGCGACAGACGCCTCCAGCAAACCGCCCGGGTCATTGCGCAAGTCCAGCACCAAACCTTTGAGCTGGGGCTCTTGTTTGTAGATTTCTTCCAGCTTGCGGGCAAAGTCTTCCACCGTGCGCTCTTGGAAGGAGCTGACGCGCAGCCATGCATAACCGGGCTCGATCACTTTGGAACGAACGCTTTGCGTGTGAATTTCCTCGCGCACGATGGTGACCGGGAAACTGCGGCTTTCCGACTTGCGGAAGATGGTGAGCATCACTTTGGTGTTGGGCTCGCCGCGCATGCGTTTGACGGCCTGGTCCATGGTCAGGCCTTTGACGAAGGTGTCGTCAATTTTGGTGATCAAGTCGCCCGACTTGATGCCGGCACGAAAGGCAGGGGACCCTTCAATGGGCGACACCACTTTCACCACGCCATCTTCCATGCCAATTTCGATGCCCACGCCGACGAAACGGCCCGATGTACCTTCACGAAATTCTTTGAAGCTTTTTTTGTCGAAATACTGGCTGTGTGGATCCAGACCCGAAACCATGCCGCCGATGGCATCAGAGATGAGTTTTTTCTCGTCCACGGGCTCCACATAGTCGGACTTGACCATGCCAAAAACAGCCGCCAACTGCTGCATTTCTTCCATAGGCAATTCGGCCATCACGCTGCGTGCGGTGGCATTGAATTGCATCGTGGTCAGCGCACCTGCCATGGCGCCCAGTGCAATCCAGCCGGTGACTTTGAGTTTGGAGCCCATACAACGTTTGCCTTTGTGATCTTGAACGTGGGCAAGCGCCCTACTCGGACGCTTGGACTTTCAGTATATGCCGCGCTGCCTTTGTTTGTGGTGCGCCGCCGAGCTTGGAGCAGGGCAGGACGCGTGAAGTTCAGCGTCTGAGGGCAGATTCATGACAATCTTTCACGGGCAAAGGTGACCACATGGTCCACTTCCGCCCGTATGCCTATCCATTCGCCGACGTGGTGGTCGTGGTGAGACGGCACATGGGCCTGAACCCGCTCGCCCGTGGGCAGGCGCAAGGTGTACAGAAATTCGGAACCTCGGAAGGCTTTTCGTTCGATGCAGGCCTGCACCGGGGCCGCGTCGTCGTGAACGATGTCGTCGGCACGCAGCAGCACATCACACAGGCCGCCTTCATAGGCGCCGGGCAGCAGGCACTCGTCGGCGTCTTCCAAGTCACCGAGGGCAGTTTTCACCACGGTGTGGACACCTGCACCGTTCTGTGTGCTGACGATTTGGCCCAGCGCAAACACCCCGTGGCCAATGAATCCGGCCACGAAACGCGATACCGGGCGGTGGTAGAGGGTGTAGGCATCGTCCCACTGCTCCAGGTGGCCTTGGTGCATGACACCAATCACATCACCCAGGGCAAACGCCTCCATTTGGTCGTGGGTCACGAACAGGGCCGTGGTTTGGGCAGCTTTCAAAATGCCGCGAAGCTCTTGGGCCAGGCGTTCGCGCAGGTCCACATCCAGGCTGGAAAAGGGCTCATCCAACAACAACAACTTGGGCTGCGGCGCCAACGCGCGGGCCAAGGCCACACGCTGCTGCTGCCCCCCGGAGAGCTGATGCGGGGCGCGGCTGGCGGCATGGGCCAAGCCCACCAGATCCAGCACTTCTTGGGTACGGGCTTTGCGCTGCGCGCGTGGCAGATGGGCCAAACCGAAGGCAATGTTGTCGGCCACACTCAAATGCGGAAACAGGGCGTAGTCTTGAAACACCATGCCAATGTGGCGCTGCTCGGGGGGCAGGTGCACGGCAGGCTGGCCTGCCGCGGGCGCTTGGCTCAGCACCTGGCCTGACATCCGTATGGCCCCGCCCTGCAGCGGCTGCAACCCCGCCACCGCACGCAACAGCGAAGTCTTGCCGCAGCCCGACGGGCCAATCAGCACGCCAATTTGCCCGGCAGCCAATCCCAGACTCGCCTCTTGAACAGCCGCTTTGCTGCCCGCAGGCCCGCCATAACGCAAGGTGATTCGATCCAACTGCAAAAACATGCTCGAATGATAAAGCTTTGAGCGAAAATGCGAGTCGTTCGCATTCGCGTATATCCCTACCGGCGGTGCGAGACACCCTGGTTCTTTCTTGGCTTAGCGCCCTCTTTCTCCCCATGACCCGTCTCATCACCCTGCTGTGTGGCCTCTTGGCTCTGCCTGTGCTGGGGGTGCTGGCGTCGTGGTTGGCCCTGGACGCCAGCAGCTGGGCCAATTTGCAACACCAAATTGACACGGTCTTGCCCCAGTACGCACTGAACTCACTGCTGCTGAGTGTGGTGGTGGCTTTGGGCGTCACCGTGCTCGGGGCCGGGGCCGCGGCCATGGTCTGTTTGTTTGAGTTCCCGGGTCGGCGGCTCTTCGAGTGGGCCCTGCTCTTGCCCCTGGCCATGCCCGCCTATGTGCTGGCCTATGCAGCGACTGATTTTTTGCAGTTCAGCGGCCCGCTGCAAACAGGCCTGCGCCAGCTCACCGGCGCGCAAGGTGCGTTGTGGCCCGACGTGCGCAGCCTCTGGGGTGCGGCAGTGATGTTCATTTTGTGCCTTTACCCCTATGTGTATTTGCTCACCCGCGCGGCCCTGAGCGAACGTGGTGTGGCCCTGATGGAAGCCGCCCGCCTGCTCGGTGCGGGCACCTGGCGCCGGGTGCGTGAGGTGGCATTGCCCCTGGCCCGCCCCGCCATCATGGCGGGCGTGGCGCTGGCGCTGATGGAAACCTTGGCTGACTACGGCGTGGGTTCGTACTTTGGCCTGCAAACCTTCACCACCGGCATCTACAAAGCCTGGCTGGTCATGAACGACCGCGATGCCGCTGCGCAACTGGCCTCTGTTCTGCTGGTGGTGGTGGCCTTGTTGTTGTGGCTGGAGCACCATGCCCAGCGGCGTTTGCGTTTTGCCACGCAGCGCAGCCAAGCGGCACCCGGCCAGGGCAACAGCCTGGATGCACAGCCGCTGGTGCTGCGCGGCAGTGGCGCTTGCTTCGCAGTCTTTTTGTGTGCCTTGCCCGTGGTGCTGGGTTTCGTGCTGCCCGTGGCGGTGCTGCTGCGCCTCGTGTGGCTCGAGGCAAACGCCTCCGAGTTGGGTTTGCCGCTGGCGCGTTTTGCTTCTTGGGCCTGGACCAGCTTCACCTTGGCCACCACCGCCGCCGTGCTGGCCACTGCCTTGGCGCTGTGCCTGGCCTTCATGCAACGTTCCCAAGGGCCCGCCACCCGCGCGGGCTGGGTGCTGCGCTGGGCAGCGCGTGTGGTGGGTTTGGGTTATGCCATTCCCGGTGCGGTGATTGCAGTGGGCATTCTGTGGGCCGTGGGTTGGCTACAAGCACACTGGCCGCAACTCGGCACGTCTACCTTGGTCACCGGCACCCTGTTCGGCGTGATGTATGCCTACCTCGTGCGTTTTGGTGCCGTTGCCCAGCAATCGGTCGCAGCGGGTTATGCGCGGCTGTCTCCGTCGCTCGATGAAACCGCGCGCATGTTGGGTTGCGGTAAGCGGCGCCTGTTTTGGGCCGTCCATGCCCCGCTGCTCAAGCGGGCCAGTCTATCGGCCGCACTGCTGGTGTTTGTGGACGTGATGAAAGAACTGCCCGCCACCTTGGTGCTGCGCCCCTTCAACAGCGACACGCTGGCCGTGGTCGCCTACCAACTGGCTCGCGATGAACGCTTGGCCGAAGCCGCGCTGCCTTCACTGGCCATCGTGGCAGTGGGATTGTTGCCCGTGATTCTGTTGTCTCGGTCCTTGCGTGCATGAGACTGCCTCAATGAACACGTCCCCATCTCCGCCCAAGCAATGCCAGTGACCATTTACTGCAGAACGCTGTGCAAGGCCCCGTTTTCCTTGGCATGCACACCGCTGGACTCAGCAGGGCCGACCAATCGAACCTGCACATCCCTTTGCAGGGCAGTGCATAAGTTACCGCGCACCACATGTTCGGTGAACTGCCACGCATCTGGTTGAGATGGCTGCAAGTCGCTGTCCCAAAACGCGTGAATGGCCGCGTCGGGATCAGTTGCTTCGACCTCCATTGACACAAATCCCGTGACCGGCATGGTCACCAAATAACGCGCCATGGATCCTCCTCATTGTTAAATCATGCTGGCGCGGAAGACGCCTTTGCTCTGGACTGGCAGATTACACAAAGTGGCACCGTCTTTTGAAGCGCATTCGCATGTGCGCAAGACCAGCGGTTGATCTGGAATGATCAGCGTCGCCAAGAACCCGGAGTGATCGCTGACATCGGCTTGCTTGTTTTGCTGCTCGGTTTCATGCCGAGATCCGCTGTTTGATGATGAAACGTCGGGCATCAGGCCACGGACTGCGTTCAATCTTCTGCGGTGCTTGGCTCTCCTTCCCACCCCGCTTGGTGCCGCTTCTTGGAATGCGCCTCCCTCTCCTGCGCGAACAAACTCTCCAACTGCTGCCGCCCCTGTTTCACAGCCGCAATCAATCGCGCTTCATCTTGCCGGTGCGGGGCGAACGCATCCAGCTGCTCAATGTTGTGGCGACGAAAACGCATGGCCAAATTGCGTGCGGCATGGCGCTCCCAGCCCAGGGCTTCGAGGGCGCTGCGGCCTGTCATCAAGGCCGAGTCCAAGGTTTCGCGTTCGATGCAGGTGACGCCTTGTTCGCGTAAATCAAAGTAGTGCTGCACATTACGCGCCCGGGCCACGATGTGCAGGCCCGGAAAGTGCTCACGCGCGAGTTTGGCCACTTCCACGCTTTGCGCAACGTCGTCAATCGCCAGCACCAGCACACGGGCTTCGGCGGCACCGGCGGTGCGCATCAAATCCAGTCGTGTCGCGTCGCCATAAAACACACGCCAGCCCCATTTGCGCAAGGCTTCAATGGCCTCGGCGTCGTGGTCGAGCACGGTCGGGGTGATGCCATTGGCGTAGAGCAAACGGCCCACAATTTGTCCGTAGCGTCCGAAGCCGGCGATGATGACGGCGTTGTTTTGCGGCTCGTCGAGTTCCTTCATCGTTGGCGCGCTGGAACCGAGCAAACGCGGAACCCACCAGCGGTCGGACAGCACCAAGAGCAAGGGCGTGAGCAGCATGGACAAGGCCACAGCCGCCACCAAAAACGACGACGCCGCGCCGTCGATCACTTGCGCTTGGGTGGCGGTTTGAAACACCACAAAACCGAACTCACCCCCTTGGGCCAGCAGCAGAACAAACACCGGGCGCTCCGGCTTGGGCAGTTTCATGCAGGCGGCCATGCTCCAGAGCACGGCGGCTTTGATCACCAAAAATCCGAACACGGCCAGGGCGATCCACAGCGGGTGGGCCATCACCACGGCAAAGTCAATGCTCATGCCCACCGCGATGAAAAAGAGGCCGAGCAAGAGGCCCTTGAACGGCTCGATGTCTGTCTCCAGCTCGCGGCGGTATTCGCTTTCGGCCAGCAGAACACCGGCCAAAAATGCGCCCAGCGCCATGGACAAACCGACGCTTTGCATCAAGGCGGCAGTGGCCACCACCAGCAAGAGCGCAGCGGCGGTGAAAACTTCAGGTGTGTCGCTGCGGGCAATCCAACGCAAGGCCGGGCGCAACAGCAAACGCCCACCCAAAACAATGGCCACGATGACGGCCAGCGCTTTGGCCGCACCCCACCAACCGCCGCCACTGGCGTGCACCTCGCTCACGGCCAAAAGCGGCAGCAGGGCCAAGATGGGAATGGCCGCCACGTCTTGTAAGAGTGCCACACTGAGCACGCTTTGCCCTGAGGACGTGGCCATCAGGTTGCGTTCATTCAGCACCCCCAAGCCTATGGCGGTGGACGACATGGCCAGCCCCAGTGCGGCGGCCAGCGCCAAGCGCCAGTCCAAGCCCCAGGCCACGGCGATCAAGCCCATCAGCGCCGCCGAACCGAAAAGCTGCACACTGCCCCAGCCGAAGATGGGTTTGCGCAGAGCCCACAGCCGGCGCGGCTCCAACTCCAAGCCCACCAAGAACAACATCAGCACCACACCGAATTCGGCAAAGTGCAGCATTTGTTCGGGGTCGGTCACGAGCCTCAAGCCCCAAGGTCCAATGGCGATGCCCGCCGCAAGGTAACCAATGATGGCGCCCAGGCCCAAGGCCTTGGCCAAGGGCACGGCCACCACAGCAGCCGCCAGGTAGACGAGGCTGGTGATCAGCCAAGACGAGTGTTCCATCAGGCGGCCCTCCCTTCGGTTGCTGCCTGGGGGCGGGCGGTCGCGGGTACTTCGCAGCTCACGCAGTCCGGCAGGTCGGTCAGCTCAGGCCAGTCGGGGTAGCGGCTCAGTTGCTGGGCGTAGCGCTGTGCGGTTTGATCGATGTCCGCATCACTGGCGCGCTGCGCGCCATGCAACACCATGGGCGGTAGAAACCGCATGCCGCACAGTGCCGCAGTTTGGTCGTAGGGCGGCAAAAACGCATCGAAGAAATAGCGGTTGTAGCTGCTGGGCGCGTAGGAATCTTCGGGGCCACCCGTGCTGGCAACCAGCCACAAATCCTTGCCCTTCAGGGCTTCGCCACCAGGGCCGTAGGCCCAGCCAAAGGTCAGCACCTCGTCGACCCAGAGTTTCATCAAGGCCGGCATGTGGTACCAGTGAATGGGGTGTTGCCAGACCACCAACTTGGCTTGGGCGAGCAGGCGCTGCTCGGCCGCCACATCGACAAGATAGTCGGGATACAGGGCATAGAGGTCGCGCACCAGCACCCGCTCTCCCTGTGCTGTAGCAGCACGCATCAATGCCTTGTTGGCACGGGAGTGGGCCAGGTCCGGGTGGGCCACCAGTACCACGATGTCGTGGGCGGTGGGGGTTGAAACAACAGAAGTCATGGTGTCGTGACGAATGAGCGAAGTCAGGAGACTACCGGGTCGCCAGAACGGGGTGCGGCAGACATAATGATTGCGTCGTACTTGAATTGAGCGCTCACATGCCTGCTCGCCCCGCCATTGCGCCGCAGTTTCAACGGTTTGTTGACGAAGAATTGTCGCGCAGCAGCGCCTTGATTGACGCCATTGCCATTGGCACGATTGAACAACTGCGCCAACCCCGCGAGGGCATGCTGTCACCCCAGGAACGGCCGCACTACTTTGAGCTGATCGACCACCTGCGGCAACGCCACGGTTTACTGCGCGACGGTTTTGTCGACACCCTGGCCCAGTTGGTTCGTGCAGATGTGCAAGAACGACACAGTGGTGTGCAACACCCCGCCGCCTTTGACTTCGGAGATTTTGGCGGCACCCTCACCTTGATGGACGAAGGGCAAGTCGAGGCCGATATTGAGATTTCTCGCGCCGCGCTTCTGATAGACAGCACCGCCGAGTGGGAATTGCGGGAGTTGCAGTCGTTCACCTCCACACTCAACGGCCAACAACATGTCACGCCCGAGTCCAACCCCTTTCGTCCTGTGTTTTATGCCCGTGCACTGTGGCATGGCGCTTGTGCCGTCACCTCC
This sequence comes from Burkholderiales bacterium, assembly GCA_031431125.1. Lineage (GTDB taxonomy): Bacteria > Pseudomonadota > Gammaproteobacteria > Burkholderiales > Burkholderiaceae_C > JANPCX01. Next base: position 27,779 of record JANPCX010000012.1, read on the forward strand.
GCCCCGGTTCAGCGCAGCATATTTCTGCGACTGGCGGCGGGCGTGGCCTCGGGTTTGCTCAAAAAAGCATGGGCTGCCGCATCCAGTCGCATTGAGGCCATGGGCATCACCCCTGGCATGTACCGCACCGTGGTACTCACGGCCAGCAGCACCGGCGGCAGTCGTTCACCACCCAAGGGCGGCGTTGCTTCAAGCGGCTCCATAGACGCAGCCCTGCCCCGCTTGCCCGAGGTGCCGGCGACTTTGGGCTCGGCCCGTGAGCAACTGAACCACCGACGTCAGCAGAGCAAAGGCGATCCGGCGGCCAGCAACGAGTTGGGCCTGCCCGACCTGCCGCGTTCTGGTTTCACGCCCGGTCCCGAGTTTGAACAAGCTTTGCTGCGCTTGGAGAAACTGCTGTCCCAGTTGCCGGCCCACAGTGCAGACGGCGCCTTGCACAGCGAGCTGGCCGCGCCTCGTTTGCGCGACCACCTGCAAGCGCTCACCGCTGCGACCACCGACCGAAGCGACCAGCAGATCATCGAGCTGCTGGCCCGCTTTTTCGATGTCGCACTGTCGGACACCCAAGTTCACGCGGCCTGCCGCCCGCTGCTGACAAAACTTCAGTCGTCTGCCTTGCAAGTGGCGCTGGACGACCCCAACATGCTGGCCGACCATCAACACGCCGTCTGGCTGTTCATGGATCATCTCTGCGAAGCCTTCGCGCTGTACTTTCATCCCGGCGATCCACGCCTGGCTGCACTGCAAGCCTTTACTGACGAGTTGGTGCAAGAAATCGCCAGCAGCAGCACCCAGGACATGTGGCTGTACCGGCGCGCGCTCACGCGGTTGATGGCCCACGTTCAAAGCGCCCGCGAGGCGGAGTTGGCGGCGGCACAAAGCCATGTGGACGAGCTGCTCTTGGTTGAAAAACGCGACCTCTTGCAGCGCCAAATCTCACAGCGCCTGGTGGATCAAATGGTGCCCTTGCGCGTGAGTCCTGGGGTGCGACGTTTTGTCTCGGGCGAATGGGCCAGGGTGCTGGCCCACGCCATCTTGCGCCATGGCGAGCAGTCCGAAACCACGGTCTCGTACATGAAAGCCGTGGACGATTTGCTCTGGAGCTTGAATCCGCCAGACCATCCGCAAAGTCGCCAGCGCCTGCTGCACCTGCTGCCCACCTTGCTGCACAGACTGCGCACCGGCATGAGCTTGATTGCGCTGCCGGACAGTGAACAAGAGCAGATCATGAACGAGCTCATGACCCTGCACACCGAGGCACTTCGACCCGGACACAAGAGCGGCGGCGGTGGCGTGGCGGGCTTGGCCCCGACCTCCGCCGCCACCGCCACACCCGAACAAATCGTTCAGATGATGCGTGACGAGCCTGCGCCCGCTGAACAACTCGGCCCCTCGTTTGCAGACTCGCTGATCGAGTTGTCGTCCATGGACACCGTGCCTGCTGAGCTGCTGGACACCCACCCACCGGGCGAGGACAGTGATTTCTCATCACCCGTCGACGCCATGCGGGCCGGCCACCGCGCCCGGCTCTTTTTGCGTGGGCGCTGGAGCCGCGTGCAACTGCTGTGGCGCAGCCCCAAGGGCAGCTACTTTTTGTTTGCAGGCGAAGCCCCCGGCCGCACGCACTCCATCACCCAAGCGGCACTGGAGAGGCTGAGCGGCGAAAAGTTGCTGCTTGCACTGGAGGAACAAGTGCTGTCGCAGCGTGCGCTCAGGGCCGTCATCAGCGACATATCTTGACGACAGCCTGAGGCTTGCCGACTTGCCTGAAAATGTCGGTATGAAACTAAGCGATTCTTGCGCGATTGGCCTGTTGTGCTGGTGCCTATCAGGCTTGCAAACCGCAAGCGCCGCTGAAAACAACCCCAACAACACGGCCATCCCGCCCGCCTCCGCGATCACCAGTACACAGGGCTCAAGCCCACCCAGGCCCCGCGTCGGCCTGGTGCTCTCCGGCGGTGGCGCACGCGGCCTGGCCCATGTCGGTGTGCTCAAAGTATTGGAGCGTGAAGGCATTGCGATCGACGCCATCGCAGGCACCTCCATGGGCGCCATCATTGGCGGCCTGTATGCCAGCGGAATGTCCGCGCAGCAACTGGAGACGGCGCTGCTCAAGGTGCAATGGGAGCGGGTCTTTGCCGCGCGTGTCGAGCGCCCCTATTTGTCGCAGCGACGAAAGGAGGAGGATTTCGACATTTCCTCCATCATCGAACTGGGCATTCGCGATGGCGAGTTGCGTTTGCCCTTGGGTGCAATCTCGGGGCGTGGTCTGGAGAGTTTGCTTCGGCACTACACCTTGCGGGTGAGCCAGGTCGGGCACTTCGATGCCTTGCCGATTCCATTTCGTGCCGTCGCCACTGACATGGAAAGTGGACAGCCCGTGGTCATGGCAGATGGTGATCTGGCGCTGGCCATGCGCTCCAGCATGAGTGTTCCCGGTGTTTTTGCGCCCACCGAAAAAGAAGGTCGAATTCTGGGCGACGGCGGCCTGGTCAACAACCTGCCTGTGGATGTGGCTCGGGCCATGGGTGTTGACGTGGTGATCGCGGTGAACATCGGCACGCCCCTGTCGCCGCGAGACGCTTTGGGCAGCGCCACCGGCCTCACCGCCCAGATGCTCAACATCCTGACCGAACAGAATGTGCAGCGCAGCCTGGCGCAACTCCAGCCGCAAGACGTCCTGGTGCAACCCACGCTGGGCAAGTTCACCTCCGCGGACTTCAATGAAACGGCCGCCCTGATTGCGCTGGGCGAAGAAGGCACCCTGTCGGTGCTGACGCGTTTGCGGGCGCTGGCCCTGAAGCCCGAGGCCTACGCGCAATGGCGACTGCAACAACCGGGTTTCCCCAGGCTGCAAGGCAAAGTGACCCGCATCACCTTTGAGGGAAGCACCCAAACTCGGCCCGAGCGAATGCTGCCCGCACTCGAAACGCAAGCCGGGCAAGTGGTTGATCTGGCCAAAGTGGAGCGCGATACCCAGCGTTTGGCTGCCACAGGCGACTACCGGCGCGCCGACTTTGTGCTGAGGCCTGACCCCAACGACCCCATTGGCAACACCTTGGTTTTTGATCTCGAAGACAAACCATGGGGCCCGCACTACATCCGAGTCGGTTTGGATCTGTCCACCAATTTCAGCGGCGACAGCGCCTTCAACCTCAAGATCAGCCACAACCGGCATTGGCTCGATCAAAACGGCAGCGAATGGCGCAACCGCATCCAGTTGGGTGAAGTTCCCCGCTGGAACACCGAGCTATACCGGCCCTTGGATTGGAACATCGCGGGCAGTCGTGATTGGTTTGTCGCTGGTTGGGCGCTCGCAGAACGGCGCAAGCTCAATCGTTTCACCAACGAAGTCAGAGGTCAGCTTCTGGCCCGCTACGACCGCCGTACCGAGAGAGTGGGACTGGACCTCGGTCAACCCTGGGATCGTTTTGGTGAGGTCAGGCTGGGATGGAACGTGGCTGCCATTCGCGACACGCCCGAGCTGGTCAGTGCAGCCGCATTGCTGCCCAACAACCGGTCGACGGGACGGGAGTCGGGCGGGCGCTTGCGCGTGGTGGTCGATCAACTCGACGACGCCAACTTCCCGCGCCGCGGCTATCGCCTCAATACCGAGCTGTGGGCGGGGCGGCAGCGGGCCGTGTCCGCTGGCGGCGAAAAAGAAGACTTGAAGCGGCTAGAGCTAGAAGGTCAATCGGTGGCCAGCTGGGGGCGGCACACGCTCAGCGCCTATACCCGTGTTCAAACCACAGACAAGAATTTGCCCAGTGGTCTGGGCCGTTACCGCCTGGGCGGCTTTCACCAGCTGTCCGGCTACGAACCCGGTGAACTGGAGGGCAACTCGGTGTTGTTCGGCCGTTTGGTCTATTTCCACCGTCTGAGCAATGCAGGCGTGCTGACACGCGGCAGTTTCTTGGGCACAAGCTTGGAGCTCGGCAATACGTGGCAGACCCAAAGCCAGGCAACACTGTCCGGGCTGCGCACCGGTGGCAGCTTGTTTTACTCGGCCGATACCGGCATTGGCCCGTTCTATTTGGGGCTGACCTACTCCGACCGACGCAAACTCGGCGTTTACCTCGTCATTGGTCGGCCTTGAGCCCTGCGCCTGCCCACCATCAAACGCCGACCCCACGCACCCATTGATGCAGAACCAAAGCGGCGTCACCCACGCCACTCTTTTTCAGCGCCGAAAACAAACTCATCGCCAGGTCGGACTCCTCGGTGGCAATGTCGCCCAGGACCAGTTGTGCCGCCGCCAACGCCGCATCGGCATCCCGGCGGTTGAGTTTGTCGGACTTTGTCAGCAACACCAGCAGCTTCACAGACCCATTGGCCAAACGCGGTGCGATGAATTCCAGCAATTGCCGGTCCAAGTCCGTGAACCCCAAACGCGAGTCCACCATCAGCACCACACCGCGCAAGCTGCGTCTCTCGGCCAAATAGTCTGCCATCACCTGCTGCCAGCGCAACTTGGCCCCGCGCGCCACCGCCGCGTAGCCGTAGCCGGGCAAATCCGCCAACAAGGCGTCGGGCTGCAACTTGGGGCCGACCTCAAACAAATTGATGTGCTGGGTGCGCCCCGGCGTCTTGGAGGCAAAAGCCAAACGCCCTTGCTGCGCCATGGTGTTGATGGCGGTGCTTTTGCCCGCATTGGAGCGGCCGACAAAGGCAATTTCGGGCAACTCGGTGGGCGGCAATTGGTCCAGCTGGCTGGCCGTGGTGAGAAAACGCGCCGTGTGCGTCCACGCCAAGGCCTCGCGCTGGGGCGGGGGCAATTGGCTGAAGTCACTGTCCTTTTTGGGCGGTGGCGTCGACTTGGCTGAGGGCTTGGATGCCTTGATGGGCGCAGGGGATTGGGTCATTTGGCGCAGGCCCTCCGTCTGGCCTGGTAGGGGCTCTGGGCTTGTGTCGCCCCAGCCCTAAATCAGACCATTGTAAAATCTAGCGGTTTTGCACTTAGAAGCACGCAAGAAAGCACACAAGCACATGAAGTCTCAAGTCACTGCCCTCCACGGCGCTCTTGGCAAGTTTGCACTGGCCGTATCGATGTCCTGGGTCATGCTCAGCCCGGCCTGGGCCAACAGCCCAGCCGCTGCACCCAAGGTGGATTTGGTCAAAGGCCAAGCCATTGCCACCAATGTGTGCATGGCCTGCCACACCTTTGATGGCAAACGCGGCGCACCCGCCAACCCGATTTTGCAAGGCCAGCATCCCGAGTACCTGACCCGGCAATTGGCCGACTTCAAAGCCGGCAAACGTAAAAACGCCATCATGCAAGGTTTTGCCTCCACGCTGAGCGATGACGACATGCGCAATGTGGCTGCTTTCTACGCCACCAAACCAGCCGTGCCGGGCAATGCCACCAGCAAAGACACCGTGGCCTTGGGTGAAAAAATTTACCGCGGCGGCATCTCCGACCGCAATGTGCCGGCCTGCGCAGGTTGCCACAGCCCCAACGGCGCTGGCATCCCCTCCCAGTACCCACGACTCGGTGGCCAGCACGCCTCTTACACGCAGGCGCAACTCACGGCCTACCGTGACGGCGGCAGAGTGAACGCACAAATGACGGGTGTGGCCGCCAAGATGAACGACAAGGAAATCAGGGCTGTGGCCGACTACATCGCGGGCCGGCGTTAATCACTTGCGCCCCAGCAACACCAGGCCGGTCACTGACCGGCCTTTTTTCTGCGGCCCCAACGCTGTACCTCGTGGGGTCATTGAGCCCTCGCCATCCGTCCGCAACCGATAATCCAGCTCTATGTCTTCCCCGGCTTCCGCTCAACCGCTGCCCGCGTCAACACCGCCGCGTCCAGCGCACTCCCTGCTCAAGGAGATGCTGGACTTGGTCGCGTCCATGCGGTTTTCGATTTCGCTGCTCACCGTCATTTGTATTGCCTCTGTGATCGGCACGGTGGTGAAACAGCATGAGCCACCGGTGAACTACGTGAACCAGTTCGGTCCGTTCTGGGCTCAGGTGTTTGGCACGGTCAATCTGTATACCGTTTACAGCGCTTGGTGGTTTTTGCTCATCCTGGCGTTTTTGGTGCTGTCCACCAGCCTGTGCATCGCCCGCAACACGCCCAAAATTTTGAGCGACCTGCGCAACTACAAAGAAGGCATGCGTGAACAGGCGCTGCAGGCCTTTCACCTCAAAGGCCAAGCTCCGAGCAGCCAGCCCGCCGCAGTCAACCAAACCCGAATCAGCACCTTGCTGCAACAACACGGTTGGAAGCTCAAGGTTCAAACCCGTCCCCAAGGCGTGATGCTGGCCGCACGCAAAGGCGCGAGCAACAAACTCGGCTACATCGCTGCGCACTCGGCCATTGTGTTGATTTGCGTGGGCGGTTTGTTAGATGGCGACCTCATCGTCAAGGCACAAATGTGGCTGCACGGGAAAACTGCATTCCAAGGCGGTGGTTTGGTGGGCGACGTCAAACCCGAGCACCGCTTGAGCAGCGACACCCTCACCTTCCGCGCCAACCTCTTGGTCCCCGAAGGCGAGCGCTCAGGCACCGCCCTCATCAGCACGCAAGAGGGCGTGGTGCTGCAAGACCTGCCGTTTGATGTGGAGCTGAAAAAATTCCATGTCGAGTACTACAGCACCGGCATGCCCAAACTGTTTGCCAGCGACATCTTGATTCACGACCGCGCCACAGGCCAAGCCATTCCCGCCACGGTGGAGGTGAACAAGCCTGCTTTTCACCGGGGCGTGGCCATCTACCAAAGCAGTTTTGACGACGGCGGCTCGACCTTGCAACTGCGTGGCATCCCCATGGCGGAGGGTGTGAAACCCCTGGACATTGAAGGCCAGGTGGGCACCAGCAAACAACTCGGAAAAAACGAAACTACGGGTGGTCCAACCGAAACACTCAGCCTGGAGTTCACAGGACTGCGCGTCATCAACGTGGAGAACTTCGGCGACGGCAACCAGGGTGCTGCGACATCAAGCACCGATGTCCGCAAAGTGAATTTACAAACCAGCTTTCAAACGCTCAGCGACCACCTCGGCTCAGGTGCCAAGGTTCGCCACAAAAAAGACCTGCGCAACATTGGCCCGTCGGTGAGCTACAAACTGCGTGATGCCGCAGGCCAAGCCCGTGAATTCAACAACTACATGCTGCCCGTGCAACTCGATGGACACTCGGTTTTTTTGGCTGGCGTGCGTGATACCCCGGCTGAAAGCTTCAAATACCTGCGCCTGCCTGCGGACGAGCAAGGTCGCCTGGATGGTTTCATCCGCTTGCGCGAAGCCTTGGCAGACGCGGCCCTGCGAGAACAGGCGGTGGATCGTTTTGTGGCCACCGCAGCACCCGAAGGCAATCCACAGTCCAAAGAGCAATTGCGCGCCTCGGCCCGCTTGACCTTGGCTTTGTTCGCTGGGGCTGAACAAGCACCGCGCACGCCCCAGTCGTCCAACCTGCCGCCTGAACAAAAGATAGGTGGTCTGCCCAATTTGTCGATGTTCTTGGAAGCACGCGTGCCCGAGGCCTCCCGAGAAAACTTCTCTGGTGTGCTGCTGCGCATCCTCAACAGCTGTTTGGTGGAGTTGCTGCAACTGTCTCGCCAGCAGGCGGGTTTACCGGCGCTGAAAAACGACGACGCCACAGCCGCATTCATGAGTCAAGCGGTCATGTCGCTGTCCGACAGTTTTTTCTATCCCGCCCCTTTGCTGTTCACGCTGACTGACTTCAAACAAGTACAGGCCAGCGTATTCCAAGTGGCACGCGCCCCGGGCAAGAACCTGGTTTACTTGGGTGCGGTCGCGCTCATCGTCGGTGTGTTCGCCATGCTCTATGTGCGTGAGCGCCGCTTGTGGGTTTGGATCACACAAGAGGCGGCATCAGAGGGAACCCCGGTCGCTGAAGGAAGTCACATCACCATTGCGCTGTCTGCCACACGACGCACACTGGATGCTGACGCCGAGTTCGAAACCTTGAAGGCCCATATTCTTCAAAACCCACCCCCGACTGAACCTCAGGCTGCAAACCCGAGGATCTAGGAGTACGCCATGAACACCACCACCATGAACCTGCCACGCTCAGGTTACTTCAGCCAACGCAGCATCTTCGATTGGGCCTTCGCCGTGCTCGTCTCGGTCGGCGGCGCCTACGGCTTTCAGCGCTATGAAGGCTCCATGGATGTCTATGAAAAAGCCATCCTCATTGGTGCCCTGCCCTGTTTGATTGCCCTGGCTTGGTTTTGGGGCAGCCTGCGCCGCTTGATGTTGGCCGTGGGCGGCGTCAGTCTGATGGCCATGGCGCTGTACAACAGTCAAATGGACGGTTTTGGTGCCGACCTGGCACAAGCCGACAGCGTGTTTTGGCTCAAATACTTCCTGTCCAGCCAAAGCGCAATTCTGTGGATGAGTGTGCTGATCTTCATGAGCACCGTGTTTTACTGGATTGGTTTTGCTGCCAAGGTGGAAGACAACACCGCCACCCGCATCGGTTCGGGCATGGCCTGGGCTGCTGTTTTCATGGCCTTGGTCGGCACCCTGGTGCGCTGGTTTGAGAGCCACCAAATCGCCGCCGACATCGGCCACATTCCCGTCAGCAATCTGTATGAGGTGTTTGTTCTCTTTTGCTGGATGACCACGCTTTTTTATCTGTACTACGAGCAGCACTACAAAACCCGCAGCCTGGGCGCGTTCGTGATGCTAGTTGTCAGCGCGGCAGTGGGCTTTTTGCTTTGGTACACGGTGGAACGCCAAGCGCATGAAATTCAGCCCCTGGTGCCTGCCTTACAAAGCTGGTGGATGAAGCTGCATGTGCCAGCCAACTTCATTGGTTACGGCACCTTCGCCATTGCCGCCATGGTGGCCTTCGCATACTTGGTCAAACAACAGGCCAACGAGCGCAATTGGCTCAAACTGGCCCCACTGTTCTTGCTGGGCATGGTGCTGTGCTTGGAGCCCATCGTCTTCCGCCAAAAAGCCATTGAGGGCTTGAGCAGCTATTGGGCGGTTTATTTCGGTTTCTCAGCGCTCATCGTGAGCAGCATCCTCGCGCTGCGCCAGCGCATTGCGGCCCGGCTGCCTGCTTTCGAGGTGCTGGATGACTTCATGTACAAAGCCATCGCCGTTGGGTTTGCCTTCTTCACCATCGCCACCATCCTCGGCGCCTTCTGGGCCGCCGAAGCCTGGGGCGGCTACTGGAGCTGGGACCCCAAAGAAACCTGGGCCTTGATCGTGTGGCTGAACTACGCCGCCTGGTTGCACATGCGGCTGATGAAGGGGCTGCGCGGCACGGTGTCGGCCTGGTGGGCGCTGATTGGCCTCGTGATCACCACCTTTGCTTTCTTGGGTGTGAACATGTTCCTCTCCGGCCTGCATTCCTACGGGGAACTCTGAGGTCTGCTGACAGGGCAGCGGCTTATAGTGCGGCATCTCTTTTGCAGTTTCGTGAGGCCGCACCATGCCCTATGTGAGTCGCAACCCGCAAGGTCAAATTGAAAGCCTGCACCGCCATGCTGCATCAGCCGGCGAAGAGTTTTTGGACGACCACCATCCCGAGGTGCAGGCGTTTGTGGGACGACACACCGCCCCCCAGGAATTCGACCAACTCGACGCCGGGTTCGTGCGTGTGATTGAAGACGTGATTGACACCCTGATCGTCAAAAACATCATCAACATCACCGAATTACCGGCCGAGGCCCAGGCCAAACTTTTCGCACGCAAGAGCTTCCGCGAGCGCGTGTCCAAGAGTTCGCTGCGTCTGTTTGAGCCCTCGACATTTGGTGATGTGATTTGAGCCTGTAAGAACTTGGCACCTTGGTGCGACCCGTGCTTGAAGGAGCCGACCCATGTATTACCACCCCGATCGCGGCTTTCAACACAACAGCAGCGAGATCACCCCCCAAACCATTTATGAGGGTCGGCGTAACCTCATCAAACTGATGGCGTTGGGCGGTGGTGGCATGGCGCTGGCCAGTTGGGCGGCCCGCGACGCCTTGGCTCAAGCGGCAACGCTGCCGCGCCCTGGCAAGCTCGCAGCGCTGCCAGCATCACGCAGCAGCGCGTCGGGTGGCATCACCATGGAGAAACTCACCTCTTATGAAGATGTCACCAGCTACAACAACTTCTACGAATTCGGCACAGACAAGGCCGACCCTGCACGCAACGCCAAGTCGCTCAAAACCCGGCCTTGGACCATCAGTGTGGAAGGCGAGGTCAAACGCCCCAAGGTGTTTGATATTGAAGAGCTGCTCAAACTGAGTGCTCAAGAAGAACGCATCTACCGCATGCGATGCGTCGAGGGCTGGTCCATGGTCATCCCTTGGGTGGGTTACTCACTGGCCGAACTCATCAAACGTGTGGAGCCGACAAGCAACGCCAAGTATGTGGAATTCGTGACACTGGCAGACAAAAAACAAATGACGGGCCTCGGCAGTAGTGTTCTCGATTGGCCCTATCTGGAAGCTCTGCGTTTGGACGAAGCCATGCACCCGCTGACGATTTTGTCGTTTGGTCTCTACGGCGAAGTCATGCCCAACCAAAACGGCGCGCCTGTGCGCCTGGTGGTGCCCTGGAAGTACGGCTTCAAAAGCGGCAAGTCGATTGTGAAAATCCGCTTCACCGAAAAAATGCCCCTCACCAGCTGGAACAAGGCCGGGCCCCAGGAATACGGCTTCTACTCCAACGTCAACCCCGGCGTTGACCACCCGCGTTGGAGCCAGGCAACCGAGAGACGCATAGGCGAAGACGGCCTCTTTGCCAAAAAACGCCCCACCTTGATGTTCAACGGCTATGAAGCCCAGGTCGGGCAGTTGTACTCGGGTATGGACTTGAAAAAGTTCTTCTAGATGCTCTTCAGGCCCGTCCCCTTCACAACACTCTCATGAACCAGAGCCCGGTGCGCCCCGCCGCAACGCCTGCGGTACGCGCCAAGGGCAAGGGCTTCTTGCACCCCGCAGCCAAACCGCTGCTCTTCCTGGTGTGTTTGTTGCCTTTCGTCTGGTTGTTTTATGGCGCCTACGCCAACACCCTGGGTGCCAACCCGGCCGAGGCACTGATACGGAGCAGTGGCGACTGGACCTTGCGTTTTCTGTGCCTCACGCTGTGCATCACGCCGCTGCGGCAACTCACGGGCCAAGCCACGTTGGCACGTTTTCGAAGAATGCTGGGTTTGTTCACTTTCTTCTACGGCGTGCTGCACTTTCTGTCTTATGCCTGGCTGGACATGGGCTTTGATCTCGCCGCCATCATCAAAGACATTCCGAAACGCCCCTTCGCCTTGGTCGGCGCCCTCGCCCTTTTGTTGATGCTGCCCTTGGCCGCCACTTCCTTCAACCGCGCCATCAAAGCATTGGGTGCCAAACGCTGGCAAACCCTGCACAAAACCATCTACGCGATCGCGCTGCTGGCCCTGCTGCATTTTTTTTGGATGCGCTCAGGCAAGAATGACTATGCCGAAGTGGCGGTGTACGCGGGCATCGTGGCTGTGCTGTTGGGGTGGCGGGTGGTCACCGCAATCAAGAACAAACGCGTCGGTATCGGTTGAACCACGGGTGTTTCAATGGGGCTGCCGCCCGTAAGATGGTTTCACTGACTGGAGCCCATCACCATGCACCGCATCTTCGCTCGCCCGCACCTGCTGCTCAGCGCCGTCCTCGGCTTGGTGACCGCCCTTGGCCTGCCACTGGCTGCACAAGCCCAAGCCTGGCCCGCCAAACCGGTGCGCTGGGTGGTGGCCTTCCCAGCCGGTGGTGGCTCTGACTTTTTGGCGCGCCAGTTGGCGCCGCAGCTCGGCAAACAACTCGGGCAGCCCATCGTCATTGACAACCGCCCGGGCGCGGCCGGCATGATCGGTACGGACAACGCGGCCAAGTCCACGCCCGATGGCTACACCATGGTGACCGGCGACAACGGCGCCATGGTGTTTCACACGGCCATGTACAAAAAAGTACCCTACGACCCGCAAGACTTGGCGCCTGTCGGATTCATGGCGCGTTTCCCCCTCATCCTCGCGGTGAATCCGAATGCGGGTTTCAGCAGCGCACAGCAGTTGATCGACGAGCTCAAGAAAAGCCCTGGCAAATACAGCTATGCCTCACCTGGCCTTGGCAGCCCGCACCACTTGGCGATGGAACTCTTCAAGAGCCGCACCAATACCTTCGTCGTGCATGTGCCTTACCGCGGCACGGCGGCCGCGGTGCAGGACGTGATCGGTGGTCAAGTCCCGATGATGGTGCTGGACACGGCAGCCGGCCTGCCGCAAATCAGGGGCGGCAAGGTCAAGGCCTTGGCGGTGATGTCCAAGAAGCGTCTGCCCACCTTGCCCGACGTGCCCACGCTGGACGAGCTGGCCGCCAGCAACAACCTCAAAGGTTTTGAGGTCGCCGCATGGCAAGGGCTGTTCGTGCCCAAGGGCACACCGGCCGACATCGTCTCCAAGCTGACCGTGGAGATGAACAAGGCCATCAACCTGCCCGAAGTACGCACAAAGCTCGAAGACTTTGGCCTGGAGGTGGTGCCCACCGATGGGCCGGCCTTGACCGCTTTCATTCAAACCGAGACGAAGTTTTGGCACGCGCTGATCAAGGAGCGCAAGCTTTCGGCGGAGTAGAGCGGTCGAGCAGAACACTCTTGGCCAGATGTCAGCCTGTCATCAACCGTTCGGTTGGTCTTGCGACGAACGGGCTCAAGAAGACAGGCGCCAACGTCACTCACGGGCAGGGGGCCGACTCCTTGTTGCTAGGGAAACGCTGAACAAGTCCCCGCAGATGCGCGCGCTGCGAGGGACTTATTCAGCGTTTCCCTAGGGCGCATACGCAGGCTTTCACACTGGTGACAGGCTTACCTGTGTGCGGGCAGCACGTGCGATGCTGGCGGAATCTACAGAGAAGAAAGCGCGCAAAGCAGCACGTGTGTCGCTGCGACCAAAGCCGTCGGTGCCCAGTGTGGTGAAATCGCGCCCCGCAGGCAGATAGGCTCGCACGCTCTCGGGCACCAAACGCACGTAGTCGGTGGCGGCGATGACAGGGCCCTCGCTGTCCGCGAGTTGCCTGGCCACGTAGGCCGTGCCTGTGGCACTCGCAGCCCCATCGCGGGCCAGTTCACTCCAGCTGGTGACGCTGAACACATGCACTTCAAAGCCTTCTTGTGCCAGCTGCTCCGCCGCCATCACCACCTCGGTAAGGATAGCGCCAGAACCCATGAGCGTGACCGCTTTGCACGGCCGTGTGGCCTGGCCTGGAGCCGACGCATAACGGCCTAGTTTGTAGCAACCCAGAATCACCCCTTGATGTGCGCTGGCTGGCAGATTCGGCTGCGCGTAGTTGGCGTTCATCATGGTGACGTAATAAAAAACGTCCTTTTGCTCCACCAACATTTCGCGCATGCCGTGGTCGATGATGACAGCGAGTTCGCCAGCGTAGGCCGGGTCGTAGGCTTTGCAGTTGGGAATGGTGGCGGCGATCAAATGGCTGGTGCCGTCTTGGTGCTGGAGACCTTCGCCGCCAAGTGTGGTTCGTCCTGAGGTGGCGCCCAGCAAAAAGCCTCGAGCACGTTGATCGGCAGCAGCCCAAATCTGGTCGCCCACACGCTGGAAGCCGAACATGGAGTAGTAGATGTAGAACGGCAGCATCGCCAAACCATGCACGCTGTAGCTGGTGGCCGCAGCCGTCCAGCTAGCCATCGCGCCGGCCTCGGAGATGCCCTCTTCAAGGATCTGGCCGTCCAGAGCCTCACGGTAACTCAACACCGATCCAATGTCTTCGGGGGCGTAGCGCTGGCCCTGGCTCGAATAAATGCCAACCTGTTTGAACAAGTTGGCCATGCCGAAGGTGCGGGCTTCATCGGCCACGATGGGCACAATGCGCGGGCCCAGTTCGACATCTTTGAGCAATGTTCCCAGCATGCGCACAAAGGCCATGGTGGTGCTCATCTCCTTCCCGTCCGGCTGCAAGGCAAAACCACCGTATTGCGCTACGGGCGGAACCGACACGACTTGGGCGGCTGTGTACCTTTTGGGCACATAGCCGCCCAGTTGCTGACGTCTTTGATGCAGGTATTGCATCTCGACGCTGTCGTCCCCCGGCTTGTAAAAGTCCAGGCTTTTAGCCTGCTCATCGGTCAATGGCAGGTTAAAACGGTTGCGAAAAGCGATGAGATCGGTTTCGTCGAATTTCTTCTGGCTGTGGGTGGTCATCCTGCCTTGACCGGCAGTTCCCATGCCATAGCCCTTCTTGGTCTGCGCCAGGATCACCGTGGGCTGGCCTAGGTGGGCGGCCGCCGCAGCGTAGGCCGCGTGAATCTTCACCAAGTCGTGGCCACCGCGCTTCAAACGGTCGATTTGCTCGTCGGTCATGCCCTGAGCGAGGCGTTGCAGTGCCTCGTTCTGGCCAAAGAAGTTGTCGCGGTTGAAACGACCGTCTTTGGCCGCAAACGTCTGCATCTGACCATCAACGGTGTTGGCGAAAGCTCGGGTGAGGGCACCGGTGGTGTCGCGGGCAAAGAGACCATCCCAGTCGCTGCCCCAGACCAATTTAATGACATTCCAGCCCGCACCAGCGAAGAGCTTTTCCAGTTCGTCAATGATGCGACCGTTGCCGCGCACTGGGCCATCGAGCCTTTGCAAATTGCAGTTGACCACCCACACCAGGTTATCGAGGCTTTCGCGCGCAGCCAGGGTGAGGGCACTCATGCTTTCGGGCTCGTCCATTTCGCCGTCACCGAACACGCCCCACACTTTGCGGCCATCACAATTGAGCAACTGACGGTGCGAGAGATAGCGCATGAAACGCGCGTGGTATATCGAACTGATGGGACCGATTCCCATGGAACCAGTCGGGAACTGCCAAAAATCCGGCATCAGGTAGGGATGCGGGTAACTGCAAAGCCCTCGGGCCAAGCCGCTGTCAGCAGCGGTTTGCGGCGCTTGGGCGGCACCCGCCAAAGCGGCTGGAGAGGTGAGCTCTTGCCGATAGTGATGCAGGTCATCGGCGCTCAAGCGACCTTCAAGGTAAGCACGTGCGTAAACACCAGGTGCGCTGTGGGGTTGATAAAAAATCAGGTCGCCCAGGTGTTGATCATTCCTCGCGTGAAAAAAATGGTTGTGACCCACTTCAAACAAATCTGCCGCGCTGGCGTAGCTGGCGATGTGGCCGCCAAGCTCTCCATAGGCCTGGTTGGCCTTCACCACCATCGCCAATGCATTCCAACGCATGAGCGAACCCAGCCGCTCCTCGATCTCGAGGTCACCAGGGAACACCGCTTGCTGGTCCACCGCAATGGTGTTGACGTAGGGCGTGTTCAGCTCAGGCTGCCAACCGACGCGCTGCGCTGTAGCCAGCCTGGCCATCTCGTCGAGCATGAAGCGGGCTCGCTCGGGCCCTTGTGAGGCCACTAACGCAGTGAACGCGTCACGCCACTCCGCTGTTTCGCAGGGATCGGTGTCGCCTTCTGGGGAGTTGAGATAACGGGCTTGGCTGGCGTCAGTCATGGCGTTACTTTAGGGTTTTGAGGGAAGAATGTGCTTTTGAAAATCATCTGCTCCTGATAAAATTTCAGCATAAACTGCTTCAAAATAATACTTTTAAAGTTTTTATGGCCTTAGATGTGATTGATATCCGTATATTGTCCGAACTCCAGAAGGATGGCTCACTCAGCAACGTGGAGTTGGCGCGGCGGGTGCATCTCTCGCCGTCGCCTTGCCTGGTCAGGGTGAAGGCGTTGGAGACCCAGGGCGTGATCCAGCGGTACGTGGCACTCACCAACCCAAAGGCTTTGGGGCTGGGCCTGAATGTGTTCATATCTGTGAGCCTGAAAGAACAATCCAAAGAAGCGCTCGCCGAGTTCGAGCGACGGATTGCCGAACACGACGAGGTGATGGAGTGCTACCTGATGTCTGGTGACAGCGACTACCTGCTTCGTGTCGCCGTGGCCGACATTGGTGCCCTGGAACGTTTCATCCTCGATCAGCTGTCACCCATCCCGGGGCTGGAAAAAATCCGCTCCAGCTTCGCGCTCAAGCAGGTTCGATACAAAACGGCGCTGCCCTTGCCTGCTCACTGAGTGCGGCCATGGCCATGACCACATCGAGCGCTTGCTCGATGTCAGCCGCGATGTCGCCCAAGTCTTCCAGTCCAACCGACAAACGCACCAGGCCTTCGCTGATGCCGTGGGCGGCACGCTCTTCAGGCGTGTAGGTCGAGTGGGTCATGCTCGCCGGGTGTTGGGCCAAGCTTTCGGCATCCCCCAGGCTGACAGCGCGGGTGATGAGATGCAAAGCATCCATGAAACGCACACCCGCTTGCAGCCCGCCATGCAGCTCAAACGCAACCATGCCCCCGAATTGGCTCATTTGGCGTTTGGCCAGCTCGTGTTGGGGAAAGCTTGGCAGACCGGGAAAGTGAACCGCGCTCGTGGCTGGATGGCGCTCCAGCAATTCCGCTATTTTTTGGGCGTTCTGGCAGTGGCGGTCCATGCGCAGCGTGAGCGTCTTGAGGCCACGCATCACTTGCTGAGCGTCGGGGGCACTCATCACGGCACCCGTCATGTCTTTCAGACCATAGAGGCGCACATGTTTGGCCAGCTCGGCGTCTGCGAAGACGGCCGCGCCCGCCGTCAGGTCACCGTGCCCCCCCAGGTACTTGGTCATGGAATGCAAGCTCACGTCAGCACCCAGCACCAGGGGTTGCTGCAAGTAAGGCGTGCAGTAGGTGTTGTCCACCACCAGCTTGGCACCACCACGGCGAGCGATTTTCGCCACCGCAGCAATATCAACCAAGCGCATATTGGGGTTGGCCGGTGATTCGCAGTAGACCACCTTGGTCTTGACACTCATGGCTTGTTCCACTTGAGCCAAATCACTCATGTCGACATGGCGCACCGTCACGCCAAACTTGGTCAGCCCATGCGTCATGAACGAGAACGTGCAGCCATACAAGGTCAGGTCGGCCAAGACTTCATCGCCGGGCTCCAGCATGGACCACAGCGTGGCGGCAACGGCCCCCATGCCTGAACCGAACACCACCGCTGCGGCGCCTTGCTCCAGACTGGCCAGACGTCCCTCCAGCAGCGCCAGAGTCGGATTGGAAATGCGCGTATAGAAGTAACCCGGCTCTTCACCCGAGAAGCAGCGGCCACCGTAGGCGGTGTCAGGAAATGCGAACGTGGCCGAGGTGTACAGCGGTGGCACCAGCGCACCCTGGTGGTCGAGTGGGTTGTAACCGTGGTGGATGGCGCGGGTGCTGAAACCACCGGATTTTTGCTGACTCATGGAGGGCTCCTCAACAGATTCTCGGGTTTTGATATGAGAAATTTTGAACCTTCCACAGCAGAATTATTTTGCAATTAATCGACATTAAACGCAAAAATATGGAAAATTATCTCTTTATAATCTGAATTCTTAAAATATTTAACCTTATGAGTTTTTCTCCAGATGCGGTCGACCGCCAACTGCTCAGCGCTTTGCAAAAAAACGGCCGCACCACCGTGGGCGAATTGGCCGAGCTGGTGTCCTTGTCGCCATCGCCCTGTTGGCGACGCGTACGCCAGCTCGAAGAAAGCGGCATCATCGCTGGGTACCACGCGCGGCTTGACCGCCAATTGCTGGGTTACAGCGTATTAGGTTTCGTTCACCTCGCCATGCACGACCATACCCAGGAAAAGGCCGATGCCTTCGAACGGGAGGTGGTGGCGCTGCCGCAGGTTTTGTCCTGCCACAACCTATCCGGCCGCTTCGACTACCAACTGGAAGTGGTGGCGCAGGATTTGGAAACCTTCTCCGAATTTGTGCGCAACAACATCCGGGGTTTGACAGGCGTGCGTGAAATCTCAACCAGCTTCTCACTCAAGGAGGTCAAGCGCTCCAGCGAACTACCGGTGCGTTGAGTGGTCAAGTAGATCAATGACATCACCGAATTCGAAGACATCGACTGCACGAACCACGAGGGCTTGCCAACCTGGGTGATGGCTGGCACGCCTGGACCAATCATTCAACGACGCAGGAGAAGGCCATGCCCCGTTTTGCCGCCAACCTCACCATGCTGTTCAACGAGGTGCCTTTCCTCGAACGCTTTGAGCGCGCAGCGCAAGCAGGTTTTTCTGCAGTGGAGTGCCAGTTGCCCTACGGTTTCGAGGCACAGCACATTCAACAGCGCCTGAGTGCTCACGGCTTGCGCATGGTGTTGCACAACCTGCCCGCGGGTGATTGGCAAGCGGGTGAACGTGGCATTGCTTGTTTGCCCGACCGCGTGGATGAATTCAAAGCCGGCGTGGCACAAGCGATTGTTTATGCACAGGTGCTGAGGGTGCCGCAACTCAATTGCCTGGCTGGCATCGCGCCCCCTGGCGTTGGCGAGCAGGTACTGCACCGCACCTTGGTTGAGAACCTGCGCTATGCAGCCACAGAACTGCAACACGCGGGCTTGAAACTGCTGATCGAACCCATCAACACTTTCGACATTCCCGGTTTTTATGTGAAGCGCACCTTGCAAGCCATTCAAATCTTGGACGAGGTGGGCGCAAGCAATGCCTTTGTTCAGTACGACACCTACCACGCGCAGCGCATGGAGGGCGAATTAGCCGCCACGCTCCAAACTCACTTGCCTCGCATCGGACACCTTCAAGTGGCCGACAACCCCGGCCGTCATGAGCCAGGTAGCGGCGAAATCAACTTCGCTTTTTTGTTTGCCCACCTGGACCGCATTGGCTACCCGGGTTGGGTAGGGTGCGAATACCACCCAGCGCACAACACAGAAGCGGGTTTGGTGTGGCGCGATAAGCTGCGGGCATGAAACCAACGAACATCGAACCACACGCCCTGCTGCGCAGTATGTTCAACGCAGCCATCGCCAGCGCCCAACCAGCGTTGTGTTTGCCGCCTCATCTGCCTACGCCGCCCAAGGGACGTGTGGTGATCATCGGCGCGGGAAAAGCATCAGCGGCGATGGCGGAGGCGGCAGAAAACGCTTGGACCGGGAACGAGGCTGATCTTTGCGGCTTGGTGGTTACGCGTTACGGCTACAACGTCCCCTGCAGGCACATTGAAGTGGTCGAAGCCGCGCATCCCGTGCCCGATGCGGCTGGGCTGGCCGCTGCCGAGCGAATGTTGAAACTCGTGTCTGACCTGAATGAAGACGACCTGGTGCTGTGTTTGATCTCCGGCGGCGGCTCGTCGCTGCTGCCCTTGCCGGCACCGGGGATGTCGCTGCAAGACAAACAAAACTTGAATCGCGAACTGCTGCGCTGCGGCGCCACGATCGGTGAGATGAACACGGTGCGCCGCCACCTCTCGGCCATCAAAGGCGGGCGACTGGCCGCCGCCTGCCATCCGGCCCGTGTGCTCACCTTGTTGATTTCCGACGTGCCGGGCGACAACCCCATCGACATCGCCTCCGGCCCCACGGTCGCAGACCCCACCACCTGTGCAGATGCACTGGACATCGTGCGCCGATTCGGCATCACCTTGCCAGCGGCCGCCCGTGAACATTTGGAAAGCGGCCGGGGCGAGACCATCAAACCGAACGACCCGCGTTTGGCCCGCGCAGAGTGGAGGATGGTTGCCACGCCGCAGCAAGCGCTTGAAGCGGCCGCACAAGTGGCTCGCGACGCCGGCGTCAAAGCCTACATTCTGGGCGATGCGTTAGAGGGCGAAGCCCGGGACGTCGGCAAGGTGCTGGCCGGCATCGCCCTGCAAGCGGCCAACCGGGGCCAACCCTTTCAAACGCCCTGCGTGTTGCTCTCGGGCGGCGAAACCACCGTCACGCTGCGCGGCCAGGGCCGCGGGGGCCGCAACGTGGAATGCCTGCTGTCCCTGGGTTTGGGTTTGGGCGGCCACCCGCGCATCCATGCTTTGGCGGGTGACACCGATGGCGTGGACGGACAAGAAGAAATCGCCGGAGCACTGCTGGCGCCGGACTCCCTGGCACGGGCTTGGGCGCTCGGCATCAAACCCCAGGACGCGCTGGCCAACAACGACGGGCACGGGTTTTTTGCGGCACTTGGCGACGCCGTGGTCACTGGCCCCACCCTCACGAATGTCAACGACTTCCGGGCCATCTTGGTACAAGCCACTTGATACCTGGGTTCGGACACGCCCTTTTCGACATGGTTCAAGCCTGCCGAAGTTGCAAGAGTTCGCCCTGTTTCCAGGTTGCCGACATGAAATTCCCACAAAAGTGCCCGCCGCAGGTAGGATGAAGCCACTGTCCTGGTCGTGCCCAATGTCCCGTGAGCGCGGCCTGCATCAAGAAAGGAGACCGCCATGCGCCAAACCACCTTGATGATTGCCGCCGCCGTGCTCGGCCTCGCCGCTGCGGTACCCACCTGGGCGCAAAACGGCTTGCTGGTGCCCCCTGCCACGACACATTGGCCACAGTGGCAAGGCCGATTGGCCTTGGGCCTGAGCACGCAGAACTTGAACGACAGCACCCGATTGCGTGGCAGTTTGTTGGGCGACTACTACTTCTACCGCCACCCCATGACCTCACCCACATCCCCGCTGGGAGGTTTTCGTGCCACCAGCGGCCTTATGTTTGGGAACACCACACATCGACTGCTGACTGGCCTGGGATCGGATTTGCCCTCCGGACATGGACTGGGACTCAGTCGTGCCTTATCAGGTCTGCAGCCGTCCAGCTTGTCCAGTGAAAACGACAACACCGCCAGCTACTTGGGTCTGGGGTACACGCTCGTTTCTCTGCGCGGCGGCTGGGGTCTGAGCGCCGACATAGGTTTAGCGGGCACCGCCCGCGCCAACACGGGGTTAGGAGGTGGGCCCAGTCTCGGAAGGAGCGGCTTGGAAGACAGCCTGCGGGATTTGCGTTTAACGCCGCTGCTGCAGTTGGGCCTGAGTTATTCGTTCTGAGGCCGGCGCAGGAGGATGAAAACCTTCTGAGCAGCCTCGTGCTGGGTCACGATGGTCAGCTATCCAAGTCGCCGTGTGGGGTTTTGAGTGATTTATAGGTCGACCCCCGAGGCCAACCGGTAAACTTCAGTCCTGATTTCCCCTTCCACTTTGCCCCACCCCTGGAGGCATCCCGCCATGAATGACGTTCAGCAAAAAATCGACACCCTTGTTAAATCAAACCGCGTGGTTCTGTTCATGAAGGGCAGTGCCCAGTTTCCAATGTGCGGTTTTTCGGGCCGCGCGGTGCAAATCCTCAAGGCCTGTGGTGTGGGTGACCTCACCACCGTGAACGTTCTTGAAGACGAAGGCGTGCGTCAGGGCATCAAAGACTATGCCAACTGGCCCACCATTCCGCAGCTCTACATCAATGGCGAATTTATTGGTGGCTCCGACATCTTGACCGAGATGTACCAAGCGGGTGAGCTGCAGCAAATCCTTGGCAGCAAAGCCTAAGTCGCAGTGAGCGACAAGGCCCCGCGCATCGTCGTCGGCATCACCGGCGCCACGGGTGCGCTCTACGGCGTGCGTTTGCTGGAGCGCCTGAAGCTTCTGGGTGCACAAACCCACCTCATCGCCAGCCCTGCAGGTGTGCTCAATGTGCACCATGAACTGGGCCTGGACCGCAACGCCCTGGAGGCCCTGGCCGACGTGGCTTACAACCCGGCCGATGTCGGTGCGGCACTGGCCAGCGGTTCCTTCGCAACACACGCCATGGTGGTGGCCCCTTGTTCGATGAAGAGCCTGGCCGCCATCGCCCACGGCCTGTCCGACAACCTGCTCAGCCGCGCCGCCGATGTCACTTTGAAAGAGCGTCGCCGCTTGGTGCTCATGGTCAGAGAAACCCCCTTCAACCTGGCCCACCTGCGCAACATGACTTCCGTGACCGAGATGGGCGGCATCATCTTTCCGCCCCTGCCTGCCTTCTACCACCGGCCGCAAAGCATTGACGACTTGGTCAATGACACGGTGGAGCGGGTGTTGGCATTGTTGGGGATGGCGCAGGCGGCGCCGAAATCCTGGTCGGGGCTGTAGCGGGGCAAAGTAGGCCAGCAATTGGCCCATCAAGCCCCCGCCACAAACTCCCAACCCTTCCTCGCCCCAAACACCAAATCGGGATACTCCGCCCGCCCGCGGCTGCCGTTGTAGCGGCCCAGCCCCATGAAGAGGTCGCCTTTTTCGCGGTCCAGGTAGTGGCGAAGAATGACGCAGCCAAAACGCAAATTGGTGGGCATGTGGAAGAGCCGGGTGGGGTCACTGTCGCCGATGACGCGGGTCCAGAACGGCATCACCTGCATATAACCGCGTGCACCGGCGCTGCTGATCGCGTATTTGCGAAAACCACTCTCGACCTGAATCAAACCCAAGACCAAATCGGTTTCCAGACCAGCCCGTTTGCTCTCGTACCAAACCGTCTCCAAAAACTCTACCCTGGCCACGTTTTCGGGCTTGCGTTTTTTCAGACGCTGGCTCATTTCGCCCAGCCAACGCAAGTAGGAGATGCGTGAGGCGGTGTCGGTAAAACTCGGCTTGGGCGGCGCGCTGTTGGCAATAGAAGCTGACAGTGCGGAGCGCACCGAATCGGCCATGTCTTCTTCAACCTGAGCGCCCGCTCGAGTGCTCTGCGGCCATGTGGCCAAGAGTGGTGAAGCGGCCAGCGCAAGAGCAGACCGGCGTGTCAGCGCCGGACGGAGAGCAGTTCCACTCATTTTTGCAACTGCGCCTTCAATTCGGCCAACACCGCATCCACGGGGATGGTGCGCGCGGCAGCTTCGCGGCGGCCTTGCAATTCGACTTGGCGCTCTTTGAGGCCGCGGTCCGAGATGACCACACGCCAAGGCACGCCTATCAATTCCCAGTCGGCAAACATGGCGCCGGGACGCTCGCTGCGGTCGTCGAGCATCACGTCCACTCCCAACGCCAGCAGTTCATCGTGCAAGGTTTGCGCCGCGGTTTGCACCTCGGCCGAGCGATCAAACCCAATGGGGCAAATCACCACCGCAAACGGCGCCATGGCCAGCGGCCAAATGATGCCGCGTGCGTCGTGGTTTTGCTCGATGGCCGCACCGAGCAAACGTGTGACACCGATGCCGTAGCAGCCCATCTCCATGAGTTTGGGTTTGCCGGTTTCGTCCAAGAAGCTGGCATTCATGGCCGCGCTGTACTTGGTGCCCAAATAGAAAACATGCCCCACTTCGATACCGCGTTGAATGGCCAGCGGTCCCTTGCCGTCGGGCGAGGGATCGCCTTCAACCACGTTGCGGATGTCGGCGACGAGGTGTGGCTCAGGCAAATCACGGCCCCAGTTTGCGCCGGTGTAATGAAAGCCCGCTTCGTTCGCGCCGCAAATGAAGTCGCTCATCGCGGCCACGGTGCGGTCGACGATGACCTTCACAGGTTTGCTCAAACCTATCGGCCCCAGGTAACCTGGCTTGCAGTTGAAATGGTCTTCTATCTCAGCCACCGTGGCAAAACGATGCCCGTCTTTCAAACCGGCCATCTTGCTGACTTTGACTTCGTTGAGCATGTGGTCGCCACGCAGCAGCAGCAGCCAAATGGTGGTTTTGAGCACGTCGCCCGCTTCGTTTTTTTCGTCGGTCGCCAACACCAGGGATTTCACAGTCTGCGCCAGCGGCACGCCCAGCAACTCCGCTACATCGTCACAGGTGCTCTTGCCAGGGGTCGGCGTTTTGGTCAGCTGCTTTTCGGCTGAGCCGCGCTGCGCGATCAAACTGACGGCCTCTGCCAACTCAATGTTGGCGGCAAAGTCAGACTGCGGGCAATACACGATGGCGTCTTCCCCGGTGTCGGCAATCACCTGGAACTCGTGGGAGCGGTCGCCGCCAATGGCGCCGGTGTCCGCCGCCACCGCACGAAAGGTCAGTCCCATGCGCTCAAAAATGCGCACGTAAGCGGTAAACATGCGGTCGTAACTTTTACCGGCCGCCTCGACGTCTCGGTCAAACGAGTAGGCGTCTTTCATCGTGAACTCACGCCCTCGCATGATGCCGAAGCGGGGGCGTCGCTCGTCGCGGAATTTGGTTTGGATGTGGTAGAAATTTTTCGGCAGCTGTTTGTAGCTGCGCAACTCTTGTCGAGCGATGTCGGTGATGACTTCTTCGCTGGTGGGTTGGATGATGAAGTCGCGGTCGTGGCGGTCTTTCACACGCAGCAACTCCGGCCCCATTTTTTCGAAACGCCCCGTCTCTTGCCACAGCTCGGCGGGCTGCACCACTGGCATCAGCAACTCCACCGCGCCCGCACGGTTCATCTCGTCACGAATGATGCCTTCCACCTGGCGGATCACACGCAAGCCCATGGGCATGTAGTTGTAAATGCCGGCGCCCAACCGTTTGATCATCCCGGCTCGCATCATCAGTTGATGGCTGACAACCTCAGCATCAGCGGGCGCTTCTTTGAGGGTAGAGATAAAAAACTCGGTGGCTTTCATGGGCGGGTTGCTGCTGGACAGTTCAGTGGGAAGGGGGCACGCGCGGTGGTCTGGATGGGGTATTGAGCGACGTAACAGGACGTACGGACCGCTCAGGTAAACCCGCGACAGGCTTGATTCCTGTCATGGCGGTGCAATAATGATTTCAACTAAAAATTTGGGGTTGATTATGCTCGACCGTGATGGGTTCAGGCCCAACGTCGGCATCATCCTGCTCAATCCGCGCAACCAGGTTTTCTGGGGCAAGCGCATCAGGACACATTCTTGGCAGTTCCCGCAAGGGGGCATCAAGTATGGCGAGACGCCCGAGCAGGCGATGTTCCGTGAGCTCCACGAAGAAGTGGGGCTCGTACCTGACCATGTGCGCATTTTGGCGCGCACACGCGATTGGCTGCGTTATGAGGTGCCGGATCATTTCATTCGCCGCGATGCGCGTGGGCACTACAAAGGTCAGAAACAAATTTGGTTCTTGTTGCAACTCGCCGGCCGCGACACCGACGTTAATTTGCGCGCCACCGACCACCCCGAGTTCGACGCCTGGCGCTGGAACGACTACTGGGTTCCCCTGGAAGCCGTGATTGAGTTCAAGCGCGATGTCTACCAAATGGCGCTGACCGAGTTGGCCCGCCACATTCCTCGAACCGGCGTGCACAACCGCTACCTGCGTGGCGGGACGATTTCTCATTCGCATGAAGACGACTTGGCTCAAGCACCACAGTCCTTCAGCAATTTAGAAACCGCCCCCGCGCCGAGGGACGAGGAAAACCGCTGAGGTTCTTGACCAGCCGTCACACCGATGGTGACGTGCTGAGCACCAGGTTGTCGCGGTGAATCATTTCTGGCTCGCCGGTAAACCCCAACAGGCGCTCAAACTCGGTTGAGGGCTTGCGGGCAATCAAGCGTGCCTGGCTGCTGGCGTAGTTCGCAAGGCCCCGCGCAATTTCTCGGCCTTGTTCGTCTTTCACCGCAATCACGTCCCCGCGGTGAAACTCGCCTTGCACATCGACCATGCCTATGGGCAACAGGCTCTTGCCTTCGCCCTGGAGTTTGATAACGGCACCGGCGTCAATCAATACGGCGCCGGGCAATTGCAGATGGTCGGCCATCCACTGCTTACGTGCGGTGAGTTTCGGCGTCGTCGCCAGCAACAAGGTTCCTATGGCTTCGCCTTGAGACAAACGAATGAGCGCATCCGGCTCGCGCCCCCAAGCGATCACCGTGCTCGCGCCGCTGTGCGCCGCGCGCTTGGCAGCCAGGATTTTGGTGATCATGCCGCCGCGGCCGATGCTGCTACCCGCACCGCCAGCCATACGCTCCAGTTCCGTATCTCCCGCTTGCGCTTCATGAATGAAACGCGCATTCGGGTCACGCCTGGGATCGGCCGAATAGAGACCTTTTTGATCGGTCAAGATCACGAGCGCATCCGCCTCCACCAAGTTGGCCACCAACGCACCCAAGGTGTCGTTGTCACCGAACTTGATTTCATCGGTCACAACGGTGTCGTTCTCGTTGATGACGGGCACCACGTTCAGTCCCAGCAAGGTCACCAGGGTGGAACGTGCGTTCAGGTAACGCTCGCGGTCGGCCAGGTCAGCATGGGTCAGCAGTACCTGCGCACTGCCCATGCCCTCTTGTTTGAGTTTGCTTTCGTAGATTTGCACCAAACCCATTTGCCCCACCGCCGCGGCGGCTTGCAGTTCATGGATTTCTTTGGGCCGCTGTGACCAACCGAGGCGTTTCATGCCTTCGGCAATGGCACCGCTGGACACCATCAACACCTCGCGGCCGTCACGGGCAAGGTGGGCAATTTGACGGCACCAATTGCCTATGGCCTCTTCGTCGACACCTCGACCTTCGTTGGTGACGAGGCTGGAGCCCACCTTCACCACAATACGCCGGGCCGTTTGCATCACGGTAGGACTCATGGCGACTCGGTCTCCTCGCCTTTCGCAGCGAATCGTGGATCGGGGTCGTCGGGAATCACTTGTTTGAGATGAGCCACATGCTCGTAAACCGCACGAACGAGTGCATCACAACCCGCACGGTTCAAAGCCGAAATCTCAAAAACAGGCCCTTTCCATTTCAGGCGCTTGATGAAATCTTTGACCCGAGCGGCACGCTCTTCCTCGGGAACCATGTCCAGCTTGTTCAGAACAATCCAGCGAGGTTTGTCTGCCAGCGACGCATCGTATTTTTTTAACTCGGCCGCGATCACTTTGATTTGTTTGACCGGGTCGACACCTTCGTCGAAGGGTGCAAAGTCAACCAGGTGCAACAGCAGATGGGTGCGCTGCAAATGGCGCAAAAAATAGTGCCCCAAGCCGGCGCCCTCAGAAGCACCTTCAATCAGGCCGGGAATGTCGGCCACCACAAAACTTTGCTCCGCCGCGACACGCACCACGCCGAGGTTTGGATGCAAGGTGGTGAAGGGGTAGTCCGCTATTTTAGGCCGCGCGTTCGAAATGGCGGTGATCAAAGTGGACTTGCCCGCATTGGGCATGCCGAGCAGTCCCACATCAGCCAACACACGCAGCTCCAACTTAACCTTGCGCTGCTCGCCCGGCCAGCCGGGGGTTTTTTGCCGGGGTGCCCGGTTGGTGCTGGTTTTGAAATGCAAATTTCCAAAACCGCCGTCACCGCCTTTGAGCAAGAGAATTTTTTCATCCGGGACCAAGAGCTCGGCCAGCACCTCGTCGGTCTCAAAGACTTTGATGATGGTGCCCATGGGCATGCGCAAGACGATGTCTTCTGCGGCCGCGCCAAACTGATCGGAGCCACGGCCGTTCTCGCCCCGACGCGCCTCGTGCCGACGTGCATAGCGGTAGTCGATCAGCGTGTTCAGGTTGCGGTCGCCGACGGCGTAGACGCTGCCGCCACGACCGCCATCGCCACCATTGGGGCCACCAAACGGCAAGAATTTTTCCCGCCGAAAACTCATGCAGCCGCTGCCACCTTCGCCAGCGATGATGTCGATCACGGCCTCGTCAACAAATTTCATGGTGTCTCTTCAAGACTTGTCGCTGGAATCAGCAGATGGGGATTTATCACCCGGCCGATGCGTAAAAATAGACCACAGGCCAAGGGCAATCAGCAGCAAGGGCCACCACTGCCGCAACCACCCCCAGCTGAACAAGCCGAAGTTGTGTGCAAGCAATACTGCGCCCACCGCGATCAAGATCAAACCACTCTTGTTCATGGGTTCTCCTACAACTGTTTCAGCAACACTGATCGGCCATGGTAGCCCAGCCGTCTCACCGTACCAGTGGTATTGCCCGGCTCAGAAAGCACAAACCCCGGCGAACCGGGGTTTGTGTCGGCAAGCCGCAGCAAGCCTCAGGCGGACTTGACGTTCACCGTCTTGCGATTCAATGGGCCCTTGACGGCAAAGTGCACTTCACCATCGACCAAGGCGAACAAGGTGTGGTCCTTGCCAATGCCGACGTTCACACCTGGGTGAAAACGCGTACCGCGCTGGCGAACGATGATGGAACCAGCCGAAATGACTTGGCCACCAAAGGCCTTGACGCCCAGCATCTTGGGTTGAGAGTCGCGGCCGTTCCGTGTGGAACCGCCGCCTTTTTTCTGTGCCATGGATCAATACTCCTTAGGTTAACGGCGGCGAATCAAACGTTAAACGCACCGATTTGCAATTCGGTGTAGTTTTGACGATGTCCCTGACGCTTCTGGTAGTGCTTACGGCGACGCATTTTGAAAATGCGCACTTTGTCGTGCCGTCCATGAGCCACCACCGTGGCCCTCACGCTGGCACCTGTCACCAAGGGAGTCCCAATCTTCAGGTCCGCACCCGCACCAATGGCAAGTACTTGGTCGATCGTGATCTCTTGGCCAACATCCGCAGCAATCTGTTCTACTTTAATTTTTTCGCCAGCGACAACTTTGTATTGTTTGCCGCCAGTTTTTATGAGCGCGTACATATCAGCCCTTTCAATGAACAACGAGCACGGCAGGCCTCACGAGACCATGAGAAACTGCTGCACCATCCAAACCCGCACCGACTCGACCAATTTTTTCTGATCTGCGACCAACCGTCACCGAGTCGGGTTTTCGTCCAGCCGCCAAACGGCCAAATCGCGCGAAGCCTTAAATTATAGCATGAAGAGCACTTTTTGCCATGCTCTATGCAGCGCGGTCGCCTCACGACGTGGTCCAGACAGAATGCCGCGCTACCATTTCTATAATTTAGGTAGTCCTGCAAGTCCGCTCGCGCCTCCTCGCCGGTGCGCCACTCATCACCCTTGGCAATGACCCCGTGAACGTTTCCGAACTCCCCACCATGGCCGACGACATGGCCCAAGTGGATGCCGTGATACAGCGACGCTTACATTCAGATGTCGCCCTGATCCAACAAATTTCTCACTACATCGTTGGTGCGGGAGGCAAACGACTGCGACCCATGTTGGTGCTGCTGTTCTCCCAGGCGCTGGGATTCAAGGGCCCCGAACGATGGGAGTTGGCCGCAGCGGTTGAGTTCATACACACCGCCACTTTGTTGCATGATGACGTGGTGGATGAGTCCTCACTTCGGCGTGGGCGCGCTACAGCCAACGCTCAGTTCGGAAATGCGGCCAGTGTATTGGTCGGCGATTTTTTGTATTCGCGGGCCTTTCAAATGATGGTCTCCGTCAACAACCTGAGGGTGCTGGACGTGCTGGCGGACGCCACAAACGTGATCGCCGAGGGTGAGGTCTTGCAACTCATGAACATGCACGACGCGGACTTGGCCGTGGATGACTACTTGCAGGTCATTCGATTTAAAACAGCCAAGCTGTTTGAGGCCAGCGCCAGACTCGGGGCCGTTTTGGGTGCCGCAAGCCCGGCCGTTGAGGACGAATGCGCTCACTATGGTCGGTGCTTGGGTACGGCATTCCAGTTGGTGGACGATCTGCTGGACTATGAAGGCGCCACGGAGCAGCTCGGAAAAAATGTTGGCGACGATTTGCGTGAAGGGAAAGCAACGCTTCCGCTTCTGCTGGCCATGTCCAAAGGATCCCCGAGCGAAACCGCGTTGATCCGCCACGCCATTGAGCACGGTGAAGTCGCGCGCTTGGCCGACGTCGTGGACATCGTGCGGCGCACAGGTGCCATCGACGCCACGCGCACTGCAGCGCGCGCTCAGGCCGCAGAGGCGCAAGCATGTTTGCATGTTTTGCAGCCCTCCCCAGCGCGCGACCTTCTGATAAAGTTTTGCGCTGGTGCCGTCGAGCGGTCAACGTGATCGCTCGGCGCGGTACCCATGAGGTGAAAAAGCACACTGGGAAGTGCGCTATTTCGCACCACACGGTGGTGTAGCTTAGCCTGGTAGAGCGCTACGTTCGGGGCGTCGAGGCCGGAGGTTCGAATCCTCACACCCCGACCATGCTTTCGCTACTCGCCGCCTACCGCGTTGCATTTGCTTTCGTTTTCACTGGCCCATTGACCCAATAACGCGGCGGTCTGGGCGTTTTTGCCGTTTACATCTGGGCGCCAATCGTAGATGATGAACAATTGGTTTAACTTTGCTCTCCACATGTCTGTGTTTTATGCGATTTTTCTCTTTTTGCACTAAGCACTCGGCCGCCTGGTTGGGTTTGTTCTTGTGGGTCGAGCGCCGCGCGGCGGGGGACTAAGCCATGGACGCGCTGGCGGAATCCTCACAATCGTCGCTGTCCGGCGTCGCGCGTGTACTGGTCAACGCGGGGAAACTGAACTCCAAAACTGCGGAAGATCTGGTCAAGTCTTCGCGTGAGAAGAAAACGCGGTTCGTGACCGCCTTGATTGCGAACGGCTTGGTTTCGTCCTCTGACTTGGCGCACACCCTGTCATCGGCGCTCGCTCTGCCACTGCTGGACCTCAATGCGGTTGACGTCCACCGCCTGCCTCGCGACATCATTGACGCCAAACTCGCGATTCAGTACCACGTCGTGGTCCTTGGAAAACGGGGCAACCGACTGTTTATCGGCGGCTCAGACCCGACCGACCAGGAGGCCGTAGAACGAATCAAATTTGCGACGCAGCTTGCGCCCGAGTGGGTCATTGTCGAGCAAGACAAGCTCAACAAAATGTTGGAGGCTGCGGGCGCCAGTGTTACCGAGGCGCTTGACGCCATGGGCGCCAGCGGTGACTTCGATTTCGAGGTCACCGAAGAACAAAACGCTGCGCAAGATATTGCAGAAGCGGCCACCGATGTCGAGGATGCCCCCGTCGTACGCTTCTTGCAAAAGATGTTGTCAGACGCCATCAATGCGCGGGCCTCCGACTTGCACTTCGAGCCCTACGAGTACCACTACCGCGTGCGTTTTAGGGTTGACGGCGAGTTGCGCGAGATCACGCAACCTCCCATCGCCATCAAAGACAAACTCGCCTCTCGCATCAAGGTGATATCGCGCCTGGACATTTCAGAAAAACGTGTACCGCAAGACGGGCGAATGAAGTTGAAGTTTGGAAGTAAGGCCATCGACTTTCGGGTCAGCACCTTACCGACTCTGTTTGGCGAGAAGATCGTGATTCGTATCTTGGATCCGTCGAGTGCCAAAGTGGGCATTGACGCGCTGGGATACGAGAAGATCGAGAAGGATCGCCTTCTCGAGTGCATAAAACGGCCCTATGGCATGATTTTGGTGACAGGTCCAACGGGATCAGGCAAGACGGTCTCGCTTTACACCTGCCTGAACATCCTCAATCAACCTGGTGTCAACATTGCCACGGTGGAGGATCCGGCAGAAATTAACTTGCCGGGCGTGAACCAGGTGAACGTGAATGACCGCGCAGGCATGACATTCGCCGTCGCGCTCAAATCATTCTTGCGCCAGGATCCAGACATCATCATGGTCGGCGAAATTCGGGATTTGGAAACTGCCGACATCGCGTTGAAAGCGGCTTCAACCGGCCACATGGTGCTGTCCACTTTGCACACCAATGACGCACCCACGACATTGACGCGGCTCATGAACATGGGTGTGCAGCCGTTCAATATCGCCTCCAGCGTGCTGATGATCACCGCGCAGCGTTTGGCTCGAAAACTGTGCGAAAACTGCAAGGCACCGGCCGACTATCCAAGGGAAGCGCTCATCAAAGCGGGCTTTTCCGAAGAAGACCTCAACGGCAGCTGGCGTCCCTACCGTGCAGTGGGTTGTTCTGCATGCAACAACGGTTACAAGGGACGCGTAGGCATCTACCAGGTGATGCCTGTCACCGAGGCGATTCAGACCATTATTTTGAGCCAAGGCACGGCCATGGACATCGCTGTACAAGCAAAAGCTGAAGGGGTGCGCGACCTGCGCGAGTCGGGTTTAATCAAAGTTCGTGCCGGTGTCACAACACTTGAAGAAGTGATCTCGGTCACAAATGAGTAATGCCGCGCAATAGGCAGCACAATCCGAAAAGTTGCCCCGAGCCGGGGCCCCATTCTTGGGAGGCAGCATGGCGACCGCAGTAGCCGCAAAAAGAAGTATCAAGGAACTGGTGTTTGAGTGGGAAGGCAAAGACCGCAACGGCAAGGTCGTTCGTGGGGAAATGCGTGCTGGCGGCGAAGCCATGGTCAGCGCCAGTTTGCGCCGCCAGGGTATTTTGACAACCAAAGTCAAGAAGCGCCGCACCAGCGGCGGCCGCTCCATCAAACAAAAAGACATTGCGATCTTCACCCGTCAGCTTGCGACCATGATGAAAGCTGGCGTGCCCTTGATCCAGTCGTTTGACATCGTGGCTCGCGGAAGCCCCAACCCCAAGCTGACCCGGCTGCTCACCGACATCCGTTCCGATGTTGAAACAGGCACGAGTTTGTCGTCCGCCTTGCGCAAGCATCCGCTGTACTTTGATGCCTTGTATTGCAACTTGGTGGAAGCGGGCGAAGCCGGTGGTATCTTGGAAGCGCTGCTAGAGCGGCTCGCGCTTTACCAAGAAAAGACCATGGCCATCAAGAACAAGATCAAGTCGGCTCTGATTTACCCCGTGGCTGTGCTTGTGGTGGCCTTTGTGGTGTTGGCGGTGATCATGATTTTCGTGATCCCCGCATTCAAAGAGGTGTTCAGCAATTTCGGCGCGGATTTGCCGGCCCCCACTTTGGCCGTGATGGCCATGTCGGAGTTTTTTGTGAGTTATTGGTGGGCAATTTTTGCGTTCGTGGGTGGCGGAACTTACTTTTTTCTGGAGTCCTGGAAACGCTCGGAAAAAATGCAAAGGGCCATGGATCGTTTGTTGCTCAAGGTACCCGTGTTTGGTGACCTGGTGAATAAATCGGCGATTGCACGCTGGACACGAACTCTGTCGACGATGTTTGCTGCGGGTGTCCCGCTGGTGGAAGCGCTCGACTCGGTGGGCGGCGCTGCAGGCAATGCCGTGTTCAAAGAGGCGACCGATCAGATTCAGAAGGATGTGTCGACGGGCGCAGCCCTCACGACATCGATGCAAACCACCGGCGTGTTTCCAAGCATGGTGTTGCAGATGACCGCCATTGGTGAAGAGTCCGGTTCCCTGGACCACATGCTGGCGAAGGCGGCCGAGTTCTACGAAGATGAAGTTGACGAAGCAGTAAAGGGACTGTCTAGCCTGATGGAGCCATTCATCATCGTGATACTGGGTACCTTGATCGGCGGCATCGTCGTGTCGATGTACCTGCCCATCTTCAAACTGGGTCAAGTGGTCTGATTCAAGCCACGGATGGAACCCCTGTTGCTTGAGTATTTTCTATCGCCTTGGGTAGCAGGGGTTTTCGGTTTGGCGGTGGGCAGTTTTTTGAATGTCGTGATCCATCGGCTGCCTCTGATGATGGAGCAGGCTTGGAAACAAGAAAGCGCCGAGGTGATGAGCTTGCCACCGCCGGACGCGACCGGACTGTCGCTGGCCAAACCCGCCTCTCGTTGCCCCGCTTGCGGCCACCTCATCGCCTGGCACGAGAACATTCCGGTTTTGAGCTACTTGCGGCTTGGCGGGCGGTGTTCTGCCTGCAAAACACGAATTCCGCTGCGCTACCCCCTGGTTGAGATTCTGACTGGCGTGTTGTTTGCCCTGGTGGCCTGGCGGTTGGGGCCCCAGCCTGAGGTGCTGATTTGGTGTGGTTTCATGGCCACCTTGGTGGCTCTAAGCGGTATCGACTGGGACACCACACTGCTACCCGACAACATGACGCTGCCCCTGCTTTGGGCCGGATTGGTTTGCGCTGCCCTCGGTTGGACCCTGCCCTTGTCGCAATCGGTTTGGGGTGCTGTTGCAGGCTATCTGTCGCTTTGGGTGGTGTATTGGATGTTCAAACTCATCACGGGCAAAGAAGGCATGGGATACGGCGATTTCAAGTTGCTCGCAGCACTCGGGGCCTGGTTGGGCGTCAACATGTTGTTGCCCATTGTGCTGGCGGCGTCCATCATCGGTGCTGTGGTGGGCATCGTCATGAAACTCACGGGTGAACTGCGCGAAGGCCGTTACGTGCCTTTCGGGCCCTTCTTGGCCGGTGCCGGAGTGCTGGTCATGCTGGCGGGGCAAACCCGGGTCATGGGCTGGCTGGGCTGGGCTTGAGCCTACAGCAGGTGCCGGCCGCGCCCTCCATGCCGAGGTTTCCCATGTGGCGCATAGGATTGACCGGCGGTATCGGCAGTGGGAAAAGCACGGTGGCGGGTTTGTTGGTCGCCCACGGTGCGACTTTGGTTGATACCGATGCCATTGCACGCTGCCTCACAGAATCAGGTGGACAGGCCATGCCCGCTCTGCAATCGCTCTTTGGCCCTGACATCGTGGGTGCTGACGGTGAACTGGACCGTGTCGCCATGCGCTCCCTGGTCTTTTCCAACCCCGGCGCCAAACAACAACTGGAAGCCATTCTTCACCCCTTGATACGTGAGCAGGTTGAACGACTAGCCATGGCTTGCGCAACGCCGGTGTTGGTACTGGACGTGCCACTGCTGGTGGAGTCTGGCCGCTGGCGAGACCGTGTGGACCAGGTCTGGGTCGTGGACTGCGAAGAGGAAACACAAATGGCGCGTGTTCTGCAACGACCCGGCTGGACCGAAGCCGCTGCACTCGCTGTGATCCACCAACAATCCAAGCGCACACATCGGCGCCTGGCAGCCGATGTGGTGATCTACAACGACGGCATCAACCTTGCACAACTCGCGCGGCAAGTAGACGAACTTTGGACAGAATTGACGGAGACCCTGAGGCCAAGCCCTTAGCCTCCTGTGGAACAATCGCAACCCATGTCCTCCCCTTCTTCCGGAACACCCAATTTGGTTCTCTACGAGTACCCGTTCAACGAGAGTATTCGAACCATGCTTCGGTTGGAGCATTTGTTTGATCGTTTGGGACAGCTCGTGGTGCGCGACGCGGCCGTGGATCACCACTACGCCTTGGCAACCATCTTTGAGATCGTCGATGTGGCCTCGCGTGCCGACTTGAAGTCCGATTTGCTCAAAGACCTGGACCGCCAGCGCAGCGTGATGAACAGCTACCGCGGCAACCCGTCCATCTCCGAAGAAGTGCTCAACGAAGTGGTTGGGAGAGTCGACCACGCCTTCAGTGGTTTGAACCAACTTCAAGGCAAAGCCGGACACAGCCTGAGCAGCAACGAGTGGCTGATGAGCATACGCAGCCGCATCAGTATCCCGGGTGGTACCTGTGAGTTTGACTTGCCTGCCTATTACGCTTGGCAGCAACACCCCCCGCAAAAACGCCGCACCGACCTGCTGCACTGGGCCGAGACGCTGATGCCATTGGCCGAGGCGCTGAACGTCTTGCTCAGCTTGTTGCGTGATTCCGGCATTGCCCAAAAAGTGGTCGCCGCAGGTGGTCAATTCCAGCAAACACTGCCCGCAGGACGGGCCTACCAGTTGCTTAGGCTGCGCATCAACCCCGACTCACAACTGGTGCCTGAAATTTCTGGCCACCGCTTGATGGTGTCGGTGCGTTTCATGCAGCAAGACAACGAAGGCCGCTTGAAGCAGCGGCTCGCCGACACCACCTTTGAGTTGACACTTTGCTTGTAAACCTCTGCCTGTTGGTCTGCTGTGATGAGTGCAAACGTGACTGAAAAGATCGTGCCCTGCCCCCGTTGCAAGGGGGACAGTGTTTACTCGGCCCGCAACCCTTCCCGCCCCTTTTGCAGCGAACGCTGCAAAAACCAGGACTTCGGCGCCTGGGCCAGCGAAAGCTATCGGATGGAAGCCGCACCAAGCCCTGAGGACATGCTGCTCGAGAGTGGCGATCAAGACATCGATCCGGCCTCAGGCCCGCGCCACTGATCGCTGTGGCAGAAGCAGCCCGACCTGACTCAGCGCATCAAGCGCCTTCGCAGCCCGTCACTCGCGGCATCCACCAAAGCGACTAAGAGCAACATGGCCGCCAAAATCGTGGCCGTCTTGCCCATGTGAAAAAGCCCCATGTGGAAGGACAACAGTTGGCCCAAACCCCCTGCCCCCACCACGCCCAGCACAGCAGCCGCGCGAA
Organism: Burkholderiales bacterium; assembly: GCA_031431125.1. GTDB lineage: Bacteria > Pseudomonadota > Gammaproteobacteria > Burkholderiales > Burkholderiaceae_C > JANPCX01. The sequence goes on from JANPCX010000012.1 coordinate 63,509, forward strand.
TGTTGTTTTCCCATCGGTAGAGGGCATAACTCACCCACTGCGGCAACACCTGAGGCAGCAGCGCGTAGAAGAACAGTGGGGCGCCGCCCACGCCTTGCGCGCGCAAGGCCAGGCTGGGGCCAGGTGGCGCGTTTTCCAGGGCCTCGGTGAACAAACGCCCCAGCACACCGCTGGTGTGCAGGGTCAGGGCCAGGGTGCCTGCAAAGGGCCCGAGTCCGGCAGAGATCAACAGCAAAGCCGCCCACACCAACTCGGGGATGGAGCGCAAGGCATTGAGCAACCACCGCATGCAGGCTCTCAGCAGGTGGGGCTTCGATGCTTGCGTGGTGTCCGTCCAGCCTGCTGGCCGACTCGCCAGCAGCGCAAAACCCGCCGCCATGAGGGCCGCCAACAGCGTGCCCAAGGCCGACATGGCCAGGGTCTCGACCGTGGCCCACCCCACTTTGCGCAAAAACTTCGGGCTCACATCGGGCGGAAAGAATTCGGCCACGAAACGGCCCATGCTACGTGCCGCATCCAGGGATAAAAACTGCGCCCACTGCAAGTCCAGCGTCCAAAAACTGGCCGCCACCAAGCCGATGAGACCCAGCACCATCCAACACGCCTTGCACCGTGCGTCGAAGAGGGGCGGCGGCAGCGGGGGCGGGGGCGGCTGCACAGAGGTCGGGTGGCGCTGCTGAGTAGGAGTCATGCTCACCCCAGTACACGGCGCAACCAACTGCTCAGGGCATCGGCCAGCGCCACCAAGGCCATGAAGACCAAGAGCATGGTGGCCACTTCGCCGCCATTGAACATCTTCATCGAGTTGTCCAACTGCTGACCCAAACCGCCAGCACCCACAAAACCCAGCACCACCGACGAACGAATGGCGCATTCCCAGCGATAGACGGTGTACGACGTCAGCTCCGCCGCGCTCTGCGGCAGCAAACCATAAAAAAATGCTTGCAGCCGCCCACTGCCATTGCGCAGCAGGGCTTGCGTGGCCTGCTGGTCGCTGCTTTCCAAAATGTCGCCGTACACCTTGCCGAGCATGCCGCCGTAGGTCAGTGCGATGGCGAGCACGCCCGCTGTCGGCCCCAAGCCCACCACCCGCACAAACACCAAGGCCCACACCAGCTCGGGCACGCTGCGCAGCAGCACCAGCAACCAGCGCAAGGCCAGTCGCAAACAAAAGGGCGCACGCGCCATGCGGCCAGACAACATGGAAAGCGACATCGCGCGGTTGGACAACAAGCACAGCGGCACGGCCACCAGCAACGCCAGTGTGATGCCTGCCGTGGCCATGGCCACGGTGCGCCAGGTTTCACGCGCCACGAGGCTCAGAAATTCCAGGCCAACGGCCGGTGGGGAAAAGCTCGCCAAGAAACGCCCACTGGTTTTGAGGCTGTCCGCTTGCAGCAATAACGCGGGCCGAAACTCGGTGGCCACGAAGAGTGGCCACAACAAGACCAACGCTGCAGACGCCCAAAAAACACGGCCCCACCAAGCCGGGTCGCGCTGCGGCGCATCCAGCACCCGGCGTTTTGAAGACGCACTCATCGGCAATGCATGACGGCCGGTGGTGCAGGCGTTGCGGCCGTGTCCAAGGGATCCAGCGGTGCCCCGTGGAGTTCATGTTCGTGCTGCCTGTACAACTGCGCCAACAAACTTTCGCTCACTTGGTTGCTGGGCAAGTCAAAGACGAGCACACCCTCGCGCAAACCGAGGATGCGAGGAAAGTGCGCCAAGGCCGCGTCCACTTGGTGCAAGCTGGCGACGAAGGTCACCTGCCGTGCTCGGGCTTCATCCACCAAGGCAGTCAGTGCCGACCTGGCGCGTGTGGGGTCGAGTGCCGACAAGGGCTCGTCCACCAACCACAGCTTCGCAGGTGCCAACAGGATACGCGCCAGGCCAACACGCTGACGCTCGCCGCCGGACAACCTGTCGACGCGCTCGAAAATTTTCTCGGCCAGGTCAAACCGCAGCAAGGCTTGGTGGGCGGCAGGGATGTCCGCCGGGTAGAACAAGGATCGCAGGCTTTGCCACAGGCCCATCGCGGGCAAACGCCCCGCCAGCACCGCCGTCACCACCCGCTGCCGTGGCGGCAGGGGCGGCACCTGGGGTGCCAGGAACAAACGCCCTCGCAGCCGCTGCAAGGCCGAGCGCGGCAGGATCCAAGGCAATTGCCCGCCGAGCTCGTAGCGCCCCTGCTGTGGCGGCAAAGCACAGGCCAGCAACTGCAGCAAGGTGGTTTTACCGGCTCCAGACGGGCCGATGACGGCCACGTGTTCACCTGATGCGATAGACACACCCAGGCCACGAAGCGCGGCAGCTGCATCCGCCCTGGCAGCAGGGTGGCGTGCAGTGATGTCCTGCAGTTCAATCTTCAAAGGAGGTCCGCCACGCAGAACACGTTGGCCCCCAGGTCACAACAGACCCGCGCTGCGTGCCGCCGCCTCTATGCCTTTGTAGTTGTCAGGCTGGGTGACGATGTAACGGGAGGCGCGGTTGAGCATCAAAATTTCTTTGCCCTCGGGCGTGTTCATGTCCAAATCCAACAAGGCTTTTTGCAGGCGGCCACGCAAGTCAGCAGGCATGTCGGCATGCACAGACCAGTTGTAGTTGAAATAAGTCGGCGTGGTGTAGAACACATCGACCGCTTTGGTGTCCACCTTGTTCTCATTCACAAACTTGCGCCACACGGTGATGTCGAGCGCGGCGGCGTCCACCTTGCCGCTGACCACTGAAGCGATGGTGGCGTCATGGGCGCCCGAGTAGGCAATACGTTTGAAGTCGGTGTCCGGGTCGATCTTGGCTTGCAGCAAGAAGCTGCGCGGCATCAGGTGGCCCGAGGTGCTGCTTTGTGAGCCAAATGACACTTGCTTGCCTTTCATATCGGCCAGGGTTTTGATGCCCGAGTCGGTCTTGGCAATGAACACCGACTGAAAACGGGTGTCTTCCTCGCGCTGGGCGATCGGCACAATTTTTCCGCCTGAGCGAATTTGCGCTTGCACATAGGTGAAGCCACCAAACCACACCACATCCACTTTTTTGTTGACCAAGGCTTCGACGGCAGCGGGGTAGTCGCTCACCGGGGTGAACTCCACTTTCACGCCCAAACGTTTTTCCAAATAGGTGGCCAAGGGCGTGAACTTGCGCACCTGCTCGGTCGCCACTTCTTCAGGAATGGTGGTGATGCGAAGCACGGACTGGGCCTGCGACAACGCGCCAAAGCTGACCAGCACGCAGGCGATCAAGGCTTGCGCAGCATGAACGGTGGAAAAAGGTTTCATAGGAGGACTCGACAAGGTGACACGGTTGAACAGGCTGCGCATGCTACCCGCGCTGCTAAAGCCTTGCACGCTGCTGCGCCAATGCGTGCGCCCCGGCGATCAGCTAAACACTCGCACAGCTTCGAAAGCCCGAAAAAATATCGTCCCGCTGCGCCAGAAAGTAGTTGCGGTAGCGGGGATGGCGCAGCCTCGGCTGGGTCGCAAAGGAGGCCCCCCGTAGCACCTGGTGGCTGCCAAACCAAGGAACCGAGTAGTCCCGGTAGGGGTGGGCGACAAAACCGGGGTAGGCGGTGAAGGGGCTGGCCGTCCACTCCCACACCTCGCCCCAGCAGAACTGCTCGGGCTGCTGCAGCGCGCAGCGTTCCCACTGGGCTTCGGTGGGCAAACAGCGTCCGGCCCAGACGCACCAGGCCTCGGCGTCAAAGTAACTCAGGTGGCAGGCGGGCAGCGCCGGGTCCAGCTGCTGCCAGCGGCCAGCGCGTTGGTGCTGCCACACCACCCCGTCGCGCCGCAGCGCCCGAGGATGACACAGGCCATGCTGCTCACGCCAGCGTCGCCCACTGGCGCTCCAATGGCGGTCGTTGGCATAAGCGCCCGATTCAACAAAGGGCAAAAATTCGGCCCAACGCAGCACATGGCTGTCGATGGCGCAGGCCTCGGTGGCGACAACATGGGGCCCGTGTTCGTTGTCAAAGGTGAACCCCGGGTCGTTGTGCCCCAATTGCCACGGCTGCGCAGGCATCGCAAGCAAGGTGGCCGCTCGGTTCCGGGGCTTGGGCTGCCAGCGCGGATCGGACACCTGAATGTCCAAGGCGTGGGCGGTGTAGAGCGCGGCCTCGTGGTGCATGTCTTCATGCAGCAAAACCAAACGAAAAAAATAAAGCGCCGCATCGTCTTGTGCATGCCCCGCGAGCATGGCCACGTGGTGCGCCAGTTGAGCGGCCAAATCGTCCTTGGTGGCCTGCGCATCGGGCAATTGGAGTGACCAGCGGCTGGCGTGCGGCACCCGGCTGGAGTTGTAAAGCGCGTCCGCGTTGGTGCGCTCGCTCGCTGCGCGCGCCACATCGGGATCTGCGTGCTGGCCCAGCAGTCGCTGCGGGTTACGCCGCAACCACCAGTCTTGAAACCAACCAATGTGGCCCAGCTCCCACAGCGGCAAGTTCAGCGTGGGCCACTGCGGCACACGCAAACCCTGCGCGCTCAAGGCCTCTTCAAAGCGCTCAAACGTGGCCAAGGTGTCGGCGCGGCTCTCGCGCAAGGCAAGAGCCAGCGCAGGGCCATCCGCCCGGCGGATGGCAACACCCGCTTCAGCATCTCCATTCATCGGCGGTAAGCTCGCGTCATGCCACGTTCTCGCGTCGTCATCGTCACTCCTGCCTTAGCCCAAGCCAACAATGGCAACTGGCAAACCGCCCAGCGCTGGGCTCGTTTTCTGTCCAAGGATTATCCGGTGCGGCTGGCAGGCAACTGGAGCGCCGAGCACGTCGGCGACACCAAACAGCGCGACGACGCCTTGATGATTGCCCTGCACGCCCGGCGCAGTGCGCCATCGGTGGCGGCCTGGCGGGCCACCCACCCGCAGCGCCCTTTGTTGCTGGTGCTTACCGGCACCGATTTGTACCGCGACATCCAGGCCGATGTGAGCGCCCAGCGTTCTTTGCAACTGGCCGACAAGCTGGTGGTGCTCAATGAGATGGGGCTGGCGCAGTTGCCAGCCGAGCTCAGGCACAAAGGCGTGGTTTGCCTGCAATCGGCACCCTCACGCGCTGTGCTGCCCAAAACACAGCGCCACCTGCGGGCTTTGATGGTGGGGCATTTGCGCGAAGAAAAATCGCCACAAACGTATTTCGATGCAGCGCGCTTGCTGGCGCAGCGCACCGACATCCTGCTCGACCACATCGGCGACGAGCTCGACCCCGCCCTCGGTGCGCAGGCCCGCGCGGTGGCGGCCCAGTGCCCCCGATACCGCTGGCTCGGTGGCCAGCCGCATGCGGCCACGCGCAAACGCATTCAAGCAGCCCATGTGCTGGTGCACGCCAGCCAGATGGAAGGCGGGGCCCATGTGGTGATTGAAGCCCTGGTCAGCGGCACACCCGTGCTGGCCTCGCGCATTGACGGCAACGTGGGTTTGCTCGGGCCGGCCTACACGGGTTACTTCGATTGGGGCGATGCCGCAGGCTTAGCAGCCCTGCTTGCACGTTTGCGTGACGATGTGGGTATGCTGGCAACCTTGCGGGCGCACTGCGCCGAACGCGCCGCCCTTTTTCACCCCCGCCTAGAACAAAAAACTTTGTTGAACCTGGTCGCTGCGCTGTTGGCGCAGGCCCAGCCCCTTTGACGCGCAACAGGACATCACGACATGAGCACCTCTACCTCCAGCACCTCACCCGTTGAACCTCGGCTCACTTCGCTGTCCCATGGCGGCGGTTGTGGTTGCAAGATTGCGCCGGGCGTGCTGTCTGAAATTCTCAAGGGCACCACCGGCATGCCCATGCCGCCGGAACTGCTGGTCGGCATTGAAACGGCCGACGACGCGGCGGTTTACCAGCTGAACGAAACCCAAGCCCTCATCGCCACCACCGACTTTTTCATGCCCATCGTCGACGACCCCTTCGACTTTGGCCGCATCGCCGCCACCAACGCCATCAGCGATGTCTACGCGATGGGCGGCAAACCCATCATGGCGCTGGCGTTGGTGGCCATGCCCATCAGCGTGCTGTCCACCGCCACCATCGGCCGGGTGTTGGAAGGCGGCGCATCGATGTGCCGGCTGGCCGGCATTCCGATCGCTGGCGGCCACACCATCGACAGCGTCGAAGCCATCTACGGTTTGGTGGTGATGGGCTTGGTGCACCCCAAACGGGTCAAGCGCAACGCCGACTCCAAGCCCGGTGATGTGCTGATCCTGGGCAAGCCGCTGGGCGTGGGCGTGATGAGTGCGGCGCTGAAAAAAGAGCAGCTGAGCCCGGCCGGCTACGCGCAGATGATTGCCAACGCGACCCAGCTCAACACACCGGGCCCTGACTTGGCCGAACTGGCGGGCGTGCATGCGGTCACCGATGTCACCGGCTTTGGGCTGGCTGGCCACGCGCTGGAGCTGGCGCGCAGCGCCCAGTGTCAGGTTCGCATCGACTGGGCCAGCGTGCCGCTGCTGGGCGGCGTGCGCGACCTGGCCAGCCAGGGTTTTGTGACCGGGGCGTCGGCTCGCAACTGGGTCGGCTACGGTCAGGAGGTCACACTGGCCGCAGGCTTTGCGGCCGTCGACCAGGCCCTGCTGACCGACCCGCAAACCAGCGGCGGTTTGCTGGTTTCCTGTGAGCCGGCTGCCGTGGATGCGGTGCTGGCCATCTTCCGCCGCCATGGCTTCGATCACGCTGCGGTGGTGGGTGATGTGGTCCAGGCCGCTGCCGATGGCGCCCGTCTTTTGGTGCGCTGATGGGTGGGTGGTGCGCTGCAAGCATACCCAAGGCGTGCTGAAGGTGTGCTGAAGGTGTGCTGACGCTGCACTGAAGGGGCGTTGGCCGCAGCGTGCCACTCAAGTCCCCACGGGCTGGGCCGACAACCAGACTGACCGTGTGTGACAAGCGGGCCGTGAGGCTCTCCGATGCGGCCTGTCCCGGCAGGCGCATGGGGGTTGTCGGCTCGGTCAACGAGCCCACCTGCCCCCATGCCCACCCCCTCCAAACACCGACCCCGTTGCACGCGCTGTGACAGCCCGGTCAATCGTGTGCACCGGCAGCCGCAGGAATTGCGCTTGGGCGCTGGCACCGGCATGCGCCGCTACGCCTGCGCGGCCGAGGGCTGCGGTTGGCAGGGTTTGCTGCCGCGCCACGGCCGTGCGGCTGCTCGCGGCCCGCACCGCGCGCTGAAGTTGCAGCGCCACAGTTGGCTGGTGCCGCTGGTGTTGCTGGTGATGACGGGTGTGGGTGTGGCGGCGGTTGTGGTCAAGGCGCTGCAGCACTGACCGTGCGGCTCACTTTGCACCGGCTGGCCAGAGCCGCTGCGGCCGGCCGTTGCCGGCGGTCCACCCTCTGCAAGTGAAATTCGTCGAACGGTCGGCTTGGCAACGGTGACGGCACGAAGCCGCTACTTCAAGCCCAGAAAAACCTTGACCGGCGCCACGCTGCGCACGGGGTCTTCTTCCTGCGGCACATGGCCCAGTTCTTCAAAAACCACCAGTTGGCTGCCGGCAATTTGCTGCTTGAACAGCTGGCCTGTGGCAGGCGGAATCAGGCGGTCGCGACCACCCCACAGGATCAAGGTGGGTTGTTTCAGCGTGGCGATGCGCTCGGCATGTTCACCGTTGACCAGGCCCTGCATGCGCAGTCGCAGCGCGCGGCGGTTGCCTTCGCGCAGGGTCAGCTCGAAGTAACGGTCGACCAGGGCCGGTGTGACCTTGCTCGGGTCGCCGTACACGCTGACCACGCTTTGTTGCACCAAGGGTCGCGGCAGCGTCCACTCGCTCAGGCGGTTGAGCAAGGGAACCCGGGACAACTGAAAGCCCAGCGGGACTTCCACCGGTGTGAAGGCCGGGCCTGCGGCGTCCACCAGCACCAGCGCGGCCACCCGCTGCGGCGCGGCGTAGGCGGTGCGCCAGGCCACCTCGCCGCCCAGCGAATTGCCACCCAACACCACGCGGTCGACCTTCAACGCGTCCAGCAGGTCCAGCACGAAGCGGGCGTAGGTGTCGCCACGGTAGTCGTCGGGCGTGTAGGCGCCGCTGAAGGGCCCGGTCAGGCCGAAGCCCGGCAAATCAACGCGGATCACGCGCCGGCGCGGGGCGAGCGCCGCTGCCCAGCCGTCCCAGGTGTGCAGG
>JANPCX010000013.1:0-53983 GCA_031431125.1 Burkholderiales bacterium
CGTTCTACAACCATCGCCGGCTTCACTCCACGCTGGGTTACATCAGTCCAATGAAGTATGAAGAAAACTGGCACGCGGGCCAGGCTAAACAAGCCGCGTAACCGAGTGGCTATGCACTACGTCGAACAGGGGCAAGGTCACCGTTCCACAACGGTACCGTCGCACACGTGTTTCTTAACATCGGTCTACGCCTCCACTCCCTGCACCACCATCTGCACCCGCTGTCTTCCGTTGTACTCGTCCACACTCAGTCGGTAGGCCAGCTTGACTTGGGCGGGCAACTGGTCAACGTGACCGAACCAGATAGCGTCCCGCAATTGGCCCGCGTGTTTGATGTTGAGTTTGAGGTGTTTCTCGCCTACCAAACGTTGCGAGACCACTTCCACCGCGTCGCAGAACACCGGGGCTTCAAAGGCTTGGCCCCAGACTTGGGCGTCCAGGTGTTGAATCGTTTCAACGTTGAAGTACTCCAGCCCCAAGGGGCCGTCGCTCAGGATGGTGCGGTTGAGCAAACTGGGTTCCAACCACTCTTGCGCCACCTGCTGAAACGCGGCATCGAAGGTGGCGAAGCCGCCTTCGTCCAGGGTGCAACCCGCCGCCATCGCATGGCCGCCGAATTTTTTGAGCACGCCGGGGTGGCGTTTGGTCACCAAGTCCAGCGCGTCGCGCAAGTGAAAACCAGGAATGGAGCGGCCCGAGCCTTTGAGTAGGCCATCTTGACCACGCGCAAAAACGAAAGTGGGGCGGTGCAGTTGGTCCTTCAGGCGCGAGGCCACGATGCCGACCACGCCTTCGTGGAAGGCTTCGTCAAAGAGTGCCAGGGCCGGGGGTGAGCTTTGTTCGGCGCGTGCGGCCAGCAGGTTTTCCAGCAGCATCTCGGCTTGCTCTCGCATGCCCGCTTCCACGTCGCGGCGTTCGCGGTTGATGCCATCCAAAGTTTTGGCCAATTCGGCGGCGCGGCCAGCGTCGTCGGTGAGCAGGCATTCAATGCCCAAAGTCATGTCAGACAAGCGGCCGGCCGCGTTGATGCGTGGGCCCAGGGCAAAACCAAAATCAAAGCCACTGGCGCGGCGCGCATCGCGGCCTGCGGCGACGAAGAGGGCCGCCACGCCGGCTTGCATCTTGCCCGCGCGGATGCGCTTCAAACCTTGGGACACCAAACGTCGGTTGTTGGCGTCCAGTTTGACCACGTCGGCCACCGTGCCCAGGGCCACGAGGTCGAGCAGGGCGTCAAGCCGGGGTTGTGTTTCCGCTGTGAAAACGCCACGTGTGCGCAACTCACTGCGCAAGGCCAGCAGCACGTAAAACACCACACCCACACCGGCGAGGTTTTTGCTACCAAAGGCGCAACCGGGTTGGTTGGGGTTGACGATGACGTTAGCGTCGGGCAGCACCACCTGGTCTTGTTCGAGTGCGGGCAGGTGGTGGTCGGTGATGACCACAGCCAAGCCCTGGGCGCGGGCATGGGCCACCCCGGCGATGCTGGCGATGCCGTTGTCCACCGTGAGCAAGACTTGCGGCTTCAAGGCGCCAGCCAATGCCAGGTCAACAATCGCGGGTGTCAGGCCGTAGCCGTGAATGGCACGGTCGGGCACCACATAGCCCACTGTTTCTGCAGCCGCACCGAGCAACTTCAAACCTCGCAGGGCCACAGCGCAGGCCGTGGCGCCGTCGCAGTCGTAGTCGGCCACCACGCAGATGCGCTCGCCCTTTGTGATGGAATCGGCCAAACGTTGCGCGGCGGCGGTGGCACCGAGCATGTCGGTGGGCGGCAGCAGTTTGGCCAAGCCGTCGTCGAGTTCGCTGGCATCACGCACGCCACGTGCCGCAAACAGGCGGGCGAGCAAGGGGTGCACACCCGCTTGCTCCAAGGCCCAGGCGGCACGGGGCGGTACATCGCGGTTTTGAATGGAGGGACTCACAGGGCTTGCAGCCAAGCGGCTGTGTCGGGGGTGGTGAAGGTGGATTGAAGGCGCATCAAGAGGGAGGCCTTGGCCGGCGTGGTCCATGATTGCGCGTGGCGTTCGCCACAAAGGGTGAGTGTGACGGTTTGCCCTTGCTTGGCCGCTTGATTCAAGACCGCCAGCACCTCGGCATCCAACTGCAGCCACGCGTCCCGCCACGACGCCCAATCGTCGGCCAACAAAGAGGCCCGAAGCAGCTGGTTCACCTCGACGGGGTGGTCCGTGGTTTTGGCTTGCCATCGGCCGCACCCGCTCAACCAAAACGAGTTCACTGCCAGGAGACCCCTTGCGTCGCGTTGGTTGGTGATGTCGTGGGGATAGAGCAGCATCTGAAATTCGTTTTGCAGGCGCCGCAGCTTGCGCAGCTCGGCTTGCGCATGCGCCGATGTGGCGGCCGATGCTTGAAGCCACAGGTCCACATTGCGACCCAACACACGGTCCAGGCTGGCACAGGGCAGCTGGGCCAGGCTGTCGTGCTGCAGGTACCAGCGTGTGGGGGCGGCCCAATGCATGCCGAAACCTTCGCTTTCAAACAGATCACGCACCGCTTGGAAAATCGCGCGTGATTCGGGCTCATGAAGATGCAGCGCCTCGGGGTCGGTCAAGGTGACGTTGTCGCGGCCCAGCAACCAGTGCACCGGCGTCATGCAACCCCAGGCTTGATCTGCCACCACCAGGCCATCCGAAGCTGCGGCTTCGGCGGCGAATGGCCAGCACCCATCAGACCCTTGCCATCTCCAGGCCTCGGCCAAGGCGCGTTCGTGGGGCGGGGTCAAGCTGTATTCATCCCCCTCCAAACGTTGGGTGGGCAAGAGGCGCTTGAGAAGCTGGGTGAGGTGGGGCAGGGCGAGGTCGCGCAAAACATGTTGGGCGGGAACGCTGACGGCCGACGCAAAGGGAATCAACAGGTGCATGCCCCGGATTATCAGCAGCCGACGAGCAGGGGGTGTTATTGGCCTTGGGCGGTGTCGCCGCGAGGATGAAGAGAAAAATGAAACGACGCCCCTTGGCCCACTTCCGCTTGCGCCCAAATCTCGCCACCATGTCGCTGCACGATGCGTTTGACCGATGCCAGGCCCACGCCAGTTCCCGCGAAGTCGGTGGCGCTGTGCAGACGCTGGAACACGCCAAAGAGGCGGTCGGCAAAACGCATGTCGAAACCGGCGCCGTTGTCGCGCACTGTGTAGGTGTGGGCTTGTTCACTGTGTGGTGCGAGCCAAATTTCCGCGTCCGGCCGTTTGCTGGTGTATTTCCAGGCGTTGCCCAGCAGGTTTTCTAGAACAACACGCAGCAAGGTCGGGTCACCCTGCGTGGTCAGGCCAGGGGCAATGTGGAACTGCACCGAACGATCGGGCTTTTCGCGTCGCAAGTCCTCTGCGATGTAGTGCGCGAGTTGGGACAGGTCCACGGTCTGCCGACCCAGTGGTTGGCTGGACAGCTGCGACAGCGCCAGCAGTGCGTCGATCATTTGGTTCATGCGGCTAGCGGCACCCAGGACCCGGTCCAGGTGATCGTTGCCGATGCGGTCCAGCTGTGCACCGTAGTCTTCTTTCAGGATTTTGGTGAAACCTTCAACCACGCGAATTGGCGCGCGCAAGTCGTGCGAAACCGTGTAACTGAATGCATCCTGGGCGGTCTTGTCCTGCGCTTGTGGTTTTGTCGCTGCAGATGGCGCAGTGGCCTGGACATCAAGGCCAGCTTCACCTGAACCCTTCTTGCTGCCGTGTTGCAGACGTGTTTGCCACAAGAGCAGCAGCAGCAAACCGAGGGCCAGCAGCAGCAACAGCAGGATCAGCAGGGCCCAAAATGGCCAAGGTTCGGAGGAAACAGGCATCGCTCCGATTCTAGGTAGGCGCCTGGCACTCGGTGGACCAAACTCGCTGCGCCACGCCTGCAATCCCTGGCAGGCTTCAAGTTTGCCCCTGGGCAGCCGAAGAAAAGGCGTTGGCCTCGCTCCTGGTCTGATTTGGGGCCGGGAAACTCCGCTTTTTTCAATCGACCAAACCAAGCCCGACTGGTCTACTCTGTTTACCCATGTTGCCTTCGCTTGCCCGAACCATGATCTGCCTGGCCCTTGTGATGGCCGGTTTGGCGCTTTTTGTCGTTGAACAGGCGGCTTTGGGCTTGGGTTTTGCCGCCGTGCTGGCGGCCCTTGGGACTTGGATGCTGAGCCGCAAAGTGGCGGACACGACCGACAGCGCCTCTCCTGGCATCAGCACTTTGGCCGAGGCGTCCGATGGCGTGTTGCCCGATACAGACTTGTTGGAGGTTTTGTGGCGTTGCACCCAACAGATTCAACAGTCACCGTCTTTGGACTCGGCACTGCTGGCGGTACGCCAGGTCTTGGAACAAGAACTGGGCGCGGTGGGTGTTCGTATTTTGCGAGTGGAACCTAACCCAACCGAGACAGCCTGGGTCAGGGTACTTGAACCCGCTTTCGCCGAAATTGACGGGTACCGACCGGTGCCGGTGTCTTTGCCTTTGAATCGGTTTCCTCTGGGTGCCGCCATTGCCCAGCAGCACCTGGCCGGGAACGAAACCGCCGGTTACGCACTGCCAGTGAGCTATTCGGGTCAAACCGTGGCGGTCTTGGAGTTGGCCAAAACCACCTTACCGTGTTCGCCCATGTCCTTGCAGGCCATGTTGAACATGCTGGGCTTGCAATTGGTGCAGTGCCATGCGCGGGGCTTGGTCGGCATGGCGGCGGTGGCCGACAGCAAAGTCGCCGCAGTCCCGCCGCCTCCCAGCCAAGCCCAGGATGCCACCCAGCAGTTCAATGTCTTGATTCAGGCCTTGCCAGAGCCCGTTTTCTTGTTTGATGCCCCGACGCTTGCTTTGCTGGCAATGAACACGGCGGCCGAGCAACAGTTTTCGCTGACTCGAGCGCAGGTGCTTGGTAAGCGGCTGGACGAGGCCTTCCATCCCGCCCTGGCTGCCATGGCTGAGCCTGCCCTGCGGGAGGCCTTGCAGCGCAACGAGGTGGGCCAGGACATGAACCCGCCCAAAGAGGCTTGGATCCAACAATTCGACTGGTCCCCTCATCCCGAATCGCCCCAAAGTGTGCGCACGGTGCAGGTGTCCAATGTGGTGATTCAGGACGCCGCGGGGCAAGCGCTTTGGTTGATGGCCCTGGCACGCGATGTGACGCAGGAGCAGCGGGCCAAGCGTGATTTGAGCGAAGCCCAAGCGGTTTTGCACCAGTTTGCAGAAACCGTGGACGAAAGTCTGTTTGTCACCAACCCAGAGCGCACCGTCTTTCATTTTTTGGCGGGCAGCTTGTTTGATGTGTGGGGCGTGACCCGAGGCCGATTGGCTGCCGAACCGGGCTGTCTCTTGAATCAGGTCATTGATGAAGACCGGGGCATCATCGCTCAGCGCATGGCGTCCGAACGTGCAGGAAAGCCTGGCGATTTTTCGTTCCGAATTCACCATCCCACGAAGGGCAGGCGCTGGTTGCGCTCACGCACGCGCAGTGTGATCACGCCTGAGGGCGAATTGCGCGTCTACGGAACGGTCACTGACGTGACGGCTGACAAGCAGCGCGAAATTGAGCTGCGCATGGCACGTGATGCGGCTGAGAGTGCCAGCATGGCCAAGAGCCAGTTTCTGGCCAATATGAGCCATGAAATTCGCACCCCGATGAACGGCATTTTGGGTATGACAGAGCTGCTGCTGGGCACATCACTGAAAGATGAACAGCGGCGTTTTGCCCAGGCGGTGTACCGATCGGGTGAGTCCTTGCTGGAAATCATCAATGACATTCTGGATTTCTCAAAAATTGAGGCTGGCAAGATGGAGCTGGCCGTGGCCGATTTTTCGCTGCGCGGCGTGGTCGAAGACACCTTGGAGTTGTTGGCTCCCCGCGCCCATGAAAAAGGCCTCGATCTGAGTTTCCGCGAAGAGCCAGATTTGCCCCCCTGTGCCCAGGGCGATGCGTTGCGACTGCGTCAGGTGCTGACCAATTTGGTCGCCAACGCCATCAAGTTCACTCAAAGTGGCGAAGTGGTGGTGGACCTGCGCCGCCTGCCGCAAGGCGGTCCGGAAGACTTGTGGTTTGAGTTTGCCATCCGCGACACGGGCATAGGCATTGAAGCGGACAAACTTCCTCGGCTTTTCAGCGCCTTCACCCAGGTGTCCTCTGACATGTCCCGCCGCTACGGTGGAACCGGCTTGGGTTTGGCCATTTCCAAACAATTGGTGGAGTTGATGGGCGGGCAGCTGCGCGTCAAAAGCGCCCCCGGCCAGGGTTCGGAGTTTTCCTTTGCGATTCGCCTGCGACCTGCGGTCAGTCCTCAACTCAACATGCCTGTGGATGAGTTGCAATTGCCACCGCTGCGGGTTCTGGTGGTGGATGACCACGCCACCAACCGGACCATCCTCAAGAACATTCTTGGCGCTTGGGGTATGACGGTCACCCAGGCTGAAGACGGACAACAGGCGCTGGAAATCCTGAACCAAAAAGACAATCTGGAAAGCGGCTTTGACCTGGCTTTGGTCGACATGAACATGCCGCGTTTGAATGGCATGGCGCTCGCTCAGGCCATCACGGCTGGCGGCCGACACGGCGGCATGCGCATGGTGCTGCTGTCATCCGCGTCGTCGCCAGACGATGCCAGCGCCGCATTGGCGGCAGGTTTCGACCGGTTTTTGCCCAAACCGATACGCAAAGCCGAGCTGCGGCAAACCATCGTCAGCCTGCGGGCGGCCCAAGGACGAGCCGATGATGGCCCGGTCGCCGAGCCGCTGCTCAGTGGCCAAGTCCTGGTCGTCGAGGACAACCCGGTCAACCAGGAAGTCATTGGCCAAATGTTACGAAGCCTGGGCCTGAAAGTTCAGATGGCGTCGGGTGCCATGCATGGTTTACGCTCGCTGTGTGAGGCACACTTCGACCTGGTGCTCATGGACATCATGATGCCGGGGATGGATGGGGTGGAAGCCGTGAGCTGGTTCAGGCGCGGTTCCGGGGCACGGTTTCAGTTCAAAACGCCCACCACCACACCCGTCATCGCGGTGACCGCCAACGCCATGGAAGGTGATGAAGAGCGATTTTTAAGCCTCGGTTTCAACGACTATTTGTCTAAACCTTTCCGCCAAAATCAACTACTGACTATGTTAACCAGGTACTTGCGCCCGAACTTCGCCATGGCTGCTGCGCCCCCATCAGGGTCGGCCCCGCCTTCTGCTCCTGCATCGCCTGCGGCTTTCAGCAGCCTATCGGGCGTGCAGTCGGTGTTGGACAACACCGCCTTGGATCGTTTGCGGGAATTGGATCCGAGTGGCCAGAACAAACTGATGCAGCGTGTGATCGCGGCTTTCGAGACTTCTGTGGCACGCATGTTGCCCCAAGTTCAACAAGCCAGCCAAAACAACGACAGAGACGGCATGCGCCATGTCGCACACACCTTGAAGTCCTCCTCAGCCAGTATTGGTGCTCTGCGTTTGTCCAAGATGTGCGCGGAGCTAGAAACCATCATCCGCACCCAACGCGAGGACGACACGGCTCCTTATGTGGTGGCCATTTGTGCGGAAGTGGAGGTTGTGTTGCAGGCGCTCCGAGCGCTGGGCGCGGGTGGCGATACGGCCACGACGACCTTGAGTGCAGGGACTGCGGCTTGACCGCACAAAACGCCATGACCGACGACCTCACGTCCAATCAACCCAAGGTGCTTTTGGTCGACGACGACGAAGTCAACCTCTTGTTGACGTCCATGGCCCTGCGCGAGCGCGGTTTTTCTGTGTTGGAGGTGAGCAGTGGCGAGCAGGCGATTCAAACCCTTGCCAGCTGGTTGCCTGACGTGGTGGTGCTGGACGCCCTGATGCCCGGCATGGACGGCTTTGCGACCTGCCGCGAAATGCGCGAATTACCCGGCTTCGAGTCGTTGCCTGTCCTGATGCTGACCGGCTTGGACGACGATGCTTCGATTAACCGCGCCTACGAAGCGGGGGCGACAGACTTCTTTGTGAAGTCCAATCAATGGAGTTTGCTTGGCGGGCGTTTGCAGTATTTGCTGCGTTCTTCAAGAACCCGCCAGGAGCTGGAAAGAAGCAAATCCAAACTGGCCCGCGCACAAGACCTGGCGCGCATGGGAAGTTTTGATTGGCAACGGCACCACGGACGACTGATTTTCTCCATTGAAGGCTTGCGGGTCTTCGGCTTGGCGCCGAGCGATACCTTGGCTTTCAGGCGTTTGGTGCGTTGGATGCCTGCGGACAACCGAAGCTCTTTCTTGAGCCTGCTGCGCGGTGTGCTGCGTCACAGTACCGTGCTCGACACAGACATCACGGTCAATTTGGTCGATGGTCGGGCCCGTGTGCTGCACGCCGAGGCAGAACCTGAATTCAACGAGCACGGAAATCTGGTGGGCTACACCGGCATCGTGCAAGACGTGACGGACCGTCGCGTGGCGGAAGACAAGATTCGCCACCTCGCCAACTTCGACGTCTTAACGGGTTTGCCCAACCGCCGCCAACTCATTTGGCGCGCCGAGCGGGCCTTGGAACACGCACGCAAACTGGGGCACCAGGTGGGGGTGTTGCTGATTGACTTGGACCGTTTCAAGGTCATCAACGACACCCTGGGCCACAGCGCCGGTGATGAGCTGCTGATGGAAGTGTCGCGTCGCCTGCGTTCCTGTGTTCGCCACTCCGATCAAGTGGTCGAGAGCGCGATCGAAAGCATGGGCTCGCGCTCGCACCGCACCTTGGAAGCGGTGGGTCGTTACGGCGGTGATGAGTTTGTGGCGCTGCTGCCTGAGGTGGTCGATGAACGTGACGCCGAGCGCGTCGCCACACGAATTCTGGATTTGATGCGTGAGCCCATTTTTGTGGGTGGGCAAGAGTGTTTCGTCACCGCCAGCGTTGGCATTGCGCTCTTCCCACGTGATGGGGCCTCGGTGGCTGATTTGATGCGCAACTCCGATGTGGCCATGTACGCGGTGAAAGCACAAGGCCGCAACGCCGCGTCCCTGTACCGTCCTGCATTGGCAGGAAAAGGACGCGAAAAGTTGGAGCTGGAGAGCGCCCTGCACAAAGCGCTGGAGCGCGATGAGTTGGTGCTGCATTACCAGCCCAAGGTAGACATCCGCGGTGGCCGCATGATCGGTGTCGAAGCGCTGATGCGCTGGCAGCGTGGTGCCACCTTGGTGCCTCCTGGGGACTTCATTCCTCTGGCTGAAGAAACCGGGCTGATTGTTCCCATGAGCGAGTGGGCCATACGCGAAGCGGCCCGTCAGGTGCGTTTGTGGCAAGACAGTTTCGGCTTCGCGGGTTCCATTGCCGTCAACTTGCCAAACCGTCTTTTCGAACGCACTGACCTGGTAGAGCACATCACCGCTGCCTGCAACCAATACGGTGTTGCACCGCGGTGCATTGAATTGGAAATCACCGAAACCGGTTTGATGAAGGACTTGCAAAACGTCATCCCTTCCTTGCATCGCTTGAACCAAATCGGTGTGGAAATTTCCATTGACGACTTTGGTACGGGCTATTCCTCCTTGGCCTACCTCACCACACTACCGATCAGTGAAGTAAAAATCGACCGCAGCTTTATTCGCGATCTGGGGGGCACGCCCCAAAGCTTGGCCGTGGTCACAGCGGTGATTGCGCTGGCGCGTTCCTTGGGGCTGCGTGTGGTGGCTGAAGGCGTTGAAACGCTCAAACAAATGGAAGCCCTGAACCGCTTGGGCTGTACCTTGGTTCAAGGCTTTTTGGTCAGCAAACCCCAACCTCCTGCCGACATTGAGCGCTGGCTGGAGACCATGGTTCGCACCCGCAGCGCACCTTGGATCATCGCGGCGGGTGAGTTCATGCGAGACCCTACGGTGGCCCCGGTCGATGAGCCGACGGCACGGTTGGTGGCCAGCCTGGCCGCCGCACGTTGATGGTTCGGAACCTGATTTCATTATGAGCACAGCAACATGAGCACTGCGGCCCGCCCATCCCCACCCACAGATCGATCCAAGGCCGCGGCGTTGTCGGCTCAAGCCACTGCCACTGCCGCTGCTGCAGCAGCAGCCAATAGCAATGCACCCGCACAAATTGCGAAAGCCGCTTTGCGTCGTTTGTTGTTGGACAAGCTCGAGCCCACGCCCAGCAACTACGAGCGGGCCTATTTGCAAGAGTCCGGTGGCGCAGCTGTTGCTGCCGCGCTGCCCGAGAAAGCGCAGCGTCTGGTTGAAAAACTGGCAGGTCGGGCGCTGGACTCTCGGGCGGGTGCCGATTTGGCCAAAGCGATGGGCGAAGGTCGATGGGACGTTGCCGAGCGCCTGCTTTCTGCGCCGGATGAAAGCGGGGCCCAACTCTCCGACATGATTGACCGGGTGGTCAAAGGCGTGGGTCGCGGCGGTCGTCAATGGACCACCGCACGCAAAAAGGAAAGTTTGCAACGTGTGCTCAGCGGCAGCCGCAGCGATGCCGGAAAATTGCAACAGCGCCTGAACCAACTGCTCACCAGTTGGGACACAGACACCCTGGATGAAGCGGTGGACACCGATGTGTCGCCTTTGGACGAAACACCGGCACCTGCACAAGCGAGTGCAGCCGAAGCGAGCTTGCCACTGATCAAACTCACACCATCCGTTGAGGGCCAAACGACGACAGACGCGGCCGTTCAGGCTGCCGTGGTGGCGCAAAACGCTCTCCACTGGAACCCGGTGGTCGGCCATCTGGGAGGCACAGTTCAACAAGCATTGCCCGCCGCTGAGGAAGCAGCACATGAGTTGGCGCAGGTGATCGCCGATGCGGTCAAGCGCATCCAAACCGAAGGCGCCACACCCATTTTGGCGCAAGAATTGGCCGAGTTGTGCGCCCAGGCCGACCGCATGATTCAACACCGCCACCACCTGGTGGACCAGCTCGGCAGCCTGTGCCAAGAACTCACCGCCAGTTTGACTGACCTGGCCGAGAACGAAAGCTGGGCCCAAGGTCAATGCGAGGCCATGCGGGTTACGTTGGCTGACGGCCTGACTTCACGTGGCGTTAAATCCGTCAACGAGTTGCTGCGGACCACGCGCGAGCGCCAACAGCAGTTGCGCCAAGAACGCGAACGCGCCCGGGATTCCTTAAAAACGCTGATCAACCGCATGCTGACCGAACTCGGCGAATTGGGCTCACACACGGGGCGTTTCCACGACAGCGTGGGCCGCTATGCCGATGTGATCGAGAAGGCCGATTCGCTGGAAAGCTTGGCCGGTGTGGTGCGTGAGATGGTGGAAGAAAGCCGCACCGTGCAAGCCTTGGTGTCACAAACCCAAGCACGTTTGCAAGACGAGCACAGCAAAGCCGCGGAGCTGAACAAAAAGGTTCTAGAACTGGAGAGCGAGCTCGTGCGTTTGGCCCAGGAGGTCTCCACCGATCAACTCACCCAAGTGGCCAATCGCCGCGGTTTGATTCAAGCCTTTGATGCCGAGTGCTTGCGCATGGAACGGGCCCAAAACGGTGGCGAAGCGCCACCTCCTTTTGCCGTGGGTTTGCTCGACATCGACAACTTCAAAAAACTCAACGACGAACTGGGGCATTCCGCAGGCGACGTGGCGCTGAAATCCTTGGCCGGTGTGGTCAGTAAAACACTGCGCCCCAACGACATGGTCGCTCGTTATGGCGGCGAGGAGTTTGTGGTGCTGCTTCCTGGAACTGCGGTAGACGAAGGGCAGCAAATCCTCACCCGCTTGCAGCGCTCGCTGTCGGGTGGGCTTTTCATGCACGAGCAGAAAAAAGTGTTTGTGACTTTCTCTGCCGGCGTGACCCGCTACCGCGCCGGTGAGCGGATCGAAGATGCGCTCGAGCGCGCCGATCAGGCTTTGTACGAGGCCAAGCGCACCGGCAAAAATCGAACTTGTATCGGCTAACGAGAGGCTGAGACCCACCGTGTCTCGCAAATCCCGTCGTTTCGTCAAATCACAACAGTTCCAGCCTTTGGGGTCCTCGCCGAAGGTTCAGACCACTCGTGTGCCCGTGAACTGGCGGACTTGGGTCGGTTTCCTGCTCGGGATTGCGCTGGCCGTCGCGGTTCATCTCTGGTTGATCCGTCATACCGCGTTGTCGCCCGACTGGGCCTGGTTACCCTTTGCGCTGCCAGCGGTGGTGCTGGTGGCGGCGGCCGTCCCCCTGTGGCGACAGCAACGTTCAACGCGCAAGCAGCAGTCCGATCTGCAAGCCATGGAGTGGTCTGAATTTCAACCACTGCTGTGTCAATTACTGGAGCAGCAGGGTTACAGCGTGGGTGAATCCGGTAACCGCCCGGGCATGGTGGACCTGGTGTTGCGCAAAGACCGCAGAACCCTCCTCGTTCACGCCAAGTCCTGGCGTTCGGGTCGCTTGGGTGTGACGGAAGTGCGCGAGCTTTACGCGGCGATGGTGACCCGCTCGGCACTTGGTGGCATGGTCGTCAGCTGTGATCGTTTCGGTCGCAGCGCCATGGCCTTTGCGCGTGAAACGCAAATCATGTTGGTTGATGGCGCACTGTTGCAGAGCTGGATGCAAAAACACGTGCACCAGAGCACGCGGCCAGCGCCAGAGGAGCCAGAACCCACACAGCCTGAGCCGCCACGTCCCGCGGCCATGGACACCCACATGCTGTCCGAGTTCGCGGCGAACTCAACCTTGGGCCCACCCCAGGTGCCCGCCTGCCCTTTGTGTGAAGCACCGATGCGCGAGAGAACCGCCCGCAAGGGTCGCCACGCAGGCCGCAAGTTTTGGGGCTGTACAAAGGCGCCAAAATGCAAAGGGGTGAGAAAGTGGGAGCAGGGGGTTTGAGCTCGCGCCGCCTTTGGCGGAAGCGGTGAGATTCGAACTCACGGACGGGTTTCCCCGTCGCCGGTTTTCAAGACCGGTGCCTTAAACCGCTCGGCCACGCTTCCAAAGAAGAAGCGCATTGTATTCGGGTTGCCGCGGCTGTCGCTGTTTCATCAACACCTTCGATCAACCCGGTCGTTGCGCTTGCGGGCAATCGACCTGAATCACCTCGCGACGCCCGCCGTCCACACGGACGGCGGTGAGTTGACCGCCCCAAACACAACCGGTGTCCAGGGCCAGCAGGTCGGGTTGGTTCACCAGTCCCAGCGTGGACCAATGGCCAAAAGCAATGGGTTGCCCTTGGTTTGCCCGGTTGGGCGCATCAAACCACGCGGTGCAACCGGCGGGTGCCTGGCCGGCACTTTCTT
Source organism: Burkholderiales bacterium (assembly GCA_031431125.1). Classification (GTDB taxonomy): domain Bacteria; phylum Pseudomonadota; class Gammaproteobacteria; order Burkholderiales; family Burkholderiaceae_C; genus JANPCX01. The sequence goes on from JANPCX010000013.1 coordinate 13,124, forward strand.
TGCTGGTCAGTTCAAGCGCACCGTTGGCCTGAACGAAGCGCATGCGGGTGAGGGCGTTGACGGCAAATCGAAGGCGGTCTTCGCCGGTCAAGTCGGATGACCACAACGTGGGTTCATTGCCGTACATCACTTTGAAAAAATCGCCGGGCTTGGGGTTCTGCAGTTGATGCTCAACCTCACTCGCCAGTTGCAAGGTAGTCGCTAAATCCCAAGCAGGGGGCACACCGGCATGCACCATCAACCAGCCATGGGCATGGATGGCCAATCGCTGTTGGGTGAGCCAGCGCAGCCAATGGGCGCGCTTTGGGCTGTCCAAGATGCTGCCCAGGGTGTCGCTGTGGTGCGCTGTGCGGATGCCGTGGGCCACCGCGAGCAAGTGCAAGTCGTGGTTACCCAGCAGGCACTGTGCGCTGCTGCCCAAACCCGCCAAGGCTTCTAGCGTGGCCAGGGACTGTGGGCCGCGGTTGACCAGGTCGCCCAAAGCGTAGAGCTGATCGCGTGACGCGCTGAAATCAATTTTCTGGAGCAAGCGTTGCAATGCATTGCAGCACCCTTGAATATCGCCAAGCAAATAAACCATGGGGGCGATTCTGCTACGCTGTGCATCCCTTTGCACCCGCGTATCCCGCATGGACGTTGCTTTATTGGTTTTTTTGATCCTGCTCAACGGCTTGTTCGCCATGTCAGAAATGGCACTGACCGCCAGCCGCAAAGCCCGTTTGCAGGTATTGGTGGAAACGGGTGACGCTGGCGCGAAAGCCGCCATGACCTTGCATGACGACCCGACGCGGTTTTTGTCCGTGGTTCAAATTGGCATCACGTCCATTGGTGTACTCAACGGTATCGTGGGCGATGCCGCGTTTTCAGCGCCCTTTGCGGCCTGGTTGCATCAGACCTTCGCTTTGCACGACCGCGCTGCTGACATCACGGCAACCGCCATGGTGGTGGTGGTCATTACTTTTCTGACCATTATTTTTGGCGAACTGGTTCCAAAACGAGTGGGGCAGATGTACCCCGAATCGGTGGCACGCTTGGTCGCTCAGCCGATGGAATGGCTGTCGCTGATCGCTCGGCCTTTTGTTAAGTTGCTTTCGTTTTGCACCGAAGGAACCCTGCGCCTGCTCGGCATCCACGGGGGACCGCAGCGCAGCGTGACCGAAGAAGAAATTGCGGCGAGTCTGGAGGAAGGCTTGGACGCTGGTGTGATCGAAGCGCAAGAACATCAAATGGTGCGCAATGTGTTTCGATTGGACGACCGACAAGTCGGTTCCATGATGATTCCTCGCGCGGAAATTGTTTGGTTGGACGCGGATGCGCCGCTTGAAGATGTCATGAAAGTCATCAGCGAAGACGAGCATTCCCGTTACCCGGTCTGCAGAGGGGGGCTGGACGATGTCGTGGGCATCGTCTCGGCGCAGAGTTTGTTGCAGCAGTCTCTCAAAGGCCACCGCCTGTCCATCACTGAAGGCTTGCAAACGGCTGTCTTCGTTCCGGAAACCTTGTCGGGCATGGAGTTGCTCGATCACTTCCGCGCCTCCAGCACGCAATTGGTGTTTGTTGTGGACGAATACGGCGAGGTGCAGGGCATCATCACAGTGCGTGATGTGCTGGAAGCGATCACGGGTGAATTCACCACCCCCAGCAGCGATGACTCTTGGGCTGTGCAGCGCGAAGATGGGAGTTGGTTGTTCGACGGTTTGATTCCTGTATTGGAGCTCAAAGACCGCGTGCAACTCAAAGAGCTGCCGGAGGAAGACCGCGGCCGCTACAACACCTTGGCAGGCATGGTCATGCTGTTGCTGGGGCGATTGCCCACCACCACCGATACGGTGGAGTGGGAAGGATGGCGTTTTGAGGTGATCGACATGGATGGCAAACGCATCGACAAGGTGCTTGCCACTGCCCTGCCTTCCTCAGTCTGAGTTTGTTTTTTGGCGCAATGCCGACTTCGGCCTGAACGCTTTGCAAATCGCCTCATCGGTCTCGATGTAAGGGCCGCCGATCAAGTCCACGCAGTAAGGAACCGCTGAAAAAATGCCGGAAACCGGGGGCGACGCCTGGGGCAAACCTTGCAGGGTTTCGGCGATCGATTTGGGTTGGCCGGGCAAATTGATGATGAGGCAGCGGCCTCGAATGACAGCCACTTGCCTCGACAAGATGGCGGTGGGCACAAAGTGCAGGCTGATTTGGCGCATTTGTTCACTAAAGCCCGGCATCACACGGTCGGCCACCGCGAGTGTGGCTTCTGGTGTGACGTCTCGCGGCGCGGGTCCAGTGCCCCCCGTGGTCAGCACCAGGTCACAGTGTGCGGTGTCGACCAAGTCGCGCAGTGCGGCGCTGATGGCGGCCTCGTCATCGGCAACCAAGCGGCTGTGCCACTCGATCGGATTGCGCAGGGCCTGTTGCAGCCACTCTTGCAGCGCGGGAATGCCTTGGTCGGTGTAGGCGCCGCTGCTGGCCCGGTCGCTTGCCGACAACAAACCGATGCGAACCGTGTCGGCCCGCGGCTCAGTCATTCGTTTCCTCGCCTTCGTCTGCCAGCGATGCACCTCCTGCAGAAGCCGTGTGCTGTTTGATCAACTGAAAGAGCTCTCGGTAAGCACGTCCGTTGCGCTGCTCCGGCGCACTGGCAGCGTCTTTGCGCGCGGCGCGCACCAGGCTGCGCAGTTGCTGCAAATCGGTGTCGGGGTGCTGTTTCATCCACGTGGTGAGGATGTCGTCGCTGGCCAGCATTTGGGCACGCCAATGTTCCATTTCATGCAGCGCCAGCGATGCTTTTGCAGTTCCCAGCTTCAGCGCCGCCACGGCTTCGCGCAAGGGTTCTGGGTCTGCACGGCGCATGAGCTTGCCGATGTACTGCATCTGCCGACGTTTGCCTTCGTGGGTGCGGGTTTGTTTATAGGTACGCAGCGCGTCCAGCAGACTTTCGTTCATCGGCAGGCCGTCCAAGCGGTCGTCGGGCAGAGCGATCAAGTCTTCGCCCAGGCTTTGTAGATCATGCGATTCTTTTTTTCGCTGTGTTTTGCTCGGGCGATCCCAGGGCTCAAGGCTGTCGTTTTCTTGCTCAGGATGGGGTTCGGCGCGCGGTGACATAGACGGTTCTCAGGGTTTTTCGGACGGGCCAATGGTTCCGTCTACGGGCTGTGTATGCCCTCGTCGTTATGATAGCCCCGGCCCGTATTGAAACTTTCCAAGTCCCATGCCTCACACCGTTGCCCCTTCAAAAGCCTTGTCGTCCAGTTTTGCCTATTCCGTTGAACATTTCCAAGAGCTGGTGGAGGAGGCTTTGGCTTTTGCGCGCGGCTTGGGAGCCAGTGACGCAGGCGCGGAGGTGTCGGAAGGGGTGGGGTTGTCAGTGTCGGTCCGTAAGGGGGAGGTCGAGAACATCGAGCGCAACCGCGACAAATCCCTGGGCGTGTCTGTCTATATCGGTCAGCGGCGTGGCAATGCCAGCACGTCGGACTTCTCCCGTGCAGCGATGGAGCAGACGGTCAAAGCGGCCTATGACATTGCCCGATTCACTGCCGAAGACCCAGCCGCCGGTTTGCCAGACGACCAAGACTTGGTCAAGCCCGAGCAAGCAGCGCGCGACCTGGATTTGTTTCATCCTTGGAATTTGACAGCCGAACAAGCGGTGCTGGTTGCGCAAGAGTGCGAGCACGCGGCGCTGTCAGTCGACAAACGCATCACCAACTCCGAAGGGGCTGGCGTATCGGTGCAGCAGTCGCATTTTTTTGCCGGCAATACACGCGGTTTTCGTGGGGGATATGCCAGCTCCCGGCATTCGTTGTCCGTGGCGCCTATCGCGTCACTACCCGGCAAGGGCGGTGACGACATGCAGCGCGACGCCTGGTACAGCTCGATGCGCAGTGCGCTGGAGCTGGCACCACCGCAAGCCATCGGCCGTTACGCGGCCAAGCGCGCTTTGTCGAGGTTGAACTCACGCAAGATCAAAACCTGTGAAGTCCCGGTTCTTTTTGAAAGCACGGTGGCTGCTGGTTTGCTTGGCGGCTATGTTCAGGCCACGAGTGGGGGGGCGCTCTACCGCAAGTCTTCGTTCTTGCTCGACTCATTGGGCAAACAGGTCTTGCCCGATCATGTGGACATCCGTGAGGAACCCCATTTGCTGCGCGGCAAGGGCAGCGCACCGTTTGACGACGAAGGGGTCGTCACCATGCCGCGGGATATCGTTCAGGCCGGCGTCGTCCAGAGTTATTTCTTGTCCAGCTATTCAGCCCGCAAGCTGGGCTTACGCACCACGGGCCATGCCGGCGGTTCACACAACCTGCGCCTGTCCAGTCGGCTCACCCAGCGTGGCGATGATTTAACCGCCATGCTGCGCAAGTTGCACCGCGGCTTGTTTGTCATCGAACTCATGGGCCAAGGGGTGAATTACGTCACTGGCGACTATTCCCGCGGGGCAGCAGGGTTTTGGGTAGAGAACGGGGAGCTTGCTTACCCGGTTCACGAAATCACCATCGCAGGCAATTTGGGCGCCATGCTCAAATCCATGGTGGCTGTGGGGGCGGATGAATACACAAGTGGCAGCAAAACCATCGGGTCTGTCCTTTTGCCCAAGATGAAAATCGCTGGAATTTGATCTGCGCATGACCCACGCGCTGGCTGTTGCTCTCTGCGCTAAGGGATCTTCAGTAACTTTGCGTAAGTGAAAGCGAGCATAGGATCAACCCCTGAGCGATCCGCGCAGGGGTAAATCCCCTTCTGTGTGGATTTGCACCGTTCATAGAATGCATCGGTCAGTTGTCCTATTCACCACACAGGAGATAAGCACATGGAACGTCGTTCCTTTATTCGCAGCACCGGCATCGCTGGTGTGTTGGCCGCGGGTGTTGCACCGGCCATCGTTCATGCACAGGCCAACGTTCGCTGGCGTTTGGCTTCCAGTTTCCCTAAATCGCTAGACACGATTTACGGCGCTGCTGAAGAGTTCTCCAAACAAGTGGCCGCCATGTCCGGTGGCAAATTCCAAATCTCCGTACACGGTGCTGGCGAGTTGATGCCCGCTTTCGGCGTGGTGGATGCGTTGCAGGCAGGTACCGTGGAGATGTCCCACACGGCGCCTTACTACTTCTTCGGCAAAGATCCCACATTCGCTTTGGGTTGCGCCATTCCTTTTGGCCTGAATTCACGCCAAATGACGGCCTGGATGTTTGAAGGCAACGGCCTCAAGCTGATGCGCGAGTTCTACGCCAAGTACAACATCATCAGCTTCCCAGGCGGCAACACCGGTGCCCAAATGGGCGGCTGGTGGCGCAACGAGATCAAGTCCTTGGAAGACATGAAGGGCAAAAAATTCCGTGTTGGTGGTTTCGGTGGCAAAGTCGCTGAGAAAATTGGTGTGGTTCCCCAAAACATTCCTGGCGGCGAGATCTACCAAGCTTTGGAAAAAGGCACCATTGACGCCGCCGAGTGGGTAGGTCCGTATGACGACGAAAAACTAGGCTTTGCCAAGGTCGCTCCGAACTACGCCTATCCGGGCTGGTGGGAAGGCGGCCCGCAGCTGGACTTCTACATCAACGACAAGGCCTACAACAGCCTGTCCGCAGAGTACAAGGCCATCATCGACAGCGCGACGGCCTACGCCCACGTGGACATGCAAGCCAAGTACGACGGCCGTAACCCACAGGCGTTGAAGCGTTTGGTGGCCGGTGGTGCCAAGCTGTTCCGCTTCCCTAAAGACGTGATGGACGCGTCCTTCAAAGCGGCGGGTGAGCTTTACACCGAGTTGAACGACACCAATCCCGCATGGAAAAAGGTGTACGCCGACTACGCCAACTTCCGTCGCGACCAGAACCTGTGGTTCCGCTTCACAGAAGCTGGATTCGACACCTTCATGCAAGGTCAGCGTCTGTAAGTTTGGTCTTAGGGGTTCAAGCTCAAGCCTGGTCAGCGACTCGCTGATCAGGCTTTTTTTCGTCCTCACGACGTCGATCTCCCGATCTGTGTGGATGTCTGTCAGGTAGAGGGCCTGGGTCTGCTGCGGCCTGGCCTTGCAGTCATGCCCACACGGCTGCCGATTTCCGTGGCAAGGAACATGGCGAGTCAGCTGGCGGCCATGAGCCGTCCTGATCTCACTGAGGTCTTCGCCGCTGCTTCCACCGCTGACGCTCATGGGTGTTTCGCCCGTCGCTTCGGCGATTGGTTTGAGCGCAGGCATACCCCGCGAAAGACCACGACTCTTCCAATCAGGCTCAACCAACCGCGTGGCCGATCAGCAGCGAGCTCCATGCCGCCGCACTGCGCGTGTCGACACGGTGTAGTTGTGCAGACGGCCTGCAATGGGCAATAAAAAAGGCTGCTCACCTCGCAGTGAACAGCCTTGAATTCAACCGACTTTGGGTCGGTGACGATTTACTTGCCGGGGGCGCTGGCGGCGTCTTGTTTGAAGATCGCCATCGGGTCATATTCCGCCGGCTTGTCGTTCGTGCTGCGGTCCTCGTTACGCTGACCATCTAGCTGATCCAAGACCTGTCCCGCGTCCAGGCCGGGGCCCTTCTTCGACTCGTCTTCCAGCACCAGTCCTGGGAAGGCAATCACCGCCGCCACCATGATCAACTGCAAGATGATGAAGGCGATTGAGCCTTTGTAGATTTGCGCCGTGGTCACGGCAGGAATCAGTTGGCCCGTGACGCGGTCTTTGTAGTCCGCTTTCGGGGCCACACTGCGCAAGTAAAACAGCGCAAAACCAAAGGGCGGCGTCAAGAAGGAAGTTTGCAAGTTCATCGCCAGAATCACACCAAACCAAACCAGGTCGATGTTCAAGCTGCTCGCGACAGGCGCCAAGATGGGCACCACGATGAAGGCGATTTCAAAGAAGTCGATGAAACAGCCCAAGATGAACACCAAGACGTTCACCACCAGCAAGAAGCCGAGTTCACCGCCCGGCAGTTTGTCGAACAAGTGCTCGACCCAGATGTGACCGTCAGCCGCATTGAATGTGAAGCTGAACACGGTGGAGCCGACCAAGATGAAGAGCACAAACACGGCCAGCTTGGAGGTATTTGCCAAGGCTTGTTTGAGCAGGCCGAAAGTCAGCTTGCCGCGGCCGGCTGCCATCAGCATCGCACCCATCGCGCCCATGGCGCCGCCTTCGGTTGGCGTGGCCACACCCAAGAAGATCGTGCCCAGCACCAAAAAGATCAGCACCAATGGCGGGATCAGTACAAAAGTGAAACGCTCACACAGTTTGGAAAGCAAACCGAGCTTGAGCACCGAGTTGAAAATCGCCAGAACCAAGGCCAATACCGAGGCCACGGTCATCGACATGATGAAAATTTCGTCGCCCGGTGCAGGCAATTCACGTTTGACCAAGGGGTTGATGATGCTTTGGTGCACAGTGGACCAGAGGTAACCCACCACAGCGGAAATCGCCAACAAAATCAGCAGCGACTTGTGGCCGCTTGCGCCCGTGCTTTCGCGGTAAATGCGGGCTTCAGGAGGCAGGGCAGGTACCCAAGCTGGTTTGATGATGGCCACCGCCACGATGAAGAGCAAATACAGACCCACGAGACACAAGCCCGGAACCAAAGCGCCGGCATACATGTCACCCACCGAGCGGCCCAATTGGTCGGCCAGCACGATCAACACCAGCGAAGGGGGAATGGCTTGCGCCAAAGTACCCGATGCGGTGATGGTGCCCGTGGCAATGGTGCGGTTGTAGCCGTTGCGCAGCATGATGGGCAAGGAGATCAAGCCCATGGAGATCACCGCTGCAGCGACCACGCCGGTGGTGGCTGCCAACAGAGCTCCCACCAAGATCACGGCCACAGCCAAACCACCACGCAAGGGGCCGAACACCTGGCCCACGGTTTCGAGCAAATCTTCCGCCATGCCGGAGCGCTCAAGGATGATGCCCATGAGGGTGAAGAAGGGAATGGCGAGCAAGGTGTCGTTCTGCATGATGCCGAACACACGAAGTGGCAATGCGCTGAACAAATTGGTGCTGAAAAGCCCCACTTCCATGCCGACAAAGCCGAATACCAAACCGGTGGCAGCCAGGCCAAAACTCACGGGAATGCCAGTGAGCAAGAAAACAAAGAGCCCCGCAAACATCAGCGGGACAAAATTTTGAGTGATGAAGGCGGTCATTTACTTGGCTCCAGCCGCAAGGCGGTTTTGTTCTGCCAGCAGTTCTTCTGCCAGGCGTTCTTCGTCAGACTTTTGATGGGGGTCGACGCTGAAAGGGTTGTCACGATGACCCGTCAAAAAGGCAATGCGCTTGATGAGCTCTGAAATCCCTTGGATCAACAAACAAGCAAAACCAGCGGGGATCATCAGCATCACAGGCCAGCGGATCAAACCACCGGCGTTTTGGCTCATCTCACCACTGGTCCAGGCGTTGTGAAACAGGGGCCAGGACAGGTTGATGAAGATGATGCAAAGGGGAATCAAGAAAACAACGATGCCCAGGCTGTCGATGATGGCGTTGGTGCGGTCAGACAGCTTGCTGGAGACAAAGTCAATGCGCACATGGGCATTGCGCAAAAAAGCGAAACCCGAGCCCAGCAAAAACACAGCGGCGAAGAGATACCACTGAATCTCAAGCCAGCCGTTGGAGCTGATGTCAAACGCTTTGCGAATGATGGCATTGCCAGCGCTGATGACCACGCTGGCCAAAATCAGCCACATGATGATTTTGCCGATGAGCTCGCTGAACGAGTCAATCAGCCGTGAAATTGAGAGTAGGGCAGACACGTTGTTCTCCAGAGATAAAAAGAATTCTTGCGCTCGCGCAGTCTTTGCATGGCCAAGCGACCACTCGGGCAGTTCACACCTGAGCCTAACCTCGTATCAGACCCGATTTCCCATCGACTGACTAGGGGTTTTACCGCTAAGTGGAAATACGCAGTTACGTGTTTTCTGAAACACGGCGCCGAGGCGCTCAAGGCAAATCAAACTCGCGGCAGTGTTCCACTGCGTACTTGATGAGTTCGGCTTGCCCTTCCAGATTCAGCTTGCGCCTGATGTTCTGCCTGTGGGTTTCGACGGTACGTGCACTCACGCCCAGCTCCTGGGCCATTTGTTTGCTGGAATGCCCTTTGGACAAATGGCTCAAGATGGCACTTTCGCGGGCGGACAACAGCGGTCTCGGTGTTTGCGAGCGCAAGAGCCTGCCGGAGATGTCTTGGCTCAAAAAAGTGCCGCCTGCCACCAAGGTGTCTATGGCCTGAAAGATGTCGCTGGACGGTGCATCTTTCAGGACATAACCTCGCGCGCCGGTCTGCATCGCGCGGTTCACGGTGGCGGGGTTGTCGTACATGCTGAGCATGAGGACGAGGAGCTTGGGATGAAGCGCCAGCAATTGGCCAGCCAGTTCAATCCCGTTGATGTCTTTCATTCCAACGTCCAGCATCACCAAGTGAGGCTGGGTCTCTGCGACAACCGCCAGGGCCTCGGTCGCATGACCCGCCTCGCCCACCACTTCGATCTGCGGCGCCGCCATGAGCATGGCCTTGAGGCCTTCGCGCACCAGGGCGTGGTCGTCGACCAAAACTAAGCGGGTTCGAATGGGATGGTTCATGCCAATGCTTCGCGCGAGGTGGGACGTGGAGATGTTTTGAAACCTTCAATGACGTCGGCCGAGACGTCAACGGTCAACTCAGTACGCCCTTTCTTGGACGTCACGGAGAATTGGCCGCCGATGGATTCGATGCGCTCGCGCACATTGCGCAAGCCGATGCCTCGGCGCGGATCTTCGCGCACCGCTTGCACATTAAAGCCGACACCGTCGTCGATGATTTTGAGGCGCAACCCGGCCGCACCGTACATCAGACGCAGTGTCACGTGGTCGGCCGCCGCATGTTTTTCAATGTTGGTCAGCGCTTCTTGCGTGATGCGGAACAACACCGTGTTGACTTCATCGGGCAGAGGCGGCAAAGCGCCGCGCACTTTGAAGGAGAAGGCCATGTGGCTGTAGTCGCTGAACTCATGGCCCAAGCGCTCCAGTGCGGCAGGCAAGCCCAGCACATCCAGTTCTGCCGGCCTCAGGCGGTGCGAGATGTTTCGCACTTCCAACAGCGCATCGTTCAAGCGCCCCAAGGCCTTGGGCAGTGCTGCGGGCAGCGGCCCGTGCTCACGCTGGATTTGGGCCATGCTCGACTCCACCAGCAGTTTGATCGACACCAGGGTTTGGCTGGTACTGTCGTGCAATTCACGGGACAAATGGGCGCGCTCGTCTTCTTGCGACTTCACCACTTGCCGCGCCAGGAGCCTGAGTTTGGCGTCCGCAATGCGGAACTCGGTGAGGTTGAGCATCATGCCCGAGCCACCAATCACCGCAATGCCCAGCAGCGCCACGCCGGCAATCCACCACAAGGTGGTGGCGACGTTTTCGCTGATCTGCCTGTCCAGCTCGGCCAGTGTGGCGTCAACATCGTCCAGGTAAATGCCCGTGCCCAGCATCCAATTCCACTTGGGCAGGCCAATCACATAACCCAGTTTTGGCGCCACTTGTTTGCTGGACGGCTTTTGCCACACATACCGAACATATCCGCCGCCTTCTTTCGCAGCGCTGATCAGTGCTTGAATCACGGGTAAACCGTTGACGTCGCGCATTTCCCACAGGTTTTGACCCATGAGTTCAGGCTGGCGCGGATGCATCAGGTTCACCCCGTTCATGTCGTACAAGAAAAAATAACCGTCGCGGCCATAGTCCAATGCTGCCAGCAAACGCACCGCCTCTCGCTGCTGCGCCAGGTCGTCAAGTCCCGTTTCTTCCAAGCGCGCGATGATGCTGTGCGCCAGCTCCACATAGTGCCGCAGCTCAGCTTGCCTGGAAGACATGTAGGCGGATTCGACCAACACCCGCTCGCGCTCTGAGAGTTTGCGCTGCTGATGCATCACCGCGAAAGAGATCAGCGCCAATGCCGCAATCAAGGGCAAGATCGCCCACAGCAAAAACTTGGGTCGGGTTCGCAGTCGCAGCAGCGGGTTGACCATGTTGTTTCAGCGGCGGTGGTGGTTGGCGTCAAGCGCCCAAGGCGGCACGGTAGAGCTTGCCAGAGCGTGTGCCAGAACGGCAAAACGCCAAGATCGGCTTGGGCAGTCTCTCAATCAGTGCGGCGAAACGAGCAACCTCTTCGGGGCTTTGGTAGCCCGGCGCAACCGGCAAAAACGCGTACTGCAAACCCAATGCTTTGGCCTGGGCTTCAATCGCGGCGTTGGTGGGTTGATGGTCACCTTCTTCAAAATCGGGTCGGTTGTTGATCACGCTGCGAAAGCCGTTTTGCGCGACCCAGGCCATGTCGGGCACATCCAGTTGAGGTGCGACGCACACGTCGGGGCTGACCGGTTGTACGGGGGGTGGCGTGTAGGGAATGTTCACAGGCTAGGCTTCCAATTCTTTCAGCCGGCCAGCTGCTGTTTCACAGCGCTGGAGACCAGACCCATGTCGGCCTTTCCGGCCAGTTGGGTCTTCACCGCGGCCATGACTTTGCCCATGTCGCCGGGACCCGACGCGTTGAGTGATGCGATGATGGCTGCGACCTGCGCAGAGACTTCTTCCGCACTCAAACGTTGCGGCAAGTAGGCTTCCAACACGCGCAGTTCGGCGGTTTCTTTGTCGACCAAGTCGGTGCGGCCTGCGGCGCCAAACTGCGCAATAGAATCTTTGCGTTGTTTGATGAGTTTGTCGATGATGGCGACCACTTGAACGTCATCCAGCACGATGCGCTCGTCCACCTCTTTTTGCTTCAATGCGGCCAACAAACCGCGGATCGTCAGCAACAGCGGCGCGTCTTTGGCGCGCATCGCGTTTTTCATGTCTTCGTTGATTTTTTCTTTGAGTGTCATGGCGGCTGCTCCGGGCAAGGCTAGTACTGCGACACAGAGATAACGAAACATGAAAGCGCATCTTCGTACCTATGGCGGCGTTGCAAATCCTCGCGATACCTCGGTATCGCTGCGGTTTGCGCCTTGCCATACCCACGAAGCTGCACTTTCATCATGTTCCGTTATCTCTGTGCCGCCGTACCAGAAGTCTACAAAGTAATGCAAAAACAAAACAGCCCGCGTGGCGCGGGCTGTTCGGGGGTGTTGCTGCGAGTTTAGAACAGCTTCTTGGGCAGCTGCATGCTGCGAACGCGCTTGAAGTGGCGTTTCACGGCAGCGGCTTTTTTGCGCTTGCGCTCGGCCGTGGGCTTTTCGTAAAACTCGCGGGCACGCAGATCGGTCAAGAGGCCCAGTTTCTCAATGGTGCGCTTGAAGCGACGCAGTGCCACGTCGAAGGGCTCGTTTTCTTTGACGCGAATCGTGGTCATGGGTGCCTAAATCCTGTGTAGTGAGGTTTTGATCTGAATTGGGAGTTCGGTAAGCCAATAAAGCCGCTTGCCGAAAAGCCGCATAGTATAGCGTGCCCCGGCCGGCTAGGCAATCGTTCTGGGTTTTGGCCCGGTTCAGCCTGCCATGGCCCTGGCGCAAGCGGCCGCGCTGGCCCAGGCCCACTGGAAGTTGTAACCGCCGAGCCACCCCGTCACGTCCACCACTTCGCCAATGAAATAAAGCCCTTGTTGGCGCTGGCTTTGCATGCTGTTGGACTGCAGCTCCCGGGTGTTCACGCCGCCCAAAGTGACCTCGGCTTTTCGGTAGCCCTCGGTGCCGTTTGGAATCAATGCCCAGCGCTGCAGGCTGTCGGCCAGTTGCTGCAGGTCCTTGTCCTTGCAGTCAGGCATGGAGAGGTCAGGACAGCGAGCATGCGCCAACATCCAGGCGTCTGCAAGGCGGGTCGGCAAGCTGACGCCGAGTTCGTTGCTGAGCTTGCGTTTCGAGGCTTTTTTGGCGCTGATCAGCGCCTCCGCGAGGTTTTGGCCTGGCAGAAGGTTCAATACCAAGCCTCCGTTTGGCTGGTCCGGATTCCAAAAGTTGGATATCTGCAAGATGCCGGGCCCGCTCAACCCGCGGTGGGTGAAGAGCACATCTTCCAGAAAATCGCCCTGTACTTTGCCCTGACCGCATTTCAGCTGGGCCGGGAGGGACAAGCCGGCCAACGGCACAAAGGGTGCCCAGGCGGCGGCATCAAAAGTCAGCGGCACGAGGCCAGGCCGAGTCGCCACGAGGGTATGGCCAAACTGCTGGGCCAGGCGGTAGCCGAAATCGGTGGCACCAATCTTCGGAATCGACAGGCCACCGCAGGCCACCACCACTTGGCGGCAGTTCACCGGTCCGCGCGAGGTGTTCACCTCAAAGCCCCCCGCGGCAAGCGCCTGCACATCGGCAACCTTGCAAGGTTGCCAGCGCTCCACCGTACCGCTTGCACACTCGCGCAACAGCATTTGAATGATGTCGTCGGCCGAGTGGTCACAAAAGAGTTGACCCTTGTGTTTTTCGTGAAAGGTTATGCCGTGTTGCTTGACCAGGTCGATGAAGTCTTGTGGCGTGTAGCGGGCCAAGGCTGAACGGCAGTAGTGGGGGTTGTTGGAAAGAAAGTTGTTCGGACCGGCATCGCGGTTGGTGAAGTTGCAGCGTCCCCCCCCGGAAATGCGAATTTTCTCGGCCACTTTCTCGGCGTGGTCGACGACCAAGACTCGAAGTCCGAGCTGCCCCGCCATGCCCGCGCAAAACAAACCGGCGGCTCCAGCGCCGATGATGACCACGTCAAACGCCATCATGCTTTGGGGTGCGTGTTGTCTTGCAAACGCTGCCAGGCGCGGTGCAACAGATGCACTTGGGTTTGTATGGGGGCCGGTACGGGCAGTTCTCCGCGCAAGACGTCTTGTGTGAACTTGGCGGTGCTGGCTGCTTCGTTGCTTGATGCGAGCTGCGGCAGCTCCGCCAAGGAACCGTCTTGAAGTGGCAGTGACAAATCGTCTTGAAATTCCCCGTTCAAATACATATCCAAACGCGGCTGGCGACGCGGATCTGCAACGGGCTCGCCCTCGGTGCCACGCAGCAGCAGAGCGTGGGCTCCGGCATGTTGCAGCATCGCAGCCAGTGTCTCGACGTACTCGGGGTGGGTGTAATTCACCACACGCAGGACGGGTTGACCGGGGCTAGGGCTCATCAGTTTGGCCACGCTGTGACCTGAGCTGCGCACGCCCAAGGTCCAGCGCAGCGACAGCAGCCGCGCCAGCGGCGGACACAAGACTTCAATCGGCAGAAAAACAGCTTGTTGCTGAGACCATGCGAGCTTCACCTGGTCGGCCTGTGGTGTGCAAACCCAACCCAAAGCCTCGAATACTTCAGCGGTACCAACACGGTTGGGGTCGCGCAAGGGGCCGTGCACCCAAACCGGAATTCCCTGTTTGGCCAATAAACCTGCGAGCAAGGCGGTGAGGTTGGGCAGACGTCTGGAGCCGTTGTAGGAGGGCAGCACCACGGCGGGCGTCGCTGGCACGGGCAGGGGGATGCAGCGCTCTTGCGTGGCTTGCGCAAAGCCGATCAACTCTTGCACCGCCTCGGCCTTGATGCGCATGGCCATCAAAAATGCGCCCAATTCCAAGTCGCTGACTTGTTGATCCAGAACCGCAGAAAAAACAGCGTGCGCCTGTGCTTGTGTCAGGGAGCGTGCGCCGTGTTTGCCGCGGCCGATCTCTTTGAGATAAGGAGCGATTCGGATCATGGAGGTTGGGTGAACAAAAATCGAAAGAATGTGACATTCTCACCGCAGCGCTGTACCCGTGATGCTGGACACCTCAGACGAGGGGTGCGAATCGAGCCCGGCTGCACGCTGGCGCAGCTATGATGGCTGTGGAACACCGTTCGGTCGAGTCGACAATCGAAACTCAACGCCGTCAATCTCATCACGCAACATGGGGCAAACATTGAGCCCAGACCACTCTATTTTTTTTGAACTGTTTTCGCGCAGCGACTTGGGCGTTGCTGTGAAGAGCGCAGATGGACGTTATCTGCACGTCAATCCAGCCTTTGCCGCCTTGGCGGGCCGTTCAGTGGATACCGCTCTGGGTTTGACCGATGAGGAGTTGTTTGAGACCAATGAACTCATCGGCCTGCGTGCTGCAGACCAAGCGGCATGGCAACAAAGCGGTGTGTTCAGCAGCGAGCAGCGTTTGATGCAGGCCGGGCAGCGACGCGAGTTCTTGGTGCTGCGGGCCCCGCTGTCTGCCACGGAAGCGGTGGCACCCAAAGAGTTGGTATGCATCTGGAAAGACTTGAGCAGCACCCGCCGACTGTCCAATGAGTTGGAGCAGGCGCTCAAACAGCTCGAACAGCAACAGCAAGCGGTTGAGGCCTTGCGCCTCGAGAGCCAGGACGCTGTGGTGGGTGACGAAGCGGGTGCTCTTTACCAGCGTGCGCAGTTTGACGAACAACTGCGTCGCGAGGTGGACTTGTCTTCCCGCGAACACCGTGAGTTTGCGCTGGTGTTTATTTTGGTGGATCCGTTTTCCGCTGCAGTCGCCGCGCAAGGCGATGTTGCTCAGACACGGGTACTCGAAGCCTTGGCTCGCTTGCTGCGCAGCAACACCCGTGCCATGGACGCCTCCTGTCGTTT
Source organism: Burkholderiales bacterium (assembly GCA_031431125.1). Taxonomy (GTDB): domain Bacteria; phylum Pseudomonadota; class Gammaproteobacteria; order Burkholderiales; family Burkholderiaceae_C; genus JANPCX01. The sequence goes on from JANPCX010000013.1 coordinate 28,590, forward strand.
GGATCAAAACCGTTTTGCGGTTTTGCTTTCAGGCGTGGGTTTGGCGACGGCACACTCGCGCATGGAAGGTTTGCGTCGACAGTGCGCCACACAAATCGTGGCCCTCAATGGACAGGCTTTGGGCTTCACGGTGTCCATGGGTGTGGCCAGCTTTCCGCACACGGCCCACAGCGAGGAAGAGTTGCTTCAAGCGGCCGACTCCGCTTTGCAAGACGCGCGTCGCCGCGGGGGCAACCATGTGACGCTGGCCAGCATTCGGTTTGAAGGCAGCGCCTCCTGAAGCATTGGTTTTGTGTGGTTCAACTGCCCAGCAGTTTGTGAATCACCAAGCGCTCTTCTTGGCTGACTCTGGTGATGGACAAACGATTGCCCTTCTTGAGCAATTGCATCGTGCCCAGGTCTGGGTGTGAACGCATTTCCGCCAGGCTGAGCAAACTTGTTTTGCGCTGCAAGCGCACGTCCACCAATGACCAGCGCGGTGCGCCAGCGCTGCTTTTGGCGTCGTAGTAAGGGCTGCGGGTATCAAACTGCGTGGGGTCGGCGTAGGCAGTGCTTGCGACGATTGCAACGCCAGCTATCCCCGGTTCAGGGCATGAGGAGTGATAGAACAGCACCTCATCGCCGATGTGCATGTCGTCGCGCATGAAGTTGCGCGCTTGGTAGTTGCGCACACCCACCCAAGGGACGGTTTGATTCGGCGCATTGACAAGGTCGTCAATCGAGCATTCGCTCGGTTCGCTTTTCATCAACCAACAGGCGTGGGTCATGGGGCGCATGAGGTAAAGGTGTCCGCCGCGAACCGTGAGCCGCATTCCTGAACCCAGGGGATTCAGGTGGGCGAGGTCAGTCAAACCTTGGGTTCATCTGACGCGAGACGATCACGCTGGAGTGACAATAATTCCAAGCCCTTGCTCTAAGAGCATCGGTTCAAGGAAATATAGGACTCACGCGAACACGGCGGACGAATTCATTCTATGCCTACCGCAGCGCTGTTTGATGACAGTTTTTGCGCGAGTTTTGTGCAAGTGTGTGACGAGGTGCACATCCTCAAATCAACTGACCGTCCGCGCTCAAGGTGTCGTCAATGCGACGAATCAAAGCCGCTATATCGATGTCATGGTTGGTGTCTGCCGCTGTGGCCTTTTTGTTGCCCACGGCCGCAGGCCGCTCTGCCAACGCATAGGCCAAATTCAGGGCGGCCAGCACGGCAATGCGTTCCCGGGCTTTGATTTTTCCAGAGTCCCGGATCGCACACATTTCGCGGTCGACATTGCCCACCGCCTCTAACAGCGAGGTTTCACCGCCCTCCGGGCAACCCAGGATGTAGCTCTGGCCCATGATGGTGACTTCAAGTTGTTTCATCGTGTCGCTCCATCGGCATGCACGGCAGCGTCGTCGGCTTCCGTGGGAAGGCGGTCTAACAGCGCTTCAATACGGCTGCGTGCCGCGCTCAACCGAGATTTCATTTGATCGCGCTCTTGGGTCAAGCCTTGCACTTGCGCCAGCAGCAGCGCATTGGTGCGCTGCAATTCGTCGTGCCGAAGCAGCAGGCGTTCGACGCGATCGGCGAGGTCTTCAAGCTTCGACATGGCAAGGCCCGCTGGACGATAGATGTCCCAGATTGTAGGGGCGGCATGCGCGTCGAACCTATAATCGCAGCTGTTGGTGCTCGTGCCCCTGTTCTGTGGGGCACAGTTCAACGGGAAGCAGAAGGAGAGGCTCCCCTCTCCCAAACTGCGCTGCCCCCGCAACGGTACGGCGGACGAAGTCGCAAGCCTGCAAGGATTTGCTCACTTCCGCTCTTGTGCACACACCACTGGAAGCATGTTGCTTCTGGGAAGGTCGCAAGGGTTGTTTCCGTCAGCCCGGATACCGGCCAATGAGGCGGTGCGCCCGCGCAAGCGGTTGCATCAAAGGTGATTGCCAGCGGGGAAGCTGGCGAACACGTTTGTTTCGGAATCAATTTTCATGTTCACCCGTTTTCCTGGACGCAAGCCGTCCGTTTCTCCATTGCTGGGCGCTTTGTGCTGCCTCGGTGTTTTTCCGCTCGCGCCTGTTCAGGCGCAAAACAACCTGTCACCGGTGGTGGTGACTGCCAATCGGGTGCCGACCCGGGTGGACCAAACCTTGGCCGACGTCACGGTGATTGACCGTGCCGCCTTGGACCGTGCAACGGGTCGCACCCTGACCGAGCTGCTCGCGCAGCAACCCGGTGTGCAAATGGCCGCCAACGGCGGACTCGGGAAGAACAGTTCCGTGTTTCTGCGTGGCACGGAGTCGCGCCACACCTTGTTGCTGATTGATGGTGTGCGTTATGGCAGTGCTACAGCGGGCACGCCGTCATGGGACAACTTGCCACTGGAGAGTATTGAGCGCATCGAGATCGTGCGTGGCCCGCTGTCCGGCCTCTATGGCAGCGATGCCGTGGGCGGGGTGGTGCAAATTTTCATGCGCAAGGGTCAGGCTGGTTTTCATCCCAGTGCCAATGTCACGGCCGGCTCCAACCGCTACGGCCAATTGGGTGGTGGTGTGCGTTTTGGTCAAGGTGAATGGGACGGCAGTTTGAGTGCGCAGCACACTCGCACCGATGGTTTTTCCGCCACCAACTCGCGTGTCTCCTTCGGCTTCAACCCAGACGACGATGCGTTCAAACAAACTTCCGCGACGCTGCAATTGGGCTTGAAGTTGCCCGGCCAGTGGCGCACCGATGTGCGTGCGGTGTATTCCGATGGCCGCAACCATTTTGATGATGGCTTGGGGGCAGACACCCAGGCACAAATGCTGAGCCAAGTGTTGTCGTGGTCTGCATCGGGGCCGATGACGTCGAACTGGCGCAGCACGGTGCGTGTGGCTCAGTCCAGCGACGAAAGCGACACCTTGGTCAGTGCCGGTGGTGCTTTCAATTTGGGCCCCTACAAAACCGAGCAGCAGCAATGGGCCTGGGAAAACAACATTGCCACGCCGGTGGGCAGTGTGCTGCTCTTGGCCGAACGCTTGCAGCAAAAGGTGAGCAAGCCAGGGGTGCCTTACCCCGTGGGCGAACGGTCGATCAACGCACTTGCCGCCGGCTTGACCGGCAAACAAGCTGCTCACACCTGGCAGGCCAATGTGCGGCGTGATGACAACTCGCAATTTGGCGGTGAAACCACCGGCACCGTGGGTTATGGCTACGACTTCAATTCGGCGTGGCGGGCAGCAGGGTCGCTGGGCACGAGTTTTGTAGCCCCCAGTTTCAACCAGCTCTATTTCCCCAACTTCGGCAATCCCAATTTGCAGCCTGAGCGCGGCACCAGCGGGGAGCTGAGTTTGCGTTGGGTCGTCCCGGGGCAGCAGTTGCGCTTGGCCTACTTTGAAAACAAGTTGCGGGGATTCATCGCCAACACAGGCACGTCAACCAGCAATACGACTGCCATCAACATTCCTCGTGCCGAAATCAAAGGTTGGGCGTTGAGTCATGAGGCGCAGTGGGCGGCTTTCACGGTGAATACGTCCTATGACTATGTGGATCCGCGCAACAAAGATGTTCGTTCCAACGGCACCGTGGGCAGCAACCATGACAAACTTTTGCCGCGCCGCGCGAAGAACAACTTCAAGTTGGCGGCCGACTGGGCGTCGGGGGTTTGGAGCGTGGGTGCGACCGTGGTTGCCAGTGACGAACGTTTCGACAATCCCGCCAACACCAACCGCTTGGGCGGCTTTGCCACGCTGGACTTGCGAGCCGACTGGCGCTTCGCGCCGCGTTGGTCCTTGGGTCTGCGCCTGAACAACCTGGCCGACAAAACCTATGAAACCGCGCGCGGTTTCAACCAAGCGGGGCGTGAAGGTTTTGTCACGCTGCGTTTTAGCGGCATGTAAGCCATGCACACGCTGATCCTCGGTGGGCAACGCAGTGGCAAGTCGCGCTGCGCGGAACAGCGTGCAGCGGCTTGGTTGCTTCAACCCGGTCACCAAGCCACTTTGGTCGCAACCGCCCAGGCGGGTGATGCTGAAATGCACGAGCGCATTGCGCGCCACCGGGTAGACCGGGCCGAGCGCGTGCCGCAATTGACCACCTTGGAGTTGCAAGGTGACTTGGCTGCGGCCTTGCAGGCCCTCAGCTCGCCCACCCACCTGTTGGTGGTTGATTGTTTGACGCTGTGGCTGACCCAGTTGCTGATGCCACTGCGCGGTGCAGCCCTTGACGACGCCGAGGTGCAACGCCAACAGCAGGCCTTGTGCGAGGTCTTGCGGCGCTTGCCGGGGCCGGTGGTCTTGGTGTCCAACGAAATTGGTTCGGGCTTGTCGCCTCTGTCCTCCGAGGTGAGAGCATTTGTCGATGCCCTGGGCCGGTTGCATCAGGCCGTGGCGACGGTGTGTGATGGTTTGAGTTTGATGGTGGCGGGGGTGGAGCTGCCCGTGAAGCGGGGGTTGGTATGAAAAAACCATGGTTGCGCGTGGTGGTTCGCAGCATGCTGGTGGCGTGTTGCTCTCTCAGCGCGATGGTTCAGGCCCAGGTCCAGATGCGCGACGACCGAGGCCGCGAGTTTCAAGCGGCCACTGCCCCCACCCGCATCATCAGCCTCTTGCCCTCCTTGACCGAGAGCATCTGCGCCCTGGGTGCCTGCTCCAAACTGGTGGGCACCGACCGCTACTCCAACGCGCCGCCTTCGGTCGTGGCTTTGCCCAAGCTGGGCGGGCTGGACGACGCACAAGTCGAGCGCATCGTGGCGCTCAAGCCCGATGTCGTGCTGGCCTCCACCTCCACCCGCGTGGTCGACAGGTTGGAATCGCTGGGTTTGAAAGTAGTGGTGCTGGAATCGCGCACCCATGCCGATGTGAAACGCAGCTTGCAGCAGCTGGCGGCGTTGCTGGGCACACCGCAGGCCGCAGACCGGGTGTGGTCGCAAATCGAACGTGAAGTCAAAGAGGCCCAGGCCAAAGTGCCCGCCGCACTGCGTGGCCAGCGGGTCTACTTTGAAGTGGCGTCCACGCCCTATGCCGCAGGCGAGTTGTCCTTCATCGGCGAAACTTTGACGTTGCTCGGTATGCGCAATGCCGTGCCGGCGGAACTGGGGCCCTTTCCCAAACTCAACCCCGAGTTCGTGGTGCGCGTTCAGCCCGACGTCATCATGGCCGCCAGCCGCAGCGTGGCCGAGATGCCGCGCCGCCCCGGCTGGAGCACCTTGCGCGCCTTGCAGCAGCAGCGCAGCTGCGGCTTTGACACCGAGCGCTACGAGGTGTTGATTCGGCCCGGCCCACGTTTGGGCGAAGCGGCGGGCGTTTTGGCCCAGTGTTTGTTGTCGCTCGAGCCTCGGCCTTGAATCCCATGACCGCGAGCCTTCCGTCATCCCTTGTTGAACACGATGCACGGCGCCGCGTGCGCTTGGCTTGGGGCTTGTTGCTGGTCACGGTGTTGTTGTTGGGGGCGGGTTTGCTGGCGGGCAGCGAGGGCTGGTCCTGGACACTGTTGAACAGCCCCGAGGCGACCATCATCGTGGGCGAAATCCGCGCGCCGCGCACCGTCGGTGCTTGGTGCGTTGGCGCCCTATTGGGTTTGGGCGGTGCCGTGGCCCAGGGCCTGTTTCGCAACCCCTTGGCCGACCCGTTCTTGCTCGGTTCGGCGGCAGGGGCGTCGACCGCCGTTGTTTTGGTTCTGGCCGCCAGTAGCCTTGCGGGCCAAGGTTTGAGTTTGGCCACGGCCGACAGCTTGTCGCGTTTTGGTTTGGCTGCCGCAGCCTTTGTGGGTGCCTTGGCTGGCGTCAGCCTCACCTTGGTTTTGGCACGCGGTGCCCAGCACACCGTGCGTTTGCTGTTGGCCGGTGTGGTGGTGGGCACGGTGCTGGGCGCGATGAGCGATTTGCTCACCACCGTGGCACCAGACGCCCTGCGCGGCAAACAGGCGTTCGTGCTCGGCACCACGGGTTTTCTGGGGTGGTCCAGCGTGGCCTTGTTGTTGCCGGGTTTGCTGCTGGCTTTGCCTCTGGCCTACCGCCTGTCGCGTGCCATGGATGCTTTGACGCTGGGTGAAGACACCGCCCGCACCCTGGGCCTGCCTTTGAACCGTATTCGAATGGTGCTGGTGCTGGTGCTGGCCTTGGCCACCGGTTTGGCAGTGTCGCAAGCGGGATTGGTGGCTTTTGTGGGTTTGGTGGCGCCCCACCTGGTGCGGCGCTTCGCACCCGCCGCGCAGGGCTACACCTTGCTCGCCAGCAGTGCCATGGGCGGCACGCTGCTGCTCGCGGCCGATGTGCTGGCGCGTGTGGTGATCGCACCGCAAGAGGTGCCGGTGGGTGTGCTCACCGCCTTGCTCGGCGGCAGTTACCTGTTGGTGCTGTTGCACCGCCGCGCGGTTCGGTGAGGAGCATGCGGTGAATTCAAAATCAACGCCGACCTTGCAGGCCCAGCAACTTCGGGTGGTCTTGGGTGGTGCTGTCGTGCTGCACGAGCTGTCGTTGAATTTTTCGCCCGGTTGGACCGCCATCGTCGGTCCCAACGGCGCGGGCAAGTCCACCTTGCTGCATGCGCTGGCGGGTTTGTTACCCGTGGCGGCAGGGCAGGTACTGCTGGGCGGGCAGCCACTGTCGGCTTGGTCCGCAGGCGAACGGGCACAGCAGTTGGCCTGGATGTCGCAGCACAACGCCGCTGGGGGTGACGCGGGCGGTGAGCTCACCGTGCGCGAGGTGGTGCACCTCGGTCGCTTGCCCCATTTGGGTTTGTTCGCGGCGGCGGGCGAGCGCGACGAGGCCATCGTCGATGAGTGCATGCGCATCACCGAGTGCAGCGCCTGGCAGCATCGGCGTTTGCACGAACTCTCGGGCGGCGAGCGCCAGCGTGCCTTGTTGGCCCGCGCCCTGGCGGTGCAGGCCCCCGTGTTGCTGCTGGACGAGCCCACCACCCACCTCGACCCACCCCATCAAATCGCCTTGGTGAAGCTGCTTCAAAGCTTGGGCCGCAGCCACACCGTCGTCAGCGTGCTGCACGATGTGTCGTTGGCACTGCAAGCCGACCATTTAGTGGTGATGCAGGCCGGCCGGGTGCAAGGGCAGGGCGCCTACGACGACAACGCTCTGCACGCCACTTTGATGGCGGTGTTTGACCAAGCGCTGCGCATTGAACGTTTGGGCTCGCGATTCATGGCGGTTCCCAATCTCTAAAAGCCTCAGGTTGAAAGCACAACTCAATGGAAATAGAAAAACCGCCGCTGGACCATGTCCGCAAAGAGCCCACCCAAGAGCGGCGAGGCCTGGTGCTGGTTCACACCGGCAAGGGGAAAGGCAAAAGCACGGCTGCCTTTGGCTTGGCGCTGCGTGCCCACGGTCGGGGCAAGTCCGTCAAGATCTACCAATTCATGAAAGTGCCTTCGGCTCGCTTTGGCGAACACCGCATGTTTGAGCAACTCGGCATTCCCATCGAAGGCCTGGGCGACGGCTTCAGCTGGAAAAGCAAAGACCTCGAACACTCGGCCCAACTCGCCCGCGACGGTTGGGCCCGCGCCGAGGCCAGCATTCGTTTGGGTGAACACTTTTTGGTGGTGCTGGACGAAGTCACCTACCCCTTGCGTTATGGCTGGGTACCACTCGAGCCGGTCCTGGCCTGCCTGCGCGAGCGCCCCGCCCATGTGCATGTGGTGCTCACGGGGAGAGAAGCACCCCAGGAGTTGATCGATCTGGCCGACACCGTGACTGAGATGAGCCTGGTCAAACACCACTACCAAGCCGGTGTGCCTGCGCAGCGCGGCATTGAGGACTGACTTCCGGCATGGACAACGGCTGGACCTCCCCCTGGATGCCATTCAACTTCGCGTTGGCTTTGGCCATCCCCTTGGCATGGGCCATGGACCGCTGGTGGGGTGAGCCACCGAACGCCTGGCACCCCGTGGCGTGGCTGGGTCGTTGGGTCAGTCCTGTCGGCCAGCGCTTGAGGGCTTGTACCGCGCCCGTCGCGTTGATCGGGGGTGCTGTTTTTTGGTGTGCGTTGGCGACCGTCTTGGTCTTTGCAGCATGGGCAGTCCAAACCGCTTTGATGCACGCACCGCTGTGGATGGCCGTGCCCATTTTGGCATTCTTGCTCAAGCCGATGTTTGCGTGGCGCATGTTGTGCGACGAAGTCAGTGCCGTCGAGCGCGCCTTGACCCAAGGTTTGCCCGCTGCGAGGCAGCAGCTCTCCCGTTTGGTGAGCCGCGATGTGAGCCAGTTGGACGAATCGGCCGTGCGCGAAGCCGCCATCGAAACGCTGGCCGAGAACTTGAGCGACTCCCTCGTCGCGCCACTTTTTTGGTTTGCCATCCTGGGCCTTCCTGGTGCCGTGCTTTACCGTTTTGCCAACACCCTGGACGCCATGTGGGGCTACCGTGGCGACTGGGAGTGGGCTGGCAAATTTGCAGCCCGTGCCGACGATGTGCTGTCGTGGTTGCCCGCGCGTTTGACGGCGCTGCTTTTGTTGGGTTGGCGTGGCCGCGCCTGGCGTTTGTTGTGGCCCATGGCGCGTCTCACCCCATCACCCAATGGTGGTTGGCCCATGGGCGCCATGGCCTTGCGTTTGAATGTGCGCTTGAGCAAGCCTGGGGTGTATGTTCTGCATGTCCAAGGGGCCGACGCCACCGCCGCGCATGTGTCTGGTTGTTTGCTTCTGGGGCAGCAAGCGGCCCACCGTGCTGTGCTGCTGGCGGCACTGGCTTGTGCCGCACAGGGTTTGGCCCACAGGATGACGTCATGATTGACCGATCAGCAGACCACGGCGGGCCCGACGCGCTGGGCACTGCGCGCTGGGATTTTTCAACCAATGCCAATGCCTGTGGCCCCGCGCCCGCTGCCTTGGCTGCGGTGCAAGCGGCCGACGCGCGTCACTACCCCGACCCCCACTACGCCGCGCTGCGCCGCCGGCTGGGTGATTTTCATGGTGTGGATGCCGAGCGCATCGTCATCGCGGGCAGCGCCAGCGAATTCATCCAGCGCTTGAGCATGGCCTTGGCCTTGCGTCACCCAGGTGCTGGGGTGGCGTGGCCGCAGCCGGGTTATGGCGACTACGCGCGTGCGGCCCAAGCCAGCGGTTTGTCGCATGCAAAACCCGCCAACGCTTTGCTGCTGTGGCACACCGCACCTGGCAGCCCCTTGGGCGAAGTGCGCCCGCTGCCACCACACCGCGACGATGCTGTTGTGGTGCTGGACCGCGCCTACGCGCCCATGCAGCTCAGTGGTGCTGTGCTGGACTGGCCCGCCACCGCGTGGCAACTGCATTCCCCCAATAAAGCCATGGGCCTGACGGGCGTGCGCGCTGCCTATGCTGTGGCACCGGACACCGAGGTCGCCAAGCCTTGGCTGGATCAACTCCAAGCCCTGGCACCGTCGTGGCCCATCGGGGCCCACGGCCTTGCGATGTTGCAGACCTGGGTGGAAGTCGACACCCAAATCTGGGTGCAGCAGAGTCTGCATACGTTGCGCCAATGGAAGGCAACCCAACTGCAGCACTGCACGCACATGGGTTGGTACTGTGAACCCAGCCGAACGCCGTTCTTCGTGGCCCGTTGGCCAGACGTGGGCGTTGCACAGTCGTTGTTGTTGAGCCGCCTGCGCCAGCACGGCGTGAAGCTGCGAGACACCACCTCCATGGGCTGGCCCCATGCGGTGCGCTTGAGTGTGCAAGCCCCAGAGGCACAGCACGCTTTGGTAGAGGCGTGGGCGCAAGCCATCGGCCACAGTGATTTCAAATCCGCGTCTCAAGTAGAGAGCGAGGTCGCGCTGTGACCGCCCGAGCCATCATGGTGCTCGGCACCACCAGCCACGCTGGCAAAAGCTGGCTCACCACCGCGCTGTGCCGCTGGTATGAGCGGCAAGGTTTGAAGGTGGCGCCATTCAAAGCGCAGAACATGAGCAACAACGCCCGTGTGGTGGCCGGTTTGCAGGGCGGCTGGGGCGAGATCGGCAGTGCCCAGTACTTCCAAGCCCTGGCCGCCCGCGCCCGGCCCGAAGTGCGCATGAACCCGGTGCTGCTCAAACCCGAGAACGATACCGGCAGCCAAGTGGTGGTGCTGGGCGAAGTACGCCGCGACCTGGCCGCCGTGCCTTGGCGCGAGCGCAGCGAACAGCTCTGGCCCTATGCCAAGCAAGCGCTTCATGAGTTGATGCAAGAGAACGACCTGGTATTGATTGAGGGCGCAGGCTCGCCCGCCGAGATCAATCTGCATGCCAACGACTATGTGAACATGCGCACGGCGCTGCAGGCCCAAGCGGCCTGTTTGCTGGTCACCGACATCGACCGCGGTGGCGCCTTCGCCCACCTCTTTGGCACTCACCAGTTGTTGCCCCAAGAAGAAGCCGCGCTGATTCGCGGTTTTGTGCTGAACCGTTTTCGCGGTGATGCGGGCTTGCTCGCACCCGGCCCCGACCAACTGCGCCAACTCACAGGCGTGCCCACCGTCGCGGTACTGCCCATGTGGCGCGAGCATGGCCTGCCAGAAGAAGACGGGGTGATGGACGAACGCCCGTCCAGTCAGCGCCAAGCTGGCGTCTTGAACATCGCCGTCATCGCCGCGCCGCGCATCAGCAACCTCGACGAGTTCCAAACCTTGCGCCACCTGCCCGGTGTGCGCTTGAGCTGGGCACGCCAGCCCGCTGATTTAAGCGGCGCCGACTGGATCATCCTGCCCGGCTCCAAACACACCAGCAGCGACTTGGCCTGGCTGCGCGCGCAAGCGCTTGACCTTGCGATCCAGCAGCACGCGGCCCGAGGTGGACCCGTGCTGGGCATTTGTGGTGGTTTGCAAATGCTGGGGCTGTCGTTGCACGACCCCCACGGCGTCGATGGTTCGGCCACCGGCCTCAACCTGCTGCCCTTGCGCACCACCTTCGCTGTGGATAAACACTTGTCGCCCACGCAGGCGGCTTTCGCCCCCTTGCAAGCGCCTTGGTCGTTGCTTGCGGGTGTGGGCTTTGAAGGCTATGAAATTCACCATGGCCTCACCGAACGGGTGGGTGACACACCCACTCACACCCAAACCGCTGCAGTCGCACTGCGCAACGCCGAGGGCCAGGCCATAGGCTGGCAGCATGGTTCTGTTCTGGGCGTTTACGCCCACGGCCTTTTTGAATCGAGCGCGGTGTTGAAGGCACTTTTTGGCACTTCGGTGCCCGCGCTCGAGACGGTCTTCGACGGCCTGGCCGATTTTGTCGATCAGCACTTTGATGCAGGCGTGCTGCAAAGCCTGCTGCTTCCTTCCAACCACCCACATACCGCCTTGAATCCATGACCTTCAGTGCCCCTTTGATCGTCGACATCCACGACCCGCAACACGCTGCGCAACTGCAACAGGCATGGAATCAAAAAACCAAACCCCCAGGGTCCTTGGGCCAGCTTGAAGCCCTGGGCCAACAAATCGGTTTGATCCAACAAAGCCTGAAACCCGAGCTCACCCAGCCCCAACTCCTGGTGTTCGCAGGCGACCACGGGCTGGCCGCACAAGGCGTGTCCGCTTACCCCAGCGATGTGACCTGGCAAATGGTGGAAAACTTCCTTGCGGGTGGTGCGGCCGTGAGCGTGCTGGCCCGCCAACATGGTCTGGCTTTGCAGGTGGTGGACGCCGGCGTGGCCCACGAATTCAAACCCCGCACTGGCTTCATCGACTGCAAAGTGGCCTTGGGCACACAAGACGCGAGCGCAGGGCCCGCCATGAACGAGGCGCAGTGCGAACAGGCGCTGCAAGCAGGGTGCGCAGTGGTGTCCAGTCTGCCCGGCAATGCCTTGTTGCTGGGCGAGATGGGCATAGGCAATACCTCCAGCGCCGCCTTGCTGATGTCGCGCTTGACGGGCGAGCCCTTGACCGCCTGCATGGGCCGAGGCACGGGCTTGGACGACGCTGGCTTGTTGCGCAAACAGCAGGTGCTCAATGCCGTGTTGCAACGCCATGCAGACGCCACCGAAGCACTGCAAGCCTTGGGCGCTTTCGGTGGCTTTGAAATTGCGATGATGGTGGGCGCCTGTTTGCAAGCCGCCTGCGAGCGGCGCGTGGTCGTGGTCGATGGTTTCATCGCTGGCGCGGCCGTGCTGGTGGCCACCAAACTCCAGCCCGCTGTGCTCGGCTACTGCGTCTTCGCCCACCGCTCCGCCGAACAAGGCCACCGCTTGATGCTGGACCACTTGGCGAGCCTGAGTGCATCGGCCTGGGCTTTGAACCGCGTCGGCCCCTTGCTCAACCTGGGCCTGCGTTTGGGCGAAGGCTCAGGCGCGGCGTTGGCTTGGCCCTTGGTGCAAAGCGCAGTGGTTTTGCTTGGCCAGATGGCGAGTTTTGAATCTGCGGGTGTGTCGAACAAGGGTGAGGACTGAACCCGCTGTCTATTCATCGTCGTTCCCGCGCAGGCGGGAATCCACAGCGGTCCGCGCCATCCAATGCCTGTTGGGTTGTTCGGACATGGCGTGCTGTGCCAACATCTCCTGGATTCCCGCCTGCGCGGGAATGACGACAAGCTGTCTCCCATATCTCATGCGCCACCAACTCCGCCTCTTCTTCATCGCCCTGCAGTTTTTCACCCGCTTGCCCACTCCGCGCCGGGTCGGGTTCGAGCCCGAGTGGTTGCACCACAGTGCGCGCTATTTTCCGGCGGTGGGGTTTTGCGTCGGCCTCGTTGGTGCTGGCGTGTTCGGCGCCGCACAGGTGTTCTTCGGCCCGACAGTGGCAGCCCTGCTGTGCATCATCGCCACCGTGTTGCTCACCGGCGGCTTCCATGAAGACGGTTTTGCCGACACCTGCGATGGCCTGGGTGGCCACGTCAGCCGTGAACGCGCCCTGGAGATCATGAAAGACTCGCGCATCGGCGCTTATGGCGCAATGGGCTTGGTGCTGATGCTCGGGCTCAAAGTGGCCGCGCTCTCAGGTTTGGGCGCGGTATCCATTTGGGCAGCGATGGTGGCCCTGCTCATGGCCCACACCACCTCCCGCGCTGCCACCGTGTTGATGATTGCTTGGCTGCCCTACGCCGGCGACGAAGCCCATGCCAAAGCCAAGCCGCTGGCGCAGCAGGCCCGGCCGTCGGATGTGCTCATTGCATGCCTCACGAGCTTGTTGATTGCAAGTCTCGTGGTGTTCGCCAGTTCACAGGGCCTGGCTGTGGGTGGGTGGGGAGCTGTGGCGGGCAGCCTGTTCGCCGCGATTTTGATGTTGCTGTGGTGCGCCCGCTGGTTGAAAAAGCGCCTGGGCGGAGTTAGTGGCGATACCTTGGGCGCCACCCAACAACTCGTCGAGGGGGCCATGCTCTTGGCTTGGCTCGGTGCAATGCGATGGAGTTGATCGTTTGGCGACATCCGAGGCCGAAGGGCGTGGAAGGACGGTGCATTGGCCAAGTCGACGTGCCTGTCGACCACCGCAAAGCCAAACGCCTGGCCCACCGCATACGCCAACACGCCCGCCGCCACCGTTTGTTCGAGCAGCAGCAAACTGTTGTCTGGACTTCACCGCTGCGCCGTTGTTATGACGTGGGCCGAGTACTGCGTTACTGGGGTTGGACCCACCACGTGGATGCACGCTTGAGTGAACTGAGTTTTGGGGCCTGGGATGGGCGACCTTGGGCGGAGATTGCCAAGGCCGACATTGATGCTTGGTGCGACAACTTTGCGGATGTGCAGCCGGGCGGTGGTGAGTCTGTGAACCAGTTACTGGGGCGATTCGATGAGTTCGTCAAACAGCTTGATGTCACTCAAGTTTTTTTGATCGTGGGGCATGCGGGGTGGATCAGCGCTTTGCGTTGGATGCGGCAACATCGTCAGTCACCCCCGACGGCGACGGATTGGCCGATTGCCGTTGGCTACATGAAGCAGGTGCGCTGAGAATTCAATGCTCATTTGACCGATAAAACCGAAGAATCACAACGAAATATGAACACCCAAAAGCCCAAGAGAAAAGTTGCCAATCGAGCAGCATCTGCTCAACAGACGCCAACACCTTTGTCGATTGAAGAAGGGGCTTCTTCACCACCGACAGGCACTACTGAGGCGGCCATCAACCAGCGGCGCTTTGAAGAACTTCTAAAAGCGACCGTCACCTTGGCGCAGCAAATTGGGTCATATGCAGTGATTGGTGGCGCAATTGGGTTCGTGGTGCTATTCGTGTACTGCGTCGGCCGAAACGCTCTACCCGAATTCAGGGGTGACGAGTGGATCGCTCAGCTTGTCCAATTGGGGTTCTTCTGCAGTTTTTTTGTGGCTGTGTTTGCTGCTATTCCTTCGCTGGATCTCGCAGTTCACACTACCGCGTATGGATCGTTCACTGATCAAAACGGCTGGATCAAAAAACTGGATTCATCGGCACTGAAGAAGACTCACGCTCACCAGGTGAATCTCCAAGCGCTTTGGGGAGTCCTGACGACAGGGTTTTTTCTCGGGTCGATTTCTCTTCTAGCCTATTTTCACCCTGTCGTTCCGATCTGGGCCACGATCGCGATCCTATCTTCCGTCACAATTTTGGCGGCATTGCTACACGGATGTGTTTACATCAAGCAAGCCAAGAGGTTCCGCATGAAGCAGGTCGATGTTTTTGCTATCTGCATTTTGTGCGGGTGCGGTTACAGCCTGAATATGCTGGTGCTGTTGGCGATGAGCGAGGTCATTTCCAGCCTGTATTCGGTGCATGATGACTTAAGTTACTTGGGGCTTCTTGTCGGGTTGGGTGTTGTGCTGGCTGCTTATCGTTGGATCTATCAAATCGCCATGATTGCGATTGCTTTTCAGCGAGAGCGTCAGGTGCGGTCCGTCTTGGTTCTGACGGCTGTTCTTACCTTGGGGCTGGCTGTCTTCTCTCCCCCTGCCGTGATGAGGATGACCGCCATGGGCAACCTACCGCACGCTTCGATCACGCTGGAAGCTCCTTTGGCTTGCAAAGTGTTGAAGCACCTGCACGCGGAGGAGTGGAAAGCCGCGCAGCTGAACGTCGAGCAGAAAAATGCTGAGCCGTTGAAGTTTTGTCAGCAATCTTCCAAGGACCTGGCTGGTGAACTGTTGACATTCAAGATCGACGTGGTCAGCCGTGTGGGGTCTTCTTACATTGTTGCCAAAGCGGGCGACTTGGGGAAATTCTCCAACGGGCAATGCAACCGTGTCCATAGTGCGGTCGACAGCAGCAAGTCGGCTGATAACAAAAACAAAGGCTGGTTTGCGTGTGCCGAGTTTTCGAGAGATACGAACAAGCTGGGCTTGCGCTGATGGCTTTCCGTTGTCCGTCTCGTTACCCCCCCAACGGCTTCAACAACTCCGCCAAATCCCCTTCCGTGAACAGCGGCTGCTTTCTCGCAGCCGCGTCGCGGTACATGCTGTCGGCCAGGGCGGCTTTGCGTTTTTGCAGGGCGAGCATGCGCTCTTCGATGGTGCCTTGGGCGACGAGTTTGTAGACGAAGACGTGTTCGGTTTGGCCAATGCGGTGGGCGCGGTCGGTGGCTTGGTTTTCGACGGCGGGGTTCCACCAGGGGTCGTAGTGGATGACGGTGTCGGCTTGGGTGAGGTTCAGGCCCACACCGCCCGCTTTGAGGCTGATGAGGAAGAGGGGCACTTCACCGGAGGTAAAACGCTGAATGAGTTGGTCGCGCTTTTGTGATTGGCCGGTGAGTTTGACCCAAGCGATTTTTTCTTTTGCCAGGGCTTCTTCAATCAGCGCCAGCATGGAAGTGAACTGGGAGAACAGCAGCACGCGGCGGCCTTGGGAAATCAGCTCGGGCAGCAGCTCCATCAACTGCTCCAGCTTGGCCGATTGTTTGATTTTTTTGGCGGCGGCCAGTGGCACCAAGCGCGGGTCGCAGCAGACTTGGCGCTGCTTGAGCAGGGCGTCGAGGATTTGAATTTGAGACTTGGCCAAGCCCTTGCTGCCGAGCGCTTCGCGCACGGTTTTTTCGGTGGTGAGGCGGATGGTTTCGTAGAGGTTGGCTTGTTTGTCGCCGAGTTCCACGGTGGAGACGATTTCTTGTTTCTCGGGCAAATCGGTGGCCACTTCGCCCTTGGTTCGGCGCAGCATGAAGGGCGTGACGCGCCTGCGCAGTTGAACCAGGCGCTCGCTGTCGCCGTGTTTTTCGATGGGGGTGCGAAAGAGTTGTTTGAAACGTGCTTGGCTGCTGAGAAAGCCGGGCATCAAAAAGTGGAACAGGCTCCATAACTCGCCGAGGTGGTTTTCAATGGGCGTGCCGGAGAGGCATAGGCGGTGTCGGGCGTTGAGTTCACTTACCACCTGCGACGCTTGGGTGGCGGCGTTTTTGATGTTCTGCGCTTCATCGAGCACCAGCAAATGCCAGGGCTGGGCCAGCCAGCGCTCGCGGTCACGTTGCAGCAGGGAGTAGGGCGCAATCACCACGTCGTGGGTGGCCATGTCGCTTGCGGCCTCGTGGCGGTCTTTGCCGTGCAGCACCAGGGTGCGCAGTTCGGGGGTGAAACGGGCGGCTTCGCGCTGCCAGTTGCTGATGACGCTGACGGGCGCCACGATGAGGGCAGGGCGGTCCAAGCGACCTGCGTCTTTTTCAATCAACAAATGCGCCAAGGTTTGCAAGGTTTTCCCGAGACCCATGTCGTCGGCCAAGATGCCCGCCAGGCCGTGGGTGCGCAAAAACTGCAACCAGTGCAGGCCGTGCAGTTGATAAGGCCGCAGCTCGGCCTGCAGGCCAGTGGGCAAGGTCACCTCGGGCAAGCTGCTGTGGCCACCGAGCTGGCGCACCATTTCGCGCAAGCTGCTGGCACCTTGCCATGTCACGCCTTCGCCCAAGGCGGCACCCATGCGCAGGGCCTCTAAGCGTGACAGGCGCAGCGAGTCGGCCTTCAGCTCACGTTCCGTGCGTTCGCCCACCAAGTCGAGCAGGGCTTGCAGCCAGGGCCGCAGCGGTGCGGTGGGCAAACGCAGGTAGGTGCCGTCTGCTTGGGCAAGGTAAACCCATTCGGGCAGCTCAAAGCCATCGGCTTGGGCCGCGCCATCAGACAGCCCGAGCTGCTGGATGAGGGTGGGCAGCAAGGGCAAGATGTTGTGGCGCTGGCCGTTTAGCTCGAAGCCCAGGGACAGGTCGAACCACGGCGATTGGCTGTCGTCACCACCGGCGAGGTCGTCGTCCGCGCCGCCTGGGGCCAGCTCGACATCGAAGGTGTCGGCGTGGGTAATCCACTGTTCCAGCGCGGGGTCGAGGTGCAGCACCGCGCCGGTCTCAGCGAGGGGGGCAAACCCCGCATCAGCCCACAACAGCCAGCGCTGCTGGAAGTGGCCGGGGTGCAGAAGATGGAAATGGCCATGGCGGTTGCAACTCAAGTCCAAAGCGGCAAGGGCTTGTTGGACATGATGCTCAGCGTCAACGTCGCGGTGCAGCAGCACACGGGCGGGGCTGTTCTTTTTGTCTTGCGGGTTTGGCTGGGTGGCATCGTCCAGCAGCACGGGTGTTTGCGCCAGGTTGGCGGCGATGGTGTGGCCCGCGTAGTCAAACCTCAGCTCGGCCCGCAGCAGCCCGAGGTGGGCAACGTCATGCGCCGCCACGGGTGCAATGTGCAGGTGGGCCACGGGTTTGACGCCCTGGACCACGGTGGGTGGCTTGAGTACGGGAGGCAAGGGCAGGCCGGCAAGTTGGCGCAACAAGGTGGTCTCGTGGCGGGCAAAGTCCGACTGCGGAATGGGGGGTGCTTTGAGCAGCAGGGCCAGGTGTTCGGCTGACATGCCTGGGACCTCTACCGGGCCGCAGGTGGCGCTGTCTTGATCTAAATACAAAGGCGGTGTGTTGGCGAACCACTGCGCCTTGCTCCCCGCGTCGGCCAACTGTGAACGAAGCTGCCACATCGGCTCAGGCGAATTGGGGGAGGTGACTTCATTCCAGTGCCAGGTGATGGCGCGCGCAGGCCCCCATGCCAAGGGTTGCCCCAGCACCTTGGGTTCGCTGACGCTGAACAAGCGGCCGGTGGCGGTGGCCAGTTGCAGTGCCAGTGCGCCGCTGGCGCCGGACACGATGGCTCCATGGTTGTTGTAGCTGGCGTAGTAGGTTGCACCCTGCGCCATGCTTTGAATCAGCCGCACGATGTCCAGATCTTGTACGGACACGCCATGGGGGTCGAAGTAGCTGCCTTGTTTAACTTTGGACCAGCGCCCGTTTTGCAGCAAACGCGAGCGGCCAAATTCCAATTGCAATTGCTGCATGTGGCCCCGCGTGACGCGGGCGAGCATGTAGACCATCTGATCGGCCGCGCCGGAGCGCCCTCTGGGACGCGGCTCTTGTGCGGTGTTCTCTGCGGCTTGGTCACCGAACAAATCCAACCACTGGCTGACTTTATTGTGTGCCAGTTGTAGCTCACGCTCTGCGGGCGAGGGCGGTGGTGCGGCGGCAGTTTGGGTCGCCGGCATGTTGAACGTATCAGGACGAAATCCGGGTTGCAGTGTTCGATACGCAGCTTTCAGCGCCAAGGCCACCGTGTGTTTGCAGTTGTGGCCCACAGGGCAGCTGCAGTCGCCGCTGAAGAAGGTGATTTGGCCTTGTGCGTCCACCTCCACAGTGATGTCCTGGTCATAAATTTGATAGCGGTCACTGCCCAGAACCTGGCCCTGAATTTGCCATGCGTGAGAACCGGTTGGAGATGCACGGCACTCCTGTACCTGCTGGTTGCGGTACGCGGCCAAGCCGCGTTGGTAAGTGGCATCTGACACCATGTCGTTGATGGTGCGGGGTTGAATCAAAAACAAAGTCTGCGTCCTTCAGTTATTCAATAGTTGAGTTTTTTGGGTTTCGAGTCGCAATATGCCACCACCCCACACTGCCCACACAGCGGCTTGCGCGCCTGGCACACATACCGCCCATGCAGGATCAGCCAGTGGTGGGCATCCACCAAATACTTTGCTGGCACACGCTTGAGCAGCGCCAGCTCAACCGCCAGCGGATCTTTCCCCGGCGCCAAACCGGTGCGGTTGCTGACGCGAAAAATATGGGTGTCCACCGCCATCGTTGGCTCGCCAAAAGCCACGTTCAGCACCACATTGGCCGTTTTCCGGCCCACACCGGGCAAGGTGACCAAGGCCTCGCGGCTGCGCGGCACTTCGCCGCCGTACTGTTCGACCAAGATGCGGCTGGTCTCGAGCAGGTTCTTCGCTTTGTTGCGGTACAGGCCTATGGTTTTGATGTGGGCGGTGATTTGCTCTAAACCGAGAGCCCACATTTTTTGCGGTGTGTTCGCCAGCGCAAACAGCCGTTTGGTGGCTTTGTTCACGCTCACATCGGTGGCTTGGGCGGACAACAGCACGGCGGCCAGCAGCTCAAACACATTGCTGAATTCGAGTTCGGTTTGCGGCTGTGGGTTGGCGGCTTGCAGTGTGGCGAAGAAGGGCTCGATGTCAGCGGTTTTCATGGCACATGGCGGGTTCAAGATTTGCCTTCACGAGCCGCGCGGGCGCGTGCCATGGCGGCTTCGATGGCCACTCGTTTTTTGTCCAACTGCAAGGGGTCGGTGAGGGTGGAGTGGGCGGCCAGGTCGCCAAGTTTGGCTTTAGCTTTGGCGGCCAGCCGCTCATCGTGTTCGGTTTTGTCGCGCTGCACACGTTGCTGGTGGAAGTCATAGCGCACCAGCGAGGACTGCGCTTGTTCCGCAGACCAGGCCGCCCAGCCGGTTTGCTGGCCCGTGGTGTTTTCGAGCGCAATGCAATCGACGGGGCACACCGGCACACAGAGTTCGCAGCCTGTGCAGTGGGTTTCAACGACGGTGTGCATGACCTTGGGGCCGCCGACGATGGCGTCCACCGGGCAGGCTTTGATGCACAGCGTGCAGCCTATGCACCAGTTTTCGTCGATGACCGCCATCTGGCGTGGCCCTTCTGCACCATGGTCCGGATGCAAGGGAATTACTTGACGCTGGGTGAGGGCGGCCAAACGTGCGATGCCTTGCGCACCGCCGGGAGGGCATTGGTTGATGTCCGCGTCGCCTTGGGCGATGGCTTGGGCGTAGCTGGCGCAATCGGGATAACCGCAGCGCGTGCACTGGGTTTGCGGCAGGACGGCGTGCAGGGCTGCCGCCAGTTGGGCAACCGCGATGTTGTACTGCGGGGGCTCTGAAGGTGTCGGGATTAAATTCACGGAACGCAGTGTGCCACCTCGCAGGAGGGGGCACACCGCTTGCGGTTAGCGTGAGCGCCCGTTGCTGACTTTCAAAGGCTTTTTAGGAGTCGATTTGGCCGTCGGTTTTGCAGCCATTTTCTTGGCCACTGTTTTTGGCGTGGCCGCTTTTTTGCTGGGTTTGACCGGCGCAGCCGTTTTCACCAGGGCCAATGCCTTGGCGCTTGCCGGAGCAGCTTTGCTCGGCTTGCTGCTGCGTGGCACGGCGGCATCGGCTTGGTGCGCGGCGATGAAATCGCGCACATGTGGATAGACTTTTTCGCGCCAGCGGCGTCCCGAGAAAATACCGTAATGGCCTGCGCCTTCGGCGTCGTAGTGGAAGCGACGTGCCTCTGGAATGCCCGTGCACAACTCGTGGGCTGCTTTGGTTTGACCGGCACCAGAAATGTCGTCCAACTCGCCTTCTACCGTGAGCAAGGCCGTGCTGGTGATGTCCTGCGGCGTCACAGTGATGCCATCAATGTCCCAAGTGCCGTTGACCAAAGCGAAGTCTTGAAAGACGACGCGGATGGTGTCCAGGTAGTACTCGGCTGGCAGGTCCAGCACGGCGTTGTACTCGTCATAGAACACGCGGTGGGAATCAACGCTGTCGTCGTCACCACGCACCAGGTCGAGAAAGTAGTCGTAATGCGAGCTCATGTGGCGGTCGGGGTTCATCGCCACAAAACCGGTGTGCTGCATGAAACCTGGGTAGACCGGACGGCCGGTGCCCGGGTAGTTCACCGGCACGCGGTAAATCACATTGTTTTCGAACCAGGAGTAACTCTTGTTCATGGCCAAGTTGTTGACGGCCGTGGGGCTCTTGCGTGCGTCAATCGGGCCGCCCATCATGGTCATGGTGCGTGGCGTCACCTCACCTTTGCTGGCCATCAAGGACACCGCAGCCAGCACCGGAACAGTGGGTTGGCACACCGAGATCACGTTCACGTGCGGCCCAATGTGGCGGATGAACTCTTGCACGTAATGCACGTAGTCGTCCAGGTGGAAGGGGCCGACTTCCGCGGGCACCATGCGTGCGTCCGTCCAGTCGGTGATGAAGACTTTGTGGTCTTTGAGCAGGGCACGCACCGTGTCGCGCAACAGCGTGGAATGGTGGCCGGACAGTGGGGCCACCACCAACACGGTGGGTTGTCCTTTCATATGGGCCAGCGCTTCAGGCTTGTCGGTGAAACGTTTGAACCGCAGCAAGCGACAAAACGGTTTGATCAGCGCGACTTGTTCTTGCACCGCGATTTCCACGCCGTTGACGTTGACCGAGCGGACATCAAACTCTGGCTTTTCGTACTCCTTGGCCAAACGATTGAGCAAGTCGAAACCCGCCGACAGCCGCTGCGAGCCAGGAATGGCGGCAAACGGGGACAACTGGTTGCTGTAGAGCTTGGCGGAGGCGCCTGCAAACTCAGCAAACGGGCTCAACAAAGCGCGCTGCGATTCGTACCACTGGTAAAGCATGGTGATTCCTGTCGGTTTGCAAATTCAAACAGGCGGACTTTTCAAGGCCGCCGCCGCGCGCATCAAATAAATGGTGCGCTGCAGCATTCTAGTGCCGCTGCTCTGATCATGCATGGCTAAACACCGCTTTGAAATCCGGAAAAGCGACAGTTTCAGCGCCAGATGGCGTCCTTTTGTTCAAATGACCGCCGAACCGGGCAAAAAAATGCCCGGCTTAGCCGGGCATGGGTTGGGGCAGGGGCGGGATCAGCTGACTTTGGCAATGGCCGAAACCACGGCGTCAATGTTGCCTTCATTCAAGGCGGCGACACAAATGCGCCCAGAGTCCACACCGTAAATGCCAAACTCTTGGCGCAGGCGCTGCATTTGGTCTTTGTTCAAGCCCGAATAGCTGAACATGCCGTTTTGCCGGGTGATGAAGCTCACGTCTTGCTTGACACCGGCTGCTTGGAGTTTGGCCTGCAAGCTGGTGCGCATTTTTTTGATGCGCATGCGCATGCCACCCAATTCGTCTTCCCACATGGCCCGCAGTGCCGGTGTGGTCAGCACGGTAGCCACCACTTGCGCGCCGTGGGTCGGTGGGTTGGAGTAGTTGGTTCGGATGACGATCTTGAGCTGGCTCAGCACCCGGGTCATTTCTTCTTTGCTGTCGCACACCACGCTCAAAGCACCGACGCGCTCGCCGTACAGAGAAAAGCTTTTGGAGAAAGACGTGGATACAAAAAAGTCCACACCGCTGGCCAAAAACTGCGCAACCACCGCGCCGTCTTCGGCAATGCCGGCACCAAATCCTTGGTAGGCCATGTCGAGGAAAGCCACCAAGCCTTGGGCTTTGACGACATCCACCACTTTGGCCCACTCAGCGGGTGTGAGGTCGTATCCGGTTGGGTTGTGGCAGCAAGCATGCAACACCACGATGGTGCCCTTGGGTGCAGCTTGCAGTGCGGCCAACATGCCCTCCACGTTCACGCCGCGTTTGTCGGCGTCGTAGTAAGGGTAGGTGTTGACGGTGAAGCCCGCGTTGGTGAACAAGGCGCGGTGGTTCTCCCAGCTTGGGTCGCTGATCAAGACTTGGGCATCGGGGTTCAGGCGCTTCAAAAAGTCGGCGCCAATCTTCAGGCCACCGGTGCCGCCCAAACCTTGCACGGTGGCCACACGGCCCTCGAGCACGGCGGCGCTGTCAGCACCAAACACCAAACCTTGCACCGCCTTGTCGTAGGCGGCAATGCCGTCGATGGGCAAATAACCGCGCGGCTTGCTGGCTTCTTGAATTTGTTTTTCTGCTTCGGCCACACATTTGAGCAAGGGAAGCTTGCCGCTTTCATCGCAATAAACGCCGACGCCGAGGTTGACTTTGGCAGGGTTGGGGTCGGCGTTGAATTGCTCGTTGAGGCCCAAGATCGGGTCGCGGGGGGCCATTTCGACGGCGGCGAAGAGCGAAGACATGGAGAAGTCCTTATTCAGCGAGCCCAGCGTCTGCCAAGGCCCCAGGGTTGACGCAAGGCCTGTCGTTTTGGGCTAACCTGCACGGTTGACCCTCAGCCGCAGCCCTGCGGAAAACCCGAATTTTATCTGCGATGCCTACTTCTTCTCCTCCAACCAAGCCGACACAAGCCATGCCGATAGTGCATAACGATGTGCAAATGAGCGCGAACGGGACATCAACCGATCTCGCAGAGGGCCGCTTTGTTACCTACCCCAACTCGCCATTTGAGCTCTTTCAGCCCTACGCCCCCGCTGGCGACCAGCCCGAAGCCATTGCCCAGTTGGTGGAGGGCCTGCGTGATGGCTTGAGCTTTCAAACCTTGTTGGGCGTGACGGGCTCGGGCAAAACCTTCACCATGGCCAATGTGATCGCCCAAATGGGCCGCCCCGCCATTGTTTTTGCCCACAACAAAACCTTGGCCGCCCAGCTCTACAGCGAGTTCCGCGAGTTTTTCCCCAAAAACGCGGTGGAGTATTTCGTCAGCTACTACGACTACTACCAGCCCGAAGCCTATGTTCCGCAGCGCGACCTGTTCATTGAGAAAGACAGCGCCATCAACGAGCACATTGAGCAAATGCGCCTCTCGGCAACCAAAAGTTTGCTCGAGCGCCGCGACGTGATCATCGTGGCGTCGGTGTCTGCCATTTACGGCATTGGCAACCCGGCCGACTACCACCGCATGGTCATGACACTGCGGGTGGGCGACAAACTCGGCCAGCGCGACGTCATCGCCCAACTCATCCGCATGCAGTACCAGCGCAACGAGATGGACTTCAGCCGCGGTACGTTCAGAGTGCGTGGCGACACCGTCGATGTATTCCCCGCCGAACATTCGGAGCTGGCCATACGCATCGAACTCTTTGATGACGAGGTGGAGAGCCTGCAGCTCTTCGATCCGCTCACCGGCCGCATCCGTCAAAAAATTCCTCGATTTACCGTCTATCCATCCAGCCACTACGTGACGCCGCGCGACCGTGTATTGGCCGCCATCGACACCATCAAAGCCGAGTTGCGTGAACGTTCAAGCGAGTTGGTTTCAGCAGGCAAACTTGTTGAAGCCCAGCGCATCGAGCAGCGCACCCGCTTCGATCTGGAAATGATGCAAGAAATTGGCCATTGCAAAGGCATCGAAAACTACACGCGCCACCTGTCTGGCGCCGAGCCCGGCCAACCGCCGTCGACCTTGGTGGACTATTTAGCCAGTGACGCATTGATGTTCGCCGATGAGTCCCACGTACTCATCGGCCAGTTTGGCGCCATGTACAGCGGTGACAGATCCCGCAAGACCACCTTGGTGGAATACGGTTTCCGCTTGCCCAGCGCCTTGGACAACCGGCCGCTCAAATTTGAAGAGTTCGAAGGCAAGATGCGGCAGGTTATTTTTGTATCCGCTACGCCTGCCGACTACGAAAAACGCAAGACGCAAGAAGGCGGGCAAGTGGTCGAACAACTCGTCCGCCCGACGGGTTTGGTTGACCCCGAAGTGGAGGTTCGTCCAGCAACGCATCAAGTGGACGACGTACTGCAGGAAATTCGCATCCGCAGCGACAAACACGAGCGTGTGCTCGTCACCACGCTGACCAAACGCATGGCCGAGCAACTGACCGACTACCTCAGCGACAACGGTGTGAAAGTGCGTTATTTGCACAGCGACATCGACACCGTTGAACGCGTTGAAATCCTGCGCGATTTGAGGTTGGGGGTGTTCGACGTATTGGTCGGCATCAACCTGCTGCGTGAGGGGCTGGACTTGCCCGAAGTCTCCCTGGTGGCCATCCTCGACGCCGACAAAGAAGGGTTTTTGAGGTCAGAGCGATCCCTGATTCAAACCATAGGCCGAGCCGCACGTCACCTGGAGGGGCGGGCCATTTTGTATGCCGACCGAATCACCGACTCCATGAAGCGAGCCATGGGTGAGACCGAACGACGCCGCACCAAACAAATTGCTCACAATTTAGAAAAGGGCATCACCCCCAAGGGCCTGAACAAACGAGTGCGCGAGTTGATCGATGGCGTGTACGCGCCCAAGTCCGACCTCGTTGACAGCAAGCAATCCAAAACATCAATCGATGCCGAGCTGCTGTCCGAGAGAGACCTGGGCAAGCGCATCAAACAACTCGAAAAACAAATGCTGGAGCATGCACGTGGATTGGAGTTTGAGCAGGCTGCCAGAGTCCGAGACCAGTTGGCGCTGCTGCGCGAGCAGGCATTTGGCGCCGCGGGCGCCGACAACGTGGCCATCTTGCCCCTGCGCACTTGAATTGGGGTGTCAAAACGTGCTACAGTCGCTGTCTTCGCTGAGAGCTGCGTTTGACGGAAGTTGAGGGTAGTGAGCAAGGCGAGGGTGGTAAAAAAATCTGTGGTGTAAGTTGACGGTGTTTTAAAAA
>JANPCX010000014.1:0-4830 GCA_031431125.1 Burkholderiales bacterium
CCGCAACGGTGGCGTGGGGCCAGGCAGCAGCCAGACCTTGCTGACCGTGAACAAAGGCCAGACGCTGGAAGGAATTGCCAGAACGCAATACGGAGAGAACTGGAAAGCGGGGCTGGCGCAAATTGCACTGGACAACGGGCTTAAGCTCAACCAGTGGGGCAGTCCGATCCTGGGCATAGGCAAGACGCTGGTATTGAACGACATCAGCGGCAAGTCCGAGGCAGAGCTGGCCAGCCTGGCGCGCACCGGTGGGCGCATCATCGGCAACAACGACAAAGGGCTGCAGGCCAAGGCCGATTTGGAAGAGCGGGCGCGTGAGGCGGCTGCACAGAAGGCCCAAGAGGCGGCGCGTTACTCGACGGCCAATGACGGTGCAGCTGGCGTTTGCACACCTGGCAATCCACATGGCTTGACCGACAGCCAGCTCAAGGCAGAGGCGTTGGCGTTGTTAGGTCGGCCTGTCAGTTTGGTGGAGTCTTTGCGGACAACTGTGCCGACGACGGGCACGATCGGGCCAGATCCTGGTTATCTTTCTGCGATGACTTCGATTGCAAGTAGCGATCAACCGTTTTCAGACAAGTTGAGCATGGCGTGGGGGAATACCAAATACTACTTCCGCAACTCCGACACAGCTCAAGGTTCGGTCCAAGTGGTGGGTGGCGGTCTCGAGGTGGTTGGCGCCGCAGGATTGACCTCTACTGGACTGGGAACCGTCGTCGCAATTCCGCTTGCGGCCCACGGTGGCGACAACATTGGCACCGGTTTGAACCGAATCTTTGGTGATGGCGACGGGAAGACCTTGACCTACAAGGGCCTTTATGCCGCAACCGGCTCTGAAACGGTTGCGCGTGGGGTAGACCAAGCGATCCCATTGATTGGCGGGATCGCGTCACTCGGTCAGGGTTTACGCCTGGCAGAAGGTCAAGTCCTCAACAACTCGACGTACCGGGCACTTGCTTCAGCGGATGCCCAGGCCGTTGAGCAAGGTGCAGGACTTGCAGCCAAGGCTCCCAACGGCGTTTGGACGGCAGAGCAACATGTACTGAATGCTGGCCCTGGACGGGGCGGTGCAGCAGCCAATAGCCCTTGGATTTCAACATCCAGGGAGTACGACGTGGCGGCCTCCGGCTATAGCAGTGGAAATGGAGTGGTCGCCATCAATCTTGGCAAAGTTCCCAGTGCAAACCAAGTCGAGGTTTGGAGATACCTCCCCCGCTCCAATGCCTATGGCGAGTCCATGGCATATCACCGTTCAATCTGGGCGCAGGAAGTATCGATCTATCAATCCGTTCCAGCCAACGCAATTTACACGCCCTTCGCACCTTTGAGCCAAGTGTCAATTCTGCCCATTGTTGGTCGCGGTGCAGCGATTGGTAGTGCCACTGTTCTTGAGCAACCAAAGGAGAAGCCGTGACGGAATTGGAGCGGGTCAGTGCAGAACTGAGGAAAGCGATTTTTGATGTTCGCATGCCACTGCAAACGACCAAGGAACTCAACGTCTCGGGGTTTGACCGCTTAGAACGCTCCGCCGCTGAACTGGCCGAGTTGCTGCGAGGATCGCAGCAACTTCCCAGGGAGATTGTTAACGATTTGTACATGGCCGCTAAAGCCATGGAGAACGAAACGCCATATGCCAAAGACCAGGCGCTGGTGTCGCAATGGGCTTCCAAGCTGTACATGACTTTTGATTTGATTCTTCTCGGTGAGGCCCACAGAGACTACAAACCTGGGGTACCGAGGGTGCTGTGATGTTTGAAGGTCGTTGCCTGGATGGGTTTTCTTTATCAAGTTGCAACGTCGAAGACGGGTCGTCAATTGACCTTTCCCAGATTCCCTATTCCATAAACCAATGAAAAACCACAAACTCCTTCGACGTTTTTCCGCGCCAGCGGGTTCGTCGCGCGAGATCCTGCATGACCAGCGTCGCACTATGGTTGTCCATTGTTCTTTGGTTGGCTTGCTTCTGTTAGCCCTGAGTGCCTGCGGCACGCCTTCACCGCGAGGCTTGAGCACGCAAGACCTGACCAAATTCAAAGACAAGTCCTTGGTGGTTTCCGTCCCAGCCACCCGGCCCGACTTCACCGCCTTTACGCCGGGAAAAGCGGCATTCAGTTTGTTGGGTGACGTGTTCATGCGCAATGAAGGCAACCGCATCGTCAACGACAACGCCATCGCTGACCCTGCCATGGTTATTGCACGTGATCTGGCGCAGGCACTTGGCACCTCGGGTGGACCGAAGCTGGCGACGGGATCTTTGCCCATCGTCTCCGACGACAACTCGCCGGCATCGCTGTCCGCGAAAGCGTCAGGTACCGGTTTGGTGATGCGGGTGCGCACGCAAGACTGGCGCACTTGGTACTACACCACCAACTTCAATCGTTACCGTGCGAGGGTGGAAGTCTCGGCTGAGCTGGTTGATACCAGCACCCAAACTGTTGTTGCGCGAGCCCGCTGCGACGAAAGCTCCCCGGTTTCAGCCGATGCCGCACCGACCTATGGCGAGATGGTGGGTGCTGGCGCTCAGCGTTTGAAGGAAGAGTTGGCTCGGGCGCAATCGGCCTGTGTTTCAACGCTGAAGAAGGGTTTGCTCGGCGGCTGAAAGTTTGTCGCGGATGGAGCGGTTTTTTTGCTCGCTCCTGAACGGAAAGAGTTTTTGAGAATACACATGGTTTTTATGAATACGGCGAGACTTTCGCTCATCGGTTTTGTTGCCGCGTTGATCGCAGTCGTGATTGCCGCCTGTGGTGGTGGTGGCGCAAGTGCGCCTGGGGTTGGCAGTAGTGGTGGAGTGACGCCAAGCTCCCCGGCCGCCGGCGCGACCAGCCTGCAGTCTCACCTTGCTAACTGCCCCAACAACCTCACGATCAACGAAACCGTGCCCTGCATGGTGGGTCAGTACCAGGGTAAAACGACCGACAGCGGTACTGCTTGTTCCTTTGTCTACGACCCAGATGGCGCTGCCACCTACACAGCCGGTGGACAAACACTGCGGGGCAGCTTGAATCCTGCCTTGGCAGTCACGCAGTTTGAAAAGAAGGCGGCCAACAACAGCGCTGGCTTTTCTATTCACTGGACGGTTGGAAGCCCCTCGGGTGGGGACATGACGGTTCAATACCAAGTCGCGAGCGAACCTGCCAGTGCCAACGGTCTACTGATCAAACCCAAGAACACCAGCGTGCCATCGTGCATGGTGCAGTCGGGGCCAGCGACCCCTTCAACCGGCGCAGGCACGACCGCAAACTCGCTCGGCCGCAACTGGCAGACGCCGCAACTGCTCAACGGCAGCAATGGCGCTGTTGGCCTTTTTTCGGATCAAGCAGCGTTTGATGCGGGTATGGCAGACGATGGCCGTGCTTTCATTGCCTTCCGTCAACCCGACGCTAACGGCCGCATGGCTGTCTATGTCGTTGAAGGGCGTCCAGGCATCGCTGGGCAGAACCCTTCTTGGTCTGTGCCCCAGGTGCTGGATGCGGATGCACCTTTGTTGCCAGGCAATTTTCGTCCGCGTATTGCCGTATCCATCACGGGCCATGCGGTTGTATCTTGGCTGACGCAGCGCCCTTGTGAAGCCGACGCGGTTTACGAATCGAGTCCTGCAGGCAAAACATGCCGCTACTTTTACGCCTCGCGCCGTTTGGCCGCTGACACGGCCTGGGAATCACCCAGGCGTGTGCGTGCATCACCAGTCATGACCTCACAGGATAACTTCGCACGCATCAATGCTCAGGGTGATGTGCTCCTGGCATTCCCCAGTTTCAATCCGCTGTTCACTGGCAGCAGCACCACTTCGTCCACATTGGCGGTGCGGCCTGTGGGTAGCGCCGATTTTCGATCGGTTGGGCTGAGTGGGTTTTGGTCTAATTCCGTGGACACGACCCCGTTCGTTGATCGCATTCACGCCGAACTGGACGACGCCAACAACCTCTTTGTTGCAGGCAAAGCGTCGGGCGCCGCTGAGGTTTCTCAGTTGGCCACAACATCGAGCAACGCCGTGGCCACGTCCTACGACAACAACCTGCCTGTTGTCAGTCTCAGCGGCGTAGAGGTGTATGAGCTGCGTCGCGGCGCTGGCGGATTCGCAGCGCACACCTGGCGCAATTCGGAGGGCAGCCGCCGCAGTCCGTCCAAACTTTCTGTCTATTCACCCAGCTCGCAGGCCTGGCTGGCAACCTACGACATCCGGGGCTACACCCAATGGGGCGAAACCAACGTGGTGGGAACCGACAACCCGGAAGGCGAGTTCTTGCTCTATTCCGGATGCAAGCTCACGGCTTGGAGAGCCGGAACCTGGGGCGCCACACGCGACCTTCCTTCTTTCTGTGGCCGGGACCAAAGCGGTGGCGTTTATGCCTTCAACCGAAAAGGTGATTACCTTGGCATCAACTGGGCAGGCAAGCCCGGTCAATGGGGCTACTTCAGCTACCCGCAAAACAAGATTCTCAAGGGTGCTCCGGGCGATGGCGCCGCCGTTGCAGGTGATTACGTGTTGGGAACCCCGTCCAACCTATTCGGTGCCCAACCCACGCAGCTGCTGCTCGCAGCCAACGGTTTGGCCCTGGCGGTGACAACGAATACTTTTACCAGCTTGCCCTCGGCCGCCAATTCGGTGGGCGTTTCTGCCGGCGCAGCAGCCAAGTTGTGGGCGGTGTATCTGAAGTGACGAAGTTGAGTGTTGATTGAAGTTTCGAAAGAGCAGTTTTGATGAGAGCAAAGCGCCCCAAGGGGTAACTCAAGCAAACAACAGGAGGAAGCCATGCAACTGAACCGAGTGAACGCGCCCAATGAAGGTGCAGCCGGGATTGATCTGAGCAACGACGCGGCCGTGAACAA